>NZ_JAVDDV010000027.1 GCF_030848565.1 Natronolimnohabitans sp. A-GB9
TCCAAACGCCACCGTCCGCGGGGCGACCGTGATCGGAGAAAATGCGACGATCGGGGACAGTGTCGAAGTGAAAAATAGCGTCATCTCTCGAGGGTCGGCGATCGATCATCGCTCGTCAGTCAGAGACAGCGTCCTCGGTCGGAACGTCGAGTTCAGGGACGAAACGAGCGTCGCGAACTGTCGCGAAGACGAAGCCGACGTCTCGTTTACCGTCAAGGGCGAACGCGTCTCGACTGGTCGACGCGAGTTCGGCGTCGTCGCGGGCGACGGAGCCGAGACAGAGGCCGGCGCGAACCTACCGCCAGGACTGAAATTGACGGCCGGTGAGACGGCTCAGTCCAGCGAAGTCGTCAAACGGGATCAATAACGGCCACGTTCGATCTGTACGATCGGACCGACACGCGTCGGTTCGGTAACAAACCGTCGTTCTCAAGTACGAGCTTTATACCACGGCGAATCGCTAGACCGACTGGAGGGAGTCGATCAAATCCGATACGATCGCGGCAGTACCCTCCAGAACGGCTCCGACACGTCGAGTGCGGGTCGTGGGAATCACCCGACGATGCCGTCTGGATCCGGGACTATGGGGGTGGTCTCGGCTCCGACGGCGTCGTCGACTCGTACTCAACGGTCGCATCGGCCGATTCGTGTTCTCAGATGGTCAAATGCTACAGTAAGCGGAAAGACAACGGAGAGCGAGAGCTACTCGACCGTGACGCTTTTGGCCAGGTTACGGGGCTTGTCGATCGGTCTGTCGAGTAGATCCGCCGCGTAGTAGGAGACGAGTTGCAGTTGCACGTTCGCGAGCAGACCCGCGAGGTCGGTGTCCGTCTCGGGGATCTCGAGGTGAGCGTCTGCGACATCGACGGCTCGATGTCCCTCGGGACAGATCGCGATCACGGGCGCACCGCGAGTCTGGGCCTCCTCGGCGTTTTTCAACGTCTTCTCGTCTTCTTCGCCGGTGAAGACGGCAAACACCGGCGTGTCGGGTGTCACAAGCGCCAGCGGGCCGTGTTTGAGCTCGCCGGAGGCGAACCCTTCGGCGTGCTCGTAGGTGATCTCTTTGAACTTCAGGGCACCCTCGAGGGCGACCGAATACCCCAGACCGCGGCCGATGAAGAAGTACGACTGGCTGTCCTCGTACCGTTCGGCGACGGTCTCGGCGTCGGTCTCCTCGAGGACTGTCTCGATCGCGTCGGGCATCGCGTCGAGTTCGGGGAGGAGCGCGTCGAGGTCTGCCGGCATCTCGCCGTACTGGTCGGCGGCGATGCGCTGACCCAACAGCGTGAGCATGACGGCCTGGGAGGAGAACGTCTTGGTCGCGGCGACGCCGATCTCCGGCCCGGCGCGGATGAACAACGCCTCGTCGGCCTCACGGGCGGCCGTCGAGCCGACGACGTTCGTGACCGTCACGGTCATCGCACCCTCGCTGTCGGCATAGCGGAGGGCATTCAGCGTGTCGGCCGTCTCACCGCTTTGGGTGACCGCAACGACCAGCGTGTCGTCGTCGATCGGCGGTGCCGAGACGCTGTATTCGTTTGCCAACAACGCGGTCGACTCGACACCGGCCTGTTTCAGCGCCAGCGAACCGTACAACGCAGCGTGATACGAGGTCCCACAGGCGATAAACTGGACACTGTCGACGTCCGCGAACGTGCCCGGTTTGAAGTCAGACAGCGCAATCCGGCCGTTCTCCGGATCGATGCGACCCTCGAGGGCCTGGGCCAGGGCGGTCGGCTGCTCGTAGATCTCCTTGAGCATGAAGTGATCGTACTCACCCTTCCCGGCCTGTTCGGGATCCCACTCGACGGTCTCGGGTTCGCGGACGACGGGATTACCCGCGAGGTCGGTGAACTCGACGCCGTCGTCGTCGACGATGACGACGTCGCCGTCCTCGAGGTAGACGACGCTGTCGGTGTACTCGAGGAACGCCGGAACGTCACTGGCAAGGAAGTACTCGTCGTCTTCCATCCCGACGACCAGCGGTGACCCCTGTCGGGCAGCATAGAGGACGTCTTCCCCGGAGAGCATCGCCGTGACGGCGTAGCTCCCCTCGAGTTCGTCGATGGCGCGACGGAACGCCGCCTCGTTTGCCATCCCCTCGTCGAGGTAGAACTGGATGAGATGCGGAATAACCTCGGTGTCGGTGTCGCTTGTGAACTCGTGTCCGCGGTTGCCGAGCCAGGACTTGAGTTCGGCGTAGTTCTCGATGATTCCGTTGTGAACGACGGCGACGTCTCGAGTGCCATCGGTGTGTGGATGGGCGTTCTCGTCGGTCGGCGGCCCGTGAGTGCTCCAACGTGTGTGACCGATCCCCACCTCACCTTCGAGTGGCGTCCCGTTGATCGATTCTTTCAGTTCGTCGACTTTGCCAGAGCGCTTCTCGACGTCGATGCCGGAGCCGTTCTGGATGGCGATTCCGGCCGAGTCATAGCCACGGTACTCGAGGTTCTCGAGACCGGTTAACAGCGGCTCGACGGCGCTTCCGTCACCGACGCGGCCGATAATTCCACACATGGCTCGATCACCCACCGTCGAATCGTTTGGGGACGGTCAGTTTCGGATACGATGCGTCGGTCGTCGAACGCGGACTCACACCAACAGGGTATCGAACGGTCGGCGGAGAGTCGACCGTCGAGAGCTGCTCGGCCGTAGTGACTGTCCGGGACGGCAAACGGTGTGCGGACATGATAGAGACCTGCCCACCAGCGTCCATTACTATAGACGGACTATGGAGCAGTAGTTATCGGGTAATAGACCGTCTGTGGCCGCTCTAGCCGGATGTTCCGTCCGATGATAATCATAGCTTCAAAACCAATTACCAGATGTTTATACAATTAACCGATGGGAGAGAACGATAGTTCGTTCAAAACCCTTCGATAACCAGAGTATGTAAAGCAAACAGCGGACCAGATATTCGTATGTTCACTGGAACAGAGAGTATGGACAGTCAAACAGTCGGTCCGAATAGAGACTCGTGTTCCACGTGAACAATCAGCAATATATAACGTCCAATACAGCATCGAACAAGAAAGGTACGTCGTCGAAATCGACGGTTTCGAGCGGAATCGGGGGCTCGGATGTTCGCCGATACTGATTGTAAACGCGTGCCCACTCGCATCACCGCATTCGAATTCGAACTGAACGAATATCCGCATTCATTGCATCGAATCGGACATTTTATTACCCCACCGCTCCCTTTTCGACAGTGATCACGCTGTTCCGAGCAGATAGTCGCAAAAAGCTGCACCGTTTGCCGGAGCTGGTGTCGATACCGCATCGACACCGGCTGATACTACCGGATAGAACGATCGGGAGAGTTCGCCGCTCCAGATCGGCGGGTTCTCTTCGGTGACTGCTGTGTGGCAGTCCGAGCGTTGTCCAGCAGTATAAACGACCGACAGAGAACCGGGATCGAATCAGATCGATGATCACACCACTCGTCGTCACTGGCCCCGACGTCCCCCTCGAGCAGCCGGTACTCGTGTTCGCGCTAGCGATGGTGATCTTCCTGGTCGGACCGCTGCTGGTCAAACGTCTCGGCCAACCGGGCATCGTCGGAATCGTCGTCTTCGGCGCGCTCATCGGTCCGGGCGCACTCGAGGTCGTCGAACACTCGGATGCGATCGAACTGCTCGGTGAGGTCGGACTGATCTATCTGCTGTTTACCGTCGGCCTCGAACTCGACATTCAGGGGTTCCGGGAGGCCCCCGAGAACGCGGCCCTGTTCGGACTGGCGAGTTTCTTCATCCCGTTTCTGCTTGGAACCGCCGCGACGCATTCGGTTCTGGGACTCGATATCTGGGCTGCGCTGTTGCTCTCGGCAGTGTTTGCTTCCCACACGCTGTTGGCGTATCCGATCGTCAACCGGCTCGGTGTGACGAAAAACCGTGCAGTAACGGCCGTCTTCGGCGGGATTCTCTTTACCGACACGCTCGCGTTAGTCGTGTTAGCGATCGTCACCGGCGCCGTCGAGGGCGAACTCACCGGCTGGCTGTTCGCTCAGGTCTTCGGTGCGCTCGTCGTCCTGTTCGGGGTCGCCTGGTTCGTCATCCCGCCGGCCTCACGGTGGTTCTTCCAGAGTTTCAGCGAGGAGAGCTACTTCGAGTTTCTGTTCGTGATGGTCGCTATCTTCGCCGCCGCCAGCCTCGCAGAACTCCTCGGTCTGGACCCGATTCTGGGTGCGTTCGTCGCCGGACTGGCGTTGAATCAGTTGATCCCCGCGGGTGGGACCCTCATGAACCGGGTCGAATTCGTCGGGAACGCCTTCTTCATCCCCTTCTTCCTGTTACACGTCGGGATGCTCGTCGATCCAAGCGTCATCTTCGACGGCCCCGAAACGCTGCAGGTCGCCGCGCTCATCGTCGGCGTCATGGTCGTCACGAAAGCCGGTGCGGCCTGGCTCGTCGCCGAGATCCAAGACTACACGCCAAACGAGCGCAACGTCATCTTCGGCCTCTCGATCGGCCAGGCCGCGGCCGCGCTCGCGATCACCCTCGTCGGGTTCGAGGCAGGTCTGTTCGGGGCCGAGATCCTCAATGCCGTCGTCCTCATGTTGCTCGTGACCGCACTGGCGAGTCCGTGGGTCACCGAACGGGCGGCGACGGAACTCGCCCTCGAGCGCGACGTCGGCGAGGGCGAGACGGGCGCGAAAGATCCGACCGTCCTGTTGCCGCTCTCACACAACGCCGAACGCCAGCAGCGACTGCTGGAACTCTCGTTTCTCATCAAAGGCGGTCAGGGAACGAACCCGGTACATCTGATGCGGGTCGTCCAACCCGACAGCAGCGGCTCGACCGAAGCCAACGTCGCCGAAGTCAACGACGACCTCGAGGCGTTAGCCGCCGAAGGGAGCGCGGCCGAGATACCCATCGAGACCGAAACCCGGGTCAACCACAACGTCGCCTCCGGCATCGTCCAGGGCAGCGTCGAGGTCGAGGCCGACAAGATCCTCATGGGGTGGGATGCGGGCTCGACGTTCCGTCACCGGATCTTCGGGAGCATCATCGATCAGGTCCTCGAACGGACCACGCGTCCCGTCCTCGTCTCCCGGCTGGGTCACCCCATCAACACGACGAGACGGATCTTCGTCGTCGTCCCGATCGGGGTCGACCACCACGAAGGGTTCTACGAGGCCGTCCACACCGTCAAGCGAATCGCCGCGAGCCTGGGCGCGGAGTTGAACGTCATCGTCGTCGAGGGATCGGCCCACCAGTTCGAGCAACTGTTCGGCCTCGTCGAGGAAGACGCAAGCGCCGAGTTCGACGACCTCGACGACTGGGGACGACTGCTCCCGACCCTCGAGCGCGAGACCGACGACGACGACCTGATCGTCGCCATCTCGCCGCGTCGTGGCGACGTCGGCTGGCACGACGAACTCGAGGACCTCCCCAGGCGCCTGTCCGAACTGCCGCCGGAGTCGTTCATCACGATTCACCCGCGCCAGGGCGAACCCGAGTACGACCGACAGTATCTCCGACTGGAGTGAGGCTGTCGCTGGTGGACAGCCGTCTATACGGGACGGCGGCCGATCGATCGCCACCCGAACACACCGCGGTTCCGGTCGAAACCGCAACCCGAAAGCGACGTGGAGGGGATCCGGAAACGACGTCCGATCGGCAGTGACGCCTCGACGGGCCGAAATTTGGGGTCAATACACAGAGCTGAATCGAACCGGCACACCTTTGACAGTGGCTACTCAACTATGAGTATGGGTTTTGGTAGCTACGACGAATCCGAGCAGCAGCAACAGACGGCCGACGACGAGGAGGACGTAGAGGCCGTCAACGTCCACGAGAACGACCACGACGGGCAGCTCTCCTTCGAATCCAACGCGTCCACCGACGAACTCGTCTCGCAGCTGGGCGCGATGAAAGACGACGACGAGGAGTAACCGCTGGGTCACCGGCCGTCGAGACACGGGCACCGACGACGGCCGACCCGTCCGGATTCCGCGACCGATTTTCACTTTTCTCGCGTATGGCGACGACGACAGCGAAATAGCGACGGCTGTCCGACGACAGCGGCGTCAAAAACGAACCTGACAGCGATCCAAACCGGCGTGCTCAGCCGATCAAGACAGCTTCGACGCACAGAGCTCGCCGATCGCGCGACGGAGCCGCTGTGAGACCGCCGACTTCGAGACGCCGAGTCGGTCGGCCAGTTCGTCCTGTGAAATCCCTCTCGGAACGTCGAAGTAACCCTCCTCGTGGGCGACGGCGAGCAGTTCCTGCTGTTTCTCGGTCAGGGCGACGACGCAGTCGTCCTCGTCGTCGGAGAGTCGCAGTCGATCGACCGTGACCGAAATATCTCGCTCGCGACAGTAGTCGTTGAACTCGACGAGATCGTCACGGCTCGGAAACTGCAACTGGAGCTGCCAGCCGGTACGGGTACTCGAGAGGTCCAGCAGACGCCCGCCAGCTTCCGCCGTAGCTGAGATAAAGGTCACCGCGCAATCCGTGAGTTCGACCCGGTAGACGCGCCGGTCGGCGTACCGGTCCGTAAGAACCGGATCAGTGATCGTCGGGTCGATCTCGAGGGCGGTCTCGAAGCTCTCGAAGGAGTCAGCGTAGACGCTACAGAAAACGAGCGTCCGACCGGTTCCGACCGTTGTCCAGTACTCGGGTTCGACGGTGACGTCGGGGACACGTCGCAGCGTCGGACGCAGGAACAGCGACGCGTGATCGAGCCGAAGCTGGGTGACGATGCCGCCGTCGGCCTGCGATCGGATCCCGGTGCGCTCACCTTCGTAGTCGGAGATTTCGATACTCACAGGTCGACCCCCCATCCGAGCGGATACCGGTCGTAACTCCTCGTTACCGCGAACTCGCTCATCGAATACTGAATTCGACCGCGACTACATGGTGGTAGCAGCTATACAGAAAAACGAGTGGTCGTACGAGCGCTATATCTATTCATGCATTCTCCTTCGAGAGTGTTCGACTCGGGAAGAAACACCCGGTTACCAGCCGGCCGAGAGAGACGAGTGGGGTGGTAAGGAGAGACTACTCCGCTGTTTCGGGACTGTTCGCGTTTCGCTCGTCGAACAGCAACGCGTAGACCTTCTGTTGGGCGAGCCGGAGGTGTCGACTGAACGTCGGCTGAGAGACGCCAAGCGAGTCGGCGACTTCCTCGCCGGTGCTCTCACGGGGCCACTCGAAGAAGCCGCTGTAGTAGGCCGTCTCGAGGGTCCGAAGCTGGCGCTCGGAGAGTTGACTCCGAAGTTCGGCGTCGAAGGCGCGTGCGGGCTGGACCGATCGATCGCGCTCGCGACGGGCAAGGAGACTCGCGTCTGCCTGTCGTCGTTCGATCGCGCGCACGAACGATCGAACGTCGACCGTACTCGAGAGATCGACGACGAGCCGGGTTCGGTCGTCGCTCGGCAACACGGACCGTAGCATGCCGCCGTGGTCGGCCAGTGACGTCGCGATAGTCGACTCCTCGACGACGAACTCGATCATCGATGCAGTGCCGCGGTCAGCGACGAGACGGGCCGACTCGAGTTCGGAAACGGAGTCGACGGCCGATCGAATTACGTCGTCGTCGACGTCCGCGACGGTACAGAACACCGTCGACCCGCCCGACGATCGGGGGACGACCGCCGCCACGTCGAGTTGACGGTCGAGTTCGTGGACGATCGCCGATAGCGGGTCGTCATCGTCGCGGAGTTCGATCTCGAGTTCGGTGACCGAGTCGGACAGCAGCGCGCGTTTCCGTTCGAGATTGGCGATCGCGTGGCCGGCGACGGTCGCGAGATGGAGACAGGCCCGACGCGTCTCGTCGTCGAACGTCGACGGCCGATCCGCATACAGCGTGAGCGTGCCGTAGCAGAACTCGCCGACGGCAATCGGAAGCGCCACGACCGACCGGAAGCCCCGTTCGCGGGCTCGGCGGCGCCACTCAGTGTCACCCTCCACGGACGTCTCACGCTCGAGATCGTCGACGACGACCGGTTCGAGCGTCGCGGCCGCTTGTGCCGTCGGATGTGTCGCGTCGTCGATTCGTTCGATCGGAATCGAGATCGACTCGAGATAGTCGCCGTTGGAACCAGCCCAGGCGTCGGCCGTGATCCGATCGGAGCCGGACGTGACGTCGCCGGTCCAGGCCAGTTCGATCGTCCCGACGGATTCCTCGAGCGGCATGTCGACGAGGTCCATACAGAGTCGCCGTTCGATCTCCGTGCGGCTCTCAGCGTCGAGCATCGCCCGCTCGGTCTCACGGAGTCGCGTACACCGATCGACGACCGTCTCGAGGCGTTGAAGAGCCGATCGACACTCCCGAACCGCCACAGTCTGCTCGAGACCCTCGAGTGCGGTCGCGGCCGCCCCCGTGGCGGCTTCGACAGGAAGTCGATCCCGCTCTCCGAAGGCCAGTGGCTCCGTACTGGTCGCGATCACCAGCCCGTGATCGGCAGCCGGAACGGCGAGGACGCGCTCGGCTCGCACGCCCAGCCGATCGAGGACGGACTCGAGGTCGGCCCGATCGAGGGCAACGCCGGAGCCGACGGTGTCGGTCTCGACGTGCTCGAACAGCGTCGTCTCGTCGCGTTCGATCGCGGGTAGCTCGACCGAGTCGGTCGCTGTCGTCGTTTCGACGGCCGCCGGCTGCAACGCGTCGCCCTCGGGCCGGTACCAGGCCGCGAGATCGGCGTCGGTACAGGAAAGCGTCGCGTCGACGACGGCCCGACGAACGGGAGCCGCCGACTCCGCCGCCTGGATCTCCGCGATTGCCCCCTCGAGCGTCGAGAGGGCAGCAGCCGCCGATCGGCTCCGATCGCGGACGACACAGAGCGTTTGCGTCGCCGACAGGGGCGTCACGAAGACGTCGACTCGCTGCTCGGTTCCGGCGAGCGTTCCCGTAACTGGTTCCATCCACCGGACGATCGGCGATGCCGCCCGCTCGCGGATCGCAGCCGCGAGATCGTCGTCGAAGACGACGTCTAGCTCCCGGCCGACGATCGGCTCCGTCTCCGCCAGCTCGTACACGGCTGGATTTGCGAACCGAACCGTCGATTCCTCGAGAACGACGACCCCGTCGGCGAGCGCGTCGACGACGTCCTCGAGGAGGTCGAACCGCTCCCGATCGACGGCGGCGTCGGTTTCGGAGACCTCACGTGCGGTCACCGTGAGGCCGTCCTCGCTCGGATGGACCGAGACGACGAACCGGTCCTCGAGCGACGGGGGTGACGTCTCGAACTCGACGAGCCGGTCGGTCGTCTTCGCCTCGCGGAACCGTTCTGCAAACCGGCCGCGGACGGCGTCGTCGAGGAGTTCCCAGACGACGGTCCCGGGAGACGGCTCGTCGTCGAACAGTCGGCTCGCCGCCTCGTTGGCGTAGCGAAGCTCCCACTGTGGGCCGAGTTCGAACAGCGGTCGGGAGAGCCGATCGACCGCGTTCCGGGCGAGCGAGTCGGACTCGGTCGCCACGTCCGTAAGTGTGAGGACGATCCCCTCGACGACCGGATCGGCGAGACGGTTCGCGACGGTCAGTTCGTAGGCTCGCCAGCTGCCGTCGGCGTGACCCAGCCGCAGGGTCTGCCGTTCGGTCGCGCCGAGTGGGGCCGTCGAGACGTCCTCGAGCGTCTCGCCGATCGTCTCGCGATCGTCCGGATGGACGAGCCGCGCAAGCGGCGTTCCCTCCAGTTCGGCCGGCGTATACCCCATCCGCGATTCGACGGCCGGGCTGGCGTACTCGAGGCGCCCGTTCGCGTCGGTCACCCAGACGAGGGCATCGGATCGTTCGAGGATCGACCGACTACGACGGTCCGACGTGTGTTCCTGGCGATATCGCTCGGCCGTGTTTCTGACTCGCGTCGCGACGAGGACGTTCGGCATCTCGGGGTCGACGACATCGGCGGCACCTGCCTCGAGGGCAGCGGTGATCGTCTGCTCGTCGGTCGTGGAGTCGATGACGGCGACGGCCGGGACCGTCTCGTCACGGTCGTGTAACTGCTCGAGTGTCGTCCGATCGCCGGTCTCGGAGTCGAACGGAGCGACGATACAGTGAACGTCGAGTTGTGCAAGTCGGTCGAGAGCCGTCGAGAGCGACCGTTCCCGCAACAGCGACACTGACTCGAGTCGCGATGAGAGTGCATCCATCGCGGCGTCGGACGACGGCTCGTCGCCGACCACGAGCACACGCAGCACGTCGCCCGTGGCGGTCGCAGTCCCGTCGCTCACCGGCCGACCACCGCCGTTCGGGACGGCCACGCGGTCGGATCATAGGACGGCAGCCGTCGGTTCGACCGACCGATCGTCGATCGAGTGTACGACGCCACGAAGTCCACTGCCACGATGAGCCGCGATTTCACTCCGGACGAGTTAATTATCGATAACGTATCCGCGAGTAGTAGCCGACTAGCGGTTCTCGGAACGGCCAACGAGTCGGTACTCACGCCGACGCGATGGCGTCACTCGAGTCGCTGAGCCGGGTCACGTTCGTTCGCGGACGGTGACGACCGGCACGGGCGCGTTTCGGACGACCTCCTCGGCAACGCTGCCGACCACCAGATGATCGAGGCCGGTGCGACCGTGCGTTCCCATGACGATCAGGTCCATCGCGTTGGCCTCGGCGACGTCGACGATCTCTTCCTGGGGGACGCCGTGGCGGACGGTCCTCGTCGTCTCGACGCCTCGCTGGGACGCCGCCCGTTCGGCCTCCTCGATCGCCTCTTCGGCCTCGCCTTCGGGATCCGATCGCATTTCGTCTTGCTTCTCGGAACTGTGGGGGCCTTCCTCGGCGACCGAAAGGACGTGCAGTCGCGCCTCGAGTCGGTCAGCGAGTTCGATCGCGTGCTCGGTCGCCTGTCGGGCGCCTTCGCTGCCGTCCGTCGCGAGCAAGATATCCTGATACATTCGTGATCGGACAGTCCACGGACAGCCGGTTACCTCTCGTACTTGCTGCTGCCGGGACCTGGGACCGACTGCTCCGGAAGAAGACGTCGAGAGCACGGATACGACATCGCGAATACCGGTTAGATAATTTTACAATATGTAGCTGAGCGTTGAACGCCGGGTTTCGGGATTGCAGGCTGGATAACAAACGGGACTCGGTTCGTCTAGGCTGCCAGTCCAGATGCACGTTCTCACACTCACGACACACGCCGACGCGCCCTTCATGAGACGGCAGATAGCAGCCCTCGAGGAGCGCGGCGTCTCATTTACTCTGGTGTCCATCGCCGGCGAGGGTGCCGATGGGGCCACACGAAGTCCCATCGACTACCTCCGAACCGTTCCGAAAGTCATCAGGGAATCCCGTAGCGGTCCCGACCTGGTTCATGCACAGTACGGGCTGGCAGCACCGGTCGCGCTGGCCCAGCTGCGAACGCCCGTCGTCCTCTCGCTGTGGGGATCGGACGTCCACGGCCCAGTCAAACCGGTCAGCCAGGCGTGTGCACCGCTGTGTGACGAGGTCGTCGTCATGTCCGAGGAGATGCGCGAGGTGCTCGGGCGGGATTGTCGGGTGATCCCCGACGGCGTCGACCTAGAGCAGTTCCAGCCGGAACCACAGAAGCAGGCCCGCGAGAAGGTCGGCTGGGACGACGTCGGCGACGCCTACCAGGTCCTGTTCCCCTACCCGCCGGACCGCGAGGTCAAGAACTACCCACGAGCACGGCGAATCGTCAACGCCACCGACAACCTCCTCGAGCGACCGGTCGAACTCCGGACGATCTCCGACGTCCCCCACGACGCGGTCGCCGACTACATGAACGCCGCCGACGCGCTCTTGTTGACCTCTCACAGCGAGGGATCGCCGAACTCGGTCAAAGAGGCGCTGGCCTGTAACCTGCCCGTCGTCGCCGTCGACGTCGGCGACGTCCGGGAACGGCTCGCCGGCGTCGATCCCTCACACGTCGCGACCGACGACGCCGAATTGGTCGACGGGCTGCTCGACGTGTTGCGACGCAGAGAACGCTCGAACGGCCGCGAGGCCGCTCGCGAGGTGAGCGTCGACCGAACCGCAGCACAACTGCTCGAGGTCTACGAGCGCGTCACTGGTGAGACGGCGGATCGTGTACAGGAACGAGAGCCAAAGCCGATCCAAATCGAGTGAGACGGTCCGCTGTCGTCACGTCCCGCCGATTGCCGACCTGTGTTCATTGCGTTCGTTTCACCCCCGCAGACCGCCGTTCCGCTCGGCGACGACCCTGCGAAGTGCTTGCCGACCGGTGCGCGCGTCGTCGCGTTCGAGGAACGTGGTTCTCGTGCTGGAACCATGGACTAGTTGGCGGCTGAGGGAATGTCTAAAGAACGACCAGCGGACTGAGTCGCCAGAATACACGCACCACAGGCCTGCTAAATCCACTGTAGTCTCAACTTCTCGTCGTGATTGAGGGGAGAGTGGGGTTCCGCTGTTCTAGTCGCGGGGTGCAGCTTCGAGCACGATATCGGCCCGCATGGAACATTCGTAGACGTGGTATTTGCCGCCGGACCGGCCCTCATTGCGGAGGATTTGGTCGGCGAAGCCTTGCATGGAGAGTTTATCGAGGTGGTCGCGGACGCTCCGGGTTGTTGACAGCGGGTCTAGCCCGGATTGTTCGCAGACGTCGGTGTAGAGGGAGTAGATTTCCTTTGTTCTGGCAGGGGTTTTATTGTCGATTTCGAGGAGTGCCAAGGTGTGGAGGATGTGACGCTGTTGGACGGTGAGGCTGCTGATGCGTTGTTCGAGGTTGCCGCGTTCAACGGTCTTCTGGGCATCACGGATGTGGTCTTCGGTGACCACATCGTCGCCGTAGTCGTCGGCGGTTTTGCCCGCTGCTTTCAATATGTCGAGGCCCTGCCTGGCGTTTCCACTGTCTTGGGCGGCGAGTGCGGCGCAGAGTTTGATTGCGGCATCGGTGATCGCATCATCATTAAACGCGATCGCGGCCCGGTCGGAGAGGATGACTTCGAGTTCGTCTGCGTTGTACGGAGTGAAGTCAATTTCTTCTTCGGCGAACGAACCTTTCGTTTTCGCTGACAAGGTATCGCGAAAGGTGTAGTCGTTGGAGATGCCGATGATGCCGACATTGGCATGTTCGAGGCGGCCGGTCGCTTGGCTGCGACTGAGATCGTAGAGGAGGGAATCAATGTGTTCGATGTGATCGATCTCGTCGAGGATGAGGAGGACCGTGCCGTCCCGTTTATCGATCTCTTCGTAAAGTGCGTCGAGGGCGTCACGGGTTGAAAGGCCCCGGGCCGGGAACTCGTCGGCACTACTGTCGCGGAGATCGTTGACGAGGGTGCGGACGACTTTGAACGCGGTCATCTCGTTACAGTTGAGTTGGACGGTAGAAAGCGGCGTGTCGGTGGTGTCGCACGCATCGTACATCATGTCGATCATGTACCGGGTGACCGCAGTTTTCCCGGCCCCGGTATTGCCGTAGACCATGATGTTGTCCGGCGTATCCCCTTCAACGACGGGCCGCAGCGCTGCCGCATACTGATCGATCTCTTCATCCCGCTCGAGGATGCGTTCTGGTTCGTACGATTCAGCAAGTGCATCCCGGTGTGAGAAGACGCTGTCCCCGAAGTCCAGCAGCGGATTGTCCTCAGCGTCAGGCATTCACGCTGCACATTCAATTCACGAAACATAAATCACCGTGTTTCCGCTGTTTCCGCTGTTTCCGCTGTTTCCGCTGTTCCACTCTATTTATACGAAGAGGGAGAGTGGATTTCCGCTGTTCCAGCCACGAAGGTGGGGACCAAGGAAACCGGCAAAGAGAACGAATGCAGTCGCAGAACAAGGACCAGTGGACAAATCGGGTGACAGCGGCCGGTCGCGGCCGGTCATTCTTCCCATTGCTCCCTCAAAAGATCCAGTACGGCTCTTGTTTTTGGTAAGGAAATATAAAAGTTAGTATTGGTTAGCTATCTTTCATGAGCAGGAACAGAAGGTGATTCAGAGAGAAGAACAAAGGAAACCTACTCCCCTTCTTTCACGGGCGGGGGGTTACGGACAGGAACAGCGGAAACCTACTCTCCGTCTGTCCACTCAGCTGTTGGAGACCAGTTGCTCCCGGTAGGGCTCAACCGACGAAAACGACTGACGAGGAGCGCCAGCGCTGCTATCAGCGAGAATCGGGCTGAGTCGTGAACTCAGCGAAATTTGGACTGAGCCATGAAGCGAGATTATACCCGAACCTCTCGGGAGATTCCCTCACGTGCTTCCGCTCTTCCTGACGCTCGAGCAGATCCCGTAGCGCCCACTCGCCGTGACCACGGCCTCTCGAGTCAGTAACCTGTCAGTACGAACCCAAGCGAAAATCCACTGGAACTGCGTCCGGGCGGCGCTACTGCAGTTCCTCTCGGTACCACTCCATCGTCTCCGGTAAATGAGCCTCGAGCGGCTGGTACTCGTAGCCCAGTTCCGACTGGGCCTTCTTCGACGTGTAGAAGAGCCGCTCGGTCGCTAACTGGGCCATCTGGCGGTCGAACGGGAACATCCGCACGCCGGCGACGGCACTCGCTGCCTCGGCGACTGGACCGGCGGCGTGGATCGCCGTCGCCGGGACCTGAATCCGTGCGGGTGTGCCGTCCAGGGTATGTGAGAGACGTGCAACCGCCTGGCGGTAAGTGAGGTTCTCGCCGCCGAGGATGTAGTGTTCGCCGTTGCCACCGCGGTCGGCAGCCAGCAACAGGCCGTCGACGACGTCCGAGACGCCGACGATGCTCAGTCCGCCCGGAAGATACGCTGGCATCGTCGGCTCGAGGCCCATCGAGAGCAACTGGGCGGTAAACGCCTCGTCACCGGGACCGAAAATCGACGTCGGGTGGGCGGTGACGGCCTCACCGTCCGCTTGGGCGTACTCGTCGACCAGTCGCTCGGCGATCGCTTTCGATTCCTGGTAGGCGCCGATCGGTTCGGCGACGTCGGTCTCGTCCGCAAAAGAGGCGTCGCCGTCGGGCCGTCGCGTCCCCGACGTGCTCGTAAAGACGAGTCGGCCGATCTCACGGTCGCGACAGGCCTCGAGGACGTTTTCGGTGCCGTCCACGTTGACCCTGTGGACGGTCTCGGG
The DNA here is from genome assembly GCF_030848565.1 of Natronolimnohabitans sp. A-GB9. Classification (GTDB taxonomy): domain Archaea; phylum Halobacteriota; class Halobacteria; order Halobacteriales; family Natrialbaceae; genus Natronolimnohabitans. Next base: position 14,996 of record NZ_JAVDDV010000027.1, read on the forward strand.
ACCCGCAGACCAGAGACCGATGCCGGCCAGATGAAAGACGACGTCGGCGCCGTCGACGAGATCACGTAGCGTCTCGCCGTCGAAGAGGTCGCCGACGTACCACTCGATGTCGCGGTCCTCGAGATCGCCCCGATCTGACGTCGGCCGACTCAGTCCACGAACGTCCCAGCCGTCCGCGAGCAGCTGTGTACAGAGATGCGAGCCGAGAAATCCCGTCGCGCCGGTAACGGCTGCGATGTTCCCCGTCATCGTGGCTGCTCGAGCTGTGGCGGGACGGCGTCGCCGGCCACCGCGGCGTACAGTCGATAGGCGGCCGTGACGGCCGGATGTGTCTCATCGCGTGGCGGAAGCTCGCCATCGGGCAACCGCCGGCGAAGCGACGCGAGGTCGACGGTCGCGTCGTCGGTCACGCTCTCGACGGTGATCGAGGAGATGTCCTCGTCGAGAAGCCGTCGGAGGGCCGGATCCAACTCGATCGAACGCTCGAGCAGCGACGAGCCGACGGCGTCGACCTGTGGTGTCGGGCCCGCAAACAGCGCGTCCGCCGCGACCGGATCGCCGCTGTAGACAGTCGTCGCGTCGAGCACCGAGAGGGCGGGGTCGACAGCCCGCGTCGTCGCGATCGCGGTCTCGTCCGCGCCGGCGACGCTGGTCGCGAGTCGACCGAGCGTTCGCGTTCCGCCGGCGACGGGGCCGTCCTCGGTCGGTCGAAGCGTCGGCACGACGACGACGGTGCTCTCGAGGAGGCGATCGGGGACCGTCACGGACACCTGCTCGTCGTCGACGGGTACGACCACGTTCTGCCGGTCGTCGTCGGCGAGGTCGACGAGTTCGAGATCGAACCGCTCGGCGATTCCCGGATATCCCAGATAGTCAGCCGTTCGGTCGAAGGCGATCCGATCGTCGGTCGCGCCAGCGACGGCGACGTCGGCATCGGTCCAGTCGGCGAGCTGTCTGGCGATCGATCCGACGACGGCCGGATCGGTCACCATCCCCGTCGACGGATGGAAGGGGTAGTGGGTGTCGGGAACCAGCGTGAGCCGATCGCTCGCCGTCAGCGAATCCACGTAGGGTTCGAGGACCCCTCGAGTCGGCGACGCAAGCGTCACCAGTCGGCGATCGATATCGGGTGTCCAGCCGCCCCGTCGCTCGGGAGCGTCGACGCCAGCGACGTGGACGCTCATGGCGTCACCTCCGGCGTCTCGAGTTCGTCGCTCTCGTTCGTTTCGGCCAGTTCGTAGGCGGTCTCGGCGAGTTCGAGCGTGCGGCGCCCGAGGGCACCGTCGACCGGCGGTTCCTCGTCGTTTCGAATCGCCGTACAGAAGTCCGCGAGTGCGTCGTAGTGGGCCTGGAGGTAAAGCGTAGGGCCGAAGACGTCCGGCTCGCCACCAGTGAGCCGGCTCGCGACGTTCGACAGCGCCGACCGGGCCGCGCCGGCGTAGAAGTCCTCGGGGATGTGGTCCTTGTTGCTGATCGTGCCCGTGACGCCCTCGAGTCGCAATCGTGTGTTGACCTCGGGGAGCTGTTCCCACTGATAGGTGCCACAGTGGAGTGTGATCGTGGTGTTGGTCTCCGGCGCCCGAAGCAAGACTGTCGCGGCGTCCTCCGCGGGGATATCAAGCGACTGTCCTGTCGTCGCGTCTCGAACCTCGAGGTCGCCGAACAGCCACTCGAGGACGTCGAAACAGTGGACGCCGAGTTCGACCAGCGAGCCGCCGCCGGCGGTGTCGGGATCCATCGGCCACTCCGGCGGCGCCTCGTCGGCCGGTGGCTTACCAAGTGGGTGGTCGTTGAGTCGCGTGATCGAGGCGTAGGGAACATGGCCGACACTCCCCTCCTCGTAGGCGTCTTTGACCCCCACCATGTCCGGCTGATAGCGCAGCGTGTGATCGACACCGACGGCGATCCCCGCGTCGGTGGCCGTCTCGAGTAACTCGTCGGCCTCCTCGGTCGAGCGGGCCAGTGGCTTCTCGACGAAGACGTCGATCCCCTCCTCGGCGGCGCGTTCGACGGCGTCGGCGTGGAGAAACGGCGGCAGTGCGACGACCGCCGCGTCGAGATCCTCGTGTTCGAGAAGCGTCGTGTAGTCGTCGTACGTCCGCGCGGCGCCGGCGCGTTCGGCCCGGTCACGGTTTGCCGGGACCGCGTCGGCGGCCGCGAGAACCTCCACGTCGGGCATCGCGACCGCTGACTTCAAGTGAACCATGCCGATGTTACCGACGCCGAGTACGCCAAGCGAGAGCGCACTCGAGTCGGTCCACCGGCCCAGAACTGTCGGTGGCATCTGTCCCAGAACGGACCGGGAGCGGGCTTTGTTATCATCGCCATACACGCGAACAAGAGGAGCCAACACGGTCGATCGATGTCTCGAACGATTCCGACCGGCGGCGGATCGTACGGACTGCTGTACCGCTGTCCTGCCGATTGCCAGGGCAGATCGGCGATCGGCGGGACGTGACGACAACAGACTGTGTCAGTTCCGACTCGCTTTTCGTCGGCTATCGAGAGTCCCCGCGGCGCCGTCGATCCCGCGTGATCGACCCACACGTCGTGCGACGTCGGCCATCGTCTCGACGACGAGATCGGTCTCTGCGCGGCGCCGCTCGAGATGGGAGAGTATCGCCCGCATCCGGCGGTCGTCGCGTTCGCTCGTCAAGTTGTTGGGGTGGAGCCACATGTGAAAGATCCCATCGGACCTGGCCGCTTCGTCGATCCCCCGACAGGCGAGTTCGAGCATCGGATCGGTCCAGACTGACTCGGCGACGGTCCGAGCGGGCCCCTCGAAGCCGAAGAGAAACAGCGACGCCGGGACGTCGACCAGACCGTACTCGTCGATGTGGGGGTCGACCAGCAGTGACCGATCGCGAACGAGCGAGTCGAAGACAGCCCGGACGCCGTCTCTGTGTGGGGATCGGCCCCGATACGCTGAGAGGCCATACTCCGCCAGCACGTCCCGGTGGGCGACGTCGTTACGCGGATAGATGAACGAGTCGACGGTCTGGTCCCACTCGTCGGCGAGTTCGGTCGCACGCTCGAGTTCCGCGGCGGCGAGGTCGCGATCGGTCCGTTCGTCGCCGAAGAGGACGTGGGAAAACGAGTGGCTCGCGAACTCGTGGTCGGCGTCGGCCTCGAGGAGTGCGGTCACGAGATCCGGACAGAACCGCAGTTCCTCCCGGTCGGCCCAGGACGTCCGTTCACGCTCGAACCAGCCCGGCGGCGCGGGATGGTCGTCGTGACGTCCGTCACAGTCCTCGAGCATGAGGTGGCCGACGACGGCCCACGTTGCGGGAACGTCGAACTCGTCTAAGAGTTCGAGCATCACGGTCCAGCCACGACGACCGGACTCGACCCGTTCGGACGGAGGGTCCTCGAAATCGTGAAACCCCCAGCCGAGTTCAGCATCAAGCGAGAGGACGACGCTACCCACGGCACCCACCACCGGACATAACCCGATGTGCGCGTCTCATACTCCCGATCCAGTCGAACGACCGGTTTTGTTATGGATCTCCTTTCGGTCCCGCTGGTCGGCGTAACGACGGGTATATGTATCTTGCTCACACCCCTCATTGGAGTGTCCCGATACGGGTGTAACGACGACAAAACCGACAGAAAACCAACTGAATCGTCCGAATACAGCGATCTGGTTCCCTGAAATCTCCCCATAACAAAGCGGTCATCTCGGGATTCCACGGACAGCAGGCGTTTCCGACGTCACACCTATCCAATCATGAGCAGGTCTACCCCGACAGCCGAGCGAGCGTTCGTGCTCGGATTCGACGGTGTTCCGTGGCGACTCATCGAACAATGGAGCGACGAGGGCGAACTCCCAAACTTCGCCCGGATGCGCGAGGAGGGTGCCGCCGGTATCCTCGAGAGCACACAGCCAGCGACGACACCACTGGCGTGGCCCTCCATCGCGACCGGCGTCTGGCCGGACAAACACGGCGTCTACGGCTTTCAAAATCTCTCGTCGGATTACACCCACGAGATGTATACGAGCCACGATATCCAACAGCCGACGCTGTGGGAGCAGGTCACGCCTGCCCACGTCGGCAACGTGCCGATGACCTACCCTGCCCAGGAGATCGACGGCACGATGGTAACCGGGATGATGACGCCGTCGACGGAAAAGGAGTACACGCATCCACCCGAACTCAAAACTGAGATCGAATCCCGCGTTCCGGACTACGAGATCAGCCTCGACTACCCCGACTACGCCGGTCGACTCGACGAGTTCGAGACGGCCGTCGACGAGATGCTCGCAAAGCGCCGCGAAGTGATGCGACTGCAGATGGACGAGGCCGGCGACGACTGGGAGCTGTTTTTCTTCGTCTTTACCGCACCCGACCGGTTCCAACATCTCGTCTGGGATATGGACCGGCTGCTCGACCACTACAAGAAACTCGACGATATCCTCGGCGAAGTGATGGCCTACACCGACGACCACGACGCCGACCTCTATACGGTCTCGGACCACGGGTTCGGTCCGCTCGAGGAACTCGTCTACGTCAATCACATTCTCGAACAGGATGGCTACCTCTACGAACAGGAAGACGAAGGCGCCCGCGGCGCGCTCTCGAGTCTTGGGATCTCCCGGGACCGAATCACGGACGCGCTCGATCGGGTCGGCATCTCGGAAGAGAAGATCGTCGACACGCTGCCCCGCTCGCTCGTCGACAGGGTCGCCGAGCAGATCCCCGGCGACCACGCCCTCTACGACGTCGACTACGAACGGACCGTCGCGTTCGTCCACGGCGCTGGCTGTCTATACATCAACGACACCGAGCGGTTCGACAGCGGCGTCGTCGAGCCGAGCCAGGTCTCTGACCTAAAGACCGAACTCACCGACCTCTTCGAGTCGGTGACCGACGACGACGGCGAGGCGATGCTGACGGTGTTCGACGGCGACGAACTGTTCCCGACCGACGACGGGTCGCCGGACCTGATCGTCAACGGCCGGGGCGTCTACGAATCGCGCAACGGCCTCACCGACGAACCGACCGGCGACACCGGTACTTACGCGGCAAGCCACGGCAAGGACGGCATCGTGCTCTGTCGAGGTCCATCGATCGAGGACGGAGCGAATCTACGGGGTGCTCGAGTCGTCGACATCGCGCCGACACTGCTCCACGGTATCGGGGAACCGGTGCCGAAAAACGCCGACGGACGAGTGTTGTTCGACGCCTTCGACGAAGACGCCTCGCCGGCAGAGACGAAAGTCGAACGAACGACAGTCACACAGACCGAACGCGGCGAGGAAGTCGACGACGACTTCGACGACGTCGAAGATCGACTGAAGGGGCTCGGCTACATGGAATGACGTTCTCCCCAGGGCAAACGCTGGGGATTTACTCCGAGAGTGCTCGTGTCGACTGTTCTCGAATATTGTTAGCTCAGTAATACGTCAAGTCATAATTTTTCCACACAGTGTCTGTAGGTGTTATTTCCTCGTTGTGTTCGGTCGAACGGTGCTACATACACGTAAACCACACTATAATTAAGGATACCAGTGATGTGTGGTTCACGTACGTATGCTGCGGTGGGTGTCGACACGGACGGTCACCGATGGACGACGCTCTCGCACATACGACATGTGAAAGTATGTCACGAACCCAGGTGCTCTTCGGGGTTGGAATGGCAGCGATCGGAGCGAGCGCAGTCGTCAAGTCCACCGTGTGTTCGTCGAATCATCAGCAAAGCGACGATCAGGCGGCACCGACTGAAACGACCGTTCCGCTCAGGAGCGACGACGATGAGTCCACGAGACGGCGGCTTCGGTCCCTTCGACACCGGTTCGAGCCGAAGCGATACATCGATCCGATGTTTCGATCCCCGTGACCGACGGCTCCGCGTCTCCGCCCTCGCGCTCCCGGTGATTCTCGACGCGACGGTCGGCTTCGTTACTCGAGTCCGGAAGTCCGAATCGGTCCGAAAATATCACTGATCGAATGCACTATCTCATCCTGACTCTCCGTTATTCGATTATTTACTAATATCGTGTCGCTACCGAATCGAAACGATCAATCGGACTATGAAACAGTGCAGTCAGGATCCGGTCCTCATCGACCGCGAAACGGGATTCGAATCGGTCTCGGCAAGACGGGCCGTCAATATACTGGCGACACGACGACCAGGCACCACGGTATCGGCTCGAGTCACCAACCGATTCGAACGAGCGAGGAGCCACGATGACTAACGAGACGGGCCATAGAACCGAATCGCCTTCGCAAAGCCGCGGTGACGAGACGATCAATGAATCGACCGCGACGGGCGATCCCAGATACAGCGAGTTCCCGCGTGATCGATCGCCGCTGCCGGGGGATTCGACGTTCGCGCTCTGTCTGACCCACGACGTCGATCGTCCCTACAAGGGGCTGCGGGCGCTGTACTACGCCACACAGGGACGGCCGGGATATCACCTCCGAACGGTGTTCTCGTCGGCGAACCCCTACTGGCAGTTCGAGGAGATCATGGCCCTCGAAGACGAGTTGGGCGTTCGCTCCGCGTTTTACTTCCTGAACGAACAGCATCTGCTCGCCGAACGGCCGGTTCGCGACTGGGTCTCGCCCGCAAACTGGGTCCAGCACCTGGGTCGCTACGATATCACCGCGCCCGAGATCGTCGACGCCGTTCGTGATCTCGACGACGGCGGCTGGGAAGTCGGGCTCCACGGCTCGTATCACACCGCGGACGATCGGACGCGACTGCGCGAGGAGAAGACGACACTCGAAGACGTCCTCGAGCGACCGGTCGTCGGCTGTCGACAGCACCACCTGAACCTCTCGGTCCCCGAGACGTGGCGCCACCACCGGGCGATCGGTCTCGAGTACGACACGAGTCTCGGTTCGGGAACGGAATGTGGATTCCACGCGGGATATCGGCCGGTACGGCCGTTCGACGACGAGTTTCTCGTCTTCCCGCTGACGATCATGGAGCAGGCACTCCCGAATCCGGGAACCCGACTCGAGGATGCACGCGAAACGTGTGACCGCCTCCTGATGGAAGCAGCCAAAAACGACGCCGTGATGACCGTGCTCTGGCATCCACGGTATTTCAACGAACGGGAGTTCCCCGGCTACCGCACGCTGTATCGGGAGCTCGTCGAGCGAGCGCTCGAGCTCGGCGCGTGGGTTGGTCCGCCACGTGAACTCTACACCGAACTACAGCGAACGGACGACGTGGAACGGCCCGATACTAGAGTGAGGCTATAGTCGCTATCGCGTTTTATACTGCCGGACAAAACCATTGTGAGCAGTCGCCGCTCCAGCCCGGAAAAATCTCTTCAGCGACTGCTGTCCGGCAGTATGAGAGTCCGGAATCGTCTCGCAGTAACTGACATCGACGCTTCGATCCGGTCAGCGGTCACCGTCAGTCGTCGTCCTCGCCATCGTCGTCGGCTTCCTCTTCAGTCTCGTCATCGTCGTCGGCTTCCTCTTCAGTCTCGTCATCGTCGTCGGCTTCCTCTTCAGTCTCGTCATCGTCGTCGGCTTCCTCTTCAGTCTCGTCATCGTCGTCGGCTTCCTCATCATCACCGGCTTCGTCACCGTCGTCTACGTCGAGATCACCATCGATTTGCGACGCCGTCTCAGTGGACTCGGCCACGTCAGTCCAGAAGTAGGTATCACGATACGCGTTGTCGTTCGTCGGCGTGTCGGGAACCGACCCATCGTACAGTAGCACGGAGAACCGAACGGTTCCGTCGTCGGCCGTCGGCGTGATCTGCAATTCTTCGGTTTCGTTCTCGCCATCTGCGACCGTGACCTCCGTACTGTCGGTCGTCGTTCGCTCGAGCACCTCGCCGTCGTCGATCCATTGCTCTTGGACGACGATCGTGTACTCCGTCGACTCACCCTCTCGGTTTTCGATCGCTGCGGTGACCGTCGCCGTCTCGTTCGACTCGAGCGCATTCGGATAGTCAGCAGCGACGAGTTCGCCCGATTCGTTCTCGGTGAGCAGTTGGAGATCCGTATACTCCTCGCCCTGTTGTGGAGCGATGAGTGCATACCCGACGGTCGTTATCGCGATCAGAATGCTGAGGACGAGGACGATATTGACGGCGGTATGGAGTGTCGATTTCGTATCGAAGATCGCGCTGTGAGCAACTCTGAGTCGGCGTCCGAACTCGACCTGGTACCGTTGTGTGGGCGGGACGGCGAGCCGTCGGCCGACTGCGAGGGTGGCAGTGATTAGCGCGAAACAGCTCACCGTTCCGACGACGGCACCGGTCGTGTAGCCCCACGGCGTCACTGCAAGCGCCAGCCCCAGAAGGGGAAGCAGCGCAACGCTCAAACCGAACGAGAGGGCCACACGCTCGACGTCACTTACGTGTCGTACCTGTGCGATCCGAAGCGAAGACTCGGTGTCCGAGACGGGTGCCGCTCGCGGAAAGAGCAGCGAGACGGTGACGTATCCGGGAACGAGAAACAACAGCGGAAACCCGACCGCTGCTCGAGCGACCGTCGACGAAACGTCGACGACCGCCAACAACACAGCCGCACCGATGACGAACGCGGCAACACCGAACAAGTCGACCGGAGCGCTCGCGACGAGGTTGCTGTTTCGCCGCCGCAGGGCAGCAACCGGTTTGGTGAGAATGTCTTTCATTGGAACTGGTAATTATCGAGCGTTCAACTGAATCCGGTATTGTTACTTCTCGGTTACCGAATACGTCGTTCAGTTAGGACAGTCATTACTCCCGAACTCGTTTCTCGTCCGATAACGCAACGTACCCGTGACTCGTCCACGGTCGTACCGTCCGTCGAGTTCGGTATCGGCGCTCGAGACGGTCGCTGTCTCGTCACAGCTCTCGTGATCGTCAGTACAGTACGACGGAAATGGAATCGTAACAAAGTCGTCTGAATAGAACAACGGGGTATGGAGACGCGAATGGTTCAATGCATAGGTTTTCGGAGTGAAACGAATCTTCGGGACGGGCGGAGGCTTACGGTGTGGCCATGAGGAGGAGTTCGCTGTCCGTCGTCGCAATCGTTTTTCTGCTGGTGGTCAGTGGGACTGCCGGCGTCGCACAGCCGACTGGGATGGAAACCGACGTGGACGCACAACTGAGTACACAGTCGGCAGACAGCTACGTCGTCGAGCAGGGAGACGTCTGTCAGGAGATCGAACCGTTGTCGACTAGCGAAACGGTCGAGTCGTTCTACGACTATCGAAACCACGACACAGAACCCGAAGGACTGTACAGTTCCTACGGCACAACACATCTCCAGGAAGACGAGACGAGCATCCTCTTCCTCCACGAAGGAACCGACGGGATGAGTCTCGTCATGGTCCACGACCAGCTCGAGGGAGACTCCGACGGCGGCTACGTAACGTTCGATATCGTCGGTCTCCCCGGCGAATCCGAGTGGGTCGTCGAGAACGACAACTACTCCGCCGAGACGAACATCGACGAGTTCCACCGCGGCGACGGCTGGGCCGAGGCATCCTGGATCTGGCGTGGCGCTCGAACCGGCGGCGGCGCGATCCAGGGCGGACTCAACGACGAGTTCGGCGTGACGATACAGCCGGCGTTCAACGAGGATGCCCGCATCACGCACGAGAACCACGACCACCCCGATTCCGACTTCTACGACGAAGGCGAACTCGAGGACTGGGAGGTCCTCTCCGGTGACGCCGACGATCCCGACCGAACGACTCTCCCATCGCTCGAGGAGCCGGTCACGATTCGAACCGGCACGTGTGGTGATCCGTCGGTGACGTACGATCGAACGGACGACGGAATTACCGCCAGTATCGACGGCGCAGCGGCCGACGACCAAATCGCGCTGCAGCCACCGTCCGGAACGGCCGACAACGCTACCTTCGAAGCAGTCGAGGTGACCGGCGTCGACGGCTCCGGGACAATCGCGTTCGAAAACCAACAGCCAGCGGACCTGCCGGCGTCACCACCTGGCGTCGAATCACTATCGTATCTGACGATGACCAGTGACGAAATAGAGGACGGATCGGCGACCGTAACGGTCAGCGTCGACGCGGCCCTCCTCGAGGAACACGGACTCGAGCCCGAAGACGTTGCACTCTACGGAGCGGACGGCGACGAGTGGATCGAAGGAGAGACGACGGTGAGCGACGAGTCTGGCGCGACGTATCAGTTCACCGGTGAGGTCGCCTCGCTCGAGGCCGTGACCGTTGCGGAGCAACAGGAGCCAGAGTCCGAGTCCGAATCAGAGTTCCCGATGCCCGGGTTCGGCGTTCTGGGGGCGCTCGTGATGCTCCTCTTGGCTGCGCTGTGGGCAGTGCGAAGAACCGACGAATAATCGCACCACGTGACCGGGACAGGGGACGATCAACAATACCGGTTACGACTCAAAACGAGATACCTGTCTCGCCGATGTAGGATCGAACCCTACAAGAGGATCTGCTCGTCGGTGAGGCACTCGCCGACTATTCGTGGAAACTCGAGGATTCCAATCCTGAATGGTCGGCTCATGTGTGGATGCTCGCTTCAGGCACTGTCTAGATCCGTCGAGAAGCCGTTGTACAGCATTCCCCGGGAGAATCATCGCACAGACCGTGGAACCCGAACGTGCTATCCGAAAAACGCCAGACGGGACGGTGTTACGGCAGATTTGAGTTTGCTGTAACACTGCTCTTTCGACGAGGTGATGCCATACGTTCTGTAGAGGCGTTCCAGCACAGGAATTCTCCCGATTCGGGGGTTCTGTTACGGCAAAAACCAAGTGAGAAAGAACGGGGGGTACCCATTGGAACTGCTGTTGATCGATCGAAGAGGGAAGAAACTACGTCGAACGGTAGTGCAACCTCGAGTGCGTATTCTGTGAGGCGGCCACTTGGTGTGCGGTTTGTTGGACTGGAGAACAGTGGCAGCCAGAGCACTGGAATAGAGTGTCGGTACTTCCCGAAGGTCGCTTCGTGAGTTGTGTTGAGTCACGGGAAACTCGAGCAAACGCTGATGTGGTAGCTGAGTGAAGGTCGAAATAGAGTTCACAGGTGAAGGAATCCGCGGTAAGAAGGCTGGGATACGCTGTTCTAGGCGAATGCTGTTGCTCGTTAGATCGGGCACCGGACCCCAATAGTATGGCCGTTACAGCGGCGACGGGGGTGTCCCCCTGTTGTCGATGAAGCGTAGAAGGTCTCGAGAGAAGCGCACGGACCTCACGGCTACAGCAGCGACTTCACGATCAGTCCGACGTCCGATCAGTCCCCGCCGACACCGATCGGTTTCGCTGGCTCGGGTTCGGGCGGCTGGCCGAACTGATAAAGCGCCTCGAGGTCGGCGACACGGCCCTGGACGAGCGCCACGTCGACGATTACGTCGGTGAGGTTTACCGTATCCCGCAGGAACTCGGTTCGTCGCCGTTGCCAGGTCTCGCGAGTGTCGTCGGCCGTGAGCAGCGAGACCGATCGCTCGACGATCTCGTCGGCCGACGTAACGTTGTGGATCAGCCCCTGATTCTCGAGTTCGACGAAATTACCCATATCGTCGTCCCCGACGAACGAGTTCGAGCGGATCGCCGGCGTCCCGAGCAGCGCCGCCTCGGTGACCATCGTCTGCGTGTCGGCGACGAGCAGTTCGGCCTCGGCGAGGGCGTCGTGCATTAGTGCGGGATGGAGGTCGAACGATCGAGCAGGGAGAGACTCGAGGTCGACGTCACCGCTTTCGTCGGAGACGAGCACCGTCGCCTTCTCGCTGAGTCGCTCGACGATACGACGCCGATCGGCGCTCGTGATCCCCCGTTTGCCGACGTCGTGTTGCGATCCGAAGGCGTTGAGCCGGAGAATGACGTACGGTTCGTCACTCTCGAGTCCGAGTTGCTCTCGGATCGAGTGGTTTCGCTCGTAGATCTCCGGATGGAGGTACGCACACTCCTTGAACCCGGCGAACGTGTAATGGTGATCCCCGAGATCCTTTCGGAAGGTATGTGGCGTGAGGACAGCACGCGCAAACGGCGTCGAGATCGTGTGATCGAACGACGCCGGCTCGGAGTCGATGAGCAGGACCGTCGGCGTCCGGGTGACGGCGCCAGTGTGGGCCGCATAACACCCCATCCCGAAGACGAGGTCCGGATCGTAGTTCCGAGCGTGGCGGATCGCGCGGGTGTAGTGAGCCGGCAGCCGACTCAGAAGCGACCCTTTCGAGGTGTCACACGCACCGTAGGTCACGTACGGGAGATCGTACCACTCGAGTAGATCCGTCGTGCAGGTGTAATCTCGAGCGAGGACGAGCGTCTCGTGGCCACGGTCACGTAACCGTTGGACGGCGTGTTTGTACAGATGGACGTGCGCCGGGGTATTCGTGAAAAACAGGTATTTCATGCTGAGCAGCACCCTCTTGTGTACTGATGGTTTCAAAGAGAGTGAGTTTGTTATCTAGCTCATACCGACCAGTGCGAACAAGCGACTCGAAACCGTCCGATCCTCACAGTTCGAGGGCGAGACCGGTAGCGAGCGTATAATAATGTGAATATGTCCTGAAAACTGGATAGATGCAACCGCATGGACTCGTCGAACCGGACGGAGAGGCCGAGACAGCGGCGCATGCTCGTGAATTCGACTACTACTTCTCGACGCTCGATTCGACTCTCGAGTACGCTCGCCGCCGGGATTACACCGGCCCGGATTACGGAGACGGAATGAGTAGCCAGCTCCTGCAACGGCTTCCATTCGAAAACCGATTTCTCAATCTAGCCGTACAGGAAGTCGTCAAGCGAACACCGGTCGACGTCAGACCGCTGTTGCGCGTCGAGCACCGGCGAAACTACAAGGGGGCCGCACTGTTTACGATGGCCAACCTCAACTATCACGAACTGGCGAGCCACCGTGGAAGCGACCGCACGCTCGACTTCGATCCCATCGACGAAGCCGAACAGCTCGCCGACTGGCTTCTGGAAGAACGTGTCACTGGCTACAGTGGGTTCTGTGGCGGCCACCGCCACGAGATGCAGCATCTCCATACGAAAGGGGTGCCGAGCGATCCCGACATCGTCTCGACCGCGTTCGCAGTCAAAGCACTGCTGCGTGCCGCGGAGTTAGACGAACGGTACGCCGAGATCGCGCGAACGGCGACCTCGTTTCTGGTCGAGGACTTGAACTACCGAGAAGTCGAGGAGGGCGCAAAGATCGACTACCACATGAACCACCCCGAGGACTCCTACACCCTCAATTCCGCCGCGCTCGGCGCAGGGATGCTCGTCGATCTCTACGAATACTTCGGCGACGACGAACTCCGCGAGCGCGCAACGAAGATCCTCGACCATCTCGCCGCCCACCAGACCGATATCGGCGGCTGGCCCTACCGACTCCCGGCGGATGCATCCCATCTCTCGATGGACAGCCACCACAACGGATTCATCATCGAGTCCTTCCAGCGATATCGCGACGTCGTCGACGCGGATCGGTACACAGAGACACTCGACGACGCCCTCGAGTTCTATCGCGAGGAACTGTTCGAACTCGACGGCGCACCGAACTTCGACGAATCGAACGCCTATCCACGGGACATCCACGCCAGCACGCAGGGACTACTAGTGTTTACGCGCGAGGGCGACCTCGAGTTCGCCGAGCGGATCCTCCGGTGGGTGCTCGCGAACCTGCAGGTCGAAGACGGCCAGTTCTACTTTCGGAAACACCGCCACCACACGAAGCGTGTGACGCTGATGCGGTGGTGTCAGGGATGGATGTCGTATGCGATGTCGGAGTTTCTGCTGGCGTGTCAAGACTCGCAGTCCTGGACTCGAGTCCGTGCTGATCGATCCGCGACGCTGCAGTCATGAGCCGCACTGCTGGGGAACGGGCGGATTCCAATGGTCCGCTCACGAACGAGTCAACAGCAACGAAAGGGGAGCAGGAAGACCACGAGCCGATCGATTCGAGATCGCGGTGGCGAGATCCAGTCGAGAGGGAACGCTGTTCCCAGGACGCTCGCGTACTCGTTGTTACTGGCCTAGGACACAAACACGAACGTCATTACGGACCGCTCGCGGCCGTCGCCGAAGAGACGACACTTGTCTGTCTCGATCCGACCAGCGACATCGACGACGCCAATTACGTTCAGGTCCCCGAAATCGGGCCACGAATCCTCCGGGTCGTACTCCTCTTTTTCGTCGCTCTGTACGAGGGGTATCGAAACGAATACGACGCCGTCGCGTCGATCTCGCTGCTTCCGTACGGGCTCTACGCGCTCGTGTTGAAAGCCGTCTACGGCTATCCAGCACATCTGGGGATCATCGGGATCGATCTCGACCATCACGCCCAACAGTGGTACAGCGCCGGCCCGAAATGGGCGTTCAGACGGTTCGATGCGGTCTCCGTTCCTGGCTCCGACCACGCCGAGCGACTCGCCGAGTGTGGCGTCTCGCCCGACCGAATCGAAATCCTGACGAACGCGATCGATATCGATCGGTATCGGCCAGTTCAGGACGGCGTCGAGACCGACTACGATTTCGTCTGGGTCGGCCGATTCGGCGAGGAGAAAGATCCGATTCGGTTCGTCAGGGCACTCGCGGAACTCGATGCAAACGGTCATGAATTCACGGCAGCGATGGTCGGTGACGGGCAGCTCCGAACCGAGGTCATCGACGAAATCGAGCGTTCAGGGCTCGCCGACCGTGTCGATCTCACCGGCTGGGTCGACGATCCACAGTCGTACTATCGACGCTCCGAGACGTTCGTGCTCACCTCGCGTCGCGATGCGCTGCCGCTTGCGATGCTCGAGGCGATGGCTTCGGGTCTCGCACCGATCGTTCCACGCGTCGGATCAGTTCCGGACGTCGTCACCGACGGCCACAACGGTCTCGTCGTTCCGAATCGGGAACCGACGTCCATCGCTGCGGCGATGGAACGGTGCCTGGACGAAGAGTTCCGGGAGCACATTGCGACGAACGCGACAGCCGTCCGCTCGTCGTTCTCGATGGACGACGCGAGTGCGGATTGGTATCGGATCCTATCGACGCTCGAGGGTTGAGTCGCCATTTCGAAGTTCGATTTTCACTCTTGGTCATCTGGCCTGTTCGTTCGAAGATCCCTTCGGTCTCGGATCAATTCACTCGTCGTTACCTTCCGGTAACAACGAGATAACAAAACGAATAGTCATCTCACGAAGAAGCAAATGGATATCGAACGACTGACGCTCGAGGAGTGGGACTCGGCGTTACCAAACTCCGGGTTTGAAGTGTTTCACGATCCAGATGCACTGGCTGTCCTCGACAACCACGTCGACAGCGAATTACGGCTGTACGGTGCCTTCAAAGGACAGCAAGCCGTCGGCCTCTTGCCGGTGTTCGTCGACGAGAAGGCAGTCGGTCGAACGGTCTTTTCCCCGCCTGTCTCGCTCGGCGTCCCTCGACTCGGTCCACTTATCAATCCGAACAGTCCGAAGCGTCGGAAATGGGAGCGAATCAACAGCGAGCTCGCCGAAGGCGTCATCGACGATCTCGAAATTGAGAAACGCTCGACGTTGTTCCGGATGACCTGTCCGGTAGGGTATACGGACCCGCGGCCGTATGGATGGAACGAGTTCTCGATCGAGCCGAAGTTCACGTACGTCGTCGATCTCGAGGGCTGTACCGACCTCGAGGACGCGATGAGTGGGTTCAGCAAGAGCCTTCGAAACGAGATGCGACGGTACGACGATCTCGATCTCACGATCGAGACCGAAGGGATCGATTCGGCACTTCGGATCTACGACGATGTCGTCGAACAGTACGAAGAGTACGACGATACCGCGCCCATGTCCAGGCTGTTCCTCCGCGACCTGCTCTCGGGTCTGGACGACGACCGCTGGCGGGTCTACGTCGCGCGCACGCCCGACGGAGAGTACAAGAGTGGCATCATCACGCTGTTTTCGAACGACCTGGCTTACTACTGGCAAGGCGGTGTCATTGCGTCCTACAAGAACGTCAGCGTCAACAACCTTCTCCACGGTGTTATCTTAAACGATCTCGTCACCGATCCCGAACTCGAGTCGGTGACGGGCTACGATCTCGTCGGCGCGAACACCGAACGACTCTGTGAGTACAAGGGGAAGTTCAACGGAGAGTTGCGACCCTACTACGTGGTCGAGTCGGAGGGACTTGAGATGACGCTCGCGAAATCGGCATACCAGAAGGTATCGGGATCACTGAAATAACACGAATCTCTATCGAAGCCGTCGCTCTCGAGCCAGCGACGCGCAGAAAAGGTAGCGAACTTCGGTGCGTTCGGGAGTCATACTACCGGACAAAAGTCAGTAAACACCCGATCGCGTCTCGACGCCTGTCGCGTTCCGCGACAGCGTCTCGAGTGCGATCGGTGTGTGCATCGTTTTGTCCGGAAGTATCAGTACTCGGGACTTAGCGAGCGTCGTACTCGACGTCGACGTATGCGTTCCCGTTCAGGTGGAAATCGACGATGTCACCGCTGAACCAGTAGGCGTCACGGGAGTCGTCGACTGAACCTTCGACTTTGTTGCCGTCGATAATGTCACTGTCCTCGATCGACGAGTCCCGATGAGTCGACTTCTCGACCTCGCCGGAGACTTCGAACGAGTAGGCTGCCGAGTCATCAGTTCCGGTCGCATCGATGACGATCGCGTTAGACGGGCCGTCGCCCGTCTCGTCCTCGTCGTCAGCGTCTTCGGCAGTTTTCTCGATGATCTCCTCAACGGTCATCTCCTCGCCGTTCAGTTCGGCCCACATTACGTCCGGCTGGTCGATGTCGATCTCCTTGATCGGACCGTCGACGAGGAATGCGTCGCCGAAGCCGCCGCCGGACAGTCCCTCGGTGTGCCAAACATCGTCCGCCTTCTCGACCGTGACGTTCGATGAATTACTCGAGATTTCGTTCCCGGATGGACTCTCGTAGGGCGCCACCGTCATTTCGACCGGGCCGTCAGCCGTGAACTCGTACTCGGCATAGCGGGCGTCGGGCTCGGTCACGAACGCGAGGAGGTTCTCTTCGACGTCATCATCGTCATCGTCCTCACCACCCTCGGACGTCTCCTCGATGATTTCCTCGACAGTCATTTCTTCGCCGTCGAGTTCAACCCACATCACGTCGGGTTGTTCGATATCTATCTCCGTGATCGGGCCGTCAACGAGGAACGCGTCGCCGAAGCCGCCGCCGGACAGTCCCTCGGTGTGCCAAACATCGTCCGCCTTCTCGACCGTGACGTTCGATGAATTACTCGAGATTTCGTTCCCGGATGGACTCTCGTAGGGCGCCACCGTCATTTCGACCGGGCCGTCAGCCGTGAACTCGTACTCGGCATAGCGGGCGTCGGGCTCGGTCACGAACGCGAGCAGGTGTTCGTCCGCATCGATGTCATCGTCGGCCTCGTCTTTGTCATCGCTTCCATCATTACCGTCGCTCGGCGGCGATCCGCCGCCGCTCGAGGAGCCGGCCGCCGCCTCCTCTGGCGTCAGCGGTACGCCCTCGACCTCGTCGGGCTCGGTTCGGGGCGTCCGATCAGCCGATTCGCCGATAATTTGGGCGCCCGAGCTGTGGCTGCCGGTGCTTTCGAAGTATGTGTTCGTGGCCGTCACTGTCGCATCGTGTTGCCAATGTCCGTCACTGACGACGATGTCACCGAACTGCGTCGAGGCGCTCAGGTCACAGTCGATGACCTCGGTGTCATGGTAGAAGCCCCAGTAGTTGCGGGTACAGTCGGTGACGACACAGTTCTCGAGATACGATCCATCGGAACCAAGTCGGAAGCCAGCCGGCGCACAGTCGGCTGCGTAGGAGTCGCGGATGATGACCTCACCTTGCCCGCCGCGGCCGCTGGAATGGCTGGGCAGGTCGCCGGGCGACGAGCCGTAGACGGCGTTATCGGAGAAACCCTGCAGATTCAGGTTCTCCATAATTAGCGTCCCGGCGTGGGAGTTGCTGACGTAACAGCCGGTTGCCGCGCCGCCGTAGGTCGTCTGCTCGTCAAACGGCGCGGTTCCGTCAGCCCAGTAGAAGTTCTCGACGCGACCGGTCCCACCGGAGTTGACGCTGACGATGAACGGCTCCTCTTTCGTATCGTCGTCCCACGTCCCCTTGATCCCGACATTGCGGACGGTCCAGTCGCTACCGGTCGCACGAATGTAGAACTTCGCGTGCGGAGCGGAGATGTCGATCAGCAGATTCTCGAGTGTCTCGCCGCTGCCTACGCGGTAGGTAACGGAGTCGTGTGCATCAACGACTACCTCGTCGTAATCGCCGTCGCTTGCAGCCACACCCATGCTCGCAGCGATCGTCGCACCGACGCCCGCAACCCCCTTTAGATACGTTCGTCGATCGACAATTTGGTCAGATTCGCTATTTCGGTTACGCATACACTCCTGTTTTCCTGACTTACTGCCGAGTAAGATTGTATTAACCAGTGTTCGCTTTATGGTCAGGGAAACACGATAGTGTAGTTTCCCTGAATATCATGGTTGTCCGTACCACTCTCCGCAAACTCATCGATTCTCATTGCGTCGAAAGCCGAACCCCGACGAGTCCGGGTCGACAGTAGCGTGCTGGGGAAGCGGTCGCGTTCGACGGTCGACTTGTGCTTCCGGCGTGCGCGTTCGGTCTCGTATACGATATCGACCGCTGCTCCGATAACGACGGAACGGCCTCAAAGGTTCGTAAACGCGGTCATAGTAAAGGGTCGGGTCGCAGTTGCTCAAGATAATGAGTGTGAAATCACTCGGTCGCCGGCTCGGTGAACGCTGGTTTCCATTCGCGACCAGAATCACTGGATCGAAATACAATCGCGTTACGCGTGACGAATTGTACGACCGCGCCAAGCGTAACGGATCGATGATCGACTACGGCGAGTTCGAGTCGGTAACCGTTCCGGAGCCCGACGCCTACACCACCGAACTCCCCAACATGAACCGCTGGATCGGCACACATCCGATCTCGAAACCGTTCGTCGGAACGGTCTCCGACGTGCGGCTCGTCGGTTCACCGCCGCTGGCGCTTACTGGTTCGAAGTACATCGGAGATGCCTCGGTAAGTCGTAATGTTCAGACCCTCAATATAATCGAATCGATTCAGGAAACACCTCGGCGGGTCCTCTCCGGAAATGGGACCGGCGAGCAGCTTGAGGAGGCGGTGCTGCTCCACCACAGTTGGGTCGACGGCTACTTCCACTGGGTCGCAGAGTCGCTGACACGCCTAGAAGGCGTCGAACAGTACGTGGCCGAGACCGGCCGGAAGCCGAAGCTAATCGTCGGACCGGATCTGAACCCCTTCCAGCGAGAGTCGCTCGAGTTGCTCGACTACGATGAGGACGACCTCGTGAACTGGCGCGCCGCCCACTGTACGGTCGATCGGCTCGTCGTGCCGTCGATGCGCCGAGAGATCAACCCACCGAACCCATCCCCGTTCTCCCATGGGTGGCTCCGCGACCAGTTGCGTGAGCGGGCGCTCGAAAGCGTCGACACATCGCGCTTCTCAGACCGGGTCTACATCAGCCGCAGTGACGCGGCGACGCGCCGCGTTATCAATGACGAGGCTGTCAAGGGTGTTCTCAAGGAGTACGGGTTTGAATCATACCGGCTGACAGAGATGAGCGTCAAGGAGACGATCGCACTGTTCGCTCAGGCCGACTGCATCGTCGCACCTCACGGGGCTGGACTGACGGATCTCATCCACACCGATGACATCGCTGTCATCGAATTCATGCCAAACGATCGGATCAACGGGATCTATTTCATGCTCGCGAAGCAGGTCGGCGGCTGGTACGGCTATCTCGACTGTGAGCGGCCCGACGACGATATGATCGTTGATACCGGCGATCTCGAGGCGATGCTCGAAGCCGCACTGGATCGCAAGCAGCCGGGCCAACTCTCCAACTGAGATGGACGCTCGGTTCGAGCTATTTCTGCGCGCGGCGCGTTCTCAGTGCCATCGTTGCCAGTACTGGGCTCGAGGCACGGAGTGGTGCTGCTCCTCTTTCAATCGGCAGAAAGGGAGTCGACGTTCTCGCCGTTCGAGTCGTCCTCAGGCATCCAGCGGCGAACGTACGGAATCGTGACGCCGGTGTTATCCTCGAGCAGATCGATCACAACGGCGTCATCCGGCTCGAGACCACCGACGAGGCCGACGATGACGAGTGATGTGAGGCCGACAACGATCAGGGCGGGAAGCAGTGTCAGGAGCGAGAGTGTGGCCCACGAGGAGAGAGCTGCCGCGATCGGCAGCAAAATTAAGGGAAGAGCAACGTAGCTCCGAAGCGCCTCCGGTGAGAAGGGCGTGATGCCGTATTTGAACGCGAGGATACCGCAGATGACCACGTGGACAGTGACCAGCGAGGTGACGGACGCAATCCCAGCGCCCATGAAGCCATACCGGGGAATGAGCGCAAGGTTGATCCCCACGTTCACCACCAGGCCGACGACGTTCCCGATGGCGATCCAAGTGGTCGCGCCGACCGCGGAGAGGGTCTCCCGGTCTCGGCCGGCGGCAACGCTCAGGAAGAAGCCAGCGGCGAGGATCGGCAGCACCGATGCAGCGTCGGTGTACGACGCCCCGAAGAACAGCGAGATCATGTCCTGCGGGAAGACTACCAGCAGGAGAAAGAGCGGAAACGTGACGACGTACACCCACTTCGTCGAGGTCGCGTAGATATCGTCGATCGCATCATGCTCACCGTCGGCGTCGAGTCGCGAGGCGATCGGCAGGTAGAGGAAACCGAACGCCGACAGCGCGACTGTCAGCCCGGTTGCAAGCGGGTACGCAGCGTTGTACAGCCCGACCTCGTAAGAGCTGCGGAAGTAGCCGAGCATCAACGTGTCCGTCTGGATGAGCAGGACACCGATCACGCTCGAGACGACCAATGGGAGCGAGAAGGTGAACAGTTCCCGGACATGAGTCCGATATTTGCCCCGAAGGGGCATGAGCCGTTGGAGAAACACCAGCGAGACGACGAGCGTCAGCGCGGCCGCGAGGAGGTAGGCGGCACCGGCCGCGACGATTCCCATACCTGCGACGATCAAGAGGGCGATCAACGCGATGCGAAGGAATGGATCGAGGAAGTTCTGGATAACCGTCCGATAGATCGTGTTCTCGTATCCCCGAATCGCGGCGACGGCGATCCGGAAGCTGGCAGTAAACGGGATTGCGATCGCCAGCAGCCGGACGAACGACACCGCCTCGTTGGTCTCGAATAGTTGTGTGGCGATCGCGTCGGCGAAGACGAACATCGCGCCGCCGAACAGCGCCGATAATCCAGCCGTGATCATCACGCCGCTCAGCCAGACCCCGCGTCGGTCTTCGACGGCCTTGTACCGGGGGATATACCGCGAGACACCCTGCGGACAGCCGGCGAGCGCGACCGTCAGAGCGAACATCAACAGCGCGAGACCGACGCTCACCTCGCCGTAGGCGTCGGGAGAGAGGAGTCGTCCGATAACGATTCGCTCGCCCAAGTTCGCAGCCGTACTCACGATGCCGCCGACCATGACCAGCGCCGCACTCGAGAGCAATGCCGAAAGTTCTCTTTTCTGGTCTGACATTAGTTGGAATTCAGAACTGAACTACAATCGTTGATCGGCACACATATTATAAGATAGTGTTTACTTCTAATTATAAAATTTGATTGATCATACATTTATTCTGAATATTTGTCGCGCGAATACAGCGGATTGGCGTACCGAGCAATCGGAATCAAAGCGAGCAACCGAAGTAGAATTCGTTCGATTCATTGATTCGGTCAAGAATACTGTCTGGCTTTGTTATCGATCCGTTTCCCAATGAGTAAACGGGTCATACCTCACGAACCTCCTCCTGTCTCTTGAGGTGAAATTCCGAATGATCGATCATCATCATCTAGTTATTTTACCTTATCTATATGTTAAATCCCTTTATTTAATGTATTATGATACTTCGGCTTGGGCTGGAAAGAGCCCATGAAAGGGGTTTTGAACGGCTTCACGAAGCGAGGGTTTAAGATCCG
>NZ_JAVDDV010000028.1 GCF_030848565.1 Natronolimnohabitans sp. A-GB9
CTCTGGTGCTTGCTTACTCTCGGTGAACTCGGCTGCAATCGGGATCTTTTGCCCGGTCGAGACGATCGTGCAACCGTAGCCGTAGTAGTACTCGTCGTCAGTTGGATCGTAGCACTTCGACGCGTCTTGATCGGCGGGCATCGCCCTCACGTCGGTCGAATCGATACAGTAGGTCAAGTCGAGCAGGCCGCGCCGGGCGGCCTGCTCGACGAGTCGGTCAAAGACTTCGTCAACGACGTGTTCGAGGTCGGTGAGAAAGCGATCGACCGCGTCTCTCGACGGCGGTCGATCGAACCCACAGCTGAGCCAAACGACCGTGTTTCGAAGCTCTCGCTCAACGGGACGAATGCCGTAGATGTCGTGGTAGTAGCAATGGAGGAAGCCACGCATCAGCTCTGGTGGTTCGTGATCTCGTGTTCGCCCCGTCTCCGCCGGGGCGAACACGTCGAACTCTTCGAGAAACTCGAAGGAGAGATGCTCAAACAAAGCTAGCGTCTCGGTTTCCGCGACATTGAAGAACGACTCTACCGAAGGATCATCTTGCAGGGTCGCTGAACTCATCCACCTCAGCGTTCACCCTGCTCTTTGGTGTGCTACTCGTTCTATGACATCCTCTCTAATAATTAAATTAATATAAATATATTTAGTAATAGCTATCTTTACTCGATTCTATATTTTTATTAGCTTCTGATAGACTTCGTCAGCTATACGTTGGCGGTCCAATATACGTATCACCAATTATGGATGTAATGCGCGTTGTATCGAGTCTTTATCCGGAAAAGATGGGTGGGATCGGCTTGCACGCTCATCATCTGTCGAGATTACAGGCCGAAGATGGCCACAATATTACCGTCTATACGTCAGATAACGGCGACTCATCGCTTCCTCGACGAGAGACGCGTGACGGATACGAAGTGAAGCGCTATCGGCAGATTGCACGGCCGATGAACAACTCGATTACACCCGGTATCGTTCCGGATCTCGTTCAAGAGGCGAAGGATTACGACGTCGTCCACATTCACTCCCACCTCTATTTCTCGAGTCTCGTGGCTGCGATAGCCTCGACGCTGCGGCGCAAGCCGATCGTCCTGACGAACCACGGCCTCATTTCACAGAGCGTCCCCAAGTGGCTCCAGCTCACGTATCTCCCGACAGTCGGGCGAGTCGCGTTCGAAGCCGCGGACCGAATTCTGTGCTATCACGAACGCGATCGCAACGAACTCCTCGATCGAGGAATTCGGACCGACATAGAAGTGATCCACAACGGGATCGACTGCGAGCAGTTTGCACCGCAGGCGACTGATGGCGGCGTTTCGTCACCGTATATCGTTTTCGTCGGCCGATTACAGCCCGGGAAAGGCGCTCACTATCTGATTGATGCGTTCTCCCGTATTGCTGGTTCGCATCCGGATCAACGACTCGTGATCGTGGGTGACGGACCACGGCGCGACGAACTCGAGCAACTCGCTCGCAAGAAGGGCGTTGCCGAACGCGTCGAGTTCATGGGCGAGGTGCCGAACGACGAGTTACCGGCGATTGTAGGCGATGCAGACGTCTTCGCACTGCCGAGTCTCGCCGAGGGATTGCCGCGAACGGTGTTGGAGGCTCTCGCCTGTGAAACGCCGGTTATCGCAACGGATCTCGAGCAGCTTCGGCCGCTCGTCGACGGTGTGGGACGACTGATCCCGCCGGAATCACCGCCTGAACTCGCCGACGCGCTCGACGAACTCCTCGAGATGGATCCCGAGCGAAGAATAGAGATGGGTATGGAAGGACGAGAGCGAATATTAGACGATTACTCGTGGCGAGATACGGTCGAACAAACGACTGCAGTCTACACCGATATACTAGAGCAACCGTCGTAATCGTGCTCTCACTGTCGCTGATTCGCCTGTGAGAACGGTCCTAAAACTGTTCTGTCCGAAAAACGAGCAGCAGTTCAATCGTAGACCTGGATCTCGCTGTCCTTGTTGACCTGCATATCGAAGAGCATGGCGAACATCACGAACATGCTGCCCATCGTGAACAGGATCATACTCGCCGAGCCACGCACGAAGAGCGCCTGATCGAAGGCGACCGCCGTGTAAATCGCCCACAGCCCACCGAGAATACCTATCCCAGCGGTACCAGCTCCGAACAGGTAGAACAACGCCAGCGGATGGAAGTCCAGCGCGAGGTACTTCACCTTCAGGCGCCAGAAGAAGTTCCGCAGCAACATCCCCGACACCTTCCGGATGTACGTCGTGTAGTCGATCGATGACTCTTCGTCGCCGTAGACGGCCGGCATCGCGACGTCGGCCACGCGCATCCCCTTGGCGTTGAGTTTCACGAGGATGTCGTTACAGTAGCCGTAGTACTCGTACATGTTCTCGATCCCGACGTTCTCGAGTGCGTACCGGGAAATCGCGGTATACCCGTTCTGCGGGTCCATCGTCTTCCAGTAGCCGGAGGCAATCTTCGTCAGGAAGGTCAGGATCGAGTTGCCAAAGAAGCGGAATGCCGGCATCTCCGAGCGGAACTCCTTGTACAGTAGCCGGTTGCCCTTCGCGTAGTCGGCCTTGTCCTCGACGATCGGGTCCATCAGTCGCGGCAGCTGCGAGAGGTCCATCTGGCCGTCGCCGTCGACGGTCGGCACGATGTCGACTTTGTCCTCAAGGGCGGCCAGATACCCCGTCTTGATCGCGCCGCCGGCACCGAGGTTCTCGCGGTGCTGGATCGGGACGACACGGCCAATAGAGTCCTCGACGATCGCTCGCTGCTCGAGCATCGTCTGACCACCGTCGGCCATTGCCTCTGGCGCTGTCTTCGCACCACTGTCGTCGAGTTCACCTGTGTACTCGAGTTCGGTGCCGTCGGCATCCTCGCGAGCAGCGTCGTGGATTTCCTCCCACGTGCCGTCTGTCGAACAGTCGTCGATCAGGTACATCCGATCGACGTAATCGGGCATCTCGCGGATCACGTCGCCGACGAACCCTTCCTCGTTGTACGCAGGAATGACGACTCCAACGCTATGTTCACGATACATTACAGTTTCCGATATGTGAACTCGTTCTCGAGTGCATCCTCTTCAAACGTTCCATCGACGTCGACCAGAACGGGATCGCGGGCCATCTCGTAGTACAGGTCGCTGAAGTTCAGCCCGTGGAACTGGCTGTGTGGCGTCCCGACGATGAGCCCGTCGAAGTCGGTGACGTCTAACTCCTCCTGGACGTCGATTCCGAACTCCTCGCGCATCTGGTCGTCGTCGGCGTGTGGATCGAACCCGACGACGTCGATATCGTACTCTTTGAGCGTCTCGATCACACCATCGATCGCCGAGGTTCGAATGTCGTCGACGTCCGGTTTGTACGTCAGACCGAGGACGAGCACGCGGCTGTTCGAGAGTACCTTCTCGCTTTCGTTGAGCGCCTTGATCGTCTGTTTCGCGACGTGTTCGGGAACGTACTCGTTTACCTCTCGAGCCTTCTGGATCAGTTCCGGACTGAATCCCTGCTGTTCGGTCTCGTAGATCAGATAAAACGGATCCACCGGAATACAGTGGCCGCCAACCAGACCGGGTCGATAGTCGTGGAAGTTCCACTTCGTTCCGGCAGCCTCGAGGACGGCCTCCGTATCCAGTCCAAGGTGATCACACGCGACAGCCAACTCGTTGACGAGCGCGATGTTCAGATCCCGCTGCGTATTTTCGACGCACTTCGCTGCTTCCGCAGTCTCGATCGTTGGCGCACGGTGAACCCCGGCGTCGACGATCGACTCGTACAGCGAGGCAACCTCCGCTAGCGTCTCGTCAGTGAGTCCACTGACGATTTTGACGACGTTCCGGAGGCCGTGTTCGTCGTCACCCGGCACCATTCGCTCGGGCGAATAGCCAACGCCGAACTCGTCGCCTGCCTCGAGGCCGGACGTCTCTTCGATCGCGGGAACGAACACCTCGCGTGTCGCACCCGGATAGACGGTCGACTCGAGAATCGCCGTCGTCCCCGGTTCGATGTGCTCGCCGACCGTCTGTCCTGCGCTTTCGACGAGTCCCAGGTCGGGTTTCTCGAGGTCGTCGACGGGTGTCGGTACCGCGACGATCACGTACTCGGCTTCCTCGATTGCGGCCGCGTCCGTCGTGAACTCGACGTCACTGTCGGCGATGTTCGCATCACCGACGTCACCCGTCGGATCGATTCCTGTCTCGAGGGAGTCGACTTTCTCGGGATCGACGTCGTACCCCCAGACCTGATGGCCTTCCGCGTCGAGTTCGTACGCGAGTGGGAGGCCGACGTACCCGAGGCCGACGACACAGATTTGGACCGATTCTACGTCTGATACCGTACTACTGTATATTTGATCACTCATAGCTGATTGGACGTCGCTCTCCTGGACTGATCACGTTCCAGTGTCGTCCGACGAACGACCGCCGTGAAACGGAGGCAAATCGACAGTGAGGGGAACACGAACGCAGCGTGACCGAAACCGAATTGATATCGGGAATGACGTCGCTGGTAACAACTTTCGTTCCTGCTGCGTATCGGCCATCACTACCATAATTCCGGCAAATCGATCGTTCGTCGAAACGATCAGTCCTGTTATCGAGCGTATATCTCAGTCGGAAAAGAGTATAGATGGGAGATATATAAATCCAGTGGATACTATCTCAATAGTTAATTCTATAATGTATCTGTTCGCTCCGACAGTCGTTCGGTATCTCGATCAAAGAAATTATACTATCTACATGATACCTTCGAGATAAGATGCAGCCATCAGAGGGGTCGACAACCACGACCCATCCAGTGATAACAGCCTTGAGAAACAGTGACTGTGCGTTTTGTGAGGATGGAAAACTGACAGAGGAGATGTACAAGGGCAATACGGCAGTCGTTTGTGATAACTGCGGGACGCCAGGTGCACAGATCTGGTAGGAAAGAGTGAAATAGCGATACCGCACGCCGTCACTGTTCGGTAATCAGGTGCATTTCAGGAGAATCGAAGTCCGTATTGTGTACTGAGCAGAGACGATACCGGTGCGGACTCGGGTCCGATATTACGACTGAAGGACGAGCGGCTCGTACCACTCTCGGTTCGCCTTATACCAGTCGATGAACTGAGAGACGCCCTCACGAATCGTCGTCGTTGGCTCGTAGCCGACCAGTTCGCTGGCCTTCGAGACATCGGAGTGGGTGTGTTGGGCGTCGCCCGTCGGCTGTTCGGCGAACTCGAGTTCGAGCGATGGGTCGATCTCATCGCGGATCGTTTCCGCGAGCGTGAGGATGTCGATGTTCCCCGTCGAGCCCACGTTCAGGATCTCGCCGTCTGCGCTGTCGTCGGTCATCAGGGTTCGGTTCATCGCGACGACGTCGTCGATGTACGTGAAGTCCCGCGTCTGGGAGCCATCACCGTAGACGACGGGCGGCTTTCCGCTGAGACATCGCGAGACGAAGTTCGAAATCGCCATGTTGGGTCGCATCCGCGGCCCGTAGACGGTGAAGTATCGCAGCGAGACCGTCGGGAGCCCGTACACTTCGTTGTAGACACGAGCGTACTGTTCGCCGGCGAGTTTCGAGACGCCGTAAGGACTGACGGGCGTCGTCGGATGCTCCTCGTCGTAGGGGAGATACTCGGGTTTGCCGTACACGGATGACGAACTCGCAAGGACGACGCGTTCGATGTCCGTGTCGCGTGCTGCATCCAGCACGTTCAGCGTCCCATCGACGTTGATGTCGTTGGGTTTGCGCGGATCGTCGACGCTCGTTCGAACGCCCGCCTGGGCGGCCTGGTGATAAACGACATCGACGTCGTCTACCAACTGCTCGACAAGCTCGGGATCCCGAACGTCGCCCTCGACGAACTCGTAACCCCCGTCGTTCGGTTCGGGGACGTCGGACTCGTCGTACTCGAGTGTCTCGTCGTCTCCGTCCGCCGTCGACGTCGCACTGTCGGTCCGGTTATCTGCCGCTGCGGCCTGACGACCGATTTCGATGTTCTGCTGTTTGATTCCGGTATCGTAGTACGGATCGAGATTGTCCAGTACCGTGACGTCGTGACCTTCGCGCGCAAAAGACTCTGCGAGGTGGCCGCCGATGAAACCGGCACCTCCCGTAACGAGAATGTCCATCGATGTAATGAGTTCCCTAGAGTGATCAAAAATCTGTTGGTTCACCAGAGAAGTCTTTATAACTAACTTGAGACGATTCGAACCGCCACTGAATTATCGACGTCCCGCCAGCATGTCTCGAAACTCGAGTGCCGAAACGGCGGTCGACGCCACTAGTGAACGGGAATTACAGGCCGCTATCAGTCGGACGCTGCTTCGGCGACGGCTTCGGCTTCCCCTTGCAGCCTTCGTTCGGCTTCGTCACGATCCTCGGGATAGCCGACGTCGATGCGCCAGCCGTCGAGGGCGATCGCGTCGATGGTTCGCCCCGACTGAATGAGCAGATCGATCGCGTCACTGATCTCGTACTCGCCGCGGTCGGAGGGCTGGACGAGATGACAGGCGTGGAAGATCGCCGGGCTAAACGTGTAGAACCCGGTCATCACGAGATTCGACGGCGGATCGTCGGGCTTTTCGATCACGTCGGTAATCTCGCCGTACTTGTTGGTGTCACAGACACCGTATCGGGAAGCTTCATCCCACGGCACTTCCTCGACGAGGAACGCGGCGTCGGCTCGATCCTCCTGCTGACGGCGAACGACGTCCTCCAAATTAGCGTTGAAGATGTTGTCACCGAGAATCAGCATGAAGTCGTCGTCGATGTGCTCCTCGACGCTCAACAGTGCGTGAGCCAGTCCTTTCTGTTCGCGCTGGTGGGTGTAGGTGATCGGGACGCCGCGGTACTCGTCGCCGTAGTGGTCGATGATCACTTCTTTCAGATAGCCGACAACGACGACGAGCTCGTCTGCACCGAGATCGATGAGCTGGTCGAAACAGTGAGTCAAGATCGGCTGGTCGTCGACCTCGACCATTCCTTTCGGTTTGTCTTCGGTCAACGGCCGGAGCCGAGTCCCTTCGCCAGCTGCGAGAACGACAGCTTTCATTGATAATAGATGACGAGTTGTCGCACAAGAAGTTTCTGGTTAGTGGTACTACGGACACAGCTACCGGCCGCGCTCACAATAAGAGAAACCGTATCGCACGTCTCGAGGACACGCCACGGCCGGAAGTGTGGCTCGAGCACTGCGAGAGCCACACGACCCGGGGAAGGGCAGGCGGTCGACCCCTGGCGGACTGAAAGGGCGAGGCGGGCTCGCGCTGGAAGAGCGTCGCTGCGGCGGCCCTATCTGACCGGAGGGAAGATATCCGTCGCAGCGACCGTGAGCCCGCCGAGGGCTTTCGAAGTCGTCTCCAAAGCAGTACGACCTCGAAACTCGAGCAGCGTCACAAGCGAATCCAGAGAAAGAAAACGCGAGATCACGATACAGAACTTCCTACCAGCCCTGACTCCCTCGAGCCACTAATCACTCTTCAGAAGCCTCGAGGTCGGCCCCACAGACGCGACAGAGATCGGGTTGCCACGGAACAGTTCGTTTGACAGGTTGCTCTGTCCCACACGCGTCACAGTACCGTGTTTCCTCGTCAGCCGTGCCCTGCATATGAGGGCGACTCGGTCAAGAACCGATGAAAGTTTCGACATCCATACTATTGTATGATTGTCATTTAGAGCGCAATACGCGATGACTGGCTATCGACAACAGCAGATCCGGCTACAAAACAGCGTAGTCGACAGAAACGTCGCTCATTTGACGGTGACGCTTTTCGCCAGGTTCCGTGGTTTGTCGATCGACCGATCCAGCCGATTGGCGATCCAGTAGGCCACCAGCTGCAACTGAATGTTCGCGAGAATAGGAGTAAACCGCGGCCCACTCGAGGGAACCTCGAGGACGTGATCGGCGTACGCCGAGACCTGGTCGGGGATGTCGGTGACGGCGACGATGGGGGCGTCGCGGGCTTCGACTTCTTTGACGTTGCCCAGGGTTTTCGAGACGTCGTCACCCTCGGTGACGAGTGCGAAGACGGGCGTAGAATCAGTCACCAGTGCCAGGGGCCCGTGTTTCAGTTCGCCGGCGGCAAACCCTTCGGCGTGGTTGTACGTGATCTCTTTCATCTTCAGGGCGCCCTCGAGGGCGACGGGGGCGTTGTACCCGCGGCCGATGAAGAAGTAGGCGTCGGCGTCCTCGTAGGCGGCGGCGACTTCGCGGGCGGTGGACTCGTCTAACACCTGCTGGATCTGGTCGGGGAGGGCACGCAGTTGCTGTGCAAACTCCTGTGACCCGCGTCCCGAGACCACACTCGAGAGCATCGCCAGCGCGACCTGCTGGCTGACGAAGGTCTTCGTTGCGGCGACGCCGATCTCGGGGCCGGCCCGGATGTACATGACGTGGTCACACTCCCGGGCGGCCGAGCTGCCGACGACGTTCGTCAGGGCGAGTGTCGTCGCGCCGGCGCGGTTGGCTGCTCGCAACGCGCTCATGGTGTCTGCGGTCTCGCCGCTTTGGGTGACGCCGACGACCAGCGACCCCTCAGGCAGCGGGACGGCGTCGACGTCGTACTCGCTTGCGAGAAACGACTGTGCGGGGACGCCCCGCTCGCGCAACAGGCGTGCGCCGTACAACGCGGCGTGATAGGAGGTGCCACAGGCGACGAACTGGACGGGGCCCTCGACCTCGAGATCGGCCAACTCCGCGACGTCGATCGACCCCTCGAGTTCGGTGACGCGCTCGCGGAGACATTTTCGGATCGCCGTCGGCTGTTCGTGGATCTCCTTTAACATGTAGTGGTCGTAGCCGGATTTGCCGGCGTCTTCGGGATCCCAGTCGACGGTCTCGACGGCCGTCTCGACGATGGCCCCCTGGTCGTCGGTGACGACGATCCCCGAGGGGTTGACGCGGGCGAACTGGCCGTCCTCGAGGTAGACGACGCGATCGGTGAACTCGATGAACGCGGGGACGTCGCTGGCGAGGTAGTGGCCGTCCTCGCCGATGCCGAGTACCAGCGGTGACTCGTTGCGGGCGGCGTACACTGTCTCGCTGCCGTTGAAGACGGTCGCGACGGCGTAACTGCCCTCGAGGCGCTGGACCGCCTGCCGGAACGCCGTCTCGCGGTCGGCCCCCGAATCCAGCGCCGACCGGATCAGGTGTGGCACGACTTCGGTGTCGGTGTCGCTCGTAAACGTATAGCCGTCGGCCTCGAGTTCGCGACGCAGCGCCTGGTAGTTCTCGATGATGCCGTTGTGGACGACCGCCACCCGGCCGTCGTCGTCCGTGTGGGGGTGGGCGTTGGCGTCGGTCGGCGGCCCGTGGGTGCTCCAGCGGGTGTGGCCGATGCCGGCCAGTCCGTCGAGGTCGCTGTCGGGCACCGCGTTCTCGAGGGCCGACACCTCGCCTTCGCGTTTGTAGACTTCGAGCGAGGAGTTCGCGACGGCGACGCCCGCGGAGTCGTAGCCGCGGTACTCGAGTCCCGAGAGCCCGGTCATGAGGACGTCGAGGACGTCCCCGGTACCGGAGCCGGTGTAGCCGATGATCCCACACATCAGGGACGCACCTCCGTTCCGGCGGCGAGGGTGCCACGGACGGTCGCCCCGGTCGAGACGGTTGCACTCGAGCCGACAACGGCCCCTGGCACGTACGTACAGCCGCCCTGGTCCTCGACGCGGTCGCCGAGGACGGCACCCAGCGACTCGTCTTCGAAGACGCGGTCACCGACGCGGACGTCGCCGGGGCCGCCGGGGATCGTCGTCCCGTTGCCGACCGTGACGCCGACGCCGGTCACGCAGTCGACGACGGTCGCCGACGCCCCGATCCGGGTATCGGCGTCGACGACGCTGCGTTCGACGACGGCGTTCGAGCCGACGGTGACGTTCTCGCCCAGACAGGCGTAGGGGCCGACGACGGCGCCCGCGCCGATCTCGCAGTCGGGGGCGATCGCGACCGGTTCGCGGACGACGGCCGACTCGTGGACCGTCGCGGTGTCGGCGACGCCGTCGCGGTCGGGGTCGACGATGCCCGCATCGAACAGTTCGACGGAGACGTCGAGTAAGTCCCACGGGTAGGTCGCGTCGACCCACAGCCCTTCGGAGACGACGCCGTGGACGTCCGCGTCGGACTCGAGGAGGGCCGTGATCCCGTCGGTCAGCGACTGCTCGCCGGCGCGTGGCTTGGCGCGACGGATCGCGTCGAAGATCGCCGGCTCGAAGGCGTAGACGCCCGCGTTGAGCCGATAACAGCGGTCGTCCTGTGGGTTCTCGACGATCTCGGTGACGGTGTCGTCCTCGAGGATGACCCCGCCGTAGGAGCCGACGTCGCTCCGGGCGAGCACGCCAAGCGTCGCGGCGGCCGACTCGTCGTGGGCCGCGAGCACGTCGCCGATGACCGTACTCGAGACGATCTGGTCGCCGTTGACGACGAGCGTCGTCCCCTCGACTGCCTCCTCGGCGGCCAACAGCGCGTGGCCGCTGCCGAGCTGGCGGTCCTGGGTGACGTAGGTGATCGGGACGTTCTCGTAGGTCGGCCCGAAGTGGGCCTGGACGCGGTTGCGCTCGTAGCCGACGACGACGACTAACTCCGTCACGCCGGCCTCGAGAAGACGATCGAAGACGTGCTCCAGAATCGGTGTCGTCGCGGCCGGCAACAACGGCTTCGGCCGGTTGTGCGTCAGCGGCCGGAGCCGTGCTCCCTCGCCGCCCGCGAGGACGACTGCAGTAACAGATTCCATGTGACAACACCTGAACTGGTTCCCTCTTATGAGTATTGGTTTGAAAAATCTCGAGACGCGACTGGTATGGATATCGAAAGAAGGGCGATCGACTACCGGACGACGCCCAACTCCCGGGTCGCCGCAGCCGATATCGTAATCGTCGTCTCACCGAACTCGACGCCGCCACCGGCGACCGAATTCAACAGCTCCGCCAGCGCCTCGAGATACGCCCGATTCCGTCGTTCCCGAATCGTCAGCGTGGCCTTCCCGTCGTGTTCGATCGCTCGATTTTCTAGATACGCGTACGCGAACGTCTCGCGGGTCTCGGCGGGTGCGTCCTCGAGATACGACGGCAGCGAGAGCTGTTGGTCGGCCTTCGGCCCGACGGGGGCTCCCAAGACGGCGAGCACCCGTCCGAGGACGGTTCCGTCGGCGGTCGGCCGCAGTTCGTCGGCCCGGCCCTCGCGCTCGAGAACGCGATAGTCGACGGCGGCCAGCTCGCAGGCGTCGACGACGTGACTGTCGTCGCCGCGATGATTGAGCGCGAAGGTCGGTGCGTAGTTGCGCTCGGCGATCGAGCCACCCGAAAAGACGTTCGCGACGAGGGCGTTCAGGCCGGCGAACGCGGGATCGTCGAAGCCACACTCGAGCCAGCCATACTCGCGGGCGGTGTCGATCGCCCGGACAGGGTCGGGGACGCTGTCGCCGTCGATCCACGGCCGGAGGCGACTGCGGGGCAGGTCCAGCGCCGAGGCAGCCGCACTCGAGCCGACGTCGTGTCGACTCGCATAGCTGACGGCGCGGCGATACTGCTCGACGATCGCCCAGGCGTCGGCGTGGTACCCGGAATCGTAGGTGCGCGCGAGAGCGCGTTCAGTGACGAGCGAGTCGGTCATGTTCGGTTGTTGAGACGGAACATATATGAGAGTTGTCGAATGTCGGTTTCAGATCTGATAGTCGCGGCAAATAACCGTTCAAGGCCTCGCTGGATCGGTTCTGCGGCTGGCTAATTATCACGATTGAAACCGTTGTATTCCTACCAGACTATCATTACCCCATATGTTTATACGAGATAACCAGACTCGATCCCGATAGCATCCGAACGCGGCGCGAAGAAGGCTGGCGTGGGATTGGGACGAACCCCCAGTCCCCTGAATGCAGGTCGGTGGTTTTCGGCCCCCGACCATAAGCCTTCCCGCCGCTGGTGGGTGCGTGATCGACAATGGACGCAGACCTAACGAAATACAGAGACAAGCTGATTGGAAGTGAAGACGAACGAGCAGTGTCACCTGTCATAGGTGTCATCTTGATGGTAGCCATAACCGTCATTCTCGCGGCTGTCATCGCTGCCTTCGTGCTGGATATGGGTGACGAGATGGGAGATTCGGCACCAACCGCCGGTACTGATATCAGCACTAATTCTGATTGGGGTACGGATGATGATGCTGAAGAACAACTTGCCTTCCTGAGCCATCAAAGCGGCGACGCGATTGACCGGAACGAGGCTCTAATTAACGTCCGCGATGAAAACGGCCAATTGCTGGCGGACTTTGACGGGGGCGACATTGACGACAGTGGCGACTACTCTGAGAACGAGATTGGCGTTGAAATGGATGGTGACTTCGACGGTGGAACGACGATTACCGTAATTGCTGGCGAAGAAAGTGATATTCTTGAGACCGAGAGCGAGAAACTGAACGGCGAGCTAGATAGTGAGGACGTCACGGTGCAGCTGATCCACACGCCAACGGACACGACCGTTGCTGACCACACGGTATCCGTTCCTGACACGAACCTTGAGGACGAGACAGAGGGATAGGCGGCGGTAGCTATACAACCGTTCTCCTATTTTTCGTCGCGTAGTGAGCTGCGTCGACTCGAGCGTTCCGTCCGACCACCCGACCATCACGCTCGAGTCCGTCCTATAGGCACCCGCGATCGTCACGTTCTGTGTTGACGATCTTGTCACCATAATCTATTTGTATGAGTTTACCCCGAAGTCTCGACAGCCGGCACAGCGTGAGCCCGTGAGATCATCTCGTTGTTGTTGACGACTCGGCGAAGTTCTTCGTAGGGATTGCGTCCCTGCTGGCGCCATGTCGCCAGCAGGGACAAGATCGTCTCATGAACGAACATACCTCGATCGTTACGGAGTGTCCCAATGATTTTCCGGAGAACGACTGGTTCACGAAGTGCGTTCTCAGCTGCGTTGTTCGTCGGGGAGACCGCTGGCTCACCGACGAAGGTGAGCCAGTGGTCGATCCCTCCTTCGATCTTCCCGAGTAGTGTTGCCACTGTCTCGTCGGTTACTGACCGCTCAACGAGTGATCTAAGCCCGTTTTGGCATGAGCGGTGCATTTGTGCTCTCTCACGAAGACTCGGGTCGGTCTCCAGCCACGACTGGAGACCGACGAACATCTGCTTGAGATACCGATAAACGGGCTCTGCCTCCTCGTGGTCACTAGCAACGTCTTCAGCTTCTCGGAGAAGATGTGCCCAGCACCGCTGAAGGTTACTGCTGAACGCTGGATACGCCGTCCACCCATCGCAGATGACCGTTCCCGCGAAGTCCTCGCCGAGGACTTCCGCGGGAACATCACTTCCACGACTCTCTCTGGCGGCGTATAGCGTGTGCTCGCTCGTCCGAAATGTCCAGATCCACGCTTGCTCACCCTCGCGTTTGATACCAGTTTCGTCAACGTGAACGATCTCTGCTTGCTGAATCTGTCTTCGAATCTGTTCGTATTCGCAGCGACCGGCGCGCGCAGCGCGCTCGGTCGCGTGCCACGCGGACGCGCCAGAGAGTTCCAACCCGTGCAGTTGCTCGAAGCGATCAGCGATTTTCCGGTAGGGGAGGCGGTGATCGTACCGGGAAAGTGCTGCTTGAGAGATGACGTTCACCCCGAACTGCCCCTCATCGGGGCAGTCGGGGTGTGTAGCAACGGTTTCTGTTCCACAAGAGTCGCACTGGTAGCAGTGGCGGTTGTACTGGGTGACTTCTGGGGGCTGCGGATCAGGGATCTCCTCGACGAGCCGGGGGCTGGCGCCCACCGACTCGTCGAAGTGTTCGCCACACTCGGGACAGCAGTCACGGGTGACTTCGATTTCTTCGTCGGGATCAGCTGTTACACGCCACTCTGGATCATGACCGTTCTTCCGTCCAAGAGTGCCGCCGTCGGTTCGAACATTCTCGTCTTCGTCGTCCTGCGAGGTCGGGGACTCGGAGTGGTCTGCGAAAGCGTTGACCCCTTTGGAAGCGTATCTTTCTCGATGAACAAGAGTCAGCGTGGTTTGTTGGTGCGACATCTGTCTGAGGAAGAACTTGATCAAGCAATTGAATCGGCTCAGGAGGCGGACGAGACCCGTCTCGTCCGGCGACTGTGTTACATCAAGAACCTCTATTTGGGAGATACCCGCGAGCAAGCAGGTCGACGCGTCGGGATCTCCCGATCCACGACGCGTCGGTGGGCACTGGCGTGGAATGATGATGGCGTAGAGGGTCTCCGCCCACGCTTCGGCGGCGCCCGGCCGCCGAAGCTCACCACCCAACAGTGGGACGAAGTCTGTGAGATTCTTGAAGAAGGCCAGCCATGGACTCCTAAGCAGATTCACGCACTTATCGAAGACCGATACAACGTCACGTACCACCCGTCCCATCTTAGCCGAAAGCTTCGAGATGCCGGCATGAAATACGCCAAACCGCGGCCGATGGATCCACGACGGCCCGACGATGCTGAAGAGATTCTCGTCGAGCGCCTTGATCAGGCGCTCGGCGAGGATCCCAAGAAGCCAGACAAAGAAGACGATCCGGTCGTGTTCGGATTCTTTCGATGAAGCGTGGCCCCAACCGTTCGACAATTCTCAGCGAATGTGGTCGTTTGATCGGACAGTGACAATCGAGAAACCGCTGGTAACGTTTCCTAGACGGTCGATTGGGTTCTACGCACTCACTGGACAGAGCGTGATCACGTTCAAAGAACGGTTGGTCAAAGAGACGATCGTTGAGGCACTCGAAGAGATTCGCGAGCAGAACCCGGTTGGGCGGATTCTGCTCGTAGCCGATAACTACGGGTCTCATCACGCGAATCTCACCCAACAACGGGCCGACGAACTCGACATCGAGTTCGTCTTCATCCCGCCGTATTCACCGACGTTGAACGCCATCGAACCGCTGTGGAAGGATCTGAAACGCGAGATCTCGCCAGAGATCTTCGCGGATCGAGACCACTTCAAAGCGTTCCTCACCGAGACATTTCTCCGCTTGAGCCATCGACTGAGTTTCGCTAGTGATTGGATTGAAACGTTCCTTCCAGATGTTCAGAGGTTGCGCTGATCACTCTCAGTCCCCGACCGTCGCTTACTGGGCGGTGTATGCGGATTTTCGTATTTACGAAGACGTGTTTCAAGTTCTTCTATCCGCTCGTCCTTCTGGTCAAGTTGCTCTTGCAACTGATCGATTTTCTTGTCCTTCCGCTTGTTTTCTTGCTCAAGTTCTCCGATTCGCTGCTCAAGCTGAAGCAACCGAGAAAGGAGCTCTTCTTTGGTGAAGTCGTCTGCGTTCACAGACTCCACCAACCAGTTATGACAGCAGAAGCAACGGGATGGGCTCCGCTGCGGAGCCCATCCCTGAGAGTCGTATCCGATGTCTGCTGCCTGCTCATATCGCGTCCGTTGAACGCTTCCTACGAGACAGTACCGAAATCAGCTCGGGCTAAACACATACATCTATTTTATCGAGACCGCTGGCGCGGTCGAAACCCAATCCGGTCGATGCGGCGGTGATCGACGGCCGCAGCTATTAGCGCTCGTCTCGCTGAAAGCACTGACATTCGCCATGCTCTATGGGCTCCATCGACTGGCTCCACAACAGTGGCGCATCGACGTACCGACCGGGTTGACCGGACTCGAGACGGTACTGTCACTGTAGAACGAGTGGGTCTCGGTCGACGGCACACCGCTGATATAGAAAGGCAACACAGTGAGGTGTGACACAGGTGCGGATGTGGTGAGAGGCCGGATGGACCGCCGGCCCGGTCGCCTGGACGTGGCGACCGTATTCCCCGCACTCGAGGACCTACACTCGAGTGCGTTCGCACCAACCCACGGAACCGTAAAGAAGAATGCGGAACTTCCGATCGGCCGAAACCACTCACGGCTCTTCGACGTCGACCCAGAGGTGGACGCTGTACTCGGTGTCGTCCATCGACGGCTCGTCGGGAACCTCACCGTCGGGGAACAGCAGCCACACCAGCCGGACGTCCTCGCCGGTCAGCGTCGGCTCGAGGTCGTGGGTGTGGTGCCACGTCTCGTTGTGGGCCAGCTGTGTCTCGAAGCGCTCGAGTTCGCGTTGCTCCTCGACGGTGACGTCGGAGACGTTCGCGGTCGCGTTCTCCTCGATGGCGCTTTGATTGCCGCCCTCGACTGAGACCGCTTGCTCGAGGGCGACGACGGTGTAGTCGACGGACTCGTGTTCGTGGTTGTCCACGCCCACCACGACCGGCTGGCTCTCACCGACCGTGAACTCGGTGGGGTAGTCGTCGGCGACGAGGTCGCCGTCGTCGTCCTCGGTCAGCACGTAGACGGCCGAGAACTGCTCGCCGTCGGGAGGGACCATGACCGCGTAGCCGACGCTGCCGACCGCGAGGACGATCGACAACACCAACACGACGTTCAAGACGGCGTCGGCCCGGGTATCGGGCTCGAGCAGCTCCGACTGCCCGGCGGCGTACCACGACCGGTAGGGGACCCGAAAGCGCTCCTCGGCGGGCAGCGCCCGGCGGCGGACGACGGCGACGGCAGCCGCCACGACGGTAAAGGCGCTGACGGCGACCATGATCGGCACGAGGCGGATCCCCCACGGGGTGAAGTTAAGCACCAGCCCGAGCAGCGGCGTGATCGCGATACTCAGCCCGAAGGAAAGCGCGACGCGTTCGATCCCGTCGATGCCGGACCGATCGCCCGCAAGCGCCCCGGTGAGGGTCCCGCCCGTCTCCGTCCCCCCATCGGTAGCCTCGGCCGTGGCCTCGGCGTCGGCCGTCGACGCGTCGGTGGCCGCCGCCGGCGACGTGCCGGCTTCGGGAAACAGCGCCGCGATGAAGGCGTAGCCGGGAACGAAGAGGACGAAGGCCAGTCCAAGCGGGATGCGAAGCGGCGTCTCGCGAACGACGGGTGCGAGGACGGCGACGTTCGTCAGGGCGACGAACACGAAAACGGCGGCGAGATCCGCCGGCATCGTCCGCACTGGCCGCGGCAACATCGCCACCAATGTTCGCGAGTCGACCATTCGGCAGTACGTAGCCACGACGATAATAAAAACGAACCGGTAACTCGATCCGGCGGCGGACACCCCTCGAGGCTGTGAGACGGGATGACTACTCCGTCCCGCGACCGGTGAGCGTCTCGATCTCGAGTTCGTACCAGTGGACGTCGGCGGGATCGCTCTCCCGGCGGGCGGTCACGTCGGTGTAGGCCGCCCGGGTAAAGAAGATCGCAGCCGCCTGCTCGGCCACGTCGTCGCTCGAGAGTTCGACCAGCGATCCGGTCGCGATGACGCTTTGCCACGCCGCGTCGGCGTCGTACTCGTAGGCCGTCAGCGTCACGGTATCGGCTGTCTCGAGGAACTGTACTTTCTTGCTCGACGGTTCGACGACGAGGTGAATGATACAACGTTCGGTCGCCGGATCGTAGCCATACGAGACGGGAACGCCGTACGCGTCGTCGTCGTTTGCAAGCGACAACACGCCGTGGCCACGGGTGGCAAAGAACTTCTCGGCCATCCGCGTCGAGATACTCGCTCCGATATCGCCCATGCCCCGACTAGACCCTCCCCCCATTAGTGATTTCCGATTGATAAATACAGTTCGGAATTAAACAAGATCCAGTGGAGCTGAACCAACCTCTCGAATAGTTGGTTTTTCCATACACTCGAGCGAGGAAAGCCGTCGCTACTCGGCTGTGGGCGCGTCGACCTCGGACTCGAGGCCACACAGCGTGCGAGCCTGCTCGAGAGTCGCCTCGGCGTCCCCGCTCGTGGCCCCCTCGGGACCGAACGTGACACGCTCGTACTGTTCGGTCACGGCCCGAAGCGAGTCGACGTCCGCGCCGGCTGTGTCCCGATACCGGTGATAGAACTCCCAGTGGGTGAGCGTCTCGGCGTTTTCGACGTGGTCCTCGAGTGTCCCACGTACAGCGGCGTAACTCGACTGGATGGCGGCGTCGGACGCCCCCTGCGAGAGCTGGTCGGCCGCCTGCGACAGAC
Source organism: Natronolimnohabitans sp. A-GB9 (assembly GCF_030848565.1). Taxonomy (GTDB): domain Archaea; phylum Halobacteriota; class Halobacteria; order Halobacteriales; family Natrialbaceae; genus Natronolimnohabitans. The sequence goes on from NZ_JAVDDV010000028.1 coordinate 17,937, forward strand.
GCGAACGGGCGACGTCGGGACTGCGGTCGTCGGTCGTCGCCACCGGGTCGTCGCGACGGACCACCGACGAACCGTCGTCGGTGGCGCGCTCACCGCGGGAGCGATACCAGTACCCGACCGCCGCGAGGCCGCCGACGGCGACGACGCCGAGGGCGGGCCAGAGCCACGCTGGGAGGCCGCCGGTACCGCCGGGGGCGGCGACCGTCACCGCCGCCTCCGTCCGCGCGAGGTTCGTTCCCTCGTCGTCGTAGACGGCGACGAACTGGAGGTCGTCGGCGGCCACCTCCTCCGGCAGCGAGGCCGTCCCATCGAACACACCAGCCGTTCCGGTCGTCAGCGTCTCGAGTTCGGTTCCGTCGGCCTGAATTCGGATCGGTTGGTCCTCGATGCCGTCGCCATCGACCGTCAGCGAGCCGTTGACGGCGACCTCGTCGTCGCCGGTCCGGGCCGCGTCGAACGTGAGGTCGGGGTCGGTTTCGGTGACGGTCAGCGACGTCGTCGTCTCGGTCGACTCGAGTGCGCGGTCGTCGAACGCGAGTGCGACGTCTAGCTCGTGGTCGCCGGCCGGGACGTCCGCTGGAACTGTCGCGGTCGCCCCGGTCGTCGAAAGCGGCGTCCCGTCGATCGTGGCGACCAGCGGGACGTCCGTGTCGATCGTCGTCCCGTCGACCGACAGCGTCGACTCGAGAGTGATCGACTCGTTGTAGGCCGCCGACTCCGGCTCGACTGCCGACACCGACAGCGCCGGCTCGACCGGCTCGATCGAGACCGGCACCGAGGTCTCGCTACCGAAATAGACCGAGTCCGACGCCGGCAGATAGCTGACGGTCACCGACTCGGCGTCGGCCGGGACGAAGACGGGGCGATACTCGAACTCGAAGGCACCGTTCTCGTCCGTCTCGACGTGTAGCTCCTGTTGGCCGACCTCGAGGCGGATCTCCTCGTTGGCGATCGCCTCGCCGTCGGCAGTCTGGAGCGAGCCGCTGCCGACCAGCGGGTCGGCGGCCGAGATCGACCCGTCGGCCGTCGTCACCGTCAGCTCGGTCCCGACGAACTCCGCCTCGCGGATGGTCGACTGTTCGGACTGGATGCTCTCGTTTGTCTCTTCGATGGAGCTGTTGGCCGCCGAGAGATCGATCTCGGGGTCCTCGCTGATCGTCTCGAAGTGCTCCTGGACGTGCTGGCTCGCGTCGCCGATCTCCTCGGCCAGCGCCTCGAGTTCCCGGGCGAGCTCGAGGGCCCGTTCGTCGTCGCCGGCCTCGCGTGCGGCCTCGTACTCCGCTTTGAGTTCGTTGTACTCCTCGACCGCGTCGATCAGCCGCTCCTGTTCGCGCTGGGCCTCCTCGTAGGCGTTCGACTCCGACTCGTCGTCATCGTCGTCGACGTCGTCGGCGACCTCGACGTACTGATCGAAGCGCTCGCGGTACTCCTCGTCGACGTGGTCACGGGCGAGGTCGTACTCGCCGTCGCTGAGTTCGTAGGAACTCTCCTCGAGGCGATCCGAGAGCCACCCGGAGAGCCAGCGTTCGGTCTCGTCGCCGTCGCCGTCGTCGTCGTACGCGTCGGGATCACGGTGGCGGACCGTCTCGTTGGTCTCGGCGTCGTCGCCCTGTGCCGCCAGGGACCCAGCCGCCGCTCCGGTGTCGGCGGGGCTTCCCGCGGCGACGCCGCCGACCGACGCCGATGCCACTGGGAGACAGAGCAGTAGCGTTACGAGGAGGATCGTCCGACCGGCGACGGAAGTCACGATCAGTGACTTTGCGGTCGACCATGAAAAGCTGTTCTTTTGACACCGGAGTCGGGAGGCCCCGCCATCGTTTCGGCGGCGTGACGGGACGTGCGAATCAGTACCTTCAACACGGTACCCCCGCATCGATCGAATATGATCCCCACGCGCCGGCTCTGGGCAGTGATTGCGCTCGTGGGACTGCTCGCAGTACTCGGGACAGTACTCGCTGCCCCCCTGTTGGTCGCCGGGGCCGGGCTGATCGGCGCGTGGGTCGTGACACAGCAGTATCGGTTCTGGCGCAGGCTCGAGGCGACCGTCGACACGTTGGAGATCGACCAGTCGGTCGCCAGAGCCGGCGTCCACACCGACGAGACGACGCCAGTGACGCTGACGGCGGCCCGAGACGACGCCTCGCTCGCCCTCGAGATCGAGATCGAGGGTGGCGTCCCGACGGCGGCGACACTCGAGGAGCCGGTGGCGCTCTCGCTCGAACCCGGCACGGACCGTGCCGAACTGACACGGTCCGTCTCCTGGCCGATCGCGGGCGACCATCGCTTCGACGAGCCGACCGTGACGGCCGAAAACGGCCTGCTTCGCGAGGAGTTCTCGCTTGGCCCGGCGCCGACGGTCACCGTCGATCCCCGCAGTCCGCGATCGATTCACGTCGGCAAGGCCGGCGACCGAACCGCGGCGGTCTACGGCGAACACGACGCCGGCCGCCTCGGGACGGGCCTCGAGCCGACGGAGCTACGCGAGTACGTCCCCGGCGATAGAGCCGACCGGATCGACTGGAACGCCACCGCGCGACTGGACACGCCCTACGTCCGGGAACGCGAGTCCGAGACCGACCGCCAGACGCTGTTGCTCGTCGACCACCGCGCCACGTTGGCAGCCGGCCACGACGGCGAGACGAAACTCGACTACCTCCGCGAGGTCGCCCTCGCGATCACCGCTACTGCGCGACGACTCGGCGATCCGGTCGGCCTGCTGACCGTCGACGACGACGGGCTCACGTCCGTCCTCGAGCCCGCGACGACGCCGACGGCGTACGATCGGGTTCGGCGGCGACTGTTCGACCTCGAGCCGTCAGCGACCGACCACGACACACCGACGAGCGGCGTCCGGGGGACACGCCGGATCGCAGCCGACGCCCGGGATCGGCTGACGGCCCTCGACGCCGCCGACGACGACACCGCGTTCGAGGCGACGCTTCAACCGTTCTACGCGACACGAGAGGGGTATCGAAAGCGCATCGAGTCCGACCCCCTCTACGGTGGTGCAACTGTCGCCACGGACCACGGCTTCAACACCGCGTGGACGGTGATCTGTACCGACGACTCACGTCCCGGAGAGCTCCGTGAGACGGTCAAACTCGCCCAGAGCAACGGAAGCACGGTCCTGGTCTTGCTCGCGCCGACCGTCCTCTATGAGTGTGACGGCCTCGCTGACGTCGACGGGGCGTACGAACGCTACCTCGAGTTCGAACGGCTGCGCCACGAACTGGATACGATGGATCGTGTCACCGCACTCGAGGTGGGGCCTCGAGACCGGCTCTCGACGCTCCTTACGGCAGGTCGAACACGACAGGGTGGTCGGGCATGACGACTGCCGTCGACCGCTCGGAGACGGCCCGCGACTGGCCGATCGTCGTCGCGCTGATGGTGCTTACCGCCCTCTGTGCGCTCGCCGCCGGGCCCATCGGCCTCCTCGCCGGCCTCGCGTCAGCCGTGGCCTGGTACGCTCTCGGGGTTCCGTACGCCATCGCAGTCGGCCACATCGTCCTCGCCCCGGTGGCCGTCGGCGGGACCGATCCCATGACGGTTCTCCTCGTCGAACTCGGATACCTTGCCGTCGTGATCGCGCCGGTCGTCGACGTCCGCGAGCCGCGTCGAACGGGTGCCGTCGCGGTGACGAGTGCCGCCGGGTTCGTCGGCGTCGGGTGGGTCGCTGCCCACCGGTTGTCGCTGTGGCTCGCCGCCGTCGTCGTCTGTCTCGCGGTCGGGCTCGTCGCCTACGGCCTCCATCGCTACGAACTCGTTCGCCTCGGGCTCGTTTCCGACGACCGATCGACCGATTCGACAGTTACCCCATCCGATCACTCATGAGCAGCCTCGACACCGACCGAACGGAGACAGAGACAGAGACGGAGACGGAGACACGCCAGTCGTCGGCGGACACGACCGCGACCGACGACGAGATCGACCCGACCGACCTCGCCGCCCAGGTCGAACTGCTGCGCGACGAGAATCGGCGGCTCCGCGAGGAGTACGTTCGCGCACGACAGTCCCGCTATCGGAACACGGCACTCGGCCTCGGCGCGATCGGCCTCGTCGCCGTGGCCGCCGGTCTCCTGTTGCCCGACGCACGCGAGGTGTTGGTCGCACTCGGCGCGACCGGCCTGTTCGGCGCGGTGTTGACGTACTATCTCACCCCGAGCCGGTTCGTCGCCGCCGAGGTCGGCGAACGTGTCTACACCGCCGGTGCGAGCAATCTGGCCGCGATCGCCGACGAGCTCGGGCTCCGCGAGCAACGCGTCTACGTCCCACGAGAGACGGCTCCCGCACGGCTGTACGTCCCCCAGCGGGCCGCCTTCGAACTCCCGGACGAAGACGCCGGACCGATCGTCGTCGACGAGGACGGTCGTGGCCTCCTCCTCGAGGCGACGGGTGCCGAGCTCTTCGCGGCGTTCCAGCGCTCGCTGACCGGCGACCTCGCGGCGACGCCGCCGGAGCTCGCGATGCAGCTGACCGACGCGCTCGTCGAACAGTTCGAACTCGTCGACAGCGCCACCGCGGACGTCGAAGCCGGCCGCGCGACGGTCGCGATCTCCGGGAGTGCGTTCGGTCCCGTCGACCGCTTCGACCACCCGATCGGCTCGTTCCTCGCGACCGGCTTCGCCGCCGGCCTCGAGCGACCGACGACGCTTACGGTGACGCCGGGCGACGATCGGGCCGACTGGCTGCTCACCTGTCGATGGGACCAGGACCAGGACTCGTCGACGGAAGACGGTGCGTGACGCCTCGAGAACGGTGATCGAGAGAGTTCCAGACGATCGGTGGTAATCGAGTTTGAGTAGCCCGCCTCATACTACCGGACAACAGTCACTACCCCGCGATCGCGTCTCGACGCCTGTCGCCGAACGCGATAGCGTCTCGAGTGCGATCGGTGTGTGCATCGTGTTGTTCGGTAGTATCAGTACTCCGGACGGCACCGACCGGCTCGAGAGACGGATAGTGGCTACTCGTCGATCCCGGCGGCCGGCTCGACGGCGTCCACACTCGGCGGTTCGACCGAATCGACGACCTCGGCGACGACGTCGCCGGGAGCGACGTTGCTCAGACTGGCGTCCGTGCTCAAGACGAGCCGATGACCCAGGATGGACTCGGTAAGTGCCTTCACGTCGTCCGGAATCGCGTACTCGCGGCCGTGGATCGCCGCACGGGCTTTCACGCCGTCGAGAAACGCAAGCGTCGCTCGCGGTGAGGCGCCGTGGGTTACGTCGGGATGGTCCCGCGTCGCCGTGACGAGATCGAGAATATACTCCTTGACCGGCGGCGCGACGTACACCGCGGCGGCGATCTCCTGGGCCGTCAGCAGGTCCGAGACGTCGACGACCTGCTCGACGTCCTCGGGGCCGAGATCGGGGTCGTCGTCGAACTGATCGAGCAGCTGTCGTTCGACGTCGCGATCGGGAACGTCGATGGTGAGCTTGAACTGGAAGCGGTCGCGCTGGGCTTCGGGCAGCTCGAAGACGCCCTCCATCTCGATCGGGTTCTGTGTCGCGATCACCATAAACGGCGACGGCAGGGAGAGCGTCTCGCCTTCGATCGTGACGCTGCGCTCTTCCATCGCCTCGAGCAGCGCCGACTGGGTCTTCGGCGTCGCGCGGTTGATCTCGTCGGCGACCACCAGGTTGGCGAAGACGGGACCACGCTGTAACTCGAACTCGCCGGTCGCCTCGCGGTAGACGTGTGTCCCCGTGATGTCCGCCGGCAGGATGTCGGGCGTCATCTGAATCCGGTTGTAATCGAGACCCGTGGCGCGAGCGAACAGGTTCGCAAGCGTCGTCTTCGCGACGCCGGGGACTCCCTCGAGAAGGACGTTCCCCCGGGTCAACAGGGCGATAGTGAGCTGTTCGATCTCCGGTTCGTTGCCGATCAAGACGCGACCGATCTCCTCGCGGATGGCGTCGTACGTCGCCGCCGGATCACCATCGGTCGAGTGCTCCCCGCTCATTCGTCCTCCCGTTTCGATCCATCACGGTTAAGGGCTGCTATCACGCGCTGAATCCGGCGTTCGTCCCAGTCGGGGTGGCGTTCGCGAAGGATCGCCGCGCGGCGGTCGTCGGTCGTCTCGAGCGAGTCGAGCGAGTCGAGGGAGACGGACGCTGCCGTCTCCTGGCGACCGAGATGGCGGGCGATCGGTCGGCGGAGCCGGTCGGTGAGCGTGCCGAGGTCGCCTCGAGCGACGAGAGCGATCGTACCGACGCCGAGGAGCCCGAGTCCCACCTGCAAGAGCGGCGTCTCACGGACCGTCAACGTTGCCGAGACCAGCGGCGGCAGGTCTTCGGTGTGGGACTGGTCGAACAGGACGGTCGTCGAATCGGCGTACAGTCCCCCCAGGAACGCCGCGTTGTCGGGTTCGTCGACCATCGCGTTCACGACGAGACTCGGGTCGCCGATAGCGACGACCTGGCCGTCACCGACCGGTTCGACGGTCGCGACGGGGCGGGCCGCGAGCTGTTCGTCGTCGCTGAGTTGCCCGTCCCGGTTCGTATCACGGTAGGCGAACTCGCTGGTTCGAACCAGGACCGTTGCCTCGCCCGGCTCGATCGCCGACGCGTAGTTGAGCGTCAGCCGATCGACGTCCTCAGTGAGCGTGTGGTTCTCGACGCCGGTCGCGACGGGCATCGCCGGCCCGCGGAAGTACTCCTGTTCGTCCCGGAGCAACGCCCCGTCGACGCGGGCGTCGGCACCGACGGTCTCGAGTACTGCGTTGCCACTCGTCCCGAAATTCTCCAGGACGACGAGCGTGCCGCCGCGATCGACGAACCGCTGGAGTCGCTCGGCGTCCGCGTCGGTGTACGTCTCGTCGGGTGCGACGACGAACGCGACCGTCTCGTTGGGGTCGTGGGCCTCGTAGCGCTCGGTGTCCCGGATCAGTTCGCTTTCGACGCCGGCGGTCGATTCGATATCCTGGCGGAGCTCGGAGGTCCCGTCCCACGAGGGGTTGTACGGACCGAACGCGGCCGTCGACGTCGCCGCCGTGACGACCAGCGCGACGAGGACGGTCCCCGTAAGCGCGACGAGGACGACGCGTGGCCAGTCGATCCGACCACCGTCGCGGAACCACTCGCGTGGACTCACCATGGCATCACCTCCGGTGGCAGGATCTCGAGAATCCGCCGGACGACGATGCCGCCGAACCCGACCAATCCGACGAGGATGACCCACCGGAGCCGCCGTCGCCAGGTCGGCGTGACGGCGATCGGCGCCGTCAACTCGGTGACGACCAGCAACCCGATCAACGAGAGGACGAAGTACAGTTCGTAGGTAAACGCACCGAGAACTACCAGCGCGAGGACGGTCCCGAGCATCCAGGCGAGCTGCCAGCGGAGAAACCGCATCCGTCGGTGCGTCGTCATCTATCCCAGTAGGGGAAGCCGGACACCGTAAACGTCGGGGTTTCGTCGGCGGACGACACCGTACTCGACCCCACCGACGACATCTCGAAAACCGAGACAGTTAATTGGCTTTAGAAACCTGTCCACAATATGTCTCCTTCGTCACCTGTCGCCTCGGCGTCTGCCGACGACGAAGCCAGTACTAGCGACGCTGCCGGTTCGCCACCTGTCGTTCGGGCGACCGACGTGACGAAGCGCTACACGCGTGGCTCCGAGCCGGGTCGACTCGGCAAACTGCTTGGCCGATCGGAGCCGCCGCGAGTCAGCGCTCTCGAGAACGTCTCGATCGCGATCGAAGCCGGCGAGATCGTCGGCCTCGCTGGCCCAAGCGGGAGCGGCAAGTCGACGCTGTTGCATCTCCTCGCCGGCCTCGAACTCCCGACCGGGGGGACGGTGACGTTCCAGGGAACCGACCTCGAGACGCTCTCGCGGCGTCGGCGGACCCGACTTCGACTCGAGCACGTCGGGATCGTCTTCCAACATTTCCATCTCCTCGAGTCGCTGTCGGCGCGGGCAAACGTCGCGCTCCCGCTGGTCGAACTCGGTGTCGGGAAACGCGAGCGGCGACGGCGCGCGACGCAGTTGCTCGAGCGGATGGGTCTCGGCGACCGGATCGACCACCGTCCCGGTGAGTTAAGCGGTGGCGAACAACAACGCGTCGCGATCGCCCGCGCGTTAGTCACCGATCCAACGCTCGTCGTCGCCGACGAACCGACGGGCGAACTGGATACCGAGACCGGCCGCCGGATCCTCGACGAGTTCGAGCGTATCGCCGAGGATCGCGCCGTCGTCCTCGCCTCCCACGACCGCCCGACACTCGAGATTGCAGATCGCCTCGTCCGGCTCAAAGACGGGACCGTACGCGAGGACGGCCACCGATGAACCCACTCGAACGACTCGTCCGCTGGCTCGGGATCGTCCGCGTCGGCTTCAGCCGGACCCTCGTACGGGCCGCCCACACGGCGCGAAAACGCACCCAGGTCAGCATCCTCGGCGTCGCGATCGTGATCGCCCTGCTGGTCGTCGTCACGGGAATCGGGGTCGGCCTGGCGACCAGCACGACCGTCTACGACGACGACGTCGACTACTGGATCGTGCCCGAATCCGACGGCGAACGGTCGGCGCTGCTGGCGACCGACCAGCCGCAGTTTGGCTCCGTTCACGACACGGCAGCCCAGATCGACGACTACGACGACGTCGATTTCGCCTCGCCGGTCCTCTCGGAGGTGGTCCGGGTCCAGACCAACGACACCGACGAGTACGTCATGGTCGTCGGCGTCGTCGACTCGCCCGGCCTCGAGCGCGTCGCCGGCATCTCGACCGAGCCGCTGACCCACGGCGATCCCTACTACGCCGACGGCGGCTACGACGGCGAGTGGACCGGCGACGCCGTCCTCTCGGGCAGCGCTGCGAGTAACCTCGAGGTCGACACCGGTGACGACGTGACGATCGCCGGCAACGATTCCTTTACCGTCGCCGGGATCGACGATGGGTCCGACGCCGTCGGCGATATGCCGGTCGCCGTCGTCCAGCTCGGCGAACTCCAGACCGTCACCGGCGACGCCGAGTACGACCAGGCCGATGAGTTCGTCGTCGGGACGAACGCGCCCGGAATCGAGGACGAACTCGAGGGACTCTACCCCCAGTCGGAGGTCCTCACCCGCGGTGAGTTGACGATGAGTACGACGACGGAGTCGGGGCTGCCACTCGCGCTCGCGCTGACGGCGTTCGTCGTCGCCGTCGCCGTCGGCACGCTGTTTGTCATCACGACCAGCGGACTCGAGGTCGTCGCGGATCGCCGACAGCTGGCGACGCTGTCCGCGGTTGGGATCTCGGGCCGAAGCCAGCTCGGACTGGTTGCAGTTCAGACGCTCGTCATCACCGGGGTCGGCGGGCTGGTGGGCGCGCTCGCCGGCTTCGGCGGCATCCGGGTGGTCAACTACGTCGCGACCGAGACGATCACGACCGGTCCGATCGCCATGTCACACCCGCTGTTCGTACCCTATGGGGTGGCCGCGGCGGTACTCGTCGGCGTGCTCTCGTTGCCGGTGTTGCTCGGGCTGACCCGGCGTGTCTCCGGAGGTGTTCCCTGATGGGGGCGCCGATTGCCGCGCTCAAACGATGGCTCGCGCGACTCCGCGTTGCCGCCGCAGTCACGGTCGGCCAGCTGCGTCACCATCGGCTGCGCCTCGGCCTCGCGATCGTCGGGATCGCACTGGCCGTCCTCTCGATGACGCTGCTCGCCGGCGTCGGGATGGGCGTCCTCGAGACCGGCGAACAGCAGTTCGAGGCGGCCGATCGTGACCTGTGGGTGACGACCGGCGAGACGCGACTGACCACCGCTGGCGGTGGCGGCTTCGAGAACGTGTTGTCGGATTCACGAAACGTCTCTGCCGAGATGGAGTCCCACGAGGACGTCTCGACGGCGGCCCCACTCGCGTTCGAGACGGTGTACGTCGGGACCGATCCGGACGACGACTTCCAGACGTTCGTCGGCACTGGTGTCCCCGGGAGCGGCAGCGTCGTCCAGATCTCCGAGGGCGAGGATCTCAGCGGCGATCCACACTACGCCGACGGGAGCTACGACGGGGAGCGAACGAACGAGGTGTTGATCGACGAGGAAACCGCCCGCGCATTAGACGTCGAGGTCGGGGAGACGGTTCACGTCGGCGGGTCTCTGGCTGCCGCACGGAACACGGAAGCGACGGTCGTCGGGATCTCACCCACGTTCGAGCAGATGCTCGGCGCACCGACCGTCGTGATGCCACTCTCCGAACTCCACCAGACGACCAGCACGACCCACACCGAACCGGCGACGTTTATCACGCTGACACTCGAGGACGGCGCGGACACCGACGCCGTCCAGTCGGACCTCCAGGAGACCTACCCCGAGTACGAGATTCGGTCGAACCAGGAACAACTCGAGGCCGTGTTGCAAGAACAGGCGCTGGTCCTCGCCGCAGGCGGCGCGCTCGTCGTGCTTTCGCTTGGCGTCGGCATCGCGCTTAGTTACACCCTGTTGACGCTCGTCGTCTTCCAGCAGCGGACGGCCGTCGCCGCGCTGACGGCACAAGGTGTCTCGTCGTCGCTGCTCGTCGCCTCGATCGTCGGCCAGGGGCTCGCGATCGGCCTCGTCGGTGGCCTCCTGGGAGTCGCACTCACTCCCCCTGCAGTCGATCTCTTGAATCGGCTCGCGGCAGCCGTCGTCGGCTTCGACGGGCTCGTCCAGACCGATCCACGATTTCTGGTCGGTGCCTTCGTCGTCGCGATCGGGATCGGAACGATCGCCGCCGCGTTGGCCGGCTGGCGGCTGAGCCGAACGCCGCCCCTGGAGCACCTGTGAGACGGGCTCCTGTCGTTAATTCAGTAGATCCGGCACTCAGTATCACGACCGTCTACACAGAGATGAATACCAATCGCTACCAAACCGAGTCCCCAATCGTTCAGTAAAGGACAAGGAATTTACATATGGGGTGAAGATAACGAAATATGAGCGAACTAAGAACCATTGCTACCGTTGTGAAATATTCTGTCGGTGGAACACTCGGTAGCCTCTTTCTCGAGGGTGTCATAGAACGAGTGGCACACCAAAGAGCAGGGTGAACGCTGTGGTGGATGAGCCCAGCGACCCTGCAAGATGATCCTTCGGTAGAGACGTTCTTCAATGTCGTGGAGACAGAGACGCTAGCGTTGTTTGAGCATCTCTCCTTCGAGTTTCTCGAAGAGTTCGACGTGTTCGCCCCGGCAGAGACGGGGCGAACACGAGATCATGAGCCACCGGAGCTGATGCGTGGCTTCCTCCATTGCTACTACAAAGACATCTACGGCATCCGCCCCGTTGAACGAGAGCTTCAGAATGCAGTTGTCTGGCTCAGTTGTGGCTTCGATCGACCGCCGTCGAGAGACGCGGTCGATCGCTTTCTCACCGATCTCGAACACGTCGTTGACGAAATCTTTGACCACCTCGTCGAGCAGGCCGCCCACCGCGGCCTGCTCGACTTGACCTACTGCATCGATTCGACTGACGTGAGAACGATGCCAGCCGATCAAGATGCGTCGAAATGCTACGATCCAACCGCCGAAGAATACTACTACGGCTACGGCTGCACGATCGTCTCGACCGGACAAAAGATCCCTATCGCCGCGGAATTCACCGAGAGCAAACAAGCACCAGAA
>NZ_JAVDDV010000029.1 GCF_030848565.1 Natronolimnohabitans sp. A-GB9
AAGCATCGTGATTATCGCTGCTGGAATCAGTGTCAATCCGATAAACAACGAGAAAAGTCCCTTAACGGATGTCTCAAGGCCGCCAATTTCCCATCCGATCCGGAACAGTACCGCTGGTGGCAGTCCAGCAAGGACTAGTCCTGGATAAATTCCGGAGGCTCGACGTGCCATGTTCGCTGCTGGACTAAACGGCCAAACTTCCAGTGACCAAAGGACCCCCAGTAACGGCATGATCGGTGTTAATACGTAGAGAGCGATCCAGCGGAGCGCAACAATGAATCCAGCAACGACTAAGAAGAAGTTTGAGATGACAACCATCGCAAAGATTGTGAATACACCTCCAAGAGAGGATTGGATAAGGCCACCAAGCCCCGCAGACATATCGTCAACTGGAGCGATTGTCATACCGATTGCATCAATGAACTGCAGCGGAATCGATACCAGGGGAAACCAGACAAAGGTCCCCATGAATACGATACCAAGACGTCGCAAGAGCTGTTTTCGCCGATATTCACTCATCGAACCGGCCCGGAGACCAACGAACGCAAAGGCGATAACGGACATCATGATTGCCAGTGGCATGATGTACGGCAAATAAACGTCTTGATAGAGACTCCCCCAAGGCGCATTGTCTGGAGTTCCGACGACCATGTATCCCGAATCTGACTCAGGAGCAGGAACGCCAACTATTGGCCCGAGAATCGCTTCATAGATATCATTGACAAGACCGAGAAGGGCATCAGTGAAATCCTCAATAACGTTTTTGATTCCGTTTTCAACCTCTTCCTGCAACCAACTCATTTAGTTGTCACCCACGCTAGGTGTATCATCACCAGAACTACCACCAGCAATGGTTATCTGGCATTCTTGACCACCACCGTACTCGATTTGCTGAGTATACGATGGATCCGATCCAACTTGGACAACAGCGGTAACGGTCATTGGTTCTGTTTCAAGATCACTACAATCCATCGAGTGGACTGCACCATCTGTCGCATAGACCGACCCATTAGAATAAATCGTAGTCTCGCCTGGCGGCAAGAGTGTCTCGTGGTAGTATGACTGTGATTCCTTGGACTGCAACCGAGCAACCGGTGCGCCTGCCCACTCGAGTTCGGTCAGCAGCGATGGAACCGTTCCTGTGTTCTCGATTACGACCGCCGCATACTCTTCCCAGGCAGGCGAGTTCTTGTCCCAGTCCATGTCAGGATTCTCCGCTGCCCACAGGACATCCGTAATTGTACAGTCAGCCTCGAGGGAGATCGTTGTTGTCCCGACCTGCTCGTCTCCAGTAAGGGCAATCAGTTCATAATCCCCAGTAGGAACGTCGTCTTCATACCGGCCAAGAATTTCAAACGACGTTTCGGTCTCATCGCCCTCGAGACGCTGTTGATCATACAGTTCACCATCCGGATCAACGAGATTGATGAACTCAACCGAGGCATCATCAGCGATCACAACCTCGAGATGCTTGTCACTCATCTCGACAGCGTCGAAGACGTCACTCTCGTCGGCACTGAGTCCAGTATTGTCTGTACTGTTGGTCGGCTGGTCTGTGGACGATTCCGACGTACAGCCAGCAAGCGCAGCTGTACTCGCACCGAGGCTGGCAAGGACTGTTCGGCGAGCGATACGACTGTCGTCTGTGTGAGTGTGTTCTGTCATTGTTGATGTGTGAGTCCGAGAAATGTGCCGCCTGACAGGTAGTCGAACCCGTAGACGGCCAAGGAGACTGGAAGGAACCAGAGCAGCGTCACAAGAGCTAACTGGACAAGCTTCTGGAACTCAGGATACTTCGGAGGGATCTTCGCACGATCGTCCGCACCAGAGTACAGCTGGTCTGCACGCCACCACTCAGCTGGGACGTATTGCCCATCAACGAGCAAAGATGGCCGCTCCTCGAGTTCAAGAACGGCCATTCCACTGGCGTTCACAGCAGCCGACTGATTGCCGACTTCGACGTGGCCAGTCGTAACCGGCTCACCAGTCGCCGCCTCCGTGACTCGTGCCTGCACAAGGGCTCCTGACGAGTTCGCTTCGAGAACCGTCAGATTCAGGTTCGTTTCGCGAACGGTTCCGTCGTCATCGATCGAGACCGTCTGGGACTGCCCACGTACGATGCCGTGGACGGTTACCTCGTCGAAGGTCGATGCTGGCAGTCCCTCTGACTGGACGGCAATCGAGGTTGCGTCCACGTAGCGGTCGACAGTTGGAATGTCGATCTCTTCTGGGAGAGTTGGGCCATCTCGTGTACTTCCCCACGCCTCTTCGATAACTAACGGTGGTTCGGCATCATCTGTGGCCCTGCTTGGCATATCTGGCTGTTCCTGCGTAGGGACGGCATGGATCTGTGCAGGACGAACGGACGAGTTCGTACGAGTGGCCCCTGTTTTCGTTTGAGTGATCATCGTGTGCCAGCCGTCTACTCCCGCAGAGTAGAACCGCCAGTTCCCACGGAGGCGTGCATCACTAGCGACATCGATTGCTGACCACGTTGATCCTGGATGAACAACGACACCAGTACGATTCTCATCATCTTCGAACGTAACGCGTTTCCCGCCACTATCATCGATCTGCGTAACGGCGGTGTGCTGGGAATCGCTCACTGCTATCCGATCAGTCGGGTACTCGACTTCAGTCTCCCATGAGTCCTCACAGGAATCTGCAGTACTGTTGTACTCCTCGCACGTTCGTATTTCGTGACGAAGTCGAACAGAAATTTCTGTCTCCACAGTGAGATTCTGCGTTCCAGACAGCTCACTGTACTCGAGAGTAGAGTGATGACTACTACTGGAGTCGAGTACCTGCCCGTCTGCTTGGAGTTCGACACTGTCAACAGCCGTCTCAGAGATCGACCACTGCTCTCGAACCGATCCGGTCGTATTATCATCTGGAACACGGACTCGGTAATCAGTTATCGAGAGAACCTCGCCGTCTGGTGCGATATACTGAGTCGAGCTGTTCCCAGAGTGTAACACCGTCGACGGCTGAATTGCAAAGATGCTCGCGTACGCATCTCTAATGTAGAGCCCATCCTCGAGTTGTGCCCCCTCTGGATGAACTGAGGTCTCTTCGTCGCCAGGGGTAAAATCCTGGATATCACCCCGATTCCAGATTTCGACGTCTTCGATCGGTTCGTCGAACGAGACATCTGTCGAGCCTGCAAGTCGGGTCGAAAACTCCCCAGCGGAGGATATGTTCTCCTCAAACTCGTCACTCGAGAGATTTCCCTGATTAAGACCTTCAGACCACAGCAGTGGGAACCGAGTCTCGTTCACCCCGTAATCTGGTCCATCGTCGGGAATCACCGGGCTCGAATGTGGCTCGACTGCAGCGACACCAACAGTCAATCCAACAACACCCCCACTCACGGTGAGGAGTGTAAGAGCGACAGTGATCGCACGTGGCGTCGTCATTGGACTTCGGTCAAATCCTGGTCTAATGGGTCAGAAAGGTTTGACACAGTCTGAGAAGCCGAATCCCATCTGACTGCCAACCTTATCGATGAGCTCTGGTGAGATGAGGGCAAGAACAATGATACCGAACCCGATGCCCGACATCACGAGCTTTTCTTTCGCCTGATTCTTCTTCTCAGGATTGCCGCCTGCACGCATATATGAGAGGCCGGCTCGGCCGACATAGAAGCCAGTTGCCGGGAGACCGAGACCTGCGACAGCACCGAAGACGATACCGATCCCAGTCTCGATACCAGTCCCACAGTAGACATCACCGACGTTCGACTGTGCAGCGACTGAACCAGTGCTGACAAGCAAGAACGCCATCCACACGGCAAGCAGCCACACTGCTGGGGACACTCGATCGATCAGGTGCCGAGTGTGGTCCAATAAACTGGATGACGAAACGCGTTCAGTGGACAGTTCGGACGGCTCGGACGACGTGTCGTTACTCATGTTGGGAGGGATTTGAGTTGGAGGGTTCAAGCAGTGCCTGGAGGTCCTCGAGATCAGACGTCCGTTCGGTGAGGTCGTCGAGGTCGTACTCGTCGTCACGAAGCGCTTCGTCGACGAGCATGACGAGTTCAGGACGGTCAATATCTCGGTAGGCCATCTGCTCGGCCAGTGCTTCACGAAAGAGCCCAGATGCGTTAATGCTGGTTGCCCAACTGAGAAACAACGCATCAGCAGGCATAACGGAAACAGTCGTAGTGACGGTGTTCTGCGCCATTTTTCTCTCTTGTATTGTTTAGCAGTAAATACTGTATAGTATGATTACATAAAGATTTCGCTGTTAGTGATTGCTAATACAAATAGCCTAAGCTAAAGATGAGGGAGTTGTCCTACAAATTGATGCAGTTGAACACTGTGGGCTAACCATCAGTAATGGGCCAGCAAAACCACCAACTCTGGACCTGCCAACATCTGTTCTGGGTCCACTCGAGAGTCAATCTCTGGACCGACTCGAGGTAGTTTCGGAGTATGCTACGACCTTGTAGCGTGGAAACAAGCGAAGCGTGATCACAAACTCGAGTAAAAACACGCCAAGGAAGCGACCGGCAAAGAGGAACTCGAGGTTCCCGAGAAGCATAAGGTCTCTACTGAGCCAGAAAACTACGAAGGAGTGCCGACGAGTAGCGTCTACGTTACAGTCAAGGAAACGAAACCGGGCTATCGCTACTATTACTGGCAGTGGCGTGATGGAAAGGAAGCATAACGAAGATATCGCACCAACGAATCCAAGACGATAAATCAACAAATAGCTACATATTCTCAAAATCGGAATGAGCTTCTAACACCCACTCTTTCGATCCGGTCTCGACGTTCTTATATAGTGATAGAACAGAAAAAAGACAGCAATGTACGATTTGACTGGCTTTCAGCGGGACCTGCTCTATGCAATTGCTGGCCAAGAGCAGCCACACGGGCTTGCAATCAAAACCGAACTTGAGCAGTACTACGAGAAAGAGATCCACCACGGTCGACTCTATCCAAATCTTGATACACTCGTCGACAAGGGTCTCGTTGAAAAGGGAGCCAAAGATCGGCGAACAAATTATTACTCCATCACACGTCGTGGCCGGCGTGAACTCGAGGCGCGTCGAGAGTGGGAACAGCAATACGTTGATGAGTTCTTTTCAGACTCATAATTCACCGACGACTACAGCTTCAAACTGATCTCGTACATTCGAACTCGAAAGTCCACTTTAGCAGTAGTTGGTAGTACGATTTCTTTATTCAGTGTGAGGTGTGAAACTCGCGTTCAGTGCAGGGAAATAATACACCGATTCACTCAAAATCTGGATTTCTAACTAAGTCAACAACTACATAGATTGGAATAGCAATTACGAGAACGTAGAGTGGAAGCCATGCAAACCAGAATGCTCCCTCGGAGGTCAAAACCCATGCTACCAGTGTATACGCTATTATAGCGAGGAACAATTCTTCTCGGTTCATATATTAGATAAGTATGATTTTCTCTTAAGACTTGTGCGTTCAGTACGCACCTGTAATGAGCAGCTCGTCGCGTTTCGTTTCATCATGTCTCAGGAGGCACGCATCGCTCACCTATGGAAATGCTGCTAACCGACCAAA
Organism: Natronolimnohabitans sp. A-GB9; assembly: GCF_030848565.1. Classification (GTDB taxonomy): domain Archaea; phylum Halobacteriota; class Halobacteria; order Halobacteriales; family Natrialbaceae; genus Natronolimnohabitans. The sequence continues at coordinate 5,550 of NZ_JAVDDV010000029.1, forward strand.
CCACCGTTGTCGATAAAATGGTTGGGACGTAACGGGTATCTCTCTCTGTCAACCCGGCAGGCGGTCGGAATCTTGGAGCGGTGCGGTCGCTGTCCGGCTGTAGCAGTCGCTCATGCTGACACTGACCAGCCACTGAGACCGCCGAGCTGGCGATCTACAGCTCCTCCGTCGTTCCCCGACTGGGACTGTGTCCTCGTCTCCGCTTCTCGATCAGTGTCTTTTCGGGCGGGACGCCAGTGCGTGAACCAGAGACTCACCTATTCGGGCTTTCCCGGCTGCCGCCCGGAGCGGCAGCCGGGCTGTAGCGCCCATGATTCGGCTTCCTTCGCACTTGGACCAGTCAGTACAACGTGCTCTGTGGCACGGAGCGATCATCGGTCTCTTGCGTCCCATGCTTGGTTCACGCTCTCATGGCATAGCAGCGTTTCCATCGAGTCAGTACAGGTCAAGTAGTCATCACTCAATAGAGCGACTATCGGAACCGTTCGGTGATATTAATCGAAACGGGATACGACCACGTTGACCCGGACGCCGCTTTCTGTGTGGCAACGACAGCAAATCCGAATGTAGCGAAAACCGCGATCACAAATGCGAGTAGCAAGGGGATTCCAATGAAGGTGAACACTGTATCGAGGGGTGACGGTACCGCCAACAGTTCAGTCGGCTCACCGTTGATTGTTACTTCGTCGGCACCAAGAAAGCCTGTCACGAACGCAGCAACCGCCAGAACAATAACGGTGATATGCCAATTAATTGCGTTTCGGGCGTTCTCTCGCGTAAATTCGTGGTCTGAGATGGCATACATGATGGCAGGGCCAACGAAACTGGTGAACAGTGCCAGCACGTGGACGAGAATGCCGCCCAAAGAACGATTCTCGGATTGATCGGAGCCAGACAGTGTTGCTGTGGAGGGCATTATATTTCGATAACTTGTCTCGCCCTGTATATTTTTTCTTGCTCAGTTCGCACACGTAGTTACCGAACTGCACAACTCAGTTTTCATATTCGTTCCGAGTGAATAAATTGGGCTACTATCTACTGATAGTTGTGTGGGTCAGAGCGGGATTTTGCTTCGGGTGACTCTCGAAATCCAACGAATTCAACCCCAAAATTCTGCCTTCACAAAGGCCGTGACCGGGAGTCGCGATCGCGTGTGTGGCACCTCTACATGCGGACGTGGTACAACTGACAAGGATTAGTTGCTGGTGTTCCTTTTGACTGATCGGGGCACGGGCAACCGCTATGTGCTGCCAGCGAAAACTGCCGACGAATCGACAATTCAACACCTACTAGCTCACCGCACAGAGGAGTCGATGTCCGTTTACACCGTCGGCTTTCGGGCCTACGAACCGCTCGATGAGGATGACACACTCGACCGCGAATCCGTCGTCTACGGCGGGGGCGAACGCTGATGGAGACGTTCACGTCAATACCTGCGAGAGCTACGGATGACTGGCGCGGTTCTGGCTTTCGCCCCATCGAGACATCTCCAAGGACAAACTCATGCCGTATCTCAGACCGTTCCAACTTCGTCGCCAAATCTATCGAAAACTGGGGAAAGAAGTACCCAACCCCATCCCCAGAACATCATTCTGAGTCACAAACAATCTACGTCACAAGAGCAAAGAATAAATTACTTCGAGAAATATTTCCAGATTGGAACGAGCTTAATGGACATTTCTTGGTTAAACGGAAGCGTAGGAATTGCCCAAACCGAGTGGAGACGCCATCATCGTGAACTCGGATACTCACGAAGTCGTCAGGTCACTCTGGCGTTCGTTCTCAGTGCAATTAGCATCGGCTTTGGTAGTCTCTCATGGGTGGTTGGTCAAGAGATTATTACTGATGCATCAGATCTACGTTCAGTGGTTTCGCTCGCAGTAGCAATCGTGTTTGTTTGGCTTGTAATCCGTAGTTCGTCGCTCACAAGCAGACGCTTTGAACAACTCGCCCCTGATGCATTACTGACGACAGTTCCGGTCCGAGCAGTGGTTCTTGGATTAACATTATTCATACTTGCTCGACTCGGAGCTGTACTCGCGGTTCCGACTCTGGGCGTTGCTATCGGACTTGCACTCGGTACCGGTTCACCAGGGATTGCCATTTCAGTAATTGTAGCGATCCTCATCCTCACGACACTCGCTGTTGGTGTCGGTACTGCTGGGAGACTTGCGAGTATACTTGTTGGCCGACGGTTGGTACGTGGCAACCTCTACAAAAGTCTCCTCGTTTTATTTGGATGGGTTCCATTTCTGGTGCTCTTTCTTCTGCTACGTGAGTTTTCGATCCCAATCGACCAACTGATAACCTGGTTCGATTGGCTACCACTTGTGTTGATAGGTGATCTTGCGTTGCTTGGAGCAGGCGAGCAAGCCGGAGTTGAACCACTTCGAGGCTTGGGGGCGATCGCTGCGGTCGCGCTTGTTGTTCCATTTCTGTTAGGACTAACGACTGTGTTTACTCGTCGCCTCTGGGAAACTGATCCCGGAGGCTCGACACAACAGAGCACCTCTTCACAGGAGGATTCATTGGGTAATAGAGACTGGCTGGGAGGGCTACTCAGCGTGCACATCCCTCGTCCAACGATCACCATGGCTCGGGAGCGATTGCTTACAGAGCGGCGCGTTCCACGAGGACTGTTAAATACCGCATATGTGGTCCTTATCGTCGGAGTTGTGGGTTTTCCGCTGTTCGCCATCTTCGCTGCACCTGGATTTTTGCTGTTGGTCTTCGCTCTTGGAATTGCCATTGGTATTGTATTCGGTTCTGAACCGATCAGCAAGAGCTACAAGGTCCTTCCAATGTTGCTCACAACAATACGTGGTCGTGATTTTGTCGGCGGACACGTCCTTGCAAGCCTTATTGTTGGGATCCCGCTCATCACGATCGTCGTTGTCCCGCTTGGTGTCGTGAGTGACGCAAGTTTTGTAGAGACAATTGTGCTTACGCTCACAGGTGTCGTACTCTGTGCGTGTACCGCGTCAGTCAACATTGCTTTTGGAATGGGCGTCAACCGCGAAGATCTTGTGCCCGTTCCAGGCTTCTTCACAAATGTTCCCCTATATGGGGAGATGGGGTGGGCGGCATTTTCCGGGTTAATAAAAACGTTCGCAGTTGTTTCTGTGGTTCTGTTTCCAGCACTTCTCGGTAACTCTCAACTGATATACGGACAATTGGAACCTCTTGGTTTTCCGACGGCAATTGTCCGTATCGGAGGACTTTGCATTACAATTCTTCTTGCCCTCGGTGTCTCGAAAATTGCATTTGGTATCGCCGTCAACCGTTATCACAACTATGCTCTGTAGGATCACTAGACTACGGCGACCTTGGAGCAATTGGTGCGGGTTAGTTGCGGTGTGATCTGGGCGAATATTTCCCTGGTGCTGACGGCTGGATAAACAGATTCCTGCAAAATCAAGAGACTGTGGTGGATTCCAGATACTAGTTCAGTGGTTGACTGTTCTCCGACGATGGTAGGCCGATCACAGCGGCGCCTAGCGATCCTACAGAACATCCGATTCGGAAACCATCAGTACAGCTGAGTTCGAAGCCGGTCGACACGCTTCTCGGTCGGTGGATGCGTTCCAAAGATCGTTCGCGCGACGAATCGCCGTGTCCGATCGAAGAAGGGGTGTTCCTCCCATGTCGGTGGGACAATAGCGAACGCAGTAGCCGTGTCCCACTCGCGAAGATCCGTCGACGGGCGACGGTCAAGATCTGTGTCGAGCGACTCGAGCGCGCTCGCGAGGGAAGCCGGATCACCGGTGATCGCGACTGCACCGTCGTCGGCAGCGTACTCCCTACCCCGAGAGACAAGAGCGACGTACCAGCGGCTGATGATTCGAACCAGCATCGCAAGCGGTTCGATGACCGGATTGTAGCCATACCGGCTGCGAGCGAGCCGTGCGACGGCGCCAGGTGCTGACAGTGCAGTGAGCACTGCGGCGTCCCGGTTGACGATGTGGGAGAGCTCGTGGGCGATGACGGCCTCGAGTTCGTCGTCCTCGAGCGTCTTAATCAACCCCCTAGAGAGGATGAGGGTTGATACAGCGGGGCGGTAGCCCACTGTTAGTGCGACAGGCGTGCTGTGCTCAAGCACTCGGATCTTAGGGGTCGGCAGGTCAGCCTGCCTGGCGAGTCGGGTGACGGTAGACTCGAGAGAACCGTCTACGCCGGCCTCTCGATCGGCGGCAGATTCCAACCCAATAGCGACCTGACCTGTCGACTCGTCGGCCGTAAGTTTCTCGAGGTCAAATCGATCTTCGAGATCTCGGAGAACAGCGCTGTTGCCAGTGAACTCCGCGCGGATCGTCGCGCCGACGTGGACGCTGACGAACGCGAGGGCGCTCACGGTAGCCAATACGATGGCAACAGTTTCGACTGACACGAGAGTCGCTGCCCAGTAGCTGGCTCCGATCGTGACGATGCCAGCGACGGTCATCGGAATGGCCGGTCGCAGACCTGTTACTTGTTTGACTCTGTTACGGACCGATCTGATCTCGTCGGTGAGGCCGTAGACAGCCGCTGGATTGACAGGTTCCTCTTCGGAACTCTCAGCGGCGCGACGCTCAATAGCGTCTCGTATCTTGTCTACATGGTTGGGAACGAGGATGGATCCGAAGACGAGCCAGATGAGTGCAGCGACGACGAGCAGAGCGAACCCGGCCCAGTAGGCCACGCTGAGGTAACCGACGATAAAAACGCCGATGACGAGCCAATTGCCGCCGGTCGTGCGCTCGTCGTTCACCTCGTCTTTCGAACGGACCCACTCGTGGGCGGCCCAGAGGTACCCGGCCATCAGCAGGTAGAAGAAGCCAAGCAGGACCAAGAATCCAAAGAGCGGATCCGGAAGTGCCGAACGAAGGAATGGAAGGGTAGCTAGCACGATCAGTAATGACGAGAGTAACAGCACATACGAGGCGATTTCGACAGTCCCCTGAGCGAGTGCACCCGCGGGTACGGAGCGCTCGCGAGCGGTACGGACGGTCCGCAACGACAGTTCGATGGCCGCCAAGCAGGTGATCGCGACTGCAACCACGAGCGCGGTGGCGATCGGCTCGACGATGAGACTAGAGCCGGAACTGGAGAGATCCGGCAGTGATGAAAGGGCCTCGACGCCGTATTGAAGGCCGGCGTAGATTGGGACGCCGATCAATAGGAGGGCAGCAACGACGACGGCGCTCGAGAGGGCAAGACAGCTGCCAGCGGCGATAACCGTCCGGATGAGGAGATTGACACGAGTGGGTATTGACGTCACGACGTGTTCACCTCGGGTGATTGTGTATCAAACGAAGTAGCGGGGGACTGGGGGGACACATATGGTTTTGAGAATTTATCTCGAGTGGGAAATAGATGCCTGACTGATCACAAAATGTGACGCGTCGCACCGCCGATCATGACCCAGCTACTGTTGTGCACTGGAGGTCAGGCACCAGCTCTTGTGAACCGCCTCGAGGCACTCGGCCTGCTCCGCCTGTAGATCACCACGAGTTTACAGTTGTTGGTGACGAGATTGAAGCCTATGCGGACGGTACTGTCGCCCGTGTCCGCGTGCTTTCGGTGCCCGAGTCCGAGTGCTTTCGGTGCCCGAGTCCGAGAAGTTTCCAGACGGCATCAAGTACGACTTCCACTACGGCGTCGCCGGCGCTGATGATCCAATCATCCGATTCGATAACCACCACGGAATTCACGAACTGCATCTTGGTTCGGAGGTCTACGAGACCGACTATCCGGGACTGCAGACGCTGTATCGTGCTTGGCGTTCGGCACTCCCGTTCGCCAAACGAACCGACTGGTAATACACCGATCCCATACCCATGACCCAAACACTTCACGTCCGTATCAACCCGTCGTCCGACCGTAACGATCTCGAAGACACGCTTGCTGCTCTCGATGCTGGCGAGAGTGTCGACCCCAAGCCATCGACGCTCTCGGTGGAGGACCTCGAGACGTTCGGTCGAATCTTTCGGCCGACGAATCTCGAACTCCTCGAGGCAATCGCTGATCATGAGCCAGACAGTATTCGTGAACTCGCGCGAATCGTCGGCCGTCATCCGCCAGAAGTCACTGAGAACGTGACCGAACTTGCCGACTACGGACTCGTCGAACTCGAACAAAACGGCTCTGGTGAATCGCATGACTGCGTAGACTTCGACCGTTAGAACTAGGGAGTTGAAGCGGGAAACGGCGGATGCTCTATGTCCAAAATTTCCCGCTTCACTGGGAAAGTAGTGACGTTGGCTAAAAGTGCTGTTGGTGGCCGAGGCGAATCCGCCGCCCCGCAGGGTGGCGGCGGATTCGCCGACTACGCCGTCGTTTCGCTGCATTGTCTGCGGATTTACTTGGAGAAATCTTACCGGGAAGCACTTGACTTGTTGAGCGAGATGCCACAAATACTGGCGGAGATCGGCCTTGAGAAGGCCGATCTCCCTGATCACTCGACGCTAGTAAAGGCATTTGACAGGATCAAGATGGAAGTCTGGCGAGTGCTGTTGCGCCTGTCGGCGCAACTGCACAAGCCATCTGGTCACGCTGCGATGGACGCGACGTTTTTCGACCGCGAAAACGCGAGCAAACACTACTGCCGTCGGACGAATTATCGTGTTCAGACGCTCAAAACAACCGCTCTCGTCGATACAGCGTCACAAGCTGTCCTCGACGTTCACTGCACAACCAAGAAACGTCATGACACGCAGATCGGCTGGCAACTCGCCCGCCGCAACTCGGGCGAGTTGCACAGCCTCGCCGCCGACAAAGGGTACGACTGGCAGCAATTACGCGATAAACTCCGCGAAAAAGGCGTAAGACCGCTTATCAAGCATCGAGAGTTCCGCCCCATCGATCACGCGCACAACGCGCGGATCGATGGGACTCTCTACGGCCAGAGAGCGTTGTCTGAGACCGTCTTCTCGGTGATCAAGCGCACGCTCGGCGATGCCGTGTGTGCGCGAAGCTGGTATCGTGAGTTCCGTGAAATCGTCCTGATGTGTGCCGTATACAACATCAAGCGTGCCGTCAACTAGCGAAATTAAGCGCCATATGGCGATTCACCACGGCCAACAAAACGGTCGCGCAAAGCGTCCGGTTGTGTGGTACGATGAGATCGATATCGACCTACCCATCGGTCAGCACTCTCCCGATGTTGCACCAGCGTGATATCTTCCTCACTTTTCGCTAAAGACGGATGCAGCCACTACAATGGAAGTGTCAGTTGGCGCTACCAGAGGCGAACTCTGTACGAGTTTGTGACGAGACCAATTATTTATTAATTGTTTTCGGGATTACAAACAGCACTGTTGAAACCGCACTAAATACTATGATGGATAACCTTGAATCATCGAATAAATAAAAACATAGTCCGGTGCTAAATACACCAATCCCCATAATCCAGTATAGGTACTTTGAGTCTATCCTTCTAACTGGGAATAAAATAGCTATTAGTATTATAGCGATGTAGACTGGTAAAGGATTCAATGAATCAACCAATAGTGATGCTAAAATAACTGATAGAATTAATCCTATTGATCTCGCAGCATCATATGCATGTATATCTAAGTCGGCCATTGGTATAGTTACAAAATAGTTTTTACCGTATTATATGTCCTGATCCAATCTATGCAGCATAATGTTTTTGTCGCGTTGCAAAGTCGTCGAAAGTTTGATTCCGTTATAGAGTTGTCTACGCGCGCATCTGGTAAGCCAACGAATATCAGCAGTGTAATGACTGTTTTGACTGACTGTTCAAGTAGTTTGCCAGCGAACACCACGAAGTCGTTCCAGAATCGAAAAGCAAGGAGTACCCCGAGTCCGTTCTCACCCACGAACGTCGTCAATCGAATCGGAGACGTCCTTCATCTTGACGTCGGCGTAGGCCTCGTGGGTGGTCTCAATCGAGTTGTGTCGTAACGCTTCCTGAGCCTTTTCAGACATCCCGCTGGTATAGAGATCACGCCCGAGTGCCCGCCGTGCCCCGTGCAAGGTCAGATAATCGTACTCACCATCGGGATCGATCCCGGCCTCATTGGTAAGTCGTTTCAACAGCCGTCGAACACCCTCTTTCGAGATCGACGGCGGCGGCACCTCGTGCTCGCGATGCAGACGATCAAGGACAGCTGTCTTGCCTTGGTCACCTCTTTCCTTGAGGGTTGCATCAACCCGATCTGCGACAAGTACATCCTCGAGTGCACGCTTTTTCGAGCCGTAGTGGCCGGTCGGGAAGACAGGCCACGCCTCGGTCGGTGGCTCTTGTACCCGGTACCATCGCTTGAGGACGTCATGGACGCTTGCGGGGAACGGGGCCTGTTCGTACTCACGCGATTTGCCGTAGACTTCGATCAACCGCTCGTCGAAGTCGACGTCGCTCCAGCGAAGGCCATTGCGTTTGTCGTCTTTCGAGTCGGCGAACAGTTCCGCACCACGCGCCCCCGTCCCGTCGAGCATCGCAATGATCGCCCGGTCGCGAAAGGCTGTCTCTACGTCGGTCCGGATGGTTCTCTCCAAAGCCATGTCGACACGCTTGGTCACGTACTCGAGCAACGTCTCACGGTCTTCTTGAGACCAATACTGGCGCTTGCGTCTCCCGTCGTCTTCCGGTAGCGGGTCCATCGCGGTGTTCGTATTCGCCGGGTTCGACTCGAAGTGTTACTCTCGCACCTCGTCGATCCTATCCGCTATACGCCGAGCTTTGTAGGGATTCTGAAACTGACCTATTTCGTCTTCCGCCTGCCGTTCCGCGTCCCCGGGTGGGTTTTCCTCAATGAACTTCCAGAACGTCCGCTCGGAAAGTCGAAGTAATTCGTCAGACGACCTCGGCGTTCGTCCTGGTTCCGGCGTCGGTTCATAGAGCTTCTCGAGCGAGTTCCGGGTGAGTGCCATCAGGCCGACGTTCTTCTGTTTGAACTCGTCGAGGTTCGTTATCGCGGGACCGATCCGGTTGGCGTCGATGACCACGTACGCCTCCGTACCGATCATTTTCTTGTACGTCGTCGCTTGATCGAGCCCGTCCTGCCATTTGTGCATTTTCAGTTCGTAGACTGTTACTCCACTGATAACCGTATTTGGGTAGTTAAAGTGATACCACCCGTCGGAGTCTTCAAGCAGGTAGTTGTTGTCGACGAGCCACTCGAAGGCTTCCAGAGCCGTTTCCTCCTCTTCGTAGTACGGGCGCTCGAGTAGCTCTTCAACCGGGAGTGGACAGTTGTGTCTCGCCGTATCGTACGTCCGATGGTATTCCCTTGGAAGCCCCTCGTCGTTTCCGTACGTGACTACGCGCTTCCACGCCCGGTCGAGATCGACATGTGCGGCTACGAAATCAACCCGGGAGCGAGCGCCTGCTCGCTGTTCGTGGTATAGGTAGGTCGTGAAATCGTCTTTCAGCCGTTCGCCCATCACCCTTCGAACGTCGGGTGCATGTCGTCTTCCTCGGTTTCGAAGATCGTCATGGGTTCACCTTGAACGCGTCCGCCAGCCGCTCGCGCATGAACTCCCGCCGATACTTCCGCCGCTCACCTTCCGAGAGGTAGTTTTTCAGAACCACGCCCTCATCACTACTGCCTTGGTCGGCCGCAATCGCCTGTAGGTTCTCGAGGAGGTGCTTTTGGGCCTCAAGGTACGTCGTGTACCAGAACCGCCGGCCCATTTTCGACATCGGCGGCTCACCACCTACTCGGACGCCCGCTCGTTTGGCTATCCGTTGGAACCGCTGCTGGACCGTCTCGCCGACGATGTGGCCGCTCGAAGACTTGCTCGAGGGGAACAGATAGCCGTTCCAATGTCGATCTCGCGAACCGAGGGTGTCAGCGCGGACGGCGAGTTCGTGAACGCCGTAGATCAACGCGACCGTTCCCGGGCCGTTCTTCCGGCTCTCGTCGAAGGCAATGTGTGGGTCATCGCCCTCGAGTGTGAGCTGGGAGACGTGCAACGCGGCGACCTCACTTCGGCGAAGGCCCCACGCGCACAACGCGAGTACGAGGAGTTCTTCGCTCGGGGACTCTACGGCCTCGTAGATCTGTCGCACTTGGTCGGCCGACAGCGCCGGGTTGTCCGGGTCGCCCGACTCCCACTGGAACTCCTTGGGAATCTCGGCGACTGGGTTAAACGCCACCTTTGAACGCCGCTCGAGGTGATCATAGAACTGGCTTACGTCGCTGTGGTAGCGAAGCTTCGAGGCGTCGGTGGTTAACTCCCGATCGAACTCGTCGAACACACCGAGGACGCGTTCGTACTCTGTGCTCTCGTTCGATGGGTCTACCGCCTGGTCGACGAGGTCGGCTTGTCCGTAGAGATCGGCATAGACGCGAGCGTACTTCGCCAGTCGGGCCTGTTTGGTGTCGATTGTTGAGTCGGCCAGCCCGCGACGTCGTGAGAGCGACCGAAGGAACATCTCGAGTTCGTCGATGGTGGTTTTATCATCGAAGCCCCAGGAGTACGGCCTGTCAGAACCGGCGTTCTCGTAGCCGACTGTGGCGAGAAACTCCGTGAGCGTCATGTCGTGGTGTTCACGAAGCGCGTAGGCGATTCCCGAGTAGCCAGCGTCGGTGATCTCCTCGTAGGTCGGCCGCGAGGAGAGGTCGACGCCCGCTCGCTCGAGGTCGATCTCGATGTAGGCGTTCCAGTAGTGCTGGAGTTCCTCGAGGGACATGCGGGACCAGCTGATCGCCTCCTCTTGAGTCATGCTCTCACCGACCCGAGAAGGCCGTTCGCTCCGGTTTGGGTGGTTTCTAAATCGCTCATTTTCACGTGTTTCAGTACTTATGACACTCACGTAAAACTACCGCTGAGTTGGTTGTCGTAGGGTAGACAACCAAGCTAAGCAATTATACGAGCAGATACGCCGAAATTGGCGTAAACCCCATATAGATATACAAAATTCGACCTCTGCCTCTAGACACGAATCGGTCGAAAACCAACGTCAGACACGTTCTAGCGACCGGACAGGAATAGAGAGGTGGAATCAAGCTACTCAAGAACGCCTTGAGCCCGGTCGTTACTCCCGATCGTTCAGCGACTCCGGGTCGTACTCAAGCGGTCTTGCGCGGTGAAGGTGCGTTCCGTCGTCGTTTGGGACGCTACCCGTGTGCTCGTAGCGTTCAGTGAGCCGTCGCCGAAACGCTTCCCAGGTGCCGGGGAACGTAGCGTGGATGCACGGCCCGCCTCGATCGACCTTCGCTACGATATCGCTTGCACCCACTTCTTTCCAGTCTTCTCGATGATTTTTAAGATTATACAGGACGTACTTCTAACGGAAATGTGTTAATCGTATGCTATCGGCGGCAGAAAACCGGACGTTCATGACGAAAGTCGGGCGCTCGGTAGCCAAACCCATATATAGGTAGATTCCAACAGGAAAATCACCATGACTGACGAGCACACCCTCGGTGGGCGCGAGGAAACCCTGGAGCGCCTCGAGACGGCTGCCCGAAAGCGATGGGACGAGTCGTGGGCAATCCGGGCGATACACTTCGCCGACGGCACCACACAAGCCTATGCGTTTCGTTCGCGAGGACTCGTTGATGACGATCGGGGGGAAAAGACACTCGAAGAAGAACGCCTCTACGTCGTCGACGAGCGAACGATCTACCGGCGTGTCCACGTCCATCGCGAGCAGGTGGTGAACGTCTGCGAAGAACGCGAGGTCGGTGTGGGTACACTCGAGGACTAACCCTCTCCGCAACCTTTTAGCGGATACCTCCACCACTATCAACTGGCGAGGCGTCGGAACCCGAGTGTGAGCTCGGTGCCCGACTTCTTACAAAACGATACCAGCAACCAGAGTGGCTACACCGAGTAGCTTGAGCGCCGCGACGATCCGCGGGTCGATGGCGACCTCGAGATGGGCGTCCAGATCCGTTCGACCAGGGCCGTGGTAAGACGATGTGGGTGTGCTCACTACATCAACGAACACGTGGGAGACATACACGACGTTGACAGAGTGCGAAGCGTAGTATAGTAGGCATAGAGGAGTAAATGCACCCAGCAGAGATAGCCTAAACGGCAGCGAACCAATTAGTAGGCTCGAAACTCGAGACGACTATTAGATATCCGCGCCCCACTCGCGGAGAACAGATTCAGCGTCGTCGAGATTCTCCATTCCGGCGCGGTAGATCGCCTCGCGGAGGTCGAGTTTGTACACGTCGTTTTCGAAGCGGTCTTCGAGTTCCCTCCGAGCCTCTTTCTCGAGTTTAGCTGTATCCTCGTAGACGAACAATTGGTGAACGTCGTCGCGGTCCTCTTTGACCTTCTGTCGAGTAATGATTCTCGGTAAGTCTGATCGATCAAACTGTCTGGTATTACTCGTAGACTGCGCCGAGGTATCGGCCTCAACTGGTGGTTCATCCGGTTGGTCAGACTCGTCAGTCTGACTAGATTGTTCGACTGGTTTGACGTCTTGTTCATCCTCTTCGTCGACACCATCGTCGTCGGCGAACGGGTCAGTCGCACCAGATTTCATGCTTTCACCTCGGTGTTCTGGAACTGTTCAGTGATGTACGCCGCAAGCTCGTCGAACTTCTCGAGTGTCGGTTGCTCGTAATCGCGGAGGTCGCGATACTCTTCGTCCTCGTCCAACTCATAAATCGTGACCTGATTATCCCACGCGTCACCGAGCATCGAACCACGCTCGCCGATCGATACCGGAGCGATCGGTAAGTCTTCTTGCTCAAGGGCGTCGAGATACTTCGAGTTCACGTTGGTCCCCTTGACTTTGTTCGGCACCGCACCGAGAACGCCGACGTCGATGTCTCCGAGTTCGTCCTCGAGTCCGTTCACCACGTCTCGAAGGCCCTGGATGCTTCGCTCGCCTTTCGGTGACGGTTCGAACGGGATAAGAAGGTTCGACGTGGCATAGACTGCGTTGTAGAGGTGCTGACCTTCCGAAGCCGGTGGATCGATAATTAGGACATCGTAGGTCGACGGGACATTAGCGTCGACGAGCACGCGCCGGAGTTGCTTCTCTTTCTCAAACTCGTAGTCCGGATCAGGATTCGTATCTTCCTCGAGTTCGGCCGCTTTCGAGAGTAAGTCGGCGAGCGTCCCGAGCATGTTGTGACTCGGAACGACGTCGACGCCTTCACTCGAGCGCACGAGGTCGTCGAAATCCCCGCGTGGCCGTCCGATCATGTGCAACACGAGATTATCTGCTTCACCGTCGGCCTTCCGGTCATCGAGACCGAAGTGATGGGTCAGGCCGCCGTCCTGCGGGTCCATGTCGATTACGAGGACGTCTTGGCCCCGGTTGGCGTGCGCTCGCGCCAGCGTCGTCGCCAGAGTCGTCTTCCCGACGCCGCCCGCTTCGGACCAAACCGTGTACGGTATCATACAGCCCTATAATTCGGTTTTCTCTATAAAAATACTCTGCAGACAGATCAGAAAATTTGGTCAGTATTACTGCTCAGTTTGTTTGTTCAATCTGTACGGCCAGTATTACTCACCAGTGTAACCAGAGATCTGTGCAGTGGCCCACCAAGAATGGAGAATATCTGGTTGTGAATTAGGACAGAATGAGAGAGATCCCTGCGCTACATCGCGGTAAACTCTTCACCGGAGTCAGGAAGGTATTCTACGATACTCCGATGAGCACCGAATTCGCTGATGATCGTCTGTAGCGCGTCGACGACGGTCGCGATGTCTCGGTTGAGCTCATGTTCACGGTACGTACCACCGTCCTGGCCACGATGCACCATCTGCGAGAGTGTTAGGTTGAGGATCTCGAAATCAGATAGGAAACTACGCATTCTACGGGCCGTACGAGGATCCCGGCCTTGGTGCTTACAGAATTTTTTGTATCGCTGATAGACAACACGTGAACGGGCTGGTGTGGCATCTTCAGCAGCAAGCGTAGTTAGCGCATATAGAGTGAGTTGCTCGTGTTCAGTGAGGTCACGCATGATATCCATGCTTTGTTGTGCCTCGAGTTTCTCTTGGGCTCGTTCGACATGGTCGGTTGTAACCGACTCCGCGTTCTCGGTACGGGCCAGATCGCCAGCCTTCCGGAGAAGCGTGATAGCGCGTCGAGCGTCCCCACCATCTTGGCGGCCGAGAGCAGCACACAGCGGAATAACTCCGTCCTCGAGGGCGTTTTGGTGGAAAGCAATATTAGCCCGTTGTTCGAGGACCTTTTGGAGCTCTTCCGTGCCATATGGTGGGAATGAAATCTCGGTTTCGCACAGAGATGACTGAACCTTCGCGTCGAGCTGCTCTCGGAACGTTGAGTCGTTACTAATTCCGATGAGGCCGAGTTGAATATTGTCAATGTATCCGTTGTTGTCTGCACGAGTAATCTGGTAAAGGAACGTATCGTCCGTGATGTGGTCGATCTCGTCAAGAACGATAATCACGGTCCCAGAGAGTTTATTGAGTTCATCCCAGAGCAGGCGATAGACTTTGGATTGGGGATGACCGGTTTCGGCAATGTGATGTTCGGGCTCTCGAAGGTTGTTTACCAGACTAATCGCGGCCTGGTAGCTCGTGCTGAGACCGTCACAGTTGAGCGAGATGACAGAGAGGTCGACTTCGAAATGTTCCGCCGATTCCAGAAGCTCATTCAGTAAAAAGTTCGTCACAGCGGTCTTGCCGACGCCGGTCTTGCCATAGATGAAGATGTTGTCGGGGTACTCGCCGTTGATGATCGGCTGCAGAGCAGCTTCGTACTCCTCAATCTCGTTATCTCTCCCGACGATGTCGTCTGGAACGTACTCGACTTTGAGAGTATTCCGACGTTTGTATAACGTATCATCCGGCTGAAATCGCGGAGTCATATTGTGATCAACTGATTCAGGCTAGAATCATAACTGTTCCGACCGCCGTTTCCGCTATTTCCAGTATAACCACCAGGGGCACAGGTTCCACTATTCGATATTGACCCCGCTGTTTCCAGTCTAATGGGAAATGTTGATTGGCAGTCACGAGGAAGGCTCCTCTGACGATCGGACTTTCGATGAGAACCTCACCCCGATATTTCCAGTAATCTACGGAGAGCTCAGTTGGCTGATCGCGAGAAAGGAGAACCACATGGTTCCAGTATTTCCAGTAAACTCTTCTTTATATATAGAATAGGCCCCACTGTTTCCAGTATAGTCAGGACGAACGCGAACCACCATACGGTGGAAAGGGAAGTTGACGAGAACGATGGGACACCCCCACCCCACTATTTCCAGTAAAGCACCACAAAAGAGAAGCATCTAATGAAAAAGAACTCTAGATTAGGGAAAAGCTTATAATAATGGCGTTTGAGTTAGTCCGTAGTAGACCTAGAATGCGGTTACTGCTGGGGCTGGTTCTAGTGAAAGAAATCAACAGCAGGATCCCGCCGACCTTCGTCGCTAGTTTTACTGGAAATAGTGGGGGGTAGGTGGATGGGTGTATTCGCCAGCTCTCATCATGTGACTCTATTAGTGGAAACAATGGTGTGTGACGCTCGTCAGACACTCCGGGTAGATTACCAACGTGAGGCGAAAACCATTCACAGTTGGTTAACGTCTTCCACTCGAAATCGGTGAATCGTCGAGACCTGTATCGGCAGTCATCACACCACTATTTCCAGTAAACCATTATCTTCCAGCCCTACCGTCCCAAATGAGGGCTAGTTCTCCGAATCGACCGGGCCTTTGTACTTCGACTTGATGTTCTCACCCTCTCTCCACTGCCAGTAGTAGTAGCGATTGTCGTTAATCTTCTTCACCGTGATCGTTGCCTTCGATGGAACATCATCCGGAAAGTCCTCTGGTCCCTCTTTGACCTATCTGTTCTCTTCATTTTCCGCTAGTCGTGCCTCTCGCTCACGACTTTCCTGGCGTAACACTACTCGAAACTCATTTATAAGTAAGTTACGTACTAAGTTACAACGTGCTGCGACGAATCGAACTCGAGGTCCTCGCTACCGTCGAACGTGGCGATACAATCTCGGAGCTCGCGACGAAGCTCAACCACAGCAAGAGTTACCTCTCTCGTGCTGTTGCAGACCTCGCTGAGAAGGGGTTAGTCTACACGGAGCGCGACGGCCGCTGGAAACGAGTTATCCTCTCAGATGCTCGGGCGATCGAGATATACCAGGATCTCGTCCGCCAGCACTCTCATATCGACTTTCCCGAGTTGTTGACAGGCAACGCTCTTGAGGTCCTCTACTACCTCGACCAGCCACGGACCGTTGCTGACATCGCCGAACGGAGCGGCAACTACCGCAACACCGTCAACCGGGTTCTCAAACGGCTGCGAGACCGTGGTCTCGTCGGTACCGATGACAGCCGATACCACTTCAACGGTGATTTCGACCGACTGCACAAGTTTGCTCGCGAACTTGCGCATCATCTCCATCGACAGCGCCTCGAATCGGTTGCGCCGAACGGGACGATTCTCTGGGAGGGCTATGATGAATTTCTCGCGCAAACGACAACGGAGGTTGACGCCGAACACTTCCACGAGACTGGGCTTGCGCGGTTTGCGGCCTTCGATCTCCAGTTTCTGCTGACCCGCCACCGATACTACCGCTACTCTGAGGATCTAGAGGAAGTCTCGCCGGCGGAGCTCTGCTGTCACACGTTGCTGATCGACGACGGGCCCCGCCACCGCTCGTACTGTCTCCTGTTACTCGGCCACGTCGACGTCGACGAGAGTGACCTCCGAGAGCAAGCCGAAAAATACGGCCTCGAAGACGAAATCGACACCCTACTCCAATATCTCGAGACGCGGGGAGCAGTCGACAGCGACCGCCTCCCCGAGTGGGACGAGTTTCGGGAGCTAGCTGCTGACTACGAGGTAGACCTACCCCAATGAGACCAACGTTCGGACGCGAGTATATCGAGAACGAGTTCCAACGAATCGCAGATGGACTATCTGACCCGCTCACGGTCTATCTGATTGGTGGTGGCGCGATGTCGCTGCGCGATCTCAAGGGCGCGACAAAGGATATCGATCTGGTCGTCGCTGACAGTGACGCGTACGGCCAGCTGTGGGCTGTCCTAATGGACCTCGGGTATGCGGAGGTACAATCGCTGGACGCCGATTACCGGGCGCTGGGCGCGACCAGCTGCGTCGAGAACGACGACGGATGCCGGCTCGACATTTTCAACCAGCAAGTTGCGAATAAACTCGTGCTGACCGAGGGGATGCGGGAACGCAGCGAGTCGTTCCTCGCGACGGATCAACTAACCGTCCGCCTAGTCAGCAACGAGGATATCTTCCTGTTCAAGTCGGTCGCAGGGCGGGACGACGACATTGAAGACATGAATATGCTCGTACAGACTGGCCTCGACTACGACGTCGTCCGAGGTGAACTCGAGGCACAGATCGACCGGCTCGGCGACGACCAGTTCGCCACCTTCGCGAACGAGGCCTTGGTTGACCTCGAGGAGCAGTACGGAGTGACCACGCCGATCGAGGACCGCGTCCAGGAGCTGACGACGCGGTACTACCGCGGGCTCGAAGTGCTCCAGGCGCTTGACGTTCCGATGACCGTCGACGAACTAGCTGCCGATCTGGACTTAGACGTCGCTGAGGTCCGAGACCGGGTTGCGTATCTCGCGGAGTTTGATCGGATCGTACAAGATGACGAGATGGTCCGTCTGACGGAGTAGCACTAACCCATCATCGTTCATTGACCTGATGAGGCGACGCTTGTGCTGCTTCGTCCCACATCTCTCTGGGGGGTCAAACAACACTCACGGATTAATCAAGATCATCGTGATAATCGGACCCAAGCTGTGCGTAAGCCTCTGCAGCAGCGCTTACTTCTCTGATCGGATCTGAAAGCGACAGCGGCTCTGGAAGTTGTTTCTCGAGTTGTTGGATATCACTCCGAACACCGAGGAGCGATTCGTGAAGCTCGTCGACGGGCCCTCGACCAGCATCTGTGATATCTTGTTCCGGATGGTATCCTTGATCCACATATTCTGCGTCAGGAACTGGGTCATCGATACCGAGTGCTCTATCGAACCCAGGGATATCGTGTGGATCTGGATCTCGTTCGTTCGGTGTCATCGCTCGAGCACCTCAGCATCACCTCAGCATCGGGGTGTTTCCCAGTGGGACCGGCAACTGCTTTTGCACGCTCGAGTTCGCGGAGGTCACGTTGGGCCTGTCGTTCGAGTGCCTCTGCTCGCCGACAACGCTCGAGGGCTGCATCGTCGACGTTGTCCTCGTGACCGAGTGTGAACCATTTGCCTCGGTGATCGCGCTGCTCGAGCATCAGTGATCTTCCTCCCGTTCAGCGTATGCGGCATCCCGCGCATCTGCTTGGAGGTGGTCGTACCGAACCTCGCACCTGTTCGAACAGAATCGACCGGCGTATCCCGATCGATCGCGAGCAGGTGCTGAGCAGGTCGGTACTCGACACTCACTACCTCTGCTCATCTGGCGACACCTCGGTGAAGAACCGTCTCAGCGTTTGCCAACGCTGTTGGCTTTTCGACTATTTCCATAATTCACCGCGGGGAACTCTCGTGAGCCCCGCAGTCTTTCAGGGGTGGATAAACCTACGAGAACGAGTTTACTGGTCTCAGAAGGTCACAACTCGCTGTGAATTTCAGGATCGTCGAATCTTATTTGAACATACTTCACGCTGGCTCTGCTGAGACCCTTAGTGCTTGACAGGAGTTGCGTGCTGAGAGGATGAGTTTAGCACAGCAGTATCCTACAGTACGTTGCCATAGCCGTCGAATTTAGTGGTCCGTTGCAATCGTCGCTCGAGCGAAAGAACACGCTGCCGACGACGGTGCAGCCGAGATTACCGGCGATCCGGCCGCGCTGGCGAGCGCGCTGGAAACGCTCGACAGCGAACTCGAGATTACACCGACTCGAGATTTCCGAAACTCTTCGGTGACGGCGTTCTCGATCGTACCGCCGTCGAGGACTCGATGGCGGGGTTGGGATCCCAACGCATTTATCGGTTATCTCAAAAGTAGCTGTCGAGTGGCAGTCGAGCATACCGCTCGGCCGCCGGTGGTCCCCATGCAACGGCTTCGAACGACGATCGGCCTCTGGAGTCGGCTAGCCCTCGCAACTGTCGTCGCCACGCTCGCGTTTGGCGTGTTGCTGGTCCTCGAGTTCGCGATGGCGACCGTGATGGCGGGGCTGATGATGATTCTGCTCCCGGTGCTCGCCGTCTCGCTGGCTGGATTCGCCATCGCCGGAACGCTGCTCGTCGTGGGCTGGATCGCGCTGGCGGTCGCCTATCGACGGTTGCGCCCAGCGCCGCTGATCGCGGGTCGAATCGCTCACGACGGCATGGCCGACGCCGTAGAGCGGGTCGCGTATCGGCTCACCCACCCCGACGACTTCCTGCGAGCGTTCGTCGGAGCGGGAGGGAGGCTTCTTGGAATCCTCTTTCTCGTCGTTCTCACACTCGGGGGTGGATCTGCCGCGATCGAAGCGAGTTCCCACCTCACGGTCGAACGGGTGGCCGTCGCCGCCGGGATCGCAACCGTGATCCTTACGACGGTCGGCGTCGTCTACGCAGAGATTCGCGACGGGGCGACCGTCGAGCGAACGCTCGCCGACCGTGCCCAGGTGTTCGAGGACGAACGTCGCGACGACTCTCCCACGATCGACGACAGCACCGCTGAGGACCTCCAACAGCGCGTCGATCGGCTCGCGGCACAGGCGACAGTTCCGTCCCCTACCGTTCGTCTCGGAGAAGCACGCACCCCGATCGCCGCTTCGGTCGGCTACCGACCCGCGACGTCGTCGATCGTGGTCTCTCGCGGGCTCGTCGAGCGGCTCTCCGACCACGAACTCGAGGCCGTGCTCGCCCACGAACTCGCCCACGTGGTGAACCGCGATGCAGCCGTGCTGACGGCGCTGTCGCTGCCCGCTTCCAAGGCCGAACCGCTTCTCGAGGACGCCCCAGAGCCGGCGTCCCACTACGTCGGTCTGACCGGGGTGTTCGTCTCGGTCGTTGCAGTCCCGATCGCCACTGTCACTCGTCTGACCGTCGCACTCGTCTCCAGATATCGCGAGTACGTGGCTGATCGGGCCGCTATCGCGATCACCGGCGATCCTGCAGCACTGGCAAGCGCCCTCGAGACGCTCGACGACGACCTCGAGCACCGTCCCACAACCGACCTTCGCGGGCACCGGTCGACGGCGGCGTTCTCGATCGTGCCGCCGTCGTGGGAGGAACACACCTTCTTCGATCGGACGCGGCGGTTCGTCGCACGTCGTCTGTTCGGAACGCACCCACCGACCGAGAAGCGTATCGAACGACTTCGCGCTCGCGTTTGATCTATCCTGCTCTATTGAAAACGACAGACTGTGTCGGGATCATGGGGTAAGCAGGCGCAAAACCTCGCTTCAGCGCGGGGAGGATGTCAACCAGATGCGTTGCCTGATCCAACGATGTTCTATCACTCCTTCGATCGGTACGCGCTATGAGTTCAGCACGACTCCGGAAACCTATCAAAATATATGGCTTTCAACAAATCCTTTACTCTGGATCTGGGCCATACCGCGGCGTTTCACACCGAATACAGTTCCAAATCGGTGTCCTGAGTCTGGAAGGATTTGGTACGGAATCACGGCTGTCGGACCTATGAAGCGTCTCTTCGTCGCACTGATGGCAGAAGAGTCGTTTCTTGGTTGGTATACACGGTTCTTCTTGCGTAGCGTCCTGCGACTGCAGTTGTTCGTGAAGTGCAAGTGCCGGAACCAGCCACCAGTGAGTTTTCTCCTCGAGTTCGAGCACGTCCTCGAGGTCGTCGATCGATTGCCCCCACTCGTCGTAGAGCAGTGGTAGCTTGCCATGGGCCGTTGACCATCTGATGGAATTGTCGTCGCTAACGTTGGCGAGTCGCTCGAGTAGCTGTTGCCCGGATTCAGAATCGAGTGTAGCTGCCGAGGGCAGCGAGGGCCAGGGTTCGACGAGTTGTGGTGCTGGATCGTCGATGTCGTACATGGGTTGATA
>NZ_JAVDDV010000003.1 GCF_030848565.1 Natronolimnohabitans sp. A-GB9
TTCGTTATGTAAATTGTCCACAGCGAATAACCCATTGGAATTCCGAATACGACGAGAACTGCTGCCGAAATATGACCGAATAACACTGACCCGATTAGGAAACCGAACGAACCAATCTCAAGCCCGTATAGTAACCATTTGGTTTTACTAACTCCAAGAACTATCGGAAGTGTTGTAACTCCAGTACGTTTATCGCCATCGATATCGGGTATATTACAAATTTCAACAGTTATTGCGAACTTTACTATGAAATAAAAGAATATTATAAATAATTTGGTAGAATTAGATTCTCCGGTAAAAGTAACTGGGATCACCGTCGCAATAACTGATAGCGTAACGGCAACAAGAACAGTATTTAAAAGCAGTATGTTCTTGATTCTGTACTTCTTTGCGCTATATAGTATCCCAGATACGAGGCACAGTAGAACCACGAAAGGAGTATATATTCCTCCAAAGACTGAAAGACAGATAGCAACTACTGATGAGATAACCACAAGTGTCGTTACTAATCTCCGATTCTGTAAAGCAAAGTCGGCATTATTCGGGTTGTTGATCTTATCTTCGTCTACATCGTATAGACTATTGATATTGTATATCGAAAGAGTAGTGAAGAAAGCGATAAAGATGGTGATCGGTGAAAATACGTCGAGTAGTAATGAACCCGCAACAGTTACTGCTGCCGCATATATTGCTGGAAATACCCGCCAATAAGCGATCTGGTTGTACACTGTAGAAATATTGCTCCTGAGCATTCTCGAAGTCAGTCGTAATAATCCCGACATCATGTAAAGTTGTAATAGACTTTGATTATATATTTATTGATTTAGAAGAATATTATATCTGCGTGAACGGACAAAGACAGTCGGTTACGCCACCGGTTAGCTAAGTAGTGGCCAAAGTCCACCGACGAAAATTGGAATAGAGACAAGCAAGTTAATTATTGGAATGTAATACAACAGGTCTTGAACATCGATATCAGTAATAACTGCAATGGCAACAAGAGCAGGGTATACCGCAAAGAGAGCGCCAGCGTACACGTAAACTTCTGCTAAGGCCAGAGCGGCGATCAACCAGGTGAGTCCGCAATAGGTGAGCGACAACCTCTTCCCGAGCACTGTTGCCAATGTTTGGATGTTTGCTTCCCTGTCTGGTTTTATGTCTGCTGTAGCAGCGAGTGTATGGTAGCCCATTGTCCAGATCCAAAACCCAACGATTGCGAGGATTGGTGGTATTGTCTCACTGACAGCGATGTAAGCAGCAATACCTGGAAGGATGTACACTCCATTAGAGATTGAGTCCAAAAGTGGAACCGACTTGAAACGGAACGGTGGCATATTATAGGTGATATTTATACCGATCCAGGCTGCAATTGTCAGAAGGACTGGAACTGAAGTAGTGAAGAATATGACTGTTGTTATCAACAATCCACTTCCAATAATCGCAATGACTGTCTCGAACCGTTGGTTGAATTTCCCCTCGATGCCGCCTTCACTTCGTTTCCGTGGATTGTGCTCATCTGTTTCCTCGTCATACATATCATTTATTCCATAAAGGAACAAATTCCCAGGCAGAAAAAAATACAAGACGAACCACAGCGAGATTGGAGTCAACACTTGCTCGATCGAATTCGCGCCGTAGAGGATCGCAAACAATACTGGTGCAACGAGATGGAACCAGTAATGCGGTCTAGAGATCCGAATCCATTCTTTAAACAGCGGCTGATATTGGTGTAGTACCGACAGATTTTGTCTTTCCTCGGATGTCATCCCACCCATAATCCCAATTATAACTATATATTTCTAACTATTTAATACATATGCTAAAAACTTATATTCTATTTACATTAGAAAAATACATATATGTCAATGCCTATCTGCCGTACATGAAAGAATACGTGTATCTTGCGGGTGCGATTCTGACAGAAGTGATCGGAACGACGGCCCTCAAATCATCGAACGGGTTTGAGAACGTCTTTCTTGGTGTGCTAGCGATCGGATTGTATATCGCCTCATTCTATTTCATTAGCCTCACATTGACGAGTTTGCCCGTCGGTCTCGTTTATGCTACTTGGTCGGCAGTAGGAATTGTCCTACTAGCGACCATTGGAATTCTCTTCTTCGGTGAACGAGTCGATGCAGCGGGCATCGCTGGATTCGTATTCGTGATCATTGGAATTACACTTCTTAACGTGTACTCTGAGGCATACACTCCCGCATAACGTATGAAAGCCGCGGGGATTCCGAATCGAACGAACCGAGGGGGTTCAAGGAAGGACGCCCTCTCGCTATGCCGAACGGCGTAAAGTACCGTTCGTCACGATCTCTGCCCCTCGTATATCGCTGTCGACGAACGCGCCTCGAGATCGGCAGCTTGCGGGACGGTCCGCGTGGTTGAAACGCTATCTACGACAGCACCTCAAAAACGTCAGAACTGCGTTTCGACTGTCCGAGAAACTCGCTTCCGGCTACGCGAGTTTCGCGATGTCACCAGACACCAACGGTGTCTGATTGCTCGAAAACTGGCGTTATGCCAGTTTTTCGATGTTCTCACGGCAAGGCCGTGAGAGGACGAAAAGCTCGTTTATGCGAGCTTTTCGATGTTGTTGACGACTTCCTCGGCGAACTCGCTGGTGGCGAGCTTCTCGGCGTCGTCGAGCTGACGCTCGAGGTCGTAGGTGACTTTGCCGGAGGAGATGGTCTCCTCGACGGCGTCGCGGACGAGGTCGGCGGCGTCGGACCAGCCGAGGTACTCGAGCATCATGCGGCCCGAGAGGATCATGGCGGTCGGGTTGACCTTGTCCTGGCCCTCGTACTTGGGTGCGGAGCCGTGGACGGGCTCGGCGAGCATGCGGCCGTCGCCGAAGTTCGCGCCGGGCGCGATGCCGAGGCCGCCGATCTGGGCGCCACAGGCGTCGGAGATGTAGTCCCCGTTCAGGTTCATCGTCGCGAGGATGTCGTACTCGTCGGTGCGGGTCAGGACCTGCTGGAGCATGTTGTCCGCGATGCGGTCGTTGACGACCACGGCGTCGTCCGGTGCTTCGCCGTCGCGTTCCTCCCAGAGGGTGTCCTCGGTGATGACCTCGTCACCGTACTCCTCTTCGGCGACCTCGTAGCCCCAGTCGCGGAACTGGCCCTCGGTGAACTTCATGATGTTGCCCTTGTGGACCAGCGTGACGGAGTCACGGTCGTGCTCTAGGGCGTAGTCGATGGCACGGCGGACGAGTCGCTTCGTTCCGAACTCCGTGATCGGCTTGACGCCGATGCCGACGGGACCGTCGTGGATGACGTCGTCGAAGCCCATGTCCTCTTCGACGAACTCCTTGACCTCCTCGACTTCGTCGGTGCCTTCCTCCCACTCGATACCGGCGTAGACGTCCTCCGTGTTCTCACGGAAGGTGACCATGTCCATCTGACCGGGCTCGGAGACCGGCGACGGGACGCCGTCTAGGTGGTAGGTCGGTCGAACGTTCGCATAGAGGTCGAGCAGCTTGCGCAGACCGACGTTCAGCGAACGGAAGCCGGCACCGACGGGCGTCGTCAGCGGGCCCTTGATCGCGACGCGGTGTTCCTTGATGGCCTCGACGGTCTCGTCGGGCAGGTTCTCGTCGTATTTCTCGCGGGCGGACTCGCCGGCGTAGACGCGCATCCAGTTGATCTCGCGGCCGGTCTCCTCTGCAGCGGCTTCCAGCACCTTCTGTGCGGCCGGACCGACGTCGCTTCCGACACCGTCACCGTAGATGATCGGGATAATCGGGTTGTCCGGAACCTCGAGCTCGTCGTCCGTACCCTCTTTCAGCGTGATCTTTTCTCCCGCTTCGGGAACCTCGATCTTGTCGTAGCTCATCTCGTCTAGACGGTGCTGCAAGCGGGGGTAAAAGGTCTACCATTTCCGTCTACGGCCGGCAAACGTCGGTTCACTATCGATCGAAACGAGATCCCAATTCGACATAGAAGGGGGCATTACCCCGCCGAGACGTCAAAAATCCCTCTCCGATCTCGTACGAAAGACCATTATATAATCGCCCTACTGTGTCAAAAAATTGATGGCTGTTGGTGAACGACCGCGGTCGCACGACCGAGTGATCACTCCCAGTAATGGACGACTACCGCCACGCCGGCGCCGCCGACTCCGAGTCCGACGGCTACAATCAGTACCTGACCCGACGACGAAAGCAGCGACGACTCCCGAATCGCCCACGACGCACTCACTAGCGTGATCCCGATGACGGTAAGCGCCGAGCCGACGTCGACGGGGCTCGGCGTGTCGTCGGTCGCCAGTCGCCCGAGCGCTACGGCCGCCATCGCCGCACAGAAGCCCACGAGAAAGGCAACTGGCGTCATCGTCGTCGTCGCTACACAGGCCGCTCTCGTAAGTGTGGGGGATTTCGTCGCGCCGCGAAACGCCTTCCCCCGATCGGGTCGATAGCGGACGTATGCAGGTACTCGTCCACGGCGGTGCCGGAAGCGAACCCGACGAGCCCGGGCCGCGACGGCGCGTCCTCGAGCGGGCAGCCGCCGTCGGCGCGGATCGATCGCGACCGGTCGACGCAGTGGAGACGGCAGTACGTGTCCTCGAGTCCGATCCCCGATTCAACGCCGGCGTCGGAAGCGCCGTCCAGAGCGACGGCGAGATCCGAACCGACGCGGGGATCATGACCTGTGACCGGTCGGTCGGCGCTGCCTGTTCGATGCCGGGGGTCGAACACGCCGTAAGCGTCGCTCGGCTCGTTATGGACGAGACGCCACATGGGTTCGTCGCGGGCCAACACGCCGTCTCGCTGGCCGACGCCTTCGGGATCGAGACCGACGTCGACTGCTGGTCGGATCGCAGCCGGGAGCGGTGGGCCGCCCTCGAGACCGCGGTGGCGACCGACGAGCCGAAGGCACAACTCGAGTGGCTCCGCGAGCGCTATGGACGGTCGGATCACGACACGGTCGGCGCCGTCGCCTTCGACGGCGAGGCGTTGGCCGCGGCGACCTCGACCGGCGGCCGCTGGCTCGCACTCGCCGGCCGCGTCGGCGACGTCCCGCAGGTCGGCGCCGGCTTCTACTGCTGTCCCGCCGCAGCGGTCAGCGCTACGGGTGCCGGCGAGGACATCGCCCGCGTCACGCTCTCGAGACGCGTCGCCCGCCACGTCGAGGAGGGCCGTGACGCCGAGGACGCAGCGACGCTCGCACTCGAGGAGTTCGCCGAACTCACCGGCTCGTCGGCCGGTGTGATCGTCGTCGACGCGCGTGGTACCCTCGGCTCGGCGTACAACAGCGCCGCGATGCAGACCGCGCGGGCGACGCGCGACGCGTGAGCGCCACCGCTCTCTTGCTGTGTTCGTGACTCGAGCGGAGACGGAACCTCTTTTTGTCGACCGGTACAAGCCGGTTGCATGGCCGAATCCGAGGTGGATCTCGAATCCGAGAAGTACGAAAAGCACCGCGAGGCCGGCGAGATCCTCGCACAGGTGCGCGAAGAGACAGCCGAACGCGTCGAGGTCGGCGCGAGCCACCTCGAGGTCGCCGAGTACGCCGAGGAGCGCATTCGCGAACTCGGCGGCCAGCCCGCATTCCCAGTCAACATCTCCGTCGACGAGGAGGCGGCCCACGCGACGCCGTCGATCGACGACGAGACGACCTTCGGCGAGGAGATGATCAACCTCGATATCGGTGTCCACGTCGACGGCTGGCTCGCCGACACCGCGATCACCGTCGACCTCTCGGGTACCCCCGAACTCGCCGAGGCCTCTGAACAGGCCCTCGAAGCCGCGATCGACGTCATCGAGCCCGGCGTCGACACCGGTGACATCGGCGCCGAGATCGAGGCCGTCATCGACGGCTACGGCTACAACCCCGTCGTCAACCTCACGGGCCACGGGCTGGGCCACTGGGAGCAACACACCAGTCCGAACATCCCGAACCGCGCCGTCTCGCAGGGGACGACGCTCGAGGTCGGCGACGTCGTCGCGATCGAGCCCTTCGCGACCGACGGCGGCGGCAAGGTGACGGAAGGGGCAAGCGAGGAGATCTTCGCCCTCGAGCGGGAGGGGTCGGTGCGCAACCGACAGGCCCGCCAGGCGCTCGAACAGATCACCGAGGAGTTTCGGACGCTGCCCTTTGCGACGCGATGGCTCGAGACCGACCGCGCGGAGATGGCGCTGCGTCGGCTCAAGCGCAACGACATCGTCCACGGCTACCCCGTCCTCAAGGAAGACGACGGTTTCCTCGTCAGCCAGAAGGAACACACGATCATCGTCACCGAGGACGGCTGTGAAGTGACGACCGCGAACTGACACTCGAGAACGTCAGTTTCCCGTCTCGACACGATCACGGGAGCCGCCGTGGTCGTGACGGCACCGACGGAGTGTCGTTCGAACGAGGAAGGCACGTTCTCGAAGACGGGAGACGAAAAGAGAAACGGGTGACCGAGCAACGAGGGCGAGCGCGTACGGTCTCCTGGAGTAGTCCCGCCGATCGCCGACCCCGCGTGGCGATCGGTGGGGCGGCGGTCCAGCAGTCCGTATCAGGCGTTGTTCATCCGCTGGCTCGTGCGATTCCCACACCGTTGACACTCCGCAACGCGATAGGGCTCGCGAGAGAACTGTGCGTTTTCCTCTTTCAGGCTCTCGGTCCGGAGTTGGACCGACACCTCGTGGAGGGTGTCCAGCCCACAGTCCTCACAGTGCTCGGTCATCCCGTTGACGGAGTCGTCTGTCGTTGCCATTACCGAACCACTTCGGGGGTGCTCGCTTAAATCCTGTTTCATTTCGAGTTTCGTGGTGAAAATCCCAAGGGCTACCCCTCGCTCACTACCGAGGCAAAACGGAACATCGGCACCGCTCAGCCGCCTCTCCAACCGTCGCTTTCGAAACTCAATCGTATACGACAGGAACGAGAATTGTATTATATAAAATTCGGGCCGAATCACCTGACTGATATCCGTGGCTCGGCCGTGGGCGTAGCTACCATATCCGGGAGCCCGGGACAGGGAACCGTATGAAACGCTTTAGTTTCGTCCCGAGTGGTCTCTGACATGGAGCAGGTATTCGCACCGTGGCGGATCGAGTGGATCAAACGCGACGACGGCAACCCCGAGGTCGACGACTGCGTGTTCTGTGAACTGCCCGAGTTGGGTGCAGACAGGGAACACCTCATCGCCGCCCGAAGCGAGCACGCGTTCGTCATGCTGAACAACTACCCGTACAATCCGGGCCACGCCATGGTGATCCCCCACGCCCACACCGGCGACTACACCGACCTCACCGACGAGCAACTGCTCGATCACGCTCGCCTGAAACAACGCACCTTCGACGCACTCGAGACTGCCCTCGAGCCCGACGGCTTCAACGCCGGGCTGAATCTGGGCGACGGTGCCGGCGGCTCGATCGACGACCACCTCCACACCCACGTCGTTCCTCGTTGGGAAGGCGACACCAACTTCATGCCAGTCCTGAGCGACACGTCGGTGATCGTCGAGGCCCTCGAGGACACCTACGAGCGCGTCCACGAGGCGTTTGCCTCCCAGGACGGAGCTACCGTTCCCGACGAGGAGAGCGCCGTCGTCTTCGAGTGATACTGCCGGTCATACCGATCACGCGTACGTCGTCTCGAGAAACGTTCCTCGAGACGGTCGACGACGCGTTTACAGCACGGACAGCCCTCGAGCAGATACAGCGTGACCATACGTCGCCTTCGCGTCGCGACGCCAACACGGTCGTCTACGGTTTATACTGTCGAAGCCGCGGACACTCGAGTATGGATCGCTCGACGGAACCGATGCGATCGTTTGGCTCCCGAATCACGAGTCGTTCGCTCGTTGACGCCATGCCCAATATTGTCTGGTACGCACAACAGAAGTAATACTATCGAGCGATCTGTGTCGGTGCCTGGTGCTGATATTCACCGTTTAGGTCGACCGAGGGCGTGTTAGCAATCCATAGACGAGTATATGATCCCTGTTCTGTCAGCACTGGTTGTATAGAATTGGGGAATCACCGCAATACTTATGGCGATGGTCTCCCAACCCAGTATTGCATGTCAACTGAAAACCCGAGATCGCTGGCGTTCGACTACGAGTGGGAGTACTCCCCACGCGTGTCGTTCCTGTTCGGCGTCTTCACCCTCGTCGCCGTGATGGGCTGGTTAGTGACCGTTGCCCTCACGGCGATCCACCTCTTCGCCATTCCGGCGATCCCCGCAGACGCACCGGTACAGGGTAGCATCGAAGTCATCACGAGCCAGTGGGCGTACGTCTTCGGCGTGCCACTCGCGACGTTGGGTGGGTTCTACTACCTGACGACGATCGGGCTCTCCCTCTGGTGGTTCGACACGCGCCACCCCCTGATCATCAAGATCCTGACGCCCATTACCGCAAGTGGCGTGGCGTTCTCGTCGTACTTCGTCTACCTCCAGTTGGGCGTGATCGGCGAGATCTGCCCGTTCTGTATGATGTCGGCGGCCGCGACGGTCATCCTGTTTGCCCTCGAGCTGGTGATCCTACAGAAGAGCGCAACGCCGTCGCTTTCGAACATGGTTGGTGACCTCGGCGGCGTGGTCGGGAAGACGAACGTTCCGCTGATCGTCTTCCCGGTGCTCGTCGGTCTGGTCACGCTTGCCGGCATGTTCATGGTCCCGCTCCTGCCGCTTCCGGAGCCGGTCCCCTTCAGCTAAATCGGTTTAATTTCTGTTCGATGCCTCTAAGCTTGTTTGACGTCGTTCGACGCGACGCGTGATACGGACTGCTGTCCCGCGGTCCCGCCGATCGCCACACGGGTCGGCGATCGACGATAACTGACGACAGGAGACCGTATGAGCGGTTCGAACTGGCCGCTGCTTTCGATATTTTCGAATTCAAAACACCGCTCGGTCGACGACAGTCCCGTCTTCGACCGTTGCTAGATCGGCTCGCCGAAGGCGTACATCGTCTCGTGGGCCGTCACCTCGAGGTCGACGAAGTCGCCGGGCTCGAGGCCGTAGTCGCTTGCGTTTTGGACGATGAGCTGTCGATACGCGGAGTCTCGGCACTTGACGGAGTCGGCGGTCCCTTCCTCGACGACGAGGGCGTCTTTGCGGGTCTCGCCGACCATCGATTCGTAGGCGTCGCCGACGATATCGCGCTTGAGGGCGCTCATCTCCTTCGAGCGCTCCTTCTTGACGGTGCCGCCAAGCCCCTTCATCTCGGCGGCGTCCGTTCCGGGTCGCTTCGAGAAGCGGGTGACGTTGATCTTCTCGGGGCGAGTCTCGCGCAACAGTGCCAGTGACTGCTCGTGGTCGTGGTCCGTTTCGGTCGGGAAGCCGACGATGAAGTCCGTCGACAGGGTCCAGTAGTCGAGTCGGTCGTCGAACGTCTCGACGACCTCGAGATACTCCTCGACCTGATGTTGGCGGCGCATGTCGCCTAAGACGTCGTTCGAACCCGACTGAACGGGCGCATGCAGGAAGTCGTAGAGTTCGTCGTACTCGGCGAAGACGTCGGCCAGCTGCTCGCGGATGCCGTGGACACCCTTCGGGTTGGCCATCCCCACACGGACGCGGAAGTCGCCGTCGATCTCACAGATGCGCTCGAGCAAGCGATGGAGCTTGCGCTCGCCTTCCTCCCAGCCGTAGACGCCGGTGTCCTGGCCCGTGATCCGGAGCTCCTTCGCACCGGCGTGGATCAGCGCACGAGCCTTCTCGACGTTTTCCTCGATCGGCGGCGAGTCGATCTTCCCCGTCGCGTGTTTGGTGATGCAGTACGAACAGTCGGACATACAGCCCCTGGCGATGGGGAGGATGCCGACGACACCGTCGAGGATCGGTTCGGCGTCTGGCGTCGTCGTCGGACACTCGCCGTTAGTGACGGCCTCGGGGACCTCGTCCCAGTGGAGCACCTGGCCGTCGATGTCGGCCTCGGCGAACTCCTCGCCCTGTGCGAGGGCCATACAGCCAGTAATGAACAGATCCGCCGTCTCCTCGGAGAGTTCCTCGGCACGGCGGAGCATGTTCCGCTCGGTCTTCTCGACGACGGTGCAGGTGTTGAGGATGGCGACGTCGGCCTCCTCGACCCCGTCGACCCGGTAGTGGCCCGCATCGCGGAGCCGGCGCTCGATCTCGCGGCTCTCTCCGCGATTCGACGTACAGCCGTAGGTTTCGATGTGATACCGGGCCATTCGCGTATCCATTGCTCGGGGCTCGCGGGTCAAAAGCGCGACGGATCCCATCGCCTTCGGATTCGTGTGTCGCGCCGGTCGCACTCGAGTGTCGCTTCCGAGCCCGCGCCTGCGGGCGCCCGTATGCTTCACAGCGGACTACATCAGTCGGTGGACTGCTCTCCGTTCGGCCACAGGGCCCACAGCAGGAGGAGTCCGATCGCGACGACGCCGATCACGATCGTCGCGCTAAAGGAGAGTTCGATCCCGACGAACGCAAACGCCGTCCGAAGCTCGACGAGGATCACGAGCACCAGCGCGAGTAAGATGAACAAGCGAGGGAGAGACGTCCGCATCCAGCGATCACCGGCCGAGGTTAGCGAGCAGGGATTCGGCGACGGTGGTGATAAACTGGACGCTTACGATCGTCTCGAGGGAGACTGGGAAGGGGCTGACGTCCGGTCCGAACAGGCCGCCTCGACTCGCGATACTGGCCAGTGGAACCACGTACGCCAGCACCACCAGGACGGCCGCGATGGCGACCCACAGCTTCAGGTTGTCGAGGACGGCCGGCGAGTCTTCGGGACCGGACAGCGGGGCCGGGATCGTCCGTTCGTCGATCGGCTCGCTGTCGTTGTTGAACAGCGTCAGGAGCATGAGCGAGAGAAACAGCAATGCCGAGACGAACAGGAGCACGCCACCGAGGGCGAGCTGGACGTTGAGTTCGCCGACCGAGCCGGCCGCGATCTCGTACTCGAAGCCGTCGTACTCCGGCTCGGCCGTTCGACGGGGCATGCCGATCAGCCCGCCGCGGTACATCGAGTTCGTCATGAACACGATTCCGACGAACCAGAGCAGGACCTGAAACAGTGCGACACCACGGCCGACGAGACGGTTCCCGGTCAGTTGTGGGATCAGCCAGTAGGAGCCGGCCATAAACGTCAGTGCGACGGCGGTGCCGACCTGCGTGTGGATGTGACCGGGCACCCACAGCGAGTTGTGGACGAGGTAGTTGATGTTCATCCCGGCGTTGACGATGCCGGTGAAGCCGCCGAACGCGAACACGAGTCCTGCCAGTGCCATCCCCGTAAACGCCGGCTCACGCCACGGGAGTGCCTTCAGCCAGCCGAGATAGCCCGTCCCGCCACGTTGGCGAGCGCCGTGTTCCATGCTGGCGACGACGGTAAACGCAGTCAACAGACTCGGCAATAGCAGGAACATCGTGTTCGTCATCGCAATGTATTTGAATCCCTCGGCGATGCCGGGGTCGAGATACTGGTGGTGGATTCCCACCGGAGTCGACAGGAGAACGAACAGGATGAAGACGACGCGTGCGAGCGGATCGCTGAACAGCCGTCCGCCGGAGAGTTTCGGCAGCAGAATGTACCACAGCAAGTACGCCGGCAGCAGCCAGAAGTAGACGACCGGGTGCCCGAAGTACCAGAACAGCGTCCGCGTCAGCGTTGGGTTGAGCGACTCGATGAGGCCGATCGACCACGGCAGGATAAAGAGGATGATCGATGCGGCGACACCGATCGACGAGATGTACCACATGATCATCGTCGTCAGTACCATAAACGTCGGCAACGGGATTCGTTTGTCCGGATTGTCCTTCGTCCAGGCCCACCAGGTACGGAACCAGTCGGCACCGGCAAGCCAGGTCCCGACGACGAATATCACGAGCCCGATATAGAAGAGTGGGTGGCCCTGCAGTGGCGCATAGAACGTAAAGAGGACGTCCGCGCTGATGTCGATCGCGTCCGTAAAGCCAGCCAGAATGGCGATCGCCGCCAGCAGTGTCCCGAATACCATCGCTCCATACCAGAACCAGGTAAAGCGCATGTCGACGGGCTCGCGTTCCAAGCTCTCCGTCACCGCCCACTGATAGACGCCGACGAGGAAGAAGATCGTAAACGAGACGACGAGGAAGACGCCGTGACCCGTCAACACGGTGTAGTATGTCGATGACTCGATCGGTCTCCAGATGTCCGTTCGGTGTAGCGCCTGGAGAAGACCGAAGAACGCACCGACCCCGAGCGCGACGAACGACGTCAGAAACGCCTGCCGAATGAGACGGGACTGTCTCGGGTAGGCGTCGACGAACGTGTTACTCATCGCCGTCACCTCCGTCGTTCTCGTCGTCGCCGTCGTCCTCGAGTTCGTCGACGACGGTCACAGTGTCGCTGTCCTCGTAGTCGTCGACGGTGACAGACCAGTCGTGGTCGCCCTCGCCGAGGTCGGCGGCGTCGACGGTGATCGTCGTCTCGTAGGTACTGTCACCCTCGACCGTGACGTCCTCTTCGAACGTCTCCTCGCCGATCTCGGCTTCGATCGTCGTCTCGAGGTCGTCGAGCATGCCGTTCTCGATGGAGACGTTGAGCGCCACCTCGTCGCCTTCGGCCACCTCGTCGTCGGCTTCGACCTCGAGTTCGGTCATGTCGAACTCGTCTTCGGGGACGACGTGGAGCTCGCCCTCCATGTTGTGGTGGCCCGAGCCACAGTACTCGTTACAGATGACACCGTGTTCGCCGGGCTCGTCGAGTTCGACGGTCATCGTCGAGATTTCGCCGGGGATGACCATCGTGTTCGTGTTGGTTCCGACGACGCTGAAGCTGTGAATAACGTCAGTACTCGTCACGTAAAACGTCACTTCGCTGTTCGCCGGCACTTCGATCGGATCCGGCTGGAACAGGAACGTCCGGGCGACGACGTAGGCTTCGTACTCGTTTTCACCCACGTGTTCGACGCGCGGATCGGCGAACCGTTCGTCTTCGTCGAGCGCGTCGGGTTCGATCGCCGGCTCGTCGTCACCGATCATCGTGATCCCGAGCCCGACGGACCCGTAGGTGATCGTCGCGATGAACCCGACGATCAACACCATCGCCGCACCCAGCCACAGCTTCTCGTAGGTGTGGATCTTCATACGATCACCAGTGGCGTCGGATCGTTACCGAGAAACTCGATGAAGTACGTAAACAGCCACAATAATACGAGAGAGAGAAAGTACAGCACGATCAGCGAGAGCGTGCCAAGTGGATCGAACTCGTCGTGTTCGACCGTTCGGTCCGGTGCCGACAGCTCGTGGGTGTTCGCGTCGGACATACTCGGTTCTCGACCACAGGGAGACAGATAAAACATTCATAAGAACGGTTGATTGTCGGTGTTTCGTTCATCTCTACCGCCGGTTTCTGTCGTCACGGAACCGTCGACGGAGCCGAACTACGACCGGCGATCGTAGACCGTTTCGCGATCGCTATCGAGGACGAACGGCCCCTCCTCGGGGGTGCGTTTCGTCACGTTCGCGGCTCGCAAGACGTAGGCGGTGAGTACGGCGTACGGCGCGAGCGCGATAGTGTATGCGAAGCTGATGAAGACCGTCAACGGAGTGTAGCCGAAGACGGTGACGTCGGGGAAGAACCCCGAGTCGAGCGCGAGCAGGACGTAGGTGATGAAGACGATGATCGGCAGGGAGACGGTCAACAACGTCGTCGAGAGGTCCGAAAGCTCGAGTTTGTAGTACAGCGTCTTGAAGTACTCGCGACTCACCATCAGTTTTCTCAGCAGTTCCATGATGTCCTCGATGCGTTCGCGTTCGGTTGGCGTGAGCTCGTCGTCGTACTCTACGAGAATGCGCCGCGTCTGATGGAGTTGCCACGAGGAGTCGTAGTTCAGCCCCGTCAGCAGCTCGTCCGTCGAGCCGTCGGGAACACGTGAGAGCGTCGTCAGCACTTCCTCGGTGTTCGCGTGGATGTCCTCACGCAGCCGGTCGACTTCGTTGTGGTACTCCCGGTCGGCAGTCCCGTCGATCTCCTGGAGTTCGTCAGCCCGCTGTTTGACCGAGCGGAGAACGACTGCCGTGAACTGTCCCGGCCGTGCCGGACTGACGTCGACGATATCGTCCGCCTCGAGGGTCTCCTGGAAGTCGATGATCGTCTCGACGCGTTCCGACTGGTCGCCAAGCGAGGTCAGCTCCTGGGAGATGCCGACGGCTGCGATCGAGACGACGATCGAGACCAGCAGGATCGTCCCCGAGAGCAACGTGTTGAACACCGTCTGCACCATCGTCGTCTCGGCCAGCAGCTCCTGATACTCGACTGGCCAGAGCCCACCCAATACGAGCATGACGGCGAAGACGGTCGCGAGCAGCGCGGTAGCGACCCACTCGCGATTGCCGTCGAACAGGACCCACCGCTTGAGGCGGTTCTCGCTCGAGCGGTCGATCCGCCCCACAGTCCCACTGTGGCTCCGGGCGGCCCGACGTGCTGAATCACCGTCGTTCATCGATCGATGACCGACAGCGTCGACGACCAAAGAAGATCCACCGGCGATCTCCGACGAACCACGGATCGGCCACAGCTCATACTGTTGGACAGCACGAGTCGACGATCGGTCGCGCGACTGCGGCCGTCCCGTAGGTGAGGTCGCGCGTTCGCGACCGACGGCGCACTGACTGCTGTCCGACAGTATCAGGCGTCGGTCGTCCCGGGCTCGTCCTCGAGGTCCTCGTAGTACTCGTCGACGACGTTGACCGTCGCGAGCAGCGCTCCGAGGACGACGGGGCCGAAGAACAGGCCCATGATTCCGAAGGCGTAGATCCCGCCGAGGACGCCGAGGATGATGACGGCGGGGCTAATCTCGGCGAACTGATCGACGACGATCGGTCGCAGGTAGTCGTCGGCGACGCCGACGACGATGGCGCTGTAGACGGCGAGTGCAAGCGCCATGAGCGGTTCGCCGGTCACGAGCAAGTAGATCGAGGCGGGGATCCACACCAGTGGCGCCCCGATCAGCGGAATCAGCGAGAGGATCACCATGATGAACGTCCAAAATGCTGCGTTGGGTATCCCGGTCGCGAACAGGCCAAGACCGGCGATGACGCCTTCGATGATCGCGATCAGGACGTGGCCGGCCAGGACCGCCCACATGACCTCGTTTAGCTCGTTGTAGAGGTCGTCCTGGACGCCCTCGGGTAGCGGTGTCACTCCACGGAGCCATCCCATGAGGTTGTCGCCGTCTTTGAGCAGGTAGTAGAGCAAGAAGAGCATGAGCCCGAGCCCGATCAGCGCGTGGGTGAACGCGCCGAACCACGCCGTCATCTGCTCGAGCAACAGCGTCCCGATCTCTTCGGCCGATTCCATCAACTCCTCCGTGATGTCGATCTCGATTCCCGTCTCCTCCTCGATCCGATCCTCGATCTCTGCCAGCTGTAGTGTCTCAGGGTCGATGTCTTGGAGGAGGTCGGCGACGTCGCTTGCGATCACCAGGCTGACGACGGCGAACGGAACGATGACGCCGATCACCGCGAGGAACACGAGCAGAAAGGCGGCAACCGTTGCCGGCACGTAGCGCTCGAGTCGCGCCTGGAGCGGAAAGAGAACGAACGCGATGAGGATCCCACCGAGAACGTACTGAGCGAACGGGAGCACGAGCAACAGCGAGAGGTAGGCGAAGACGGCGACGAGCGCCAGCAGATACCCTTTGCTGAGGTTCACGGGAATTTCTATCCACTCCGTGGCGCATAAAACTGCAACCGGATTTATCCGGCGGTAAGACTGTCGCTCTCACTCCCACATGGCTTCAAGGCACTGGTTGGAGAATGTGTGAACGAATGTCTACCCAGCTCGATCCCCTCTCCCTCTCGGCTGATCTGCTGTACGCAGTCAAGACCGAGGGTGATACCGACCGGTTGCGAGACCATCTCGCGACCGTCGAGCGGTCGCGGCTCGAGCGGACACTCGAGGAGCGGACGGACAAACTTGCCTTCTGGCTCAACTGCTACAACGCTTACGCGCAGTTGCTTCTCGAGGAAGAACAGCCCAGCTTCGACGGCAGCCGTCTCGAGCGCTGGAAGTTCGTCTCACGGGATCGAATTCCGATCAGCGGCGCCTGGATCAGTCTCAACGACATCGCACACGGCATGCTCCGCCGGTCGAAACACCCCTGGGGGTTTGGCTACGTGCCGCGGCTGTTTCCCTCGTCGTTCGAGCGGCAGTTTCGGCTTCCGGAGTGTGACCCGCGGATCCACTTCGCGATCAGCGACGACACCGACCACTGTCCGCCGGTGACGGTCTACTCCCGGCCCGACGTCGACGCAGTCCTCGATATCGCCGTCGAGTGGTATCTCGAGGAGACCGTCACCTACGACGCGGACGCAGACGTCGCCACGGTACCGCGACTCTTCCATCGCTACCGCGGCGATTTCGGCGGCAAACCCGGCGTCATTTCGTTTCTCCGGAAGTACAACGCCATCCCGCCGGACCGACGGCCGACCCTCGAGTACGAGTCGGGGAGACGAGCGCCCGACGTCGATTTCGACGCCGGTGGAGACGAGTACCGGCTGTGATACTGTCGGACAGCAGTCAGTGATCCGATAAGAGAGACGGACGAGGGTCCAACGCTGCTGCGGACCGAGTTTTTTCGGCCGCTCGACCACGAGAACCCTCTACGACGGGTCGACGGCGAGTACGACACCGAACAGTCACACGGACTGATGTCGGTCGGCCGACACAGCTGTGATCCGGCTGGTCCGGGCCGGGAATCAGGACACGGATCGTATCAGACGACCGTAAGGACTCCCATCGCCAGAAAGACCAGACCAAAGCCGGCCAGGACGACCCCGCTCAGTGCGGCGATAGCCGGTGCGAAGGCGTCGACACGGCGACCGGCCGCGACCAGTGCCGCAGGGTAGGCGACGATCCAGATCGCGATCCCGGCGAAGAAACCAGCCAGCAGCGTTGGAGACCCGGTTTGAACGACGAGTGCGTTCTCGAGTGCAGCGCCGATAGCGGGGACGTGAGCGAAGACGTCGAGTGTTCCCGGCTGGAGTAGGCCAACCCCGACGGTGAGCCAGAAACCGATCTGATACGGGTTGGTCAGCGAGAGCACGAACGTCTTGCGAAAGCCCGTCGCGGCGCTTTGGCCGGCGTCGGTAAACGACGCGGTCGCCCGGAGGTCCCGAACGGCACCCACGGCGAAGTACAGCATGAGCAGCCCACCGGCGAGATAGAGCGCCGGCCGCACGGCCGGATACCGATCGAGTACGGCAACGGCACCGGCTACTGTGAGCACGAAAAAGAGCACGTCAGCGAGCATCGCGCCGAGGCCGGCCCAGAACCCCGACGACCAGCCGCGGGTGACGCTCTCCTCGGCGATGATGGCGTTCATCGGCCCCGGTGGCGCAGCGAGTGCGAGCCCGAAGACGATCCCCGCGAGTGCTGTCGTGACGGCGGTCACTGATTCTCTCCCGAAAATCGGCGCCGAGCCGTGAAAAACTCGCTGACTTCGGCGTCCATCACCGTCGGCTACGGACGTACCAGAGACAGGGCGGACATGCGGACTCAGGTGGACTCGAGACGATGGCTTTGACGTATGGGCCGCCGTACCCGACAGTATGGTCGACGTTCTCACGGATGACATCGCCCGCTTCGTTCGCACGGTCGGACCGGATCCAGACGAGACGCTGCGTGAAATGGACGACTACGCCGACCGCGAAGGGTTCCCCCACGTCGGGCCCGAAGTCGGTGCGTTCCTCCGGTTTCTCGCCCGCGTCACGGACGCCGAGCGGATCTTCGAGTTCGGCTCCGGGTACGGCTACTCGGCCTACTGGATGGCCGAGGCGCTCCCCGAAGACGGCGAGATCGTCCTCACCGAGGTCGACGCGGACGAACTCGAGTTAGCCCGCGAGTACATGGCCAACGGTGGGTACGACGACCGCGCTCGGTACGAGCGCGGGGACGCACTCGAGACGATCGAGGCGTACGAAGGCCCCTTCGACGTCGTCTTGATCGACCACCAGAAACACCGCTACCTCGAGGCGTTCGAGGCGGTTCGGTCGAAACTGCCGGTCGGTAGCGTCGTCGTCGCGGATAACGCGATCACTGCCGGCCCGATCCAGTTCGAGAAGCTGAGCGAACTCGTCGCGGGCGGCGATCCCGGCGGCGTCAACGACGACACGCAGGGGATCGCTGCCTACCTCGAGTGTGTCGGCGACGACCCCGACTTCGAGACGATCGTCCTGCCGCTGGGGGAAGGGATCGCGGTGAGCTACCGAGTTTCGTAACTGTCGACAGAAATCGTCACCGCGTCGAGTAGTCGGAGTCGCCCTCGAGAACCTGTTCTTCGGGCGCGTCGGTGCCGGTAGTCGCGCCGTACTCACGGAAGCCGAGGAACACCGTCGTCGCGCAGGCGGTCAACAGCGTCGCCCACGTCAGTGCCGTCAGCGAGCCGACGATCGCGGCGGTGTTGCCGGGAACGGCGGCGCCGACGGTCTCGAGACCGACGACGTGGAGACTGGTGATCGCAAGGAAGCCGACCCAGAAAGCAAACGCAAGGGCGGCGAGACGCCGCCGAGTGACACGCGTCGCGTACTGGGCGACACAGTAGACCCCCGCGATGGCAAGCGCCGTCGCCACGACCGTGGGGGCGAGCGCGTCGACGGCGCCAGTCGCGACGCCGGCGACGGCAAAACAGGCGAACGAAACGACCAGCAGCAGCCGATCGGAGCGGATGGTAGTCCGGATCACGTCGTGCACCGCTTTGCTGGGACGAATAGGCGATCAGATATATAGTTGTTGGCTCAGTGTCCCGGCAGAGAGCTCATACTGTTGGACAGCACGATTCGACGATCGGTCGCGCGACTGCTGTCCGACAGTATCAGTACCGGCGAACGGACGATTCGACCGTGATTCGCCGATAAACCGTTACAGGAGACCGTATCAGTTACCGAGCGCAGCGATCTCGTCCTCGAGCCACTCCTGAAACCATTTCACCCGCTTGAGGCGCTGGTGGGCGATTCCCTCGGCGGTCTCACTCTGGACGCGCGAGGCCGCGTCGTACCCTCGTTCCAAGACGCGGTCGACCATCTCGTCGGCGTCCATGTGCGTGCGGGCCTCGTAACCCATCCGTAACAGCATCAGTGCCGTGCCGTTCGCGCCGACCTTGTCGAGCAGATCGGCCTCGATGAGACACTGCGTCTCGAGGGTGAGATCGGTCACGTCGCCCTGGTAGGAGTGGTTCTCGACGGCCCGACACACCTGATCGATAAAGGAGTCGGGGTAGTCGGCGCGTGACTCCAGATACTCACGGGCGACGCGAGCGCCGGCCTCGGCGTGGAGTTCCTGGTCGGTCTCGAGTTTTGCGACGTCGTGAAAGAGGGCGGCGACACGGGTGACGTCGACGTCTGCGCCCTCTTCTCGGGCGATCTCCTCGGCGAGGTCGACCACGTTGAGGATATGATTGTGCCGATACTCCGCGGAGTGCCAGGGATACCACCGCATTCGGCCCCCTTCCTCTTCTTTTTCGACGCTGGCCGCGAGATACTCGTAAACGAATCCTTTCATCTCCTCGAACTCGGCGTCGGTGACCCTGGTCTCCTTTATTTCGACGCCCACGAGAGATCCCTCCGCAGTAAACGAATGATAGTCATTAACGGAATGTTAGGCCGTTTCGCTCTTTAGCCTTTGGTTCAGTATCGTTTTGTCACCGCTAGACATATACATGCAGCCGATTGTCACCGGCTGAAAACCGTCTTCGAGCGCGAATCGAAAATGGGGGTCGCTCGTCGCGGCGTCACTCCACAGATCCCTCCGGAATTTCCGTTAAAGTCAAACAGGCGGCGAAGGAAACGGATGGTATGAGCAGCGAACAGGAGCAGGAGTCGATTCGATGTCTCGTCGCGAAAGTAGGTCTCGACGGCCACGACCGAGGGGCACACGTTATCGCGCGGGCATTCCGTGACGCCGGGTTCGAAGTCATCTACTCTGGACTGCACAAGGCACCGGAAGAGGTCGTCCAGGCGGCCGTCCAGGAGGACGTCGACGTCCTCGGAATCTCCATTCTGTCGGGCGCCCACGATACGCTGATCCCGAAGATCATGGACGGACTCGAGGAGTACGGCGCCAAAGAAGACACGCTCGTCCTGGCCGGCGGCGTCATCCCCGACGAAGACCGTGAGGAACTCAAAGCGGAAGGCGTCTCGGCCGTCTTCGGTCCCGGCACGTCCGTCGAGGAGACCATCGAGTTCGTCCGCGAGAACGCCCCCGAGCGATGAGCACTGACGAGGAACTACTCGAGGACCTGCTCGCAGGGGAATACCGCGCGCTGGCTCGAGTCATCTCGAAGATCGAGGACCGTGCGCCCGGCTATCGGGAGCTGGTCTCGGAGCTGTATGCCCACACCGGCAACGCGGACGTGATCGGCATCACGGGCTCGCCGGGTGCGGGCAAGTCGACGCTGGTCGACAAGCTCGCCGAGACCTACCGCGACCGAGGAGAGACGGTCGGCATCATCGCGATCGACCCCTCCTCGCCGTTTACGGGCGGAGCCGTGCTTGGCGATCGCATCCGGATGGCCTCGACGGTAGGCGATATGGACGTCTTCGTCCGCTCGATGAGTGCCCGCGGCACCCTCGGTGGGCTGTCGACGGCCACGGCCGACGCCGTCAAAGCGATGGACGCCTTCGGCAAGGACAAGATCATCATCGAGACCGTCGGTGCCGGCCAAAACGAGATCGACATCGTCCGTACTGCCGACACCGTCGCCGTCCTCGTCCCGCCCGGCTCGGGCGACGAGATCCAGACGCTCAAGGCCGGCATCCTCGAGATCGCCGACGTCTTCGTCGTCAACAAGGCCGACCGCGACGGCGCCGATCGAACCGTCCAGGAGCTACAGGACATGATCCAACTCGAGGGCGGTGGTGGCGGACTCGGCGGTGGCGGTAGCAGCGATGGCCACCACAGCCAGGAGGTCATCGACGCCCACGACGACTGGGACCCCGAAACCGACGAGACCGACGAGCCCGAGGGCTGGACGACGCCCATCGTCGAAACCGTCGCGATCCGAGGCGTCGGCGTCGAGGATCTCATCGACGAGTTTGGGGCCCACCGCGAGTATCTCGTCGACTCCGGCGAACACGCCGAGCAGGTCCGCGGACGCTATGCCGAGGAGATCCGCACGCTGCTTCGCGAGGACGTCCACGCCATGCTCGAGGACGAACTCGAAGCTGCCGGCGGGGTCGACGACCTCGCCGAGGCAGTCCGGCAGGGTGAGACAGATCCCTACTCGATCGCCGACGACGTCCTCGACCCCGTCGAGACCTGTCTCGAAGGCCTCGAGACCGACGATCGCTCTAGTGGCGGTTCAAGCCTGAACTGATGGGTCGAATCCTGCGGTGTCGTCCGATTCGACCCATTAGTCGACGGTTGGAACGGTACTAGTGGCGGTCCAAGCCTGAACTGAGACGGATTGCTGTACCGATGTACCGGCGCAACCGCCGCCGGATCGGCTGGACCGGGTTCGGCCGATCGGCCGTGCTAGCTCCGCTGACTCTCGTCCGCCAGTCGTGTTCCGACCGGAACTCTAAACCGATCGCCATTGTACGGCCGCACATGAAAGCCCGAACCGTCCTCGGTGCAGCGGTTGGAACCGTCGGCACAGCCGTACTCGGGAACCGCCTCCTGCGAACGCGGGCGGACGACCTCGAGAACCCGCTCCCGGGAGTCGAGCGGACCATCCGCTGGCGAGGCATCGAGACGACCTACACGGTCGCCGGCGATCCGAACGATCCGGAGATGCTTCTCGTACACGGGATCTACCCGGGTGCGAGCAGCCACGAGTTCGCGCCGATCGTCGAGCGACTCGCCGAGGACTATCGCGTGATCGCGGTCGACCTCCCCGGATTCGGTCGCTCTGAGCGGCCGCCGCTGGTCTACTCCGCGCCGCTGTATGCCGAGTTCGTCCGTGACTTCGCAGCTGACGTGGCCGACGAACCGATCGTCGTCGCCTCCTCGCTGACCGGGTCGTTCGTCGCCGAGGCGGCGACGGAAACGGCGTTCGAACGGCTCGTCTTGATCTGTCCGACCGACGAAACCGTCGACGAACGGCCGTGGCTCCGAACGCTGCTCCGGACCCCCGTCGTCGGGACGACGCTGTGTAACCTGCTCTCGAGCAAGCCTGCGATCCGCTATTTCTACACTCGTGACGGCTACTACGACGCCGACCGCATCGATGCAGCAGCAGTCGACTACGCCTGGCAAAGCGCCCACCAGCCCGGCGCCCGGTACGCTCTCGCCTCCGCTCGCTCCGGGACGCTCGACCCCAACTCCGAGTTCGACCTCGCGACGGAACTGGCCGCCGTCGAGACGCCGACGACGCTCGTCTGGGGTCGTGACGCCGAACACGTCTCGCTGCGTGAGGGGCGTGACCTTGCCGAGGCTGCGGATCTCGATCTCGTCGTCATCGACTACGCGACACAGCTCCCACACGCCGAACATCCCGACGAGTTCGTCGAATATCTGGCTGCAGAGTTGTTACACGTCGGCGAGTAATTATAACGCCACGACGCCCCGTAACTCGATTCGTTCG
This sequence comes from Natronolimnohabitans sp. A-GB9, assembly GCF_030848565.1. GTDB lineage: Archaea > Halobacteriota > Halobacteria > Halobacteriales > Natrialbaceae > Natronolimnohabitans. The sequence goes on from NZ_JAVDDV010000003.1 coordinate 22,475, forward strand.
AACGTCTTCTACCACACACACATCCGATGACATTTATTCGGCTGAACTCCGATAGCTAGACGGATGTTCGTTTCCGAGCGCGAAAGAAACGAAATGGCAAATATTTAGTCCCGATACTAGGAATATAGATCGTTAAATGAAGACGCTCAAACTCGATATGGTGCAGTACGACTGTCCATACATCCGGACGACGCGCCAACACGACGTCGCGTTCCATACCCAACACTGGGAGTTCGACCAGGCCGATCGGACCCTCGAGACGCGACTGCTGGCGATCGGCTCGAGTCGATCCGAACTCAGCGACGCCCTCGAGACGTTCAGCACGTTCCAGATGTCGAATGGAATCGAACTGCTCTCGCGAAAAGCAAATACGGCGATGTTGCGCTCCCAGATCGACGAGACCAACGCCATGCGGACGGTACTCGACAACGACGGCTACGTGACCGGTCCGTTCGTCATCCGCGACGGCAGCGAGATCTGGAACGTCGGGTTCGACACCCGGGAAAGCGCCGATCGGACCCTCGCCGAACTCGAGCGCGAAAACGAGTACGACGTCGCGAGTGAGGGGTCACTGGAGGTCGACGACTTCTTTACCATCCTGCAGAACCTCGACTCGCTCGGACCGTTGCTCTCGGCCCTCCAGCAACTCACCGATACCGAACTCGAGACACTCGAGACAGCCGTCGAGAACGGTTACTTCTCGACACCGCGGGGGATGAACCTGGAGGAACTGTCGAACGAGTTCGACGTCTCGAAGATGGGTGCTTCGAAGAACCTGCGACGGAGCCAGCGCAAGGTCCTCCGGGAAGTCGTCCGCGTCGCCAACGACCTCGACGCCCAGGCGGATCTACAGGACGATTCGTCGTTCCGACTCGAGAACTGACCCGCAACGAGCGTCTTCTCTTCGCCCGCGTCCCCCGGCCGTCAACGGCTACAGGGATCGATCGCGAGAATCTGGGCCGGGACCGGATGACTTTCGAGCGTCAGCGAATGATACCGCGGGGATCGATCTCCTCTCGCAGGAGCCGGAGCTGTTCGTCCGTCGGCTCCGGACTCCGTTCGTACTCTCCGACGTCGATCTCGAACGAGCTGTGCTCGTTGACAGTGTCTTCCTCGATTCCAGGGTGGAGGAACTCGAGTTTCATCTCCCGGCTCTCCTCGTCGAAGCCGTAGACGCCGTACTGGGTGATGACGTAGCTGGGGCCGGTCTCCCGCGGGAGCCCCGCGTCGGCTCGCGAGCCGGGGCCCTCTAAGTAGCCAGGCGTCGTCCGGAAGTCGAGTTCTTCGACGAAGCTACTCTCGTCCTGGCGCATCGCGACGATCGTCTCGTGGGCAAGCGAGCCGATGTCGTTTGCGCCGCCGCTTCCCGGGAACCGGACCGTCGGCTGCTCCCAGTCGCCGATAACAGTCGAGTTGAGGTTGCCGTACTGGTCGATCTGTGCGGCGCCGAGGAAGCCGTAGTCGACGAACCCCGCCTGCATGTGTGACATCACGTCGTGCATCCCCGCCGCCTGGATGCCGTGGTGGAACGTCCGTTCGTCGCCGACCGAGATCGGGAGTTCGGGGGCGTCCGGCCCGATCCCGCCGGCTTCGTAGATCATCGTCGCGTCGGGCGCGTGGGTCTTCTGGGCCAACATCGCGGCGAGCATCGGCATCCCGGTGCCGACGATGACGGTGCTCTCGTCCTCGATGAGGCTCGCGGCGACGGTCGTCAGCAGTTCAGTCGGCGTGTAGTCGTCGCTCATACCCGATCACCTCCGTTCGGACCGCCTTCGTCCGGGCGATCGTAGTTCTCGATCGCCTCGAGTTCGGCGAGTCGATCCGGCCCGCCGACGGCCTCGAGGTACTCCTCGAAGTCCTCGGTGCCCGTGACGTAGCGCTCGAGGTACTCCTCGACGCCCTCCTCGGTCTCGGTGAGCTCCATCCACTCCTCGAGGTGGGCCTCGTCGAAGTAGTACTGGTAGGGCATCTCGCCGGGATGGCTGCCGTAAGGCGCCTCGACGACGGCGTCGACGAGGAAATAAGGAATCTCGATCTCCTTCGGTCGGGCGCGCAGTTCGTCGCTGTCGACGATCTCCTCGGCGGTGAGGATCACCCGTTTCGCCGCGCCGGCGAGTTCGGGGTCCTCGACGCTGATGCCGTCGATGACCGCATTGCCGTACTTGTCGGCTTTCGTGGCGTGGATAACGGCGACGTCGGGGTGACAGGCCGGGACGAGCGCGATCGGGTCGCCGCTCCAGGGATCCTCGACGACCTTCGCGGAACTCTTCTCGAAGGTGTCCGTCCCCGAGAGGATGCGGGCCGGAACGAATGGAACACCCATCTTCCCCGCGAGGAACCGCCACTGGAGCATCGCGTTGCTCGCTTCCGCGACGACTTCGACCTCGCCGTTTTCGACCTTGCGGCGGCCGGCGGGGGCCAGTCCGCGGGTCTCGTGGGCGAAACAGTATGCGGCTTCGACCCGGGAGACGGCGCCGGCGGCGATCAACAGGTCGGCGTCGAAGACGGTCGTCTTCCCCGAGAGCGTCAGATCGCTGATCCCCTGTCTGACGATCTCGTGGAGGATCGGCGTCGAGATACGGACGTGGCCGAAGCCGCCGCTTGCGATCAGGTCGCCGTCGTCGACGTAGCGCTCGACGGCCTCGGTCGCGCTGACGCGTTTGTCGTCGAACGCGCGCGAACGTTCCTCGCGGTTCCACCGACGGATCTCGTCGGGGTGTTCCCAGCCGACGAGTTCGCCGTCGCCCTCCTCGAGGACGTTCATCGGTCGCTCACCTCCTCGGCTGCGGGGACGAATCCGACGAGTCGCTCGTCGTCCGTTGCCGAGCGACGCACCGTCGGTTCGACCTCGAGGCCTCGTTCGACTGCCTCGGGATCGACGCCGGTGACCTGTCCCGTCAGGGTGACCGGTCCGAAGTCGACGAGCGCGACCGCGTAGGGCGCGTCGTCCGCGAAGTCGGGATGGGGGACGTGGATCGTCGTCGTCGCCGTCACCGTGCCGGTCTCCGGCAGTGGTTCGCGCTCGAGTGTCGACGACGGCCCGACGGCGGCCGGCGGCACGGTCGGTTCCCCGTCGGCAAGCAGGTAAAAGCCGTCGTCGGCCTCGAGGGCGTCGAGCCAGTCTCCGTGGCCGACGTCTCGGAGCTCGGTCGTCGCTTCGACGCTCATGCTCCCACCTCCTCGAGGACGTGTACCGAAGCAGTCGCGACCGTTCCACCCGCGTTGTGTGCGACGCCGGTCGTCGCCGCAGGCACGGCGTCGGCGTTGGGGTGGCTTCCGTCGAGCAGCTTCGTCAGTTCGACGAGCTGGCTGACGCCGGTCGCGCCGACCGGGTGACCCTTGGCCTTGAGCCCGCCCGAGAGGTTGACCGGCAGATCGCCGTCGGCAGTCGTCTCGCCGTTTCGGGCGGCGCTGGCCGCCTCGCCGGGCTCGTACAGACCCAGGGCTTCCAGCGCGAGGAGTTCGGCGATCGTAAAGCAGTCGTGGACCTCCGCGAGGTCGACGTCTGCCGGTTCGATGTCCGCCTGCTCGTAGGCGTCGTCGGCCGCCGCTTCTGCGGCTTTCGTTCGCGTGAGATCGTCCCGATCCTGCAAAGCGAGTGCGTCGGTTCCCCGACCGGAGCCGGTGATCGCGGCCGCGGGCTCGAGGTCCTGAGCCGCGGCGTACTCCGGCGAGACGAGCACCGCCGCGGCCGCCCCGTCCGTGATCGGACAGGCGTCGTACAGGCCAAGTGGGTCGGCGACCGTCGGCGCCTCGAGGACGTCCGCGACGTCGATCTCCTCGCGGTACTGGGCCTTCGGGTTGGTCGCCGCGTTCGCGTGGTTTTTCACCGCGACGTGGGCCAGGTCCTCGTGGCTCGCGTCGTGGCGCTCGAGGTAGGCGTCGGCGAGCAGCCCGTAGGCGCCCGGGAACGTTACGCCGGCGCCGACCTCGTGGACGGCGTCGGCAGCGTGGGCGAGCGTCGCCGTCGTCGCTGCCGTCCCGAGGTTGGTCATCCGCTCCATCCCACCGACGAGGACGACGTCGACGTCGCCGCTGCGGATCGCCCTGACGGCGTCGGCGACCGCGTAGCCACCGGACGCACAGGCGTTTTCGACCCGCGTGGCCTCGAGATCCGGACCGGCGAGTCCGGCGGCCATCAGCGGCGCCTGGTGGTTCTGTTCTTCTGCGGTCGCACCCAGGAAGTTCCCGTAGTAGAGAGCGTCGAGGTCGGTATCCGAGACGGTGCTTCGCTCAAGCGCCAGCGACCGTGCCTCGGCGAACAGCTCCCGACCGGTCCGGTCGGGGTGTTCACCGAAGTCGGTCGCGCCGACACCAGCGACGAGTACCTCTGTCATACCTAACACATGGGACGCTACCGATGAGAAACGGCTGGTTGATATATATACGCTCGAGGACTGTGGGCGGCGACGGTGTCGAAATCGACTGTGGCCGCTGGAATAGTAGTTTCGGTGAGTCGGAAAACGTCCGTATCGAACTGCGGCCGCGGAACCGCCGCGGCCTAGATTTTCAGGAAGAGGACGACCAGGTTGATCAACAGCATCGCGACGAAGCCGACGAGCCAGAGTGCCACGTTCTCATCACCTCCGTTAGAGCTTGAAGATCGGTTTGACGTGTTCGGGCACGTTCTCGCCGCTCGCGCCGTTGGTGAGATAGGAGACGAACACCGTCACGACGATTGCGACCGAGATCGCGATGAAGTAGAAGTCCATCCCGATCGGGAACGCGAAGCCGAGTTGGGTCGCGACGAGGAGTGCGACGTTGAGCACCAGCGCCGACACGAGGCCGGCCGCGACGCCTTCTCGACTCGCACCTTGCCAGAGCAGGCCGATGACGACGGCCGGCACCGTCCCGCTGACGAACGTTCCCCAGCCGAAGGTGCCGAGGATCGCGACGAGGTGGCCGCCGTAGAGCCCGAAGAGGACCGAGCCGACGCCGATCACGAGCACGGCCACGCGACCGAGCCACGTCTCGCGTCGCTCGTTTGGCTCCAATCCTGCGGCACGCACGAGGTCTCGAGCGATCGCTCCGGACGCGACCGAGAGGAAGAACGCGGCCGTCGACATGATCGCCGCGACAAGCCCCGCGTAGATGATCATCTGGAGGACGATGTGGAGCCGTTCGACGAACTCGAAGGCGGCGAAGTCGGGGTCGGCGAACGGCTCGATCGTCCCCGAGGCGACGAGATAGAGCGCGACGAAGCCGATGAGCATCCACAGCAGGCTACCGACGGCGTAGGTGACGCCGCTGATGAGCCCGACCGTTCGGAGCCCTTTGGGGTCGTCGATCGAGAACATCCGCTGGAGGACCTGTGGCTGGCCCATGACGCCGATGGCGAACACGATGGGCCAGATCAACAGCAGTCCAGGAGCCTCGCTTTCGGCGAGACCCCAGCCGTCGAGCATCTCGGGGGTAAACGCCTTCGTGACGTCCTCACCCGAGAGTTGGTCTGCCGTCGCGACGGTCATCGTCGTGTTCTCCATGCCGCCGGCGATCTGGAAGAAGCCGACGACGACGCCGACGACGCCGACGAGCATCACGGCACCGGTGTAGGCGCCCGCGAGCTGTGCGGAGGCCATCCCGCCGACCGCGACGTAGACGATGATCAGTCCGAAGACGAGCCAGACGGCCGCCTCGACGGAGATTCCGAGGATCACCGAGAGCACGTAGCCGCCGCCGGCGACCTGTGAGGCGAGATACGACCAGCAGGCGATAAACAGGATCAACGCGAGCAACCCACGGATCAGCCCGCTATCGAACCGTTCGTCGGCGATATCGCCGAGTGTCCCGATGTCGGCGACGTCGGCCATCCCGCGGACGCGCTTGCCGATGATCCAGTAGGCCATCGCGAAGCCGATCCCGCTGGCGAAGGTCATCCACAGCGACGAAACGCCCATCTCGTAGACCAGTCCGGGGCCGCCGATGAACCCGAAGGCGCTCATGATCCCGGACATACTCGCGAGAGTGATCACTGCCGCACCGAACATCTTGGTCGCGCCGTAGAAGTCGTCCGAGTCCTCGACCAGCCGCTTACTGTAGAGGCCGACGCCGAACACCGAGAGGATAAACAGCGCGACGAAGCCGGGCACGATGAGGTCCATCATCGGTTACGCACCTCCGTGGGCTCCGAACTCGACGTCTGGGCGCCGTCTGTGGCCTGCTCGGCTTTGATCTCTTCGACCTCCTCGAGGAACCGGTTCCACTCCGACTCGGGCAGAAACTCCGAGCGGAAGTAGAGGCCGTAGGCAAGCGTCACCGTCATGAAGCCGCCGATCCAGTAGAGCCAGTAGGCGGCGGCGAAGGAGGGATGCATCCCGGTGATCAGGAACTCGGGGGGCTGGCCGGCGAACGCCCGGGAGTAGTACTCGATCAGCCCGAAGGCCGCGAGCTGAAGGACGGTCCAGGCGCCGAGAGGATACACGAGCAGCTTCGTCGAGATCGTCCCGTTCGAACTCGCCCCGATGATGAACCACGGATGAAACAGGAACACGCCAACGAGGAGGCCGACGAACCAGTAGCCGGCCAGCCCGAGGACGAGCACGGCCAGCCACAGGACGCCGCTTGCAAGCATCAACGGCGTCGTCAACCCGTCGACGTCGATTTCTCCGTCTAGCATGTGTCGGTACCTCCACCGTGTCTCGTTTCGTTCGCTCCGTTTGCAGTGCCCATCGATCCATCACTCGTAGGTGTTGACGTAGCCGCCGTCCCATAGCAGATCGCCGCCGTTGAGGTGTTTGCCGTGTTGGGAGAGGCCGAACGCGAACAGGTTCCCGACGTCGACCGGCTCCATCATCTCCGAGGTCCGGGCCTGGCCGAGCATCACGTTCTCGACGACCTCCCGTTCGGTGATGCCCCGTTCCTGTGCGGTATCCTCGATCTGGTTCAACACCAGCGGCGTCTTCACGTAGCCCGAACTGACGGAGAACGCGCGAACGTCGCCATCACCTTCCGCGGCGATCGATTGGGTGAGCCCGCGAAGCCCGAACTTCATCGTGTTGTAGGCAGCCTTGTCGCGGGTGACGTAGTGGCCGTGGACCGACGCCATGTTGGCGATGGCGCCGACGCCGTCCTCGGCGTTCCGGATGTGTGGCAGTGCGAGCTTCGAGAGGTACATCGGCGCCCGCAGCATGACCTGATAGATCAGGTCGAACCGTTCCATCGGGAACTCCTCGATCGGGGAGATGTACTGCATGCCGGCGACGTTGACGACGTACCGAAGCTGGCCGATCGCGGCCGCCTCCTCGACGAGGGCTTCGATCTCCGCGTCGTCGGTCAGATCACACCGGATCGTCTCGAGGCGATCCTCGACGCCCAGCTCGGCCGCCTTCGTCGTGGTTTCCTCGAGACCGTCCTCGTCGACGTCCGTCGCGACCGTCGTCAGGCCGTTCGCCGCGAGGACGAGGGCGGTCGCACGTCCGATCCCGGACGCGGCACCGGTCACGATCGCGACGTTCTCCGGCGCGAACCGCGGGTCGTCGAGCGTCATGATCGCGTCGGTGGTTATCTCCGGCGGGTCGATACGTTCGTCAGTACCGTCTGCTACCATACTACCGAATATTCGACGCGAGCCCCGAAGTTACGCAGGTTTATATGTAATCACGAGTCCGATAGTGGCGTCGATCGCGTCGGTACAGATGTCCGACGCCGAAGTGACTCGAATCGGTAGAAACACTATTCACGCCCGATCGTACGCAATCGATCGGACGGTCATTGTCGTCCGGGGTTCCTAATCGTCGGCGACGGACTCGTCGAAGGTGGACTTCGATCCGGGAACGGTGACGTCGTCCTCCTCGCGGAGGAAGATCGAGTTCCGGTTGCCGAAGGCCAACACCATCGAGACGACGGCCAGCAGCGTGATGATGGCAAAGGGGCCGCCGGTGATGATCGCGGCCGCCTGCAGCGCGTCGACGCCGCCGGTGACCATCAGCAGCGACGCGAGCGCGCCGATGAGAAAGCCCCAGACGACCCGGTTGATCGTCGAAGGTTCGCGTTTCCCGCCGGTCGTCAGCAGTCCGAGCGCGAGCGTCGAGGAGTCGGCCGACGTGACGAAAAACGTCGTCACCAACACGAGGAACATTGCGGTCAGGAGTCCGCCAAGCGGCATCGACTCGAACAGCGGATAGCCGGATCCGGCTTCACCGAGGTTCGAGACGACGCTTAGGATGTCCGCCTGGCCGGTCTGCTGGAAGAAGATCGCCGAGCCGCCCATCGTGGCGAACCACGGGATCGTGACGCCGGTCGAGGCGACGACGCCGGTGACCGCGACCTGGCGTACGGTACGGCCTCGGGAGATGCGGGCGATGAACAGCCCGACGAACGGCGCCCACGAGAACCACCAGGCCCAGTAGAAGACGGTCCATTCGCCGACCCACGCCGAGACGCTGGCGCCGGTGCCCGCGTCGGCACCGGTGTAGAAGCTCATCGTGATGAACTGGTTGATGTAGCCGCCAAGCGCCTCGGTGCCGACGGCCATGATGTACCGCGTCGGGCCGAGCACGAACGTGGCGCCGAGCAACAGGAGAAACAGCGCGAGGTTGAAATACGAGAGCCGCCGGATCCCCTTCTTGACGCCGAGCGCGACCGAGATCGTGAACGCGACCGTCAGCCCCGTGATGATGAGGATCGTTCCGAGGTCGCCGACCGTAGTCCCGGTCGTCCACTCGAGGCCGACGAGGAACTGGTCGCCGACGAACCCGAGTGTTGCGGCGACGCCACCGATCGTCGCGAACACCGCGAGCACGTCGACGACTTTCGCGAGCGGCCGATCGAGGTCGTCGATCCCGAGCCAGGGCGCGAGGATCGTCGAGACGCGCAGGGGTGCCCCGTACCGGTGACCGTAGTACGCGATCGGGATCCCGAGGACGACGTAGGCCGTCCACGCGGAGATCCCCCAGTGGAAGAACGTGTACTGAATCGCTCCCACCGCGGCCTCGGGTGTTCCCGACTCGGCGCCGATAAACGGTGAGACCGAGTCGAAGTGGAAGATCGCCTCCGCGGGACCCCAGAAGACGATCCCGGCGGCGATCCCCGCCGAATACAACATCGCGAAGTAGGCGGGGAAGCTAAACGCCGGCTCTTCCCCATCTTCGCCGAGCGTGATGTTTCCCCACGGCCCGAAGACGAGAAAGCCAACGAAGAGGACGAGGACGAACATCACGAGCAGGTACGCCCAGCCGAGGTTCACCCAGAGGGCGTCGTTGATACCATGCATCAGGTCGGCCGCGGCCTCGTCTCTGAACGCGAAAGCGAGCACGGCAAGCGCCGTGACGAGGAAGCCGGCGCCGAAGACTGCGTAGTCAAGTTCGGCCGTGAATCCGCGCCAGAGTTCTTTGATGTCTGTACTGCTCATACGATACTCACTGCCATACGACACGTAGTACTGCGCATTCTCGTGGAACGCTGTGGATTTTCCGACGGTCGCTCGCTGCCGATACGTCGACGATCGGTCATCGAAACGTGAGCGTTGCTCTCACTCGAGTAGAATCAATTCGTGTTCGTTACCGTTCGCTGTCGGTATGATCGACGGTCAGCAACGGTCGTCGGTCGGTGAGGGACATCCGTCTCGATCAGAACAGTGGCTCCGGCGCGGCCGGTGGCGTTCGCTTGTGTTCGCTCTCCTCGTGGAGCGATTCGACGTGTTCGACCTTCTCGACGGTGGTGTCGGCGAGTCGTGCGGCGACCGACGCCGGGAGATTGCCGTCGATATAAAAGGCGAGGACGGCGTCGAGCGTATCGTAGTCGAGTCCGAGTTCCTCCTCGTCGGTCCCGTAGTCGACCATGTCGCCGGTCGGTGTCTTCTGGACCAGCGATTCTGCCACGCCGAGGTGGGCCGCGACCTGGCGGACCTGCTGTTTGTACAGGTTTCCGAGAGGGTTGCAGTCGACGCCCCCGTCGCCGTATTTCGTCACGTAGCCGGTCGCCAGTTCCGCGCGGTTACCGGTTCCGAGGACGATCCGGTTCTCGCGGTTGGCGACGAGGTAGGTCATCGTCATCCGGACGCGGGCGCTCGTGTTCCCCACGTACCGACCTTCCCACTGGTCTTCGGAGGCGTTGTCGTTCTCGGCGTCGGCTCGCTCGAGGGTCTCCTCGACGATCGGATCGATGCCGATCACGTCGTAGTCGATCCCCAGGTTCTCAGCGACCTGTTCGGCGTCGCTCATGTTTTCGTCTTCGTTTACCGCTTTGGGGAGGATGATGCCGTGGACGGCGTCGGCCCCGAGGGCCTCGACGGCGAGGTGGGCAGTCGCCGTGCTGTCGATGCCGCCGGAGAGTGCGATCTCGGCACCGTCGGCGTCTGCCGCCTCGACTCGGTTGCGGATGAAGGCAGTGAGATGATCGACCTGTGTCTCGAGTTCCGATTCCGAAAGTCGGAGATCGACAGGTTCGATCGCGTTCTGCGTCTGCTCGTAGAGACTCGCCATGTGGACCCGCAAGTAACCGGAAGCTCACATAAAAGCCGTGTGTTTTCGAAATCAGCCGGTACAGTATAGTGTGTGGGTCGTTTTCAAGGCTCGTGCCTGTCGATCGTGGGGTCGGTCGAGCGGTCGGTGGCGGTAGACGGACTGCTGTGCCGAGTTACTGCCGATCTCCAGAACGGGGGCGGTCAGTGACGACAGGAGACCGTATCATACGGATTGCTGTACCGATGTACCGGCGCAACCGCAGCCCGGGTCGCGGTTGCGACGGTACCGACTTACAGTAGTCCGTATCAGACCGGGGTCAGCGCCAGTACTCGCTCGCCGGTCGTCTCCGAGACCGTCACCTCGATCTCGACCTCGAGGCCTGTCTCGACGTCGCCGAGATCGATCCCGGCGATCTGCCCGGTGAGCCGAACGGGACCGAAGCTGGCGACGGCCGTCGCGTAGGGTGCGTCCTCCTCGAACGCCGGCGTCGGGACGTGCGTGACGGTGAACGTCCGAACCTCGCCCGTCCCGGGGAGGGGGACCTCCTCGAGGTCGGTCGCGCCGCAGTCGGGACAGACCTGTCGGGGCGGCAGGGAGCCGTGTCCGTTCGGACACTCGAGGTAGTACGCCTCGTCCTCTTCGGCGGCGTCGAGCCACTCGTCGAAGCCGGCGTCTCGGGTTTCGTTCTCGGACATTACTCGCTCACCTCCTCGAGGACGTGGACTGTCGCACTCGCGACCGTCCCACCCGCGTTGTGGGCGAGGCCGGTCGTCGCATCCGCGACGAACTCGCTGTTGGGGTGGTCGCCCGACAGGAGTTTTGCGACCTCGGCGATCTGGGAGGCGCCGGTCGCGCCGACGGGATGGCCCTTAGCCTTGAGCCCGCCCGAGAGGTTGACCGGCAGGTCGCCGTCGGCGGTCGTCCGGCCATCGCGGGCCGCCGAGATCCCCTCGCCGATCGGGAATAAGTCGAGTGCCTCGAGTGCGAGGACTTCGGCGATGGTAAAGCAGTCGTGGACCTCCGCGAGGTCGACGTCAGCGGCGTCGATCCCGGCGTCGGTGTAGGCTTCCGTACCGGCCTCACGGGCCGCAGGCGAGCGTGCGAGGTATTCGCGGTCGTGCAGCGCCATCCGGTCGCCGCCCTGTCCGGTACCGGTGATCGCGACCGGTGCTTCGAGGTCGTGTTCCTCGGCGTACTCCTCGCTCGTCAGCACGACGGCGGCGGCACCGTCCGAGATCGGACAGGCGTCGTAGAGACCGAGCGGCTCCGAGACCGGCGGGGCCTCGAGGACGTCGTCGACGTCGATCGCGCTCTGGTATTGGGCCTTGTCGTTGTTCAGCGCGTTCTCGTGGTTCTTGACCGCGATGTGGGCCAGATCCTCACGTTCGCCATCGAACTCGTCGAAGTACGCCTGAGCCATCAGCGCGTACGCGCCGGGGAAGGTCATCCCTGCACGGACCTCCCAGAGGTCGTCTGCGGCGATGGCGAGTGCATCCGTCGCACCGGCAGTGCCGAGGTTGGTCATCCGTTCGGCGCCGCCGACGAGGACGACGTCGTCCTCGCCGTTGCGGATCCGCATGACCGCATCTCGGACGGCCGTTCCGCTCGAGGCACAGGCCGACTCGTAGCGAGTCGCGGGGGCCTGGATCCCTGCGGCTTCGGCCATCAGGGGGCCGTGGTGGCCCTGGTGTTCGGCCAACTCCCCCATAAAGTTGCCATAAAGGAGGGCGTCGACGTCGTCGCGTGAAACGCCGCTGTCGTCGAACGCCGTGATGCTCGCTTCCGCGAAGAGGTCCCGGCTCGTCCGCTCGGGCGTGTTTCCGAACGGCGTCAGACCGACACCTGCGACACGTACGTCACTCATATACACACTCTTAACAGGTCCGTCCGTTAATACTCCGCGGTTAACATCGCAACCGTCCCGGCAGTTGGTGCAGCAAGCGATCAACCACTGTCACCCGCGGGTTTATAACCGAACCGCTCACAAAAGCGAGTATGGAATCCGCTCCGTTCGATTTCGAATTTCTCGCGGAACTGACCGAGACGAGCGGCGTCCCCGGCTACGAGGACCGGGTTCGAGAACGGGTCAAAGACGTGTTCGAAGCAAACGTCGACCGCGTTCGAACCGACGCGATGGGCAACGTCGTCGGGACCCTCGAAGGCGACGCCGACTTCTCGGTCGCTGTCGCCGCTCACATGGACGAGATCGGCTTCATGGTCCGGAACGTAGCCGGCGACGACGACGGCGACGGGTTCGTCGAACTCGACGCCCTCGGCGGCTGGGACGCCCGGATCCTCAAAGCTCAGCGTGTGACGATCCACACCGACGACGGCGACCTCCCGGGCGTGATCGGCTCGCCGCCACCACACACCCTAGACGAGGCGGACCGCGAGTCGACACCCGACGTCGAGGACGTCGTCGTCGACCTTGGCCGCCCCTACGAGGAGGTCGACGAGCGAGTCTCGCCTGGCGATCTCGTGACGATGGACCAATCGACCGAACGCGTCGGCGAGACGGTCACCGGCAAGGCGCTCGACGATCGGGTCTGTCTGTTCGCGATGCTCGAGGCCGCTCGCCGGCTCGAGGACCCCGACGTAACGATCCACTTCTGTGCGACGGTCCAGGAAGAAGTCGGCTTGCGTGGCGCCAGGGCGCTTGGCGTCGACGTCGATCCCGACTTGGCGATCGCCCTCGACGTCACCGTCGCCAACGATATCCCCGGTTTCGATGCCGGCGAGCACGTCACCGAACTCGGCGACGGCGCAGCGATCAAACTCAAAGACGGGAGCGCGATCACGAACCCGAAGGTACACAAACGACTGCAGTCGGTCGCCGAAGAGCGGGCGATCGACTATCAACACGAGATCCTCCCCTCGGGGGGCACCGACACGGCCGGCTTCCAGCTCGCCGGCGGCGCGACGCCGGTCGGCGCGATCTCGGTTCCGACGCGATACCTCCACACGCCGACCGAGACAGCCCACGTCGACGACGTCGCGGCGACGATCGAGCTGCTCGAGGCGTTTCTCGAGAGCGAGGACGGCGAGTACGACTACACGCTCTAATTAGGGCATCTGGTGTACGCGTAACTCGACGTCCCGTCGCTGGCCTTCGATATCGGTGACGAGCCGCTGGACGACTTCCTCGGCCTCGTCTAAGATCTTGGGTTCGACCTTCGAGACGACCCAGTCGAGCGAGACGAACCGCGGCAGCGAGAGTGCGTCCTCGTCGGCCGAGTGTGGATCGTAGGCCGCCTCGAAGAAGATCCGACTCGCCGTCTCCGCGCCGGCCGGCGCCGAGTCGGGCTCGGGTTCGACGCGCCACTCGCCGCGGGCATCGATCTCGTTGCGGAGTCGCCACTGGATCGACGTCGGCGGCGTGATCTCCGTCACCTCCGATCGAGCAGTGTAGCCGAGTTTCCACCACTGGAGTCGGAGGTCGTAGACGGAGCCGACGGTGCCGTTACCGTTTGCTCGGACCTCCTCGAGGTGTTCCGTATACCGCGGGTAGTCGGTAAACGACCGCACGTACGGGAAGACCTCCTCGGGCGGGCGGTACGCGAGCGTGCTGAGGAGAATTCTGTCCACGGATCCGTTACGAGCGATTCGAACGTAAGGATTGCTATCGAACCGGTCGGAAACTGACTGTTTCCCGACAGTAGTATCGGTCAATCGATCCCGCTCCCGAGCCAGAGCGGTTGGCCGGAGTCGCCACCTTCTATACCGACGGTGCGGTACGTCGAGGCATGCGAGACGTCTGTATCGTCGGCGGCGGTGTCTCCGGTCTCGCCGCCTCGATTTTCACCGCACGCGCGGGACTCGACACTCTCGTCATCGACGGCGGGGAGTCGATCCTCGCGCGCAACGCCAGCCTCGAGAACTACCCTGGCTTTCCCGATGGGGTCGACGCCCGCCAACTCTTGGAACTGATCCGCAAGCAGGCCCACAACGCGGGTGCGACGTTCGAACTGGGGCACGTGACACACGTCGAACCGGTCGACGAGACGGACCTCGAGCAGGGGTTCGTTCTCGAGACCGACGGCGGGGAGCCCCTCGAGGCCCGGCGCGTGATTGCAGCCTCCTGGAAGGACAGTGAGTATCTGGTCCCGCTGGACGTCGGTCGCACCCAACGCGGGACCAAGTACTTCGTCAGCACCGACGACGCCGGACGGACCGCCGTCGACGGCGTCTACGCGGCGGGACGGATCGCCGACGAGCCCCACCAGGCGATCGTCGCGGCCGGCCACGGGTCGAAAGTCGGGCTCGCAGTCATCCACGACTCCGAGGTGAACTTCTACCACGACTGGGTCGTCCCCGAGGGCTATTTCACCGAACGCGACATCGAGGTGCCGCCGGGCTGTGAGGAGATCGACGACGAGGAGCGACGTCAGCGCGACCAGCAAGCCCGGGAGACGATCCTCGAGGCCTTTTCCGAACCGCTGGACGAGCGGCCGACGATGCACCCAAGCGTCGTCGACGACGAGTAATACTGCCGGACAGCAGTCAGTGAACCGTCGATCGCGGATTCGCGGCCATCACCGCCGGCAACGGCCGCAGTAGTGTGACCGACGGTGAATAGTTCTGTCCGGCAGTATACCCGTCCGCGGACGGGAGACACACCGTCGCAGTGTGTTTCCAGCCAGTGTATCGCCACCCGATGAATTATCCTGGTTCACGACGAATCGACCGGGAGACGGCGTCGTACGTATGACCGGAACGAACCAGGGGCCTCGAACTCGAGGGCGATGTTCGCTTCGAACGGCAGCCGAGCGTGACGCGTTCGGCGTCGCAACGCAATATACGCGGGCACACGACCTCGCGGTGCCGGCCGAATCGGCCTATCTCGAGGCCCTGCCGGCCGCTCGCCGCGAGATCAGCCACCGGTTTGCTCGCGGGCTGTTACGCGGGAAGCCACGTGGTCTCTCGGCCCCGCGGTTCGTGAGTCGTGAGTCCCTCGAGTCGGAGTCGGCGTCGGTCCCCGACGGCTCCGCGCCGCTGTCGGCACTCGAGGCAGACCGGCTCGCGTCGATCGCTGCCGACTGCCCCGAGTCGTGTCGTCGGCTGGGGCTGGTGGCGCTACCCGGCGCTGAGTGTGTCTTGTTCGTGCCGATCGCGACGCGTCACGGCTACGACCGGTTTCGGCTGGTCGGCACGATCCGTTCCTGGACGCCAAACACCGACGCGGTGACCGAACTCGATCATCCGGTTGATCTCGTTTCGCTGGTTGCGCGTGAGGGTGCGTTCAGCGACGACGAGCAGGCCGACCGCATCAGAACGGAGATCGCCGAGAGCGTCGCCAACCTCGCGCTGGCACGACTCGCCAGCGCCGTACACGGCACGCGAGTCGACGGCGTCGGAGACGACCCGCCTCTCGAGGCCGTCGCGAGTGGCGTCCCGGCTGCCGACGCCAGTGCCGCTTTCGAACGGATCGTCACCGACGGCCATCCGTTCCACCCCAGCGGCAAGATCCGACGCGGAATGTCACCGGGCGAGGGGCTCGCGTACGCTCCCGAGTTCACCGACCGGATCGACGTTCGGTTCGTCGCCGTCGACCGGGCGTTCGCCCTCGAGACGCGGGCGGCGACGGCCGGTGGCGAGCGGTTGACCGATCGGTTGTACGCCGCCTTCGAGGGCCTCGAGGGCGCACTCGAGCGGGCGTTGCCCGCCGGCTGCGAGCCTGACGAGTACGCCGTCGTGCCGATCCATCCGCTGCAGTATCACCGGACGATTCCGGACCGGTACGGCGATCGGATCGCCGACGGTCGCGTCGTACCGATCCCCGACTACAGCCGGCCGGCGACGCCCCAACTCAACCTCCGGACGGTCGTTCCCGACGGCGATGGGACTCACTCGCCCGACGACGTGCCGTTCCACCTCAAACTCGCGATTCCCGTCCAGACGACCAACGTCGTGCGGACGCTCTCGCCACACGCCGTCTCGAACGGCCCGCAGGTAACCGACGTCGTGCGCTCGATCGTCGATCGCGACGGGTTCGAGACGCTGGGGCTGCTGGCCGAGCCGGCCGCGACGTGTTACTACCCGCCCGGCGGCCCCCACCCGAGCGGCGATGGGTTCGACGACGCGCGACACCTGTCGGGCCTGGTGCGGACGAATCCGCTGTTACACCCACACGTCGCGGAGCGGACGGCCGAGACGTATCCGGTGGTCGCCTCGAGTCTCGTCGCCGACACGCCGACGACGGGACGACCGCTCGTTGCCGAACTGATCGCACAGTACGGCGACGCGATCGGGTGTCCCAGTACTGAACGCGCCGCACTCGAGTTCGTGACACGGTACGCCGCGGTCGTCGTCCCCGACCAACTGCGGCTGTTGTGTACCTACGGTATCGCCCTCGAGAGCCATCTCCAGAACAGTCTGGTCGTCTTCGACGCCGAGAGCGCGCGACCGCTGTCGACGCTCGTCCGGGACCTCGGCGGGATTCGCGTGTACGGTGGCCGACTCGAGAACCACGGACTCTCGATCGATCCGTATCCCGACTCGGATCTGGACGCCGACGACGAGTCGGCGCTCTACCGGAAGCTGTACTACGCGCTCTTTCAGAACCACCTCGCGGAACTCGTTGCGACGATCGCTTACGAACTAGACGTCGACGAACGGGCGTGTTGGGCGCGGATCCGCGAGCAATGCGAGCAGGCGTTCGAGGCGATTCGAGCCGACGGAGACGCCCCAGCGGACCGAGTCCGACGCGACCGACGGACCCTGTTTGACGAGCCGACAGTCCACAAGGCCCTGACCGCGATGCGACTGCAGGGCAACCGCCACGAGTACGTGACCAGCGACGTCTCGAACCCGCTTTCGACTGCGGGCCGCGAGCGGATCGACCGTCCTTCGAAGTAACGAATTGCTCGACGGGCTCGAGATCGGTTGGAGAGACGTCTCTGGCAGCAGTTACCGACCCCGTGTCGATCGGTCGGCACGGCGGACCGTCTCGACACTCGAGCGGCGATACCTCGCTATACTTAACATAGTGGGTGCGTGAAGAGGAAACGAATGCTCGAGGGAGTCAACGTCGCGCTCGGGGTGACGGGATCGATCGCGGCCGTCAAGACGGTCGAACTGGCCCACGAGTTGCGACGCCAGGGCGCCGAGGTACAGGGCGTGATGACCGAAAGCGCCCAGGGAATCGTCCATCCGTGGGCCGTCGAGTTCGCCACGGACAACGACGTCGTCACGGAGATTACGGGGAGCGTCGAACACGTCGAACTCTGTGGGTACGACGGCTGGGCCGACGTCTTCCTGATCGCGCCGGCGACAGCGAACACGGTCGGGAAGATCGCCGGTGCGGTCGACGATACGCCCGTGACGACGTGTGCGACGACCGCGCTCGGGGCCGACACGCCGGTCGTGATCGCGCCGGCGATGCACGAGCCGATGTACGACCATCCCGGCGTCCTCGAGGCGATCGAGACGGTCGAGGAGTGGGGCGTCGAGTTCGTCGATCCACGCATCGAGGAGGGGAAAGCCAAGATCGCCACCGAAGAGGCGATCGTCACAGACGTCGCACGCGCGGCCGGCGACCGACCGCTCGGGGGAACCCACGTCGTTCTTACCAGCGGCGCGACCGCCGAATCGATCGATCCAATTCGCGTGTTGACGAACCGCTCGTCGGGGCAGATGGGCCGGGCGGTCGCGAAGGCCTGCTACGTCCGTGGTGCCGACGTGACGCTCGTTCACGGCGTCGTCGGTCCCCGGGCGGTCACGAGTGACGCGGCCGCGTTCGAATCGATCCCGTACGCGACCGTCCAGAACGTCGAGAGCACCGCCGAGATGCTCGCGGCGACTCGTGAGGCCTGTACGGACGCGGACACACTGGTCTCGGCGGCCGCGATCGGTGACTACACTGTCGAGGAGAGTACAGAGAAGATCCGATCGGGCCAGCAGCTTACGCTTGAACTCGAGCCGACGCCGAAACTCATCGACGAGATCCGAGCCGAGCGACCGGAGCTGCCGATCGTCGGCTTCAAGGCCGAGACGTCGGGTGACGAGACGGCAATGGTCGAACAGGCACGGGAGACACTCGAGCGCGCCGGTCTGGCCTTCGTCGTTGCCAACGACGCGAGCGTCATGGGCGCCGAGGGAACGAAGGCGCTGCTGGTCCACGCGGAAGACGTTGCCCGCTACGAGGGGACGAAGGCGGGACTTGGCGGCGAGATCGCCGATTCGATCGCCGCGATCGTCGGTGACTCACAGCCGTAGTCGACGACCCGTCACGAGAGTTATATAGGTGGCGTTCGTGCCACGAATTAATACGTATGCGATCGGTTTCAGCTATCGTCTCGACTGCAATGCCGGGAATCTCATCCACCACAGATCGACCGCTCGTCTCGAGTCACGCAACGAGGTGAGCCAGCCGTGGCCCAGCAACAGGTCGGCGAATCGGACGACGACCGCCTCCCGAAAGGCGAGATCTTCGAGGTACTTCGCAATCAGCGGCGCCGCTACGTCCTCCAGTATCTGAAACAGGACGGCCGGCCCGTCGAACTCGGCGACCTCGCACAGCAGATCGCCGCCTGGGAGTACGACACGACGCCCGCGGAGGTTACGTCCGCACAGCGAAAGCGCGTCTACACGACGCTCCAGCAGACGCATCTCCCGAAGATGGATTCGGCCGGAATCCTCGAGTTCGACGCCGACGACAGAGTTATTCGGCCGACCGATCGCACCCGTGATATCAGCGTCTACCTCGAGATCGTCCCTGGCCACGAGTTCGCCTGGCGGGAGCTGTATCTCTCCCTCGGGGCAGTCAGTTCCGCGCTGGTCGCCGCACTGTGGCTCGACATCTACCCGTTGACGCTGCTTTCGGATCTCACCTGGGCCGCGATCATCGCCGTGACGGTGACAGTGACGGCCGCCGTCCACGTCTACTACGAACGCAACATGCGTCTGGGACACGGCCAACAGCCGCCGGAGCTCAGCTACACCGGCGACGAGTGATACGGACTGCTGGACCGATCTCCCGCCGACTGTCGGTACGGGGTCGGCGATCGGCGGGACGTGACGACAGGTGGCCGTACGACGGAGTGGTCATTCATTACGCCGAGGAGCGCCTGCCGTGACATCCGTTCACGTCCTGTACGGCTCGATCGTCAACTTTTACTCCGCTACCGCCCGACCGACGACATGGATCAGTTGAAGCGGTCACTTCTCGAGGCGCCGATTATCGAGAAAAACGGTTATCACTACTTCGTCCATCCGATCAGCGACGGTGTTCCGAAGCTCGATCCCGGCTTGCTCCGCGAGATCGTCATCCGAATTATCCGGAAAGCGAAACTCGAGGAAGTCGACCGGATCGTCACGCCGGCCGCGATGGGGATTCACATCTCCACCGCCGTCTCGCTGATGACCGACATTCCGCTGACCGTCATTCGGAAACGGCAGTACGGGCTCGAAGACGAAGTCGCAATCTCTCAGCAGACCGGTTACTCGGAGAACGAGATGTACATCAACGACGTCCGTGAGGGCGAGCGCGTGCTCGTCCTCGACGACGTCCTCTCGACGGGCGGCACGCTTGCCGCGGTCCTCGAAGCGCTCGACCAGATCGGCGCCGAGGTCGTCGATACGGTCGCCGTCATCAAGAAGGTCGGTGGCGAGAACAAGGCCGCCGACGCCGGCTACGACGTCAAGACGCTGATCAACGTCGACGTCGTCGACGGCGAGGTCGTCATCGTCGACGAAGACGGCGACTCCTGATACCGTCCGACGAAATCACGCTGTCCGTCAGGTCGCGATCGGATCGGTAATACTGCCGGACAACACGATGCACACTCCGATCGCACTCGAGACGCTGTCGCGTTCCGCGACAGGCGTCGAGGCGCGATCGGGTGTTTAGTGATTAGTCACAGCAGTCCACGTGAGACGTACTCGAGTGCTTTTGACCGTCGTCCGACAGGATGGTCCATCGACTCGGTTCGCGGCATCGACTGGCTCGTATGGCGACTGGTAATTCGTATCTGCTGTTAGGTATCTCGGTAACAAGGAATATAGTAGCCGACTGGCAATCGAGACGTAATGGCAGAACGCGGTGACAGGGACACCGGGGGCCTTCCACGTCGGTCGGTGCTCGCGGGACTCGGTGTGGCCGGGATCACCGGCACGGCCGGCTGTATCAGCGCCGACGATGTCGCCGTCGATGGCGACGCCGAGGAACTCATCGCGGACGGGTTCCGGGAGGAAGGTGTCGAGCCGCCTGTCGAGGCCACGATCTACGCGAACTCGGAGTCGGACGAACGCGTCGAGTGGGCACAGCTGGTCGCACACGAACTGAACGCGACGGGCCTGTTCGACGTCGGTTTCGAGTCTCTCGAGCTCCGCTCGTACATCGATCTGGTCGACAACATGGCCGAAAACGAGGCGAACGCGCTGATCTGTTTCGGCTTTATCGGCGGCTGGGATCCACACGCGTACGTCTACTCGGCCTTTCACTCCGATAGCGCCACTCCGAACGGACACAATATCACCCACTACGAGAACGAGACGGTCGATCGGCTCATCGACGAGGGCGTCGAGACAGTCGACAGCCACGAACGCGTCGAGATCTACGAGAAACTGCAGGAACGGCTCGTCGAGGACGCGCCGCTGTCGTTCGTTCGCGCCCACGAGGAGAACGTCGTCTACCGGGCCGACGTCGTCGACGGCTTTCGTGCCTATCCCGTCTCGGGCGGCGAGTACACGTCACTTTATGCCCCGACGCTCGGGGTCTATACGGAGCTGCGAACCGACGCGGACGAACTCGTCGGCGACGTCGGGGCGGGAATCAGCAGCTACGACCCGACCGCGATCGACGACGACGTCTCGCGGATTGTCACCGGACCGATCTACGAAGGGCTCCTCGAGGTCGACTTCGACGGGCGAATCCGCCCACTGCTCGCGACCGACTGGGAGCAACTCGACGAGACGACGTGGCGATTCGAGCTCCGCGAGGACGTCCGGTTCCACACCGGCGAGCCGTTTACCGCTGCCGATGTGCAGGCTACCCTCGAGCGATACGAGGACACGCCTCGCGAGCGAGCCGTCTTCGAGTGGTACGACGACGTCGAGATCCGCGACGGTCACGAACTCGACCTCCACCTCCGGCGACCGTACGGGCCACTCGAGACGACGCTCGGACAGCTCCCGATCGTTCCGGAGAGCGTCGCTGACGGCGAGTACGACCTCTCGAACAGGCCGATCGGAACCGGTCCGTACGTCTTCGACGAACACGACGAGGACCAGTACTGGCGGATGAAAGCCAACCCGGACCACTGGCACGACGGCAGCGGCGGCGTCCCCGAGACACCGCCGATCGAGACGGTCACGTTCCGAATCGTCACCGAGCCGTCGGCCCGACACGGGGCCATAGCGCGTGGCGACGTTCACCTGTCAACGGCGCTGTCGGGCGAGAGCGTCGCGGCGTTTGCCTCCGACGACGAGTACGTCGTCGACCGGACGACCGGTGCGGCCGTCGACTTCCTGGGGTATCCGATCTACCGCGAGCCGTTTACTAATCCGAAGGTTCGGCGCGGAATCAGTCGCCTCATCCCGCGTGAGCGGATCGTCGAGGATGTCTTTCACGGCGCCGGTCGCGTCGCGTACACCCCGATTTCCCCGCTTCACGACGAGTTCGTTTCGCCGGCGTTCGAGTCCGAACTCGTCGACGAATACTTCAGCTAGACGGTACGGAAAGCCGAATCATGTCACTCGCGAACTACGTTCTCAGACGGGTGGTGGTGACGATCCCGGTACTGCTCGGTGTGACGGCGATCACGTTCTCGCTGCTTCACGTAGCACCGGGTGATCCGATCGACGTCGTGACCGGCTTTCAGAACGTCGACGACGACGTCGAGGCGTCGCTACGCGCCGAGTACGGCCTCGATCGGCCCGTCTGGGAGCAGTATCTCGTGTGGGTGGCCGACGTACTCACCCTCGAGTTCGGCGAGTCGCCGGTTACGGGTCGTGACGTCGGGGCGACGATCGCCGAGCGACTCCCGTACACGCTCTTGCTCGGCGGTTCCGCCTGGCTGCTCTCGCTTCTGATCGGAATCCCGGCGGGCGTCGTTGCGGCCGTCAAACGGGGCGAGCCGGCCGACGAGGTCAGTCGCATCGCGGCGCTTGCCGGCATCGCCACCCCGAACTTCTGGCTTGGGCTGGTCCTCCTGCTCGTCTTCGGTGTCCACCTGGGCTGGTTCCGGGTGATCCCGCCGGACGCGCCGCTTTTGAGCCTCGAAATGCTGTGGTTTATGCTCCTCCCGACGATCACGCTCGGGACGGCCTCTGCCGCACTCGTCATGCGACTGTTGCGGTCGTCGATGCTCCGGGAGTTGAACGAGGGGTACGTCCGTACCGCCCGTGCGAAGGGGTTGCGCGAGCGGACGGTGATCTGGAAACACGTACTGCGAAACTCCTTGATCGCCGTCGTCACCGTCGCCGGTCTCCAGATAACGCTTCTCGTCGACGGCGCGGTCGTCGTCGAGCAGGTGTTCTCCTGGCCCGGTATGGGCCGGCTGCTGGTCGACGCGATCGGTCGGCGCGATTTCCCGGTCGTACAGGCGAGCGTGCTGTTGATCGGCGTCACCGTCGTCGTCGCGAACCTGCTCGTCGATATCACCTACTCCTATCTCGATCCACGAATCAGATACGACCGATGACCGAGCATCAACCGACCACCGAACGCGGCCGGATTCGAATCGAGGGCTTCGAGGAGGCCGTCGACGAGACGGACCGCGACGGCGTCGACGTCTGGGACGACGACCGACGGTCCGAGCGTCGAGGTCGTCTCGAGGACGTCTGGCGTCGGTTTCGGTCGAACCGATCGGCGATGGTCGGACTCGGAGTCGTCGCCGGGCTCGTCTTTCTCACGGTCTTTGCACGGCCGCTCGAGTTCTCGACGATGGGGTATACGATCACGGTCCAGCCGTTCTCGCTTGCACCCCACGATCCAAGCGAGATGTACGTCGGACCCGCAAACGCCGGTCCGTCGCTTGCCCATCCGTTCGGGACCGACTGGGCGGGTCGCGATCAGTTCTCCCGGGTCCTCGCTGGCGGTCGGTTCAGCCTGAGCATCGGTGCGATCGCCGTCGCGCTTGCGCTCCTCGTCGGGATCCCGCTGGGTGCGATCGCCGGCTACGCCGGCGGCTGGGTCGACGAACTCGTCATGCGGCTGGTCGATACGCTCTATGCGTTCCCGTTTCTGGTCCTCGCGATCGCGATCGTCGCCGTCCTCGGCCAGGGCTACTGGAATCTCGTCGCCGCGCTTGCGCTTACCGGCTGGATCGGTTACGCGCGCCTGCTTCGGGGCGAAGTCCTCGCCGTGAAAGAACGCGAGTACGTCACCGCAGCGACGGCACTTGGCGTCCCAGATCGGACCGTCGTCTTCCGCCACGTCGTCCCGAACGCGATCGCCCCCGTAATCGTCCAGGCGACGTTAAACGTCGGCACAGTCGTGCTTTCGGCCGCGGCGCTTGGCTTTCTGGGGCTGGGTCTCGATCCGAGCACCGCCGAGTGGGGCGCGATGCTCTCGCGAGGTCGTGACTCGCTCGTCCACGGCCACTGGCACGTCACCGTCTTCCCCGGGTTGGCGATCTTTCTGTTCGTGATGGCGATCAACCTCGTCGGGGATGGCCTCAACGACGCGCTCGATCCACAGGGCGAAACGGTCGAACGGAGGCGACGATAGATGGCGCTGCTAGAAGTCGAGGACCTCGTCGTTCAGTTCTACACCGAAGATGGCACTGTCCGTGCCGTCGACGGGATCAGCTACGAGATCGACCGCGGCGAGACGGTCGCCCTCGTCGGCGAGAGCGGTGCCGGCAAGAGCGTCACCTGTCTCTCATTGCTTCGACTGCTCGAGCGTCCCGGCGAGATCGTAAGCGGCGAGATCCGATTCGACGGCCGAGACGTCCTCGGACTCTCGGACGAGGAGCTCCGGGACCTCCGTGGCAACGAGATCGCGATGGTGTTTCAGGACCCGTCGGCGGCGCTCAACCCCGTCTACACCGTCGGCGAACAGATCGCCGAAGCGATCCGGGCCCACGAGGACGTCACCGACGAGACGGCCCGTCGCCGGGCGATCGACCTTCTCGAGCGCGTCGAGATCCCCGACGCCGCGAGCCGCTACTCGGAGTACCCACACGAGTTCTCCGGCGGCATGCAACAGCGGGTCGTCATCGCGATGGCGCTGTCCTGTGAGCCCGACCTCCTCGTCTGTGACGAGCCCACGACTGCACTGGACGTCACGATCGAGGCCGGAATCCTCGAGTTACTCGAGGACCTCGCCGCGGAGTTCGATACGGCGATCCAGCTCGTCTCTCACGATCTGGGCGTCGTCGCCGGACTCTGTGATCGTGTCCAGGTCATGTACGCCGGCGAGATCGTCGAGCGTGCGCCCACCGAGGAGCTCTACTACGACCCGAAACATCCCTACACGGTTGGACTGATGGCGTCGATCCCACGGATCGGTGACGACCGCGACGAACTTCCGACGATTCCGGGATCGATGCCGGATCTCGTCGACGTGCCGACGGGCTGTCGGTTCCATCCGCGCTGTCCGTACGCCGAGGAGGCCTGCAGACTCCGTGCCCCGTCGCTCGTCGACGTCGAGACGGGCGTCCCCGCCGACGAGCCGGCGCCGAACGACCATCTCGCGGCCTGTCACGAGTACACCGACGACCTCGTGGACGGGCTCGACTACGAGGTCGTCGTCGAGGACGGGGGTGGGCTCGAGTGAGCGACGACGAACTCCTGTTGCGCGTCGAGGGGCTCGAGAAGGAGTACACGACGACCGAGGGCGTTCTCGATCGACTGCTCGGCAACGGAACGCGAGTGACGGCCGTCGACGGTGTCGACCTCGAGATCTACGAGGGCGAGACGCTCGGTCTGGTCGGCGAGAGCGGCTGTGGGAAGACCTCGCTCGCTCGCTCGATCCTGCGGCTCACCGAGCCGACCGCCGGCTCGGCCGTCTACCGCGACACCGATCTGACGACCCTCGAGGGGTCGGCGCTGCGTGAGCTTCGAGCGGACGTCCAGTACGTCTTCCAGAACCCCTTCGAAAGCCTGAACCCGCGACTGACCGTCGGCGACATCGTCGGTGAGGCGCTTTCGGTTCACGACGTCGTCCCGCCCGACGAGCGAGACCGGCGAGTCGGAGAACTGCTCGAGACCGTCGGCCTGCGGGCCAGCCACGCCACCCGCTATCCACACGAGTTCTCCGGCGGTCAGCGCCAGCGGATCGGCATCGCCCGGGCGCTGGCGGTCGAACCCGAGTTCGTCGTCCTCGACGAGCCCGTCTCCGCACTCGACGTCTCCGTCCAGGCGGGGATCCTGAACTTGCTCGAGGAGCTTCAGACCGAGTTTGGCCTCTCGTATCTCTTCATCGGCCACGACCTCTCGGTCGTCGAACACGTCGCCGACCGGATCGCCGTGATGTACCTCGGCGAAATCGTCGACCGCGGCCCGACCGAGGAGCTCTTCGACGGCGACGCCCACCCGTACACGGAGGCGTTGCTCTCGGCGATCCCCGAACCCGACCCGCTCTGGGAGGGCGATCGGATCGTTCTCGAGGGATCGGTGCCGTCACCAGCCGACCCGCCCTCGGGCTGTCGATTCCACACTCGCTGTCCGAAACTGCTCTCGCCGGCCGAGTACGACCTCGAGCCCACGACGGTCCGGGCGCTTCTGGAGCTTCGAACGGGACTCGCCGAGGCCGACGGTCTCGAGTCACTGCCAGTCGATCCCGATCCCGACCCCGAGGCCGACGATGTTCAGGCCGCGCTTCGTGACGCGTTCGACGTCCCGGCTGACCTCGGTGACGACGCGGCCGAGGCCGTCCTCGAGACCGCACTCGAGACAGCGGCCGCCGGCGACGTCGAAACCGCCAGGGCACGACTCGAGTCGGCGTTCACCACACCCTGTGAAACCGACCGACCGCGACTCGAGCCCGTCGATAGCGGTGCCGGCGGTCCCGATACTCACGCGGTTGCCTGTCATCGGTTCGACGACGCAGGTACGGAGACGGACGAACGACCGGACCGAGCCGAAACGACACCCACACAGCAATGAGACGGGCCGACGACTCCCGCGCCGTAGAGCGCGACACGGACGATCCGTTTACGCCTGCAGCGACCGACGAAGGCAGTCGCCACACGATCGATTGGGAAGCACTGAGCCACGCTTTCCTGCCCGTCGCGGTTCGCCACCGGGCGATCGACGTCTCGATCACGACCGACCGCGACGTCTACGCTCCCGGCGACCCCGTCTCGATCGGGATCGAGTTTCGCAACCGGCTGCCGTTTCCGGTCCGGCTGCGGACCGACTCACCCGAGCCGTGGACCTGGGCCGTCGACGGCGCGACGGCCGCCTCTCGACTCGAGCGGCCGATCCCCGACCGGCCCGACACGTTCTCTTTCGCCCGGAGCGAACGCAAGCGGTTTCGCCGCGAGTGGCCCCAGCGCATCCGTATCGCCGACGACGAGTGGACGCCCGTCGATTCCGGGCAGTATACGCTCGAGGCATGGATCAACCGCGAAGATGCCGCCGACTGTGGGCTCGTCGCGACGACCGAGATCGAGATCCGAGAGTGATACTTCCGGACAAAATCACTCGTACTGATATCGGAGAATGGACGGGAGCCCCTCGAGGAAACGAATCGACACGTGGTCCTCGAGAGGTGAGTTCCGTAAAACGGGAGTAGCGGGAAGTGGATTTGAACCACTGGTCTGCGGGTTATGAGCCCGCCGGAATCTCCTGGCTATCCCATCCCGCTACTTCTTCGTAACGCCGTGGTCTAGTTAAGGGTTGTGATTCGGTCGCCGTATGGGGATTCCTCCCGCTATTCTGTGTGTACTTTCCACGTATAGAGGCTCTCACAGGTGTAGTTGACGAAGAACCCGACCCCGATGCCGATCGCGTTTGCGACCACGTACCAGATGCCGAACCAGTCGACCAGTATCGCCAGTACTGCAAGTGTCACCAGAAAGCCACCGAACCGGACCGCGTTCGAACGGACGAACCGCCGCCCGAGCGCTCGAGGCGTCATCGTGCCGTAGTCGGCGAACGTCCACCGTTCGTTGATCACGAAGATCACGATGATCGAGAGTTCCCAGGAGATCACTTTTCCCGAAATCGGGCCGAGCGGAGTGAGTTCGACCAACAGTGCGAGTGCGACGATGTCGACTGCGGCGCCGACGAACCCGACGCCGGCGAACTGGCTGAATCGCGTCGTCGAGAGCAACGCACGAAACCGCGTTCGAACGGCTTCGAGAAACGACTCACTCATCGCCGCCTCCGTCGCGTGACCGACCGCTGCGTTCGTCTGTGAGACACACGAGCGTATCGACCACTGTCTGAGGCTCCAGTATCGGTTTTGCGGTCTAGACCGATCGTCGTGACCGACGGACGGTCGGAACGACTCGAGCCGGCGACTCGAGCGGTATCACAATCGAGGTTTGGCGAGCGACGGGAGCGACGGAATCCCCATTCGCGGGCGTACGCGCGAAGGAAACGACCGGTTCGAAGCGCAGGGCGGCCCGATGAATTCGAGGGACGCAAACGGCTTCGAGACGCAGTTGGTGCCGTTCAGATCGCGAGGTCGGCTTTCGGACGAACGACGTCGACGTCCTCGGCGTCGACGCGATCGACGTCGAGGAAATGCGGCATATAGTTTCGCTTCTCGTAGTCCTCGTACTCGTCTTCGGTGCCGACAGTACACCACAGCTGGACCTCCTCGGGGCCGTGCCACTCGCCGTTGCGGTTGATCCCGAAGCAGACCAGTTCCTCCCCGTCGTAGTCGACGATGGCCCCCTTCCGGATCCCGGGATCGCCGTGGATGATGAGCCGCTTCATGCCGCCGACTTCTCTCGAGAGCGGATTAAGCTTTCTGATACTACCGGACAGAAGTCAGTACCGTCGCTCGAGCGAGCGCATCGGAGGGCGCTTGCGAACCGTACTCCGCTGGTGGGCACGGGCGGCGACGAACCAAACGGGTTTTAAACAGCGCTGCCTTAGCCCACGTCAAGTGAGATAACCATGCAGATGCCACGCCGATTCAATACGTATTGTCCGCACTGCAAAGAACACCACGAACACGAAGTCGAGAAGACCCGTACCGGCCGTTCCAGCGGCATGAAGTGGGACGCTCGCCGAACTCGACGCAACACCGCGAGCATCGGTAACTCCGGTCGCTTCTCGAAGGTTCCGGGTGGCGAAAAGCCCACCAAGAAGACCGACCTCAAGTACCGTTGCAGCGAGTGTGGCAAGGCCCACCTCCGTGAAGGATGGCGTGCCGGCCGACTCGAGTTCCAGGAGTGATTACGATGACAGGAAACTTCTATTCCGTTCGCTGTGGTGACTGCGAGAACGAACAGACCGTCTTCGGCAAGGCCTCCACGGAGGTTGCCTGTGCCGTCTGTGGAACGACGCTCGCGCGACCGACCGGAGGGAAAGCCGAGATCGAACACGAGATCCTCGAGACAGTCGAGTCACGATGAAATACAGCGGCTGGCCCGACCCCGGCGAGCTCGTCGTCGGTAAGATCGACGAGATCGAGGACTTCGGTGTCTTCGTCGATCTCGAGGAGTACGAGGACAAACGCGGCCTGATCCACATCTCGGAAGTCGCGAGTGGCTGGATCAAAAACGTCCGCGATCACGTCCGAGAGGGCCAGATCGTCGTCTGTAAGGTCCTCGACATCGACGAGGAGTCCCAGCAGATCGACCTCTCGTTGAAAGACGTCAACGACCACCAGCGCTCCGAGAAGATCCAGGAGTGGAAAAACGAACAGAAAGCCGACAACTGGATGGATCTGGCGCTTGGTGAGGAGATCGACGACGAGTCCTACACCGCGATCGCAAACGAACTGATCGGGGCTCACGGCAGCCTCTACAACGGCTTCAAACAGGCCGCGATCCACGGCGACGAGGCCCTCGAGGACACCGATCTCGACGACGACGAGATCGATGCGATCGTCGGGACGGCTCGCGAGAACGTCTCGGTGCCCTACGTCAACGTCACGGGCTACGTCGACCTCGAGAACGCCTCGCCGAGCGGCGTCGACGGCATCCGCGAGGCACTTCAGGCCGCAGAAGGGAACGGCGAAGTTCCCGAGGAAGTCGACCTCGAGGTCAGCTACGTCGGCGCACCCGAGTACCGCATCGAGGTACAGGCGCCCAACTACAAGACCGCCGAGGCCCAGCTCGAAGCGAGTGCCGAACGCGCCATCGCTGCCATCGAAGACGAAGGCGGCGAGGGCGAGTACCACCGCGAGCGACGGACTGACGACGAGTAATGAAGTCCGATATCCGGGTGTGTTCGGCATGGCGCGAGGCACACGACCGCCCGGTGTATACCCTCTCTTCGACGTGTCCCGACTGTGGCGCTCCGGCCGAAAACAGTGCCCCGGCGCCGTTCGACCCGAACGATCCACACGGCGAGTACCGACGCGCTCTTAAACGTCGCCATCGCTGATACGGTATGGACGAACTCGAGATCGACGCAGTCGCCGAGGTCGAACTGGACGACCCCGTTCTCGTCGAGGGGCTACCGGGTGTCGGCCACGTCGGTAGCCTCGCCGTCGAACACATACTCGAGGAACTCGAGGGCGAGAGCACGCTCGTCCGGCGGGTCTACTCCCGAGAGTTCCCACCGAAGGTGAGCGTCGAGGACGGTGTCGCGGACCTGACCTGTGCCGAACTGCACGCCGTCTCTCTCGCGGACGGGCGCGATCTGTTAGTGTTGACCGGTGACCACCAGGCACAGACCAACGACGGCCACTACACGCTGACCGGCGCTTTCCTCGACATCGCCGAGGAGTTCGGCGCGAGCGAGGTGTACGCGCTCGGCGGCGTGCCGACTGGCGAACTCATCGAGGAGTACGCCGTCGTCGGCGCCGTCAGCGACGAGTCACTGCTCGAGCCCCTCGAGGACGCCGGCGTCGAGTTCCGCGAGGACGAACCGGCCGGCGGCATCGTCGGTGTCTCCGGACTCCTGCTCGGGCTCGGCGAACGTCGTGGCTTCGAGGCCGCCTGTCTAATGGGCGAGACCAGCGGCTATCTGGTCGATCCGAAAAGCGCCCGGGCAGTACTCGAAGTGCTCGAGGCAGTCCTCGAGTTCGAACTCGACTACGAGTCCTTAGACGAGCGGGCCGACGAGATGGAAGACGTCATCGGCAAGATCCAGGAGATGGAACAGCAACAACAGCAACAGCAGATGGACGTCCCGACCGACGACGACCTGCGGTACATCGGCTAAGCGTTCGGCGGGCGCTCGATTTCGACTCGACCGACTTCACTCGGTAGCGACCGCTCGAGCCACCACGCCGCAGTTCGTGTCGGCCCGTCTCGAAGGTACTGCCACTGATACGGTTCCCTGTTGTATCATGCGTTCGTCAGTTCGGGCCGAAACAACGCACAGTTGGGACACCAGGCGGAGCCGTCGGTGCGCGCGATCTTCTTTCCGTTACAGTCGGGACAGCGCTGGTCGAGATAGCGAGCCATTCGATATCAGGTGCTGGGACGCCAGGTGTTACTATGGGCCTTTCGGGTATCCGACTCGAAAAACCGGCCGTGAAACGGCGCTAGAGATCGGCTCCTGACGATCCCCGGCGATCCGAACGAACCAGCGTCGCCAACGTATCGACGACGGAGACGGTGACGTGTGACCCGATACTGACCGTCTCGACGGGTGTCTCGTCGGCAACGACGGTCACGTCACACTCGTTTCGCTCGACCGTAAGCGTGAGCGTGTCGTCTGGAAGCACCCACCGACGCGTATCGGTGACGAAGGGTGCGATCGGGGCGACGGCGACGGCGTCGACGGCCGGAGAGAGCTGTGGCGCGTCGAGCGCGCTGGCGTAACCGTGGCTGCCCGCGGGCGTCGCGGCCACGACGCCGTCGGCGCGAAACGTCGCGACCGACTCGCCGCGGCTCGCGACACTGTATTCGGAGATCCGCGCCGGTTCGTCGGCGACGAGCGTCACGTCGAACAGAGCGCGTTCGCACGTTCCGTCGGCGTCGGCACGGTCGGCATCGATCTCGAGACCGAGAATCGGGTAGTTGCGGATGTCGGCGTCCCGCTCGAGAATCGTCTCGAGGGCCGTCGGGACGCGATCACGATCGACGGTGTCGATCCCGGGTACGTCGCCGACCGCCAGTACGGGGACGCCGGTCCCGACGCGAGCGATCGCCGAGAGATCGGTCTCACCGGCCGCGATCAGCAACGACGGGTCGGCTGCGAGGACGGTCTCGAGATCGCCACGGACCGCCGTCGCGTCGTAGGCGTCGAGGATCGACTCGAGAGTGCCATCGCTCGGTTCCGCGATCGGGTTCGCCGCCGTCTCCCGGTCGACGATACCGACGACCGGTCGCTCGTCACCAGGCCACACGCCATCCATGTCGCTCCGTTGGCACGGGCTGGAAAAAAGGGTGGGGATGTCGTACGGTCTCCTGTCGTCACGTCCCGCCGACCGCCGACCGCCGACCCCGCCCTGGCGATCGGCGGGAGATCGGGACAGCAGTCCGTATCAGTCGTCGTAGGGCCAGTCGCCCGTTCGTCGGAGTCCCGCCGCCACTCCCTGTTCCTCGAGGTCGGCGGCGATCCCGTCGGGGTCGCGATGTTCGACGGTCACGTCCTCGCGAGCGAGATAGACGACCAGGTCGGTCAGAAGGATCGCCTGTTCCCGGAGGGTGCGTTTTTCGAGTTTCTCGATGGTGTCGGCGGCGGTGTGTGCCCAGCCGCGCCCGACCTCGTCGGACGTCGATTTGACGTGATAGCCGGGGACGCCCCACTGGACGAACGGCCAGTGGTCGCTGTGGGGCCCGAGTTTCGGCACCGTCTCGATCGGGTGATCGTAGCGGTCGGCGATCTCGTCGACAGCCCTCTCGAGGCCGTCGAAGTCGTGGGTCGTCAGCGACAGCGTTCGCTCGCGGACGACGCCGTCGTTGTTGACGATCGCTTTGATCGAATCGCGGTCGGTCCGTTCGGCGTACTGTGTCGAGCCGGCCAGGCCGACCTCTTCGGCGCCGTAGACGACGAACTCGACGCGAGTCTCGAGGTCGTCTGCACGCATTGTGAGTGCGTTTGCGATCTCGACGACCATCGCGGTACCGGCCCCGTTGTCGAGGGCACCCTCCGCGATATCGTGGGCGTCGACGTGACTCGTCACGAGCACGCGCTCGTCGGTGTCGGGACCGAGTTCGGCGTGGACGTTCTGGCTCTCGGCTTCGCCGATCTCGGCCTCGACGGTCAGTTCGATCTCCGACCCGTCGAACCGCCGGGCCAGGCGCGCGCCGACTTCACTCGAGACGCCGACGGCCGGAATCTCGCCGATCGGCGCCTCGTCAGTGCCGACGCTGCCGGTCGGCGGCAGCTGTCCGTCGACGTGGTTTCGGTAGACGAACCCGGCGGCGCCGTTCTCGACGGCGTGGTAATACTTCTCTCGGCGGTGGAGATAGCGGTCGTAATGGTCGGGGACGTCGCTGCGGACCATGACGATCGCACCCTCGAGGTCTGCGGTCTCGAAGTCCGCTGGGAGGCCGTAGCCGAGGTCGACCAGTTGTCCGGTAACACGCTCGGCGGGACTTCGCGGGAGCGCGATGCAGTCCTGTGTCGTCCCGTCGGCGACGATCGAACTCGTCTCGCGCGTCCAGCCCTGTATGTCGAAAGAGTCGACGCGGGCGTTTCGCGCACCGACGTCCGAGAGGACCTCTCGGGTTCGTTCGGCGGCCTCGCGCTCGCCGTCGCTGCCCGCCATTCGATCGCCGATATCGACCAGCGTCTCGAGGTGGGTCCAGCCAACGTCGCTCGTGAAGAGATGACCGATCCAGTTCGACATATCGAAGCCGAGAACCCATGTCTTGGTAACTGTACCGTTCATCTGTCGAACGAATCACACTGAATCGATATCCGAACGGACACACTTTCGAGACTGATAGGTGAAACTGGCAATCTTTTTTACGTCGCTCCCTCTCGGAACGTGTATGCGGGAGACGCTTGCCGAGTGGCGGCCGGCTATCGACGAGGCGATCGCCGATCTGGTCCCTCGTGAAATCGAGACCGAATATCTGGAGTCGTTTTTCGGTGCTCCGACCTACGAGTACGACCCACACGGCATCCAGCAATCACTGTCGACCCCGCTGTGGGATCTGCTCGATCGGGGTGGAAAACGGTGGCGTGCGGTGCTCTTTCTCGTCTTCATCGAAGGGTTCGGCGAGGACCCGGCCGAGTACGTTCATTACGCCTGTATTCCGGAGATTCTCCACAACGGAACGATCATCGTCGACGATATCGAGGACGAGGCGTCGATCCGTCGGGGCGAGCGCGCGTTACACCATACGTACGGCGAGGACATCGCGCTCAACGCCGGCAACGCGATGTACTTCCTGCCGCTGAAGATACTGACCGAGGATCCCGCAGATCTCCCCGCGGATCGGCGACTGGCTGCCTACGAGATGTTGATGTACGAACTCAA
The DNA here is from genome assembly GCF_030848565.1 of Natronolimnohabitans sp. A-GB9. Lineage (GTDB taxonomy): Archaea > Halobacteriota > Halobacteria > Halobacteriales > Natrialbaceae > Natronolimnohabitans. The sequence goes on from NZ_JAVDDV010000003.1 coordinate 56,330, forward strand.
CCGAACGCATCTCGGCCAGGGGATGGACATCTGCTGGCACAACGAACGCGAGGTTCGAGTCACGCCCGAACAGTATCTCGAGATGTGTGCCTGCAAGACGGGCTGTCTCGCCCGAATCGTCGCGCGCCTGGCCGCGATCATCACCGACCAGCCCGACGAGGTCGAGGAAGCCGTCGCCACCTACGCGGAACTGACCGCCATCGCCTTCCAGATCGGCGATGACATCCTGGACGTCGAACACTCGCTGGGACGGGCCGGCGACTTCGGCAAAGAGTTCGGCAACGACATCCGTGAGGGGAAGAAGACGCTGCTTGTCATCCACGCGATCCAGGAGAGCGACCCCGAACAGGCCGAGCGTCTTCAGGAGATCCTCGGTGCCGAAACGAACACCGACGCGGAGATCGTCGAGGCTCTCGAGATCATCGAAGACGCGGGCAGTCTCGAGTACGCCCGCGACCATGCCCTCGAACTGGCCGCCCAGGCCCGCGAGGAGATCGACGAACTCGACTTCGACCCGGAGACGACCCGGAAGCTCCACGAGTTCACCGAGTTCGTTATCGAGCGCGAGGAGTGATACTGCCGGACAGAACTATTCGCCGCTTCCGTCCGGTGAATTCGCTTCACTGAAACGATTTACACACCGATCGCAACGCCGTCCGCCGCTCGGGTGTGCAGTGACGTTCAGTAGCGACGATAGCTACTACTAACCCGACGTGGAACCGTCCCGTAATGGCCGACCACTCGAGTGCGAACGACCGCGAACGACCGACCGCGAGCCCGTGGCCCGTCCTGATCGCGCTCGGACTCGCGGGATCGGAGATCGGTATCATCCTCGATCTGTTTCCGGTCGCGGTCGGTGGACTCGTGTTGTTCGCCGGCAGCGTCGGCGGGATCCTCGCCGAGTCCGACCACGCCTCGAGTCCGTTGCCCGTCGCGGCGGGGTTTGGCGTCCTCTTCGTCCTCGTGGGCGGAGTGCTCTACGCGCTCGCTACGGGGGCGTTTTCGACCGACGGATTCGCCGGGCTTGCGACCCGCGGGCTCGTGCTCGTCGTCGCCGGCGTTATCACGCTCGTCGGGACGGCTCTCGTCCGGTATCGTCGATAATCGGGACTCTCGAGGCTGGAAGCGATTCACGTTCGTCGAAAGGGGGGAGGATGCGGTGAGTGGCAGCGACGGTGGCAGGGGTGCCTGCCGTGGGTTGTCGTGGGAGCCACGACGAGTGTGGAGCGATCGAACGGTGGGTTGGAGTGGGGTGGGTGGGTGGGTGGGTGGGATGCGACGGCAGGGCGCCGGAAGCGGTCCAGTGCCGACGATCCTGCCGTATCTGCATAGAGGGGATACTCGTCAATACATGTACTTCCAAACTGCTTTGGGACCGGATTCGGGACCGTCGATTCGACGACGAAACGGACGGTTCGTGTCCGCGACGGCCCGCTCCGGTTCGTGGGGCGAAAACGTAACAGCCTCGTTCACGCGGTCTGAACCGTCACCCATGAGTGTCGATCACGAACGGGACGGCCGGAACGTCGTCGGTCTCGTCCTCGCATCGGTCGCCGTCGCCGCTGCCGTCGGTGCTGCCATCGGCTACGTCCTGCCGACCTGGGCCGGCCTCGAGGGAATTACCGTCCTCGAGTTGGTGATCCCGATCTCGCCGACCGCAGTCGCTCTCTATGCCGGTGTGACGGTCGGCGTCTTCCTGGGCACGCTCGTCCTCGTCGTCGCGGTCATCTCGCAATTCGAGGAGTTCGAAGACTGATCGAAGACGTTCGAACGCCTGTCGCGGGAGTTATCCATCCGCGCTCGTAACCCAATGGTATGCCGACGGAATCGATCGCGATGAGTGGACTGTTGATGTTCGGTCTCGCGATCCTCGGTGCCGGCGTCTTCGTCGCGACGACCGGTCTCGATCGGATCCGAACCGCCCGAACGCTCCGTGAGACGGGCGCGGTCCCGCTTGCCGACCTCTCCGCTGCCGACGACCTCGTCGAGTTTACGGGAACCGCCCGGGAGGCGACCGAATCGCTCGAGGCGCCGCTCTCGGGAACGCCCTGTCTGGCCTACACTGTCCACTCCCGCGTCCGCGATGACCCGGACGCCGACGACTGGCAGTCCGATGGCCGGACGTCGGCGGGGGTCCCGTTTGCGGTCACGGACGGGACCGACCGCGTTACCGTCGACCCGACGAACGCCGTGTTCTCGCTCGAGGAGTGGACGGCCGACGAATCGGCGTGGACCGACTGGGACGACCTCTCGGCGGCCGTTCGGAAGCAACTGGCGACGGAGGGGCTTCCGGGTACCGACGACGGAAACGAGGGGACGGCGACGGTCGAGCGCCAGTACCGCGAACGGCGCATCGAGCCCGGGACCGAGGTCCGCGTCTTCGGCGGCTCGGTCGTCGACTCCAGCGGAACCGACCGAGCGGATGGCGAGGGCACGGGCCTTACGGTCGGTGGGGGAGACTGGTTCGAAATCTCCAGCGGCGAGAACTCGGCGGTCCGTTCTGACCACCGGCGGTCCGGCTCGCTGTATGTGATCTTCGGTGCCCTGGTGTCGATTCCGGGAATCGGCTTTACGCTCGCGGGGATCGCCGGCCTAGCGTCGCTGCTGGTTCTGTAGCCGGTCGCTGCGATCGGCCGACCGTTGCAAGCCAAACGTCTTTTCACGACTCGGCGGTAGCCGAAGACGGGATCACTATGTCCGAAAACACTGACGAGACCGGCAAGGACGAGCACGGGCGGGACGTCGAACTGGCACACGAGGACACCGAAGCCGACGAAGAAGAGGAGGAACTCACCGAAGCGGAGAAGGAAGCACGCGAGCGCCAGGACGAGGAACAGCGCCGCCAGGACATCGAACACAAGTCCGACGACCGCGTCGACGACGCCATCGAACAGGAGAACCCGGACCACCACCGGGACGAAGAACCCTACAACAGCTGATCGCAGCCGGTCGCTCGAGTCGTCGACGCCCGCCTGCCGGCGTGTTCTGTTTTTCCCTGCGATCTGAGCAGTACCGACGATATGTCACTACTACACCACTACTGTAGGCATTTCGGTACCGTTATGATTTCGCACGTTGGACCTGACTCGGCATAATCGCCAGACGGAGGTTCGACGGGAGCAAAACGCTTATATAGAAGTGCTAACGACATAGTTAGTGAGGATTCAACTATGGCACAACAGCAACGCATGGGCGGACAGCCTATGTTCATTCTGAGCGAGGATAGCCAGCGAACGCAGGGCCGTGACGCCCAGTCGTCGAACATTATGGCCGGCAAGGCGGTCGCCGAGTCGGTACGAACGACACTGGGTCCCCGCGGGATGGACAAGATGCTCGTCGACTCCGGCGGCGAGGTCGTCATCACCAACGACGGGGCGACCATCCTCAACGAGATGGACATCGAACACCCCGCAGCCCAGATGATCGTCGAAGTCGCCGACTCCCAGGAGGAGGAAGTCGGCGACGGCACGACGACCGCGGCCGTGATCGCTGGCAACCTGCTCGGTGAGGCCGAGGACCTCATCGAACAGGACGTCCATGCGACGACGATCGTCGAGGGCTACCACGAGGCCGCCGAGATCGCCCTCGAGGCGATCGCCGAGCAGGTCAGCGAGGAGACCGTCGACGACGACGTACTCAAGCAGGTCGCCGAGTCGAGCATGACCGGCAAGGGCACTGGCGGTCTCACCGCCGAGTCGCTGGCCGAGACGGTCGTCGAGGCCATCCGCCACGTCGAACTCGAGGACGGCGTCGCTCGTGACAACGTCACCGTCCACACCCAGATCGGTGCCTCCTCGAACGCGACGGAACTCGTCCCGGGGATCGTCATCGACGAAGAGCCCGCCCACGACGGCATGCCCGATGCGGTCGAAGACGCCTCGATCGCCGTTCTCGACGTCGAACTCGGCGTCCGTACCGGCGAGATCGATGCCGAGTACGCCATCGACTCGATCGATCAGCTCAACACTGCCCTCGACGCCGAGGAGAGCGAGGTCCGTGGCTACGCCGAGCAAGTCGCCGAAAGCGGCGCCGACGTCGTCTTCACCACCGAAGACGTCGACGACCGCGTCTCGACCTATCTCGCCGGCGAGGGCGTCCTCGTCTTCGAGAGCATCGGCGACAGCGACGCCAAAGACATCGTCTCCGCGACCGGTGCCACCCGCGTCGGTGCCCTCGAAGACCTGGAGGAAGCCGACTTCGGTCAGGCTGACCGCATCAGCTCCGAGAACTTCGGCGACGACGACCTCGCGTTCATCGAGGGCGGCGCGGCTGCCGAGACCGTCACCGTCTTCGTCCGCGGCGGTACCGAACACGTCGTCGACGAACTCGAGCGCGCTATCGGCGATGCACTCGACGTCGTCGCGACCGCACTCGAGTCCGGCGAAGTCGTCCCCGGTGCCGGTGCGACCGAGATCGCCATCGCGGACAAGATCCGCGAGGAGGCCGCAGGTATCGAGGGCCGCAAGCAGCTGGCCGTGACGGCCTTCGCCGACGCCTTAGACGTCGTTCCACGCACCCTCGCAGCGAACACCGGCCGCGACCCCATCGACGCACTTGTGGACCTTCGTGCCGCCCACGAGTCCGAGGGTCGAGCCGGGCTGATCACCAGTGGCGAGGACGTCACGATCGACGACCCCTTCGACTACGGCGTCATCGACCCGGCCGACGTCAAACGTGAGGCCATCGAGAGCGCCACCGAGGCCGCGACGATGATCGTCCGCATCGACGACGTCATCGCCGCCGAGTAACCGCGCTCGCCGAGTCCGAATCTCGCTCGTTTTTTCGCCGATCGCATCGCTTCCCGCGACTGTCCGTCGGCCATCATTGTTAAGTGTTGACACAAGGCAGTCAGAGCCGTATCATGTCAGGGACTACTCGAGATCGACTGACGGCGGTCGACGACGCCGGTCACCAGCCGCTCTACTACGACGACATCCGGGGACGTATCACATGTGGTGTGACGCCACCGACTACGAACCGGTGACGGCGACACTCCCCGCAGCCGTCTCGTCGGTCCGCGGCGTCGCGTTCGAGGATCTCGAGTCGCTCTCCCGACGCGTCGATCCCGACGCGCTGAACGCGATCGTCGACCACTGGACCGAGCGAGACATTCGGGGACGACGGACGATGTCGTTCCCGTTCGGCGACAGTGCCGTAACGGTCCACACCGACGGTGAGATCGTGATCGACCCGGAACAGCCCCTCGAGTGCGACGCCTAGGTCGACTCTTGAACAATCAGGAAATGCCCTATTTTCAATTTTAAAGCTAGAGTAAATATCATCTATAGAGAAGAAGTCAACCAGTGAGATTTGATATTTCACTTTCTGATTGGTGCAGTAATATATATATATATATATATATATATATATATATATATATATATATATATGTGTGTGTGTGTGTGTGTGTGTGAACTATTAATTCAACCATGGATAGAAGATCTTTAATAAAGGGCGCCGGACTAACTGTTGCACTGGGAACTATTAGAACGGTAAGCGCTAGGGGTGAAAAAATTGCTTCCAGTGAGGTCGGAATTGATAGCGAAGTCGAAAAGTTACTCTCTGACGGTCAGATTGAAAAGGCAGAGACTATTCTTGACCAGCATGATGTTGAATATTACTCGAAGGAAGAACTGATATCAAACAACAGCGAGCAAGAGAACGATGGAACAGTCTCTATAAATGGCCGATACTCTGAAAGTTACTCTCAACTACATATGAGTCTTGTAAACCGGGGGAATGATCAGTGGCTAGTAAGTGCTTATGGCACATTGCAAGGGTATTTATCCAGAGTTCGAGATGCATCTGTAATCGAAGACGGTTGTGGAATAATATTCGATAGTTCTGAATGGTCTGCTCCTGAACCATCTTGAGAAGGTGTGAACCTTAGTGCAACTACAGATGCACCTCAGCCGACATCTATGAACTATGAAGAATATAACCCAAACTATGGTGTTGCTGCAAGTGTTAATCTCCCATATGGTCTTCGCGCACCGACAGAGATTAGTATGCAAACCGATTTAACTCGTGCTGATACTGGCAATGATGATATTCCGGTACAGTTTATATATGAACATACGAGAGCATATATTGATACACCAGGCAGCATTAGCGTTGGTGTTACTGCAGGTGCTCTTGATGTCGACCTTAGCCGAGCATCTACCGCTTGGAAAAAAGAGATGACGGTATCACCTACTGACGATAGAGACGAATCATAGTGATGTCCAACTGTACAGCAATATCTACAAATAGTACATCATGAATAAACTTGAAGAGTCTATTGCTGGGATACAGATATCTCTAGTTGGAATAGTACTAACGATCCTATTGATGGATAGCGAACTTTTTTGGATTGGGCTGATACCAGTTATAATTGGAACCTATATCGTATTTTCACGGCTGATTAGCTAATCTCCACATATTAATCAGCACCATTAGTATACTTTCCGGCTGTTTATGGGATAGATGCGAGACAAACATGATCACCCGCCTCGAGACCGAACGCTTCGTCGCCACGGCCCTGATTGACGTCGAGTTCGACGTAGCCGTGGCTCCCGACGGTCGCCAGACGGTCGCCGGTCGGGACGGCCGCGAAGGTCTCGCCGACGGGGACGGTCTCCTCGTTTGCGACGATCCGGTCGTGATCCGAGAGAAAGCCACCCGGAACGTTCGTGATAACGTTGCCAAAGTCGTCGACGACCAGTACCTCGCCCACTGCGCGTGTGCCATCGTCCCCGTCCTCGAGCGTCGCTGCGGGGAGCCGACAGTCGACGGGGTCGTCCGCGAGCGGGTCGAGCCACTCGAGGTCGTCGAGGGCCTCGAGTCCTGCTTCGTGAACCGCAGCGGCAGCGGGAGCGAAGACATCCCGGCCGTGGAACGTGGCGCTTGCAGGTCCACTGCCGGGGGTGGCAGACTGCAACACCGCCGCACTCGAGGCGTCCGTTTCGGCTCCAGCGGGCTCGACCGGCTCGAGTCGGGTCTCGTCGACGACGTACGTCTCGGGGTCGGCGTCGCCGGCCAGCCGTCGTGCGGTCGGTAGCAGAACGCCGTTGTCGGGGCCGACGAGTGTGTGCTCGCCGGCACGAACGACCAGTGCGTTACGATCGGTGCCGACGCCGGGGTCGATCACGACGAGGTGAGTCGCCGGGGGAAAATACGGCAGGACTTCACGCAGCCAGAAGGCGGCCGCGCGAACGTCCTGGCGCGGGAAGTCGTGGGCGACGTCGACCAGTCTGGCATCCGTACGCTGACAGAGGACCCCTTTCATCGCTGCGGGGTACGGCGTCCCGAAGTCCGACGCGAGCGTGATCATAGCCGTCGATACGTGGGGCGCGGTGAAAATCGGTGCGTATCAGCTCTCGTCCGAGTCCGTATCGCTGATCATCTGGATGCGCTCGATACCGCCGATCTCGTAGACGACTTCGACGACGGCCTCGGGAACCAACGACTCCCAGTCACCGTCGTTGATCATCCGTTCGCGGACCTCGCTGCCCGACAGAACCTCCCGGTTGAACATCGGCGACTGGCGGACCTCGATATTGTCTTCACGAAAGAGCTGGATCACGAGCGGGTTGTTCGAGTAGGCGACGTCGAAATCGGGGCTCATACTCTGGACGTGGCTGACCCACACCGAGTTTCGCTCTAGGTCCTCGATCGGAACGGCGTAGGTCACGAGGTCGTAGTCGACGAGTGACTTCGTGATCATCATGATGCGCTCTCCAGCCGTAAACGGATCCCGGACCGTGTGTGAGTCGTCGGCGCTACCGATCCCGAGAACGAGTTCGTCGACGTCCTCGGCGATGCGTTCGACCATACTCAGATGGCCGTTGTGAAAGGGCTGAAACCGGCCGATGTAGAACCCACGTGTCATGCCGGACACTGCTCGGTGGGTACGCTTAAGGGTGGCGTGTTCACGGCCATAGGGATCGCTGTATCGCTGTACCGGCACAACCCCGATCTGGCTGCAATTGCACGACACTGATTTCCAGTAGTCCACATCAGGGGAGACATCGTCTCGGGATCGATGTGACGGTCGTTCTCGAGATCGTGGTGATGTGACCATTGATACTGTCGGACAGCAGTACGGAACCGAACGAGACGGCAATCGGGACAGCCGACGAAACACCGTGTTCGATACTGGCGGGCGAAAATCTGCCAGGATTTCGTCCGACAGGAGGAGCACTATACTACTCGGTGAAACCACTGGCAGAACGTGATCGGCCTCCTCGAGTGCTGTGCAAGCCGGTATCAGCCAGTGTCACCATGGTCCGCATGGAGAAAGTATATCAGTCCCAATCCCTTCGATTCAGGTACTGAACAGAGTTCTATGAGTAACGATACGAACGTTGACGACCCTCCTAAAGACGCCACCGAAACCGAGCCTGACGAGGAGCAGGATCGGTCCCGGCCCCAAAACGAGGAGCCGGAGTCGGAGCGTCAGGGAGATCGGTCGCCTCGCGACGGCGACGGTGACCGCCACGACGACGTCGACGATGGGGACGAGTTCGACGACCCGATCGACGATTTCGAACCGGACTCGAACGAGGCGGACGACGATATCGAGACCGTCGAAGACCTCGGGAGTACGGTCGACGTCGATCCGGGCGTCGAAATCGACGAGGAAAACGCCGAAGACGACTTGCTCGGTGGCCTCCAGATCGACTCGACGGAGGACATAGAAGTTCCCGACCGACTCGTCGACCAGGTCATCGGTCAGGACGAAGCACGAGATATCATCATCAAGGCGGCCAAGCAGCGTCGCCACGTCATGATGATCGGTTCCCCGGGGACGGGGAAGTCGATGCTGGCGAAGGCGATGAGCCAGCTGTTGCCCCAGGAGGATCTGCAGGACGTCTTAGTCTACCACAACCCGGACGACGGCAACGAGCCGAAGGTCCGAACCGTTCCAGCGGGCAAAGGCGAACAGATCGTCGAAGCCCACAAGGAAGAAGCCCGCAAGCGCAACCAGATGCGCTCGATCCTGATGTGGATCATCATCGCCATCGTGCTCGCGTACGCGATCCTCATTGCAGGTAACATTCTGCTCGGGATCCTCGTTGCGGGTATCATCTGGTTGATCTTCCGGTACACTTCGCGGGGCACGGACGCGATGGTGCCCAACATGATCGTCAACAACGGCGATCAGCGCCAGGCGCCCTTCGAGGACGCGACCGGCGCCCACGCCGGTGCGCTGCTGGGCGACGTCCGCCACGACCCGTTCCAGTCCGGTGGGATGGAGACGCCTTCCCACGACCGCGTCGAACCCGGGGCGATTCACAAGTCCAACAAGGGCGTGCTGTTCGTCGACGAGATCAACACGCTCGACGTCCGCACCCAGCAGAAGCTGATGACCGCGATCCAGGAAGGCGAGTTCGCCATCACGGGCCAGTCCGAGCGCTCCTCGGGTGCGATGGTCCAGACCGAACCCGTCCCCTGTGACTTCATCATGATCGCGGCGGGGAACCTCGATGCCATGGAGAACATGCACCCCGCGCTCCGCAACCGTGTCAAGGGGTACGGGTACGAAGTCTACATGGACGACACCATCGAGGACACTCCCGAGATGCGCCGGAAGTACGCCCGCTTCATCGCCCAGGAGGTCGAACGCGACGGCCGCCTGCCCCACTTCACCGACGAGGCCGTCGAGGAGCTGATCCTCGAGGCCAAGCGTCGTTCGGGTCGGAAGAACCACTTAACGCTGCACTTCCGCAGCCTCGGTGGACTGGTCCGCGTCGCCGGCGACATCGCTCGCGCCGAAGACCGCGAGTACACCACCCGCGACGACGTGTTGCAGGCCAAACAGCGCTCCCGGTCGATCGAACAACAGCTTGCCGACGACTACATCGAACGGCGCAAGGACTACGAGCTGCAGGTCACCGAAGACGGCGTCGAAGGACGGGTCAACGGTCTGGCCGTCATGGGCGAAGACTCGGGGATCATGCTCCCGGTTATGGCCGAGATCGCGCCCGCACAGGGCGGCGGCCAGGTGATCGCTACCGGCCAGCTCAAGGAGATGGCCGAGGAGTCGGTCCAGAACGTCTCGGCGATCATCAAGAAGTTCTCCGACGTCGACCTCTCGGAGAAGGACATCCACATCCAGTTCGTCCAGGCCGGCCAGCAGGGCGTCGACGGCGATTCGGCCTCCATCACGGTGGCGACGGCCGTCATCTCCGCACTCGAGGATATCCCGGTCGATCAGTCGGTCGCGATGACCGGCTCACTGTCGGTTCGGGGCGACGTCCTCCCGGTCGGCGGCGTCACCCACAAGATCGAGGCCGCCGCGAAGGCCGGTTGTGACAAGGTCATCATCCCGAAGGCCAACGAACAGGACGTGATGATCGAAGACGAGTACGAGGAGATGGTCGAGATCATCCCCTGCTCGAACATCAGCGAAGTGTTAGACGTCGCTCTGGAAGGCGAACCGAAGAAGGATTCGCTGGTCGACCGCCTCAAGCAGATCACCGGCTCGGCGTTCGATGGCAGCCAGAGTGCCGTCGGCTCCGCGGGCGGCTCCAGCCCGAGTCCGCAGTAACGATCGATGACCCAGTGGGCGACGTTTACCGGTATCACGGGCGTCGTCCTCGTTTTGCTGTTGGTACTGTCGCATCTCACGCAGACCGCGTTTTCCGAGTCGACCGAGGATCGGAAGTCGAGAGTCGAGTCGACCGACGACCGGGGCTCGACAGCCGAGCCGGCGGCTGCCGACACTGACGACGATCGCGGTTCCGACTCTGGATTCGACCTCGAGTCACCACGGGAGTCGGAATCGCGGGCCGAAACTGTCGACTCGAGTCGTTCGGACGAGCCCGCCGACACAGACCCGAGCGCAGCCATCGACGGCGACGAGTCGATCACAGTCGACCCGGCCTCGAGTCGGCCGGCCGACCCCAGCCGTAGCGCCCGCTCCAACCGGGAGGGAATCGATCCCGACTCGCTCTCGACGGGCGAACTCCTGGCGAACGTCGCGTTCTCTCAGGGGCTGTTCGCGCTCGTGTTGATCGGTGCGGTGATCTATACGGGGATTCCGGCCGACGCGCTGGGAATCGAGTACTCGCTTGCCTACCTCGAGTCGGGACTGCTTTTGGGGACGGTGTTCGGACTCGTCCTCTACGTCGCAAACGAGATCGGTGCGGCCACGGCGACGCATTTCGGCTTCGATCACGACGAGCAGTTACGGGAGCTGTTAGCCCCCGATTCAGCGCAGGGCTGGCTGGTGTTGTTCGCGGTCGTCCTTCCGATCATCGCCGTCTTCGAGGAACTGCTCTTCCGGGCCGCGATGATCGGCGTCGTCTCGGCCGGCTTCGGGATCGATCCGTGGCTGCTCGCGGTCGTCTCCTCGGTGGCGTTCGCCCTCGGCCACGGGATGCAGGGATCGGTCGGGATCGTCGTCACGGGCGTCCTCGGATTCGTCCTCGCGGCGATCTACATCGTCACGGGGAGTCTCCTCGTCGTCGTCGTCGCCCACTATCTCATCAACGCCCTCGAGTTCGCCGTCCACGAAGGGGTCGGCTTCGACTGGGCGAAGACCCTCGAAAGCTAAGGTTGCCGACGCGTTCGAGTAGGGTATGAACGGACTCGAGGACGCTCCGGAGTCGGTCTATCGGGCGATCTTTCTCGGTATCGTCTTCTACTTCGCGTTGCTCGCGTACGCAAGTATCAGCGGCGATCCGCTGGCGGCGTTGGCCGCGGAGTTCGTCTTCGGCGTCATCGCGGTCGGCGTCGGGACGGTTCTCTACCTGCAGGTCGAGGACGTGCGACGGCAGTCGATACTCCTGGCCGCGTCGGCCTGTCTCGTCGTCGGTGGTGCTCTCCAGTTCGCGTACCTGTTTACTCGCGTGCCGACAGTAGACGTCGCGTCATCGTTCGTCGTCTTCGTCGGGATCGGGTGTTACGTCTACGCGGTCTGGTACGCCGAGTAGCAACGCGACGGCGATCGGCGGGACGTGACGACAGGGGACCGTATCAACAGGCGTGCTCGATTCGCTCGTCTGCGATCGGGTCGCCGACCGGGCCATCCGCGTCGACCGGCTGATCGACCCGATAGATCCGCACCGCTTCGAGGTCGCGGTCCGATCGCTCACAGACCGTCGTCGCTGCGGCCGCGTAGTGGTGCTCGTCCGCGTACCGGAGCTCGGTTCCGTATCGGTGCCAGAGCGTCGTCGGATACGTCTCCGCGGCGTCGGGCGGTCGATCGAACGAGATGTCGCCGCCGTCGATCGTGTCGACCGCCTCTCCTGACTCGAGTTCGCCCGCGACGACGTACCAGGAGGAGGCATCGGGCGGGTTCGGCGCGAAGAAGGCCCAACTCGCCTCCGAGAGCGCCTCGTCGACGTCGGGCTGGGGGGCGTCGACGCCGACGGTCGCCGCGTGCCAGACTCCGATAAACAGGAGAAATCCTACGAGTATCGCGGCGCTGCTGGCCCGGAGACTGCGACGAATTTTGGGCCGTGATTCGAGAACCGGCTGGATACCGACTCGAGCGCGATCGCCGACGTTTGGCCAGATCTGTTGCCCCGCCAGCGGCTCGAGCGATCGGACGCGCTCGTCTATGCGGTCCCAGACCGACGGGGGGAGAAAGAGCAGGAGGCCGGCGATCATGACGAACGGGAAGATCCCCAGCCGCATCGTCGCGGCCAACCCGAGATGGGCGGCGACGAAGGCTGCGACGAGTGCGATCCGCGGACGCCCGGTGTAGACGACGAGAAACACCGAGACGGTGAGCAAAGCGACCCAGAGCCAGTTGGCTGCGGCGAGCAGCGTCGACTGCTCGGCCAGGAACGGACCGAGCCCGACGATGTACTCCTCGAGGTAGAATATCCGCGAGACCGCGTCACCGGCCATCCAGGCGTCGCTCTGGTACTTGAGAACGGCGTTGACCGCGTAGATGGCGGTGAAGTGGGCGAGCAGCGTCGCCGTCGCGAGCGAGCAGACCCGCTGATCGCCGTCCGACCTCTGACTGGCGTCGATCGCCCATCTGGCGTCCAGTGGGAGAAACAGCCCGAGGAAGAGAAAGCTGAGCAGGATCGTGTCGCCACCGTTGACCAACAGCGGGTTCCGGGCGTGCAGCGAGGCCAGGAGGACGAGCGAGACCGCAGTCGCGAGTCGCATTCGGTAGCCGACGAGTAGGCAGACGGCCGCGAAGGCGGCGACGACGAACAGCAGCGCCTGGACCCACGCCGAGCCGGCTATCGCGTGCAGCGACAGCGAGGCAAACGGCGGGTACGCCGCCGCGAGCGCCTCACGGGGAAGAACGCCGGCGTCGGTGTAGAAGTCGATCAGCCCCGGCGCTCGATAGCCGAGCAGGTCGGCGAGCAACAGGAATCCAAGCGCGATCCGGAACGCCGCCAGTGCCCGCAGATCGATCCCCAGTCGTGGCTTGACGATCGCGTGCGCCGACGCGAGCAGCGACTCGACCCGATCGGAACGGCCCGACCGAGAGCGACCGTGGCCTGTCATTCGAGGCCGCTGTTGTTAGCAGGAGTATAAGTGCTTTGTCGTCTCAGTGACGACAAAAACCGCAGCGGAGCACTCGCGGAGCCAAACCGGCGAGCGATCCCGTCAGATCGACGGTCCGAGTCGGCCGCTTGGCTCTCGAGTGGCGGTAATCGTCGGCGCCGACGAAACGCGATCGACGTTGGAACCGGTCACAGAGTCCGACGCGGCGGTCACAGGCCCTCGAGCGAGCGCAGCTTCTGTTCGACGGCCGGCGGTGCGGCACTTGGGCCATCGCGTACGCGGTGGTCGGGGATCAACAGCGGCGCCGGGTTCTCGTCTAAGGCGGTGCGGACGAGGATGACGTCGTCTTCGTCCTCGTGATCGAGGTCGGGCGTCATCCGGGCGAGCGTCTCGACGCCGACCTGATCGCCGTAGGGGATCTCACGTACCTGTTCGAGGACGGCCCGCTGGTCGGTCGGCACCGTCAGCGCAACCTCGACGTCGTCGAAGTCGATCTCCTCGAGGCCGTCGAGATACTCGAAGATCCGGTCGAGCACGGCGTGGTCCTCCTCGGCCCCCTCGTCCGGTGTGTCGGGAAACGAGACGCTCAGGACGCGCCCGCTCGCGATTCCGAGCTGAACGTATCGGTCGAGGTACGGCGATTCCTTCGCGTAGATTCCGGCGTCCGTGACGTCCTCCATGTGTGTGGCTTGGGGACAGGGACTTGAATAATCGCCGGTCGCGTGTTCTCGCATGGGTCGTCTCGACGTGTCTCGAGTGCGGTCACGCCGAGATGTCGATCCCGTCGACGACTCGAGCCCTGTCCGGCTGAATGACGCAAGGCTTTTGTACACATGAGTACGTTGATGTACAACAATGAACTCCGATACGGACCTCGCGCCCGCGGTGGCGTCGATCCTCGAGGCCGCCCGAGAGCGGACGGGCGGGGAGGACGTCGTCGACGTGGACGCGCGGTCGCTGCCGGACGCGATCGATCGGGCCGAGTCCGACGGCCGCGTGCCGATAATCGCCGAAGTAAAACCGACGAGTCCAACCGCCGATGGGACCCGCGACGACGATCCCGTCGAACTGGCCGAAGCGATGGTCGAGGGCGGTGCGACGGCGATCTCGGTGCTTACGGAACCGAGCCACTTCGAGGGCTCACCCGAGGCGCTGACCCGCGTTCGGGAGGCCGTCGACGTTCCCGTGCTCCGGAAGGACTTCGTCCTTGACGAGGCGGGGATGGACGTCGTCGAGGCGGACCTGCTGTTGCTGATCGCTCGCTTCGTCGACGATCTCGAGGGCCTCGTCGCGGCAGCCAGACGGCGGGGCTTCCAGCCGCTCGTCGAGGTCCACGACCGCGAAGAACTCGAGACGGCCCTCGCAGCCGGCGCCGAACTTATCGGCGTCAACAACAGGGATCTGGCGCGACTCGAGGTCGACCTCGAAACCTTCGAGTCGGTGGCGCCCCACGCGAGACGTGTGACACGTTCCGATGGAGCAAACGGCGACGCCGTACCCAACGCTCCTGACGACGTGACGCTGATCGCCGAAAGCGGCGTCTCGTCGCCGGCCGACGTCCGACGGATGCGCGCGGCCGGCGCCGACGCCCTGCTGGTCGGCAGCGCTATTATGGACCACGGCGCGGCCGACAGCGACGTGACCGAAAACACGCGGCGATTGGTCCAGGCGGAGGACGACTAACCATGGACGGGACAGACGGAGACGAGATATGAGCACGAGCGACCACGACCACGACAGTATCCGCGAGCGAGACAGCGAAGCCACCTTCGGTGACTACGGCGGCCAGTACGTCCCCGAGGCCCTGATGCCGGCGCTTCAGGAACTCGAGGACGCCTACGAACGCTACGTTTTGAACAACGAAGACGGCTTCATGGACGAGTTCCGCGAGCGTATGCGCGACTTCGGCGGCCGTCCGACGCCGCTGCAGCGCGCGGATCGACTGAGCGAGCGCTACGATCGCGAGATCTACCTCAAGCGTGAGGACCTCGTCCACGGCGGCGCACACAAACTAAACAACGCCCTCGGGCAGGTGTTGCTCGCGAAGTACATGGGCAAAGAGCGGATCATCGCCGAGACCGGCGCCGGACAACACGGCACGGCGACCGCGATGGCTGCGGCCCACCTCGACATGCCCTGTGAGATCTACATGGGCCGGACCGACGTCAACCGCCAGCGCCCGAACGTCTACCGGATGCGGATGAACGGCGCCGAGGTAAACCCCGTCGACGCCGGCAGCGGAACGCTAAAGGAGGCGATCAACGAGACGATGCGCGACTGGGCGACGACCGTCGAACGGACTCATTACGTCATCGGGTCGGTCGTCGGCCCCCACCCGTTCCCGAAGCTGGTTCGTGACTTCCAGGCCGTCATCGGCCAGGAGGCCCGCCAACAGATCCAACAGCAGGCCGGCCGGCTCCCCGACAGCGTCGTCGCCTGTGCAGGCGGTGGCTCGAACACGATGGGTACCTTTCACGAGTTCGTCCCGGACGACGACGTTTCCCTCTACGCCGTCGAGGCCGGCGGCTCGAGCCTCCAGATCGACGAGGACGAAGGCGTCGCTCCCAACTCCGCGACGCTCTCGACGGGTACCGACGGCGTCCTCCACGGTGCGATGACGAAACTCCTCCAGAGCGAGGACGGACAGATCGTCGAGTCCCACAGCGTCAGCGCCGGCTTGGACTACGCCGGCGTCGGCCCCGAACTCTCCCATCTCGTCGAGACCGGCCGCGTCACGCCGGTCAACGTCGGCGACGAGGCCGCGTTGAACGGCTTCCATCGGCTCTCGAACCTCGAGGGGATCATTCCGGCTCTGGAGTCGAGTCACGCGCTGGGGTATCTAGAGGAACAGCACGAGGAACTCGGCGACCTCGTCGTCGTCAACGTCTCCGGTCGCGGCGACAAGGACCTAGAAACCGTTCTCGAGGAGACCGAGACGCGCGATCTCGAGGCCGCCCCGGACGTGGAGGTGTTCGATTCGTGAGCGACGACGGACAGCCGACGACCGCCGCCGCCGGCAGCGACATCGAGGCCGCCATCCGCGAGAACCACCCCGCCTTGATCACCTACATCACCGCGGGCGACCCTTCACTCGAGGAGACGAAAGCGTACGTCGAGGCCCTCGACCGCGGCGGCGCAGACCTAATCGAACTCGGCCTCCCGTTTTCCGAACCGGTCGCCGAGGGCGCGACGATCCAGGCCGCGATCAACCGCGCGCTCGAGGCCGGCACGACCCAGGAGGGCTTTTTCGAGCTGGTCGACGAACTCGAGACCGAGGCGCCGCTGCTGGTGATGACCTACTACAACATGATCCTCCAGTACGGAGAAGCGACCGCGGACGTGGGGCCGTTCGTAGAGCGGGCGGCCGATGCGGGGCTGTCGGGGATCATCGTCCCAGATCTCCCCGCCGAGGAGGCCGATCCGCTGCGGACGGCCTGTGACGATCACGGGCTCGATCTCGTCTTTATCGTCGCGCCGACGACCGAAGGCGAGCGCCTCGACCGGATCATGTCCCAGGTGTCGGGCTTTGCCTACGTACAGGCTCGACTCGGGACGACCGGTGCTCGCGGCGACGTCTCGAGTGCGACCCACGAGAGTCTCGCACGACTCGCAGAGTACGACGTCCCCAAGGCCGTCGGCTTCGGCGTCAGCGAGGGCGACCACGCCGCCGAAATCGTCGAAGCCGGTGCCGACGGCGTCATCGTCGGCAGCGCGTTGATCGATATCATCGCCTCAAGTGACGATCCGGTTGCCGACCTCGAGGCGAAGGCGGCGGAGCTCAAACGCGGCGCCGTCCGTGGCGGAGAATCCCTCACGAACGATGTAGAAGATGCACCGGAACCAGAACAGCCATAACTGCAAGCTTGCTACACTCCCGCAATGACCACACCAGGCACTGAAGCACGACTCGATCGAATCGGTACAGACGGCTCCTACGTGATCGTTCCCATGGATCACGGCATCACCATCGGTGCCGTCCAGGGGCTGAAAGACATCGAATCGACGATCGACGGCGTCACCAGCGGCGGTGCAGACGCCGTCCTCACCCAGAAAGGGATCGCGTCCCGCGTCCACGAGAACAAAAACGGCAAGGGTTACATCGTCCACCTCAACGGGTCGACGACGATCGGCCCCGACGAGAACGACAAACGCATGACCGGTACGGTCGAGGAGGCCGTTCGTGCCGGTGCCGACGCTGTCTCCTTCCACATCAATGTCGGTTCGGACCACGAACCAGACCAGATCTCCCAGCTCGCCGAGGTCACCGAGGCGGCCGACCGGCTCGGGATGCCGGTACTCGCGATGGCCTACGCCCGCGGCCCGGGCGTCGACCCTGAAGATCCCGAAGCGCTCGGTCACGCAGTTCGCCTCGCCGAGGAACTCGGCGCCGACATCGTCAAGACGGGCTACAGCGGCGACGCCGAGAGCTTCCAGCACGTCGTCGAATCGACGCGGCTGCCGGTCGTCATCGCCGGCGGTTCGAAAGGGACCGACCGCGAGACGGTCGAGATGGTCCGTGGCGTCATGGACGCCGGCGGCGCCGGCGTCTCGATGGGCCGGTCGATCTTCCAGCACGAGGACCCCGAAGCAATCGCTCGCGCAGTCGCCGGTGTCGTCCACGACGACCTCCCGACCGAGGAGGCACTGGCCCGGGCCGGGCTGGCACTCGAGGCCTAATACGATCTCCTGTCGTCACTGCCCGCCGATCGCCGACCCCGCCCTGGCGATCGGCGGGAGCTCGGTACAGCAGTCCGTATAAGACCGGTCGTCGATCGTTATATCAGTCGGCACCGCAGAGATCGAGTGGGTCCGTCACGACGAGGGCCTCGACGACCGCAGAACCGACGCGAGCGGCGTTGTCGATCGCCAGCGAGAGACTCGAGGGATCGCCGTCGAAACTCTCCGTG
Organism: Natronolimnohabitans sp. A-GB9; assembly: GCF_030848565.1. Taxonomy (GTDB): domain Archaea; phylum Halobacteriota; class Halobacteria; order Halobacteriales; family Natrialbaceae; genus Natronolimnohabitans. The sequence goes on from NZ_JAVDDV010000003.1 coordinate 74,692, forward strand.
ACGGACTCGCCGGGTGCCGGCCGGTCGTAGTTAGAGACGGCACGAACGCTTAGGTATCGCTCGGACAGACCGAAGCGCCCGAGGGCGGTCGCCGTCGCGGCATCTTCCATCTGGGTCGTCACGTAGGGAGCGACGCCGTACTGCTCGCAGAGCCACTCGACCTCGCGAGCGTAGCGGGGACCGTGCCAGAATTCGTCACCACAGACGGTCGCCCCGCGTTCGATCGTCGGTCCTGAATCGGGTGCGTTCGGGTATCGTCGCTGGTACTCACGAGTGTCGTCGTCTTCGCAGAGGTCGACCGTCCGGGCTGCCTCGAGCGCACAGTCGACGACCGACCCCTCGAGGCGGTGGACGTAGTCCCGCGGGCGGTAGGCGAGGAGATCGATGGGACGGTCCTCGGCGCGCTCGGCTTCGTCTGCATCCGAGCGGTGGTCCCACCGGTGTTTCCGGTCCCAGTCGACGACCGCGTCGGCGATTGCGACCGAGCCGAGTGCAGTCGTTTCGGGCGACGAACCCGCGATCCCACTCGAGACGACGTAGGCCGACTCGAGATCGAGCCCCGGGTTCGCGAGGGTGGCGGTGACGGTCGTCGCCGCGTCGCTTTTGCCGATCCCGGTCGTCGTGACGGCGATTCCGGCGTCGGTCACGTAGACCGGCGTCTCGGCTCCCGGGATCGCGAGTGCGTCCGTGATCTCGTAGCGCTCGAGCCACGGCCGACGCTCATCGAGCGGATCCTCGAAAGCGGCAGTAAGGACCAGCGCGTCGGGACGGAGCGGATCGTCAGGGTCGGGCGCTCGGGGTGTCGGCAGTGAACGCGAGTCCGCGGTCATGCTCGAGCAACGGTTTCGTCCCCTTGTCAGACTGTCGGACAGCAGGCAGTGATACTGTCGGACAGAACTATTGTGAGAATTTGCCGCTTCCGTCCGGCGAATTCTCTTCAGTGACTTCTGTCCGGCAGTATGAGCCGTCGGTCGCGACGTCGCGGCCGCCACTCGCGGGGACGGCCCCAGTTATACGGTTTACTGTACGTCAGTGCCGGCGTAACCGCGACCCGGGCGGCGGTTACGCCGGTACATCGGTACAGGGATCCGTATCACGCGACCTGTGAATCGTGTTGTATCAACTACCCGATCGTCACGGACGTCCATAGTCGGCGTATGGATCGCCTGATCGGGATTGGGGTGACCGGAACACCTTCGAGAGCCGGGGACGTTTCATCGATCGTGACTACTGCGGACGACGAGCTCACGGTCGACGACGAGATCGTCGCTCGAGCCCGAATCCACACTCGCGACGTCCTCGACGGGTGTGACCTCGAGATCGATCGCGACGCCCTCGAGTGGACGGTCACGACCCGCCCGCGACGACGGGCCGGGGCGTGTCGATGGGACGCTGATCGCGAGGTGGCGACGATCGTCCTGACCCGGCAGGCCTACGAGCGCTACGAGTGGGAGGCGTTCGCTGGCGTCGTCCGCCACGAGCTCGTCCACGTCTGGGAGTTCCAGCGCTTCGGCGAGTCCAGCCACGGTCCTCGCTTTCGCGAGCAGGCAACACGCCTCGAGGCGCCTCGACACTGTGAGACGTTCGCCGAGCCGCGGTACGTCCTGCGATGTCTCGCAGCCGACTGCGATTGGGAGGCCCACCGACATCGTGCCTCGAAGCCAGTGAAAGCGCCCGGAACGTATCGCTGTGGGACGTGTGGGAACACATACGAGGTCGAGCACGTCGACAGCGGGCGTACCTGGACGACTGCGAGCGGATTCGGCGGGGCGAAAGCGGCACTCGGTGACCGCTGGTGAGGCCTGTATTCCCCGGGGACGGACGTTCCCGCGAGCGGGCCACGGAACACTTATTCGACTGCCCCTGTCTGTTTCAGCTATGGGAATACTCGATTTGATGCTGGGTCAATCCGAGCCCGGCGAGCAGGGGGTCGAGGGGCGCTCGTACAAACTGCCGAAAGAGACCCACGACTTCGTCTACCCGATCGCCGTGCGACGGCCCGAGATCGACGCGTTCACGTCGTTGCTCGAGGCCGAGGCCGATGCACCAGCACTCGAGGGCGACGCCGACGAACTCCAGTCCGTCTTCGACGACGTCCTCGGCGACAGCGAGATCGACGCCGAGGAGTTGGCCGAGAAACAGCGCAAACCGCGTCGCGAGACCGAACGGATCGTCGACCACTGGGACGAGCAGCTGACCGACGACGTTGGCGTCGTCTACGCCCGTCCGGGAACGTATCCGACGCTGCTATCCTTCGTCAAACGCTGCAAACAACGCGACGAGGACACTGCCGACGAGTTCGAACTTCCTGACGAGTTTGCCGCGGGCACCGCCCTACTCAAGCGCCTCGAGGAAGCGACAAGCGATCAGTACCGCGCCGTCGTGCACACGGATCTCCTCCCCGACGAATAAGATATCACGCTCTGTCGTCTCTCCTCTCTCGAGCGACCCGATCGCTCCGAGTGAACGAGTCGCTAGACGATCGTCTCGAGGGCCTCGAGCGACGACAGCTCGTAGGTCGGCTCGTGGCGCTGTCCGTCGAGTCCGCTGGCTTCGGTGTCGATCCAGGCCGAATCGAGCCCCATCGCGTTCGCGCCGGCGACGTCGGCGTGCAGCGAGTCGCCGACGTGGATCGCCGCGTTCGGGCTCGCGTCGAGTTCCGAGAGCGCGTACTCGAAGGGGGCTGTGTCGGGTTTCGGGTAGATGCCCGCACTCGGTTCCGTGAAGACGCGGACGTCGAAGGCGTCGGCGATGTCAAGCGCCTCGAGTTTCTTCGTCTGTGTCCGGCGACCACCGTTGGTGATCAGCCCGACTGGACCGACCTCGCGGGCGAGCTCGAGGGCGGTCTTCGCGCCCGGGCGAAACTCGACGGCGGTCGGATCCTGGACCGCAAGGTATCGGTCGGCGAGGATGGGAGCGACGTCGGGATCGGCGTCGGTACGGTCGGCGACCTCGCGAAAGAGGTTCTCGTAGAACTCGCGGTCCGTTTCCGCGGTCGGAAGCGACGGCACGGCCGCTTGCAGGTCCGCCGGCGTACAGAACTGATCGACGTCGGCCCGATCGAACGCCGACTCGAGCAGCGTCGCGGGGTCCTGCGTCGACTCACAGAGGGTGCGATCGAGATCGAAACAGATCGCGTCGTAGGCAGCCATTCGTCGAATGTTGGGCCGGACGCGTTCTTAACGTTTCGACGGCCGTGACGGCGTGGACGTCCTCGAGTTGACGCGTCGTCGATCCATAGACATTATTTTCACGCCCACATCTATCGTTCCATGAACGTCGTCAAACGCGTCCACATCGTCCCGCTTGGGTACGAGTACGATCGGATCCTCGAGCCGATCAGGGAACAACGGGCCGATATCGTCTACCTGCTCGAGGACGACGGGACGGCCGTGGGAACGCGCACCGGCGAGGCCGACTACCACGACGAGCTCCGAGCGGAACTCGAGTCGATCGTCCCCGAGGTTCGGACGCGTGAGTGTGATTTGACGGACGTCTACGCCGTCCTCGGCGAGGTGACGACGATCGCTGCCGACCACGCCGACGACACCGTCTCGGTCAACGTCTCCGGCTCTGGGACGATCCCCGCGATCGGCGCGACGATGGCCTGTATGGACGTCTCGACGGACGCCCACGCCTACTACGTCGAGCCCGAGGAGTACGCCCACGACGGCGAGCGCGAACCGATCTCGACGGGCGTAACCGCTACCGAACAACTCCCGACGTATCCAATCGATTCCCCGACGCCCGACCAGGTCGCGATTATGGCGTTTCTGGCCGACCCTAACGCCTGGGATGGCTACCACGACGCCAGAACCACGCCACCGAAGAAGAAAGATCTGATCGAGTACGCCCGCGATCGTGGACTCTCTTTTATGGCTGATCGTCGCCCGCCCACAGAGCGAAGCGGCGAAGACAAAGGTGCCTTTCGCGTCCTCGATACGCACGTCCTCGAGCCACTCGAGGCGGACGGCTACGTCACGATCGAATCCGTCGGCCGCCGCCGCGTCGTCGAACTCACGGAACGCGGCGAGAACGCGTATCGAGCGTTCAAACACAAACTCGCCGAGACCGACACTGGAGACGGCTCGTGATTGCTCGAGGACAGAACAGTCGGGAAACCCAATCCTAGCCCGTGGAGTGTCGACACGCTGGGGACGAAGAGTTGAGACGACGGTGAGGGAGGGCGTGAAGGGCAGGCGTCAGCAGGGTGTGGCGGCCGTCGCGGGACGACGACCCGGAATCGCTCATACTGTCGACCAGTAGGCCAATCGCGTCCCCAGCCGTGCGAACTCGAGGTCCCCCGAGGCGCTCGACGTGTGCTTGGAGGGCCGTCTCGTCGATGGCCTCTCGCGGTCGTCACGGTAGCCGTCCGTCTCGGCCGTCGCCCGCGCGATGAGGAACGGGACAGCGGCTGCCAGCCGCGAGTTGGGGAGTTCCGGGCCAGCGACACCCGTCCGGTCGGCGACCGCTTCGACCTCGAGTCGACGACCGGCGTCCTCGATCGAGGGCTCGCCGTTCGCGGCCGGCGTCAGTTCCGTACTCGGCGGGTGTCGCTGGCCCATACGAGATCGATCGTCGTGGCTGATATTATCTACTTCTGAGAAAGTATCGATACAATTGTTACTATCGTTACCATCATTATTTTTGCACCAACTCGAGTATCGCACCTCGTGGGCCCGTGGGACGGCGAGTTTCGATCCTGGCCCAGATCACGTCGGATCGAACCGCGGATAAAACCGGGATTCGAACCGACCGGCCGGTCGAACGTCCCATCGGAGTCGGCAAGAGACGACCGAACCGCCCGACGGGTCGCCTGCGGGATTCGCCACGTTCAAGCCGGTTCCCTTCGAGGGTCGAGATATGACGCGATCTGTCTGGGTCAAAGCCGACGACACCGTCGGCGACTGGGACGACCGTCGAGCGCGGATCACTGCCGCACTCGAGGCTGGCGCTGACTGGGTACTGGTCGATGAAGACGACGTCGAACGCGTACGCGAACTCGGCGACATCAACGTCGCTGCCTTCCGAACCGACGGCGACGTGACGCTGGTCGACGACGTCGACGCCGAAGACGAGTCCGAGCCGGACTCGGCGGCGAAACCTGATGCCGTCGTCGTCGGCAAGGACGGTGAGGGCGACGCGACGATCGACATCCCCGAGGACTTCTCCGGGTCGGCGGACCTCTCGACGCTTCGCCGCCGCGACGGCGACCTAGAGCGTGGCGCCTACGTCCGGATCCTCGGCAAGGAGTACGAACACTTCGCCGAGACCGCCGCCGAGGAAGCCGATCACACCATCGTCGTCGGCGAGGACTGGACGATCATCCCCCTCGAGAACCTGATCGCCCGCATCGGCGAGGAGACGGACCTCGTCGCGGGCGTCACCAGCGCCGAAGAGGCGAAGACAGCCTTCGAAACCTTAGAGATCGGTGCTGACTCCGTCCTGCTCGACTCGGACGATCCCGACGAGATCCGCCAGACCGTCGAGGTCCGCGACGAGGCCGAACGCGAGAGTCTCGACCTCGAGTACGCCGAAGTGCTCGACGTCGAACGCGTCGGCAGCGCCGATCGAGTCTGTGTCGATACGGGCAACTTACTCGACCACGACGAGGGAATGCTCGTCGGGTCGATGGCCCGCGGACTCGTGTTCGTCCACGCCGAGACGGCCGAATCCCCCTACGTCGCCTCGCGACCGTTCCGGGTCAACGCCGGTGCCGTCCACGCGTACGTTCGCACGCCCGACGGCGGCACGAAGTACCTCTCGGAACTGCAAAGTGGTGACGAGGTCCAGGTCGTCGACACCGATGGCAACACCCGTGAGGCCATCGTCGGCCGGGTCAAAATCGAGAAACGGCCGATGTTCCGGATCGCCTTAGAGACCGACGAGGGCGACCACGTCGAGACGCTGCTCCAGAACGCCGAGACGATCAAGGTTCCCACCCGTGAGGGTCGAACGGCCGTGACCGACCTCGAGGCCGGCGACGAACTCCTCCTCTACTACGAGGACACGGCACGCCACTTCGGCGAGGCCGTCGAAGAGAGCATCATCGAAAAGTAACGACCGTTCTACCTGTATATTTCCTGTCACCCATACGAATCAATTCGGAGCGTATCCTGCGTCGGATTCGTCCGAATCCGACCGATCGTATGGCAGATTCGCCGACTATAACCCATATTTTATACTATATTCGGTTTGTCTTTCCACTCGTCTATTATTTTGGGTTCGTAGCGAACAAGGTCTATGGTTCTTGTTATCGTCCCACTAGCTGTGCTATGAGTGTTACTCGAGAAACCATCCGATCGGTCGAACTGCCCGAATTTGCAGTGACGCTTCGAAACGCCGGGCTAGCAGGAGCTGGCGGCGCCGGATTCCCGACATACGCCAAGTGGGAACGCCTCGCAGAAGTCGACTCGCTGCTTGTCAATCACCAGGAGAGTGAGCCGAACTACTATATGGACAAGTGGCTCGGGCGCGAACGCACTGACGAACTCGCCGGCCTCTTCGACGGCCTCCTCGACGCCGCGTTCGATCGAATCGTCATCGCCGCCAAACACACCAATCGCGACGAGTGGCTTCGCGAACTCGAGGCCGCAACGGGTGCGACGATCTACGAGCCCGACGAGCTCCCGGTCGACGAGGACGAGACGGGCGTTTCGATCGCCTACACCGACGACAGATACGAGTACGGGATGGAATCGGTCCTCATGCGACTCGTGACTGACACCGTGCTGGGCGGTGACGAGTTACCGATGGACCACGGCTGGCTCGTCCAGAACACCGAAACGCTCTACAACGTCCGACGGGCGCTCGTCGAAGACGAACCGATGACGACGAAGTTCGTCCACGTCGACGGACGGGTCCCGACCCATCGCTTTCTGGAAGTGCCGATCGGAACGCCCGCAACCCGACTACTCGAGGCCGCGGGCCGAACCGATGGGTTAGACGACAACGAGGTCATCCTCGACGGCGGACCGGGCTGGTGTTTCGAGATCGAGGACCCACCCGAGACGTTCGGTGTCCGCAAGCGGACGAACTGCCTGCTCGTCATGGAGGAGTCGGTCGTCGAAGAGAACCGGATCGGGAGTGGTGGTCGCGTCAACGTCCTCGCACCCGCGGCGTGGAAACGATCGGTCCACGAAACGGAACCAACCGCAGGCCTTCGTCCTGATCGCGTCGAGGTACCCTTGATCACGAATCCCGATTTCGAGGGAATCGTGACTCCGAGCAACCCGGTCGTGGGAACGGGTGAGCAGGTCGAGGCCGGCGAGATGATCGCCCGGCCGGCCGACGGGATCAGCATCGCTCACCACGCTCCGATCGACGGAACGGTCACCCGCATCGGCAACTGGGCGATTACGATCGAGCAAACGGCCGAAACCGCGACCGAAGCCGGGTCGAGTTGAACGTCGCTGGCCGATGCGAGGAAGTGTCGGTCGCTATCGGCGACACGGTCGGAGAACCGTCGATCTGATCCACGCCGACGGGTTTCGCCGGTCACAGATGACTGTCCCCTCGTCGGCCTCGTACCGTACGTACTGGTCGAACTCGTGTTCGGTCGCGACGCTCTGATCGGTTTCGGTCTCGGGGTCGGTATGGCTTCGCATTCGAGATCACGTTCGCCGGCCACGATCGGTGACCGACGTGATAGCCGTCGTATCCGGCGTTCGAAGAAAAGGGCTCCGTAGAATGAACTACAGTGTGATAATATCCCGAATGAGTGATAGTACCGTGGTCGGCGAGGGTAGGTGACCGAGTTCCCGCAAGCGTCAGTTACGTTTTCGTCGGTTCCTCCTCGTTGGCTTTCGGTTCGAGGCGCGTCGTACACCAGTGACAGAACTCGAGGTCCTCGTCGAGCGCCTTCCCACATTCGGGACAGCTCGGGCCATCCCCATCACCGTTGCCGGATTCCGGTGGGAACCCGAGTGCGCGAAACGTCGCATCGAGCGCGGCGATCATCGTCACGAACAGGATCGTCAGCTGAGTCATCGTATCGATGTCGGCGGCGACGTCCATCATTTCGGACATCGAGCCCGCGGCGGCCAGTTGGTCGGTGGGGAAAAAGAGCCAGACCGTCGTGAAGTACAAACCCGCAAACAGGAGGGCACGAACCCAATCCCGAAGCACGGCGTGTCCAGCACCGGGGAGGAGCACCGAGAGGCCGGCGGCGGCGATCGCACGAAGCCATGTCATTGTACGTGGTGCTAGGGGACCCCGGCCCTTAACATTCCGATTTTTGATTCGTTTACCAGGATTCATACGGTCGACGTATTCATCGACCCAACGAATTGCCGGGACTATATACTCATAAGGAATTATATAGTATTTTATCTATAGTTATAGAAATTTATAGTATTGCAGATACCTCGAGACGACGGGACTGAACCCAAACCGTAGATAATCGAGAAAACCGATGTTTTGCGCCGAAGAAAATGGTTCGACGGCCGATCGTGTCCCGACCGAAACCGGGTCACTCCATCGTACCGTCGTCTCGCCGCTACCGTTAGCAGAAGTTCTGAGTGGCGTACACCTCGTCGTCCTCAGTCACGTGGATTCCGATCCCCTCGTTGTTCCAGTGTTCGGCGAGGAGATTCTCGCGGTGGCCGTCGGAGTTCATCCACTGGTCGACGATCCCGTCGGCCAGTTCGCGTTCGTCGGTGTATTCGACGACCGCACCTGTGTCGGTTTGGACCGGCTGGTTGACGTACGTCATGGCGAGGTTCTCACCACCGGTGTAGTAGCTGCCGTCACCGGTGTACGCCCGGCACTCGTAGCCGTGTGCCGCGTAGCGATCCTCGAAGGTGTTTCCGTCAGGATCGACGTGGGCGAAGTACCCGCGCTCGGCCATGTCCTCGCTGTGTGCACGTGCGATCTCCTGGAGATCGTCGTCGAACTCGAGGGCCTCGAGGCCACGGTCGGTACGTTCCTCGTTGACTGCCTGGTGGACGTACCGTTCGACGAGCACTCGGTCGAGTGTGTCGTCGTCGCTTTCGGCTGCATGGCTGTCGTCCTCGACGGCATCGTCTTCGCTCGACGCGTCTTCGTCGTCGGCCGGTGCACTCGAGTCGTTGTGTGTGGCGTCGTCTCCGGTTGGCTCGTCGGCCGGTGTATCGTCGGCAGAGTCGTCTGCGGTATCGCCGTCGGATCTGTCCGTGTCGCTATCGTCCGCGAACTCGTCACTGTCGTCCTCGTTTGCATCATCGTCGTCCGATGGCACGTCGGCCCCCGAATCGCGATCGTCGACGCCGGTTGCGTCGTCACTATCGTTCCACCCGCTGAACGGACTCGAGAACACGTCGTCAATCGCACTCTGGATGATGGCTGTCGTGTCGACGGTCAACGTGATATCAGCCGTGTCCGAACCGTCCGCCTCCACTGTCAACCAGTTCGAGGTGGCGAACGAATCATCCTCCGCATCCGGGCCGGCTGTCGCGGTCGCCGTGGCACCGACACCGACGACGCTCACGGCGAGGAGCGCGATCACTGCTACTGTTACCGTTACTCGTGAAAGTCGTTTCATCGATACAGTCACGACTATATAAACGTCGTAGGAGAACAGCCGTCTTCATATGTACATCAGTTTTAAGCCAGAACTGTATTGTCACCTTGATTTAAGGCACGTGTAGGAATATCCGAAAGTGGTTTCGTTCCGAACGGCGTCGGTCGTCGTCGAACTCGATACGTTCCGCTACGATCAGTTAAGCGCCGTGACCAGCTCAGAGAGCGTCTCGAGATCGTACTGTCCTGGCGCAGTCGCATCCGCAGCATCTACAGGTGCGTAGCCGATTTTCGACCCGTACACCGGTGCCACCGCACGCGTGTGACTTCCCGCTTCGCCCATCGCCATCGTCGCGACCGTATCTCCGTGATACGTCAGTTGCTCCGTCGCGGAGAGCAGTGCGATCGTATCCGACTTCGACTCCGCCGTAACGGCCAACTTGGCGACGTCACCGTACTTGCCCGCCTCGGTCAGCGTCGAGACCATCTCGCCTCGCGGTGGCGTCCCCTCGAAGTCGTGAGCCGAGACGATGATCGAGACGTCTCGCTCCCGGGCCGTCTCGAGCACTGCGTCAGTCCCGATCTCGTCGTCTCCAATCGCCTCGAGTTCCACGTCGATCGCTCCGACGGCGTCGAACCCGGTCGCCTCGGCTAGCACTTCCAGCCGCTTCTCGTCGTCACCGTCCCACTCGCCGCCTTCCCAGGCGGCACGGTTCGTCGCCAGGATCGGCAACTCTCCGTCGTAGTTCTCGAGCGCTTCCAGTGGCTCGTCGGTCAGGTCCATCCGAAACTCGATGGCGTCGGCATGCTCGCGGGCGGCGGGCTCTTCGCTGAGGTCGGCGGTCGATGCGGCGAGGACGAACTCGTCGAACTCGAGGCTCATCGCTCCGATGTAGCGCCGAGAGAAAGAAAAACGGTGTCGGTTCGTCCCGCAGAATCAGGCCATTCCCAGCGTCTCCTCGGCCTCGAGGAGTTCGTGGTAGCGGTTCCGAATGGTCACTTCGGAGATGTCGGCGACGTCGCTGACGGCGGCCTGGGTGGTCTTCTCGTTGGTCAACAGTGCAGCGGCGTATACGGCGGCCGCAGCGAGGCCGACCGGCGACTTGCCGCTGTGGACGCCCTTCTCCTTCGCGTTTTGGAGGAGCGCGCGGGCGCGGTGTTCGGCCTCGTCCGAGAGCTCGAGTCCGGAGGCAAAGCGGGGAACGTAGCTCTCGGGATCTGCGGGCTGGACCTCGAGGCCGAGTTCGCGAACCACATAGCGGTAGGTACGGGCGATCTCGTTTTTCTCGACGCGGGAGACGTCGGCGATCTCGTCGAGCGAACGGGGGACACCGGCCTGGCGAGCGGCAGCGTAGACACAGGCCGTCGAGACGCCTTCGATCGAACGGCCGGGGAGCAGATCCTCCTCGAGTGCGCGACGGTAGATGACGGAAGCGGTTTCGCGGACGTTCGTTGGCAGGCCAAGCGCCGAGGCCATCCGGTCGATCTCGCCAAGCGCCTGTTTCAGGTTCCGCTCTTTGGAGTCCCGCGTCCGGAAGCGCTCGTTCCACTTGCGCAGCCGTTGCATCTTCTCGCGCTGGCGCGACCCCAGGGAGTTGCCGTAGGCGTCTTTGTTCCGCCAGTCGATGTTCGTCGAGAGGCCCTTGTCGTGCATCGTGTTCGTCGTGGGCGCACCCACGCGGGACTTCTCGTTTTTCTCCGTGGCGTCGAACGCTCGCCACTCGGGGCCACGATCGACCGAGTCCTCTTCGACGACCAGGCCACAGTCCTCACAGACGGTCTCGCCGTGTTCGTCGTCGACGACGAGGTTACCTGCACACTCCGGACAGGCGAGGTCGTTTTGTTCGGACTCAGTCTCGGTTTCGCTCGTTCGCTCGGTCGTTTCGCGTTCGGTACGTCGTACTCTGGTGTTCGATGGTGTGTTGCTCATACGATGGCAAATGCTGACCGGCCGAACTGACTGCAAAAGCCCGGACGGGTTCGTTACCTACCTGGTTCAGACACTCGATGGTTAAGGGTTTCGAAATCGAAAGCCGACACCTCTCGAGACCGGGTAATTCGCGGGAACTAGTATTATCGATCAAAACATTAAAGCTGGGAAGCGTTCCCAAATCGGAGTCCCCAAAACCGTTCCGTTCGAACTGCCGGTATGGAGTTTGCGGTCGCAGTCGGCAGCACGAACCCGGTCAAAGTCGCGGCGGTCGAACGGACGCTCGAGCGATTCGAACCGACGGTCACCCCGGTCGGCGTCGACTCCGGCGTTCCCGAACAGCCGTGGTCGATCGAGGAGACCGTCACAGGCGCCGAGAACCGCGCCCGACGAGCGCTCGAGGCAACTGACACCGATTACGGCGTCGGTCTCGAGGGCGGCGTCGCCAGGGTCGACGGTGTGCCTGGGTTGGCGCTGATCATGTGGGCCGCCGTCACCGACGGTGATCGTATCGAACGCGGCGGCGGACCGACGCTTCGTCTTCCCGACGACGTCGCCGACCGACTCGAGGACGGCGGGGAACTGGGGCCGGTGATGGACGAGCGACTCGGCACCGACGGCATCGCCGAGACCGACGGTGCCGCCGGCGTGCTCACGGCCGGGCTCACCGACCGGACGCGAGCGCTCGGTGAGGCAGTCGCGTGTGCGTTCGGACCGTTCGTTGCCGACGAGTCGCGCGGAGGCGACTCGTGAAGACGAGTTCCGTGATACGGAAGTTCTTCGAACCGAGACGTTCATCGAATCCCATATATTAACCGGCCGTACCAAGGAAATCTTTCTACCCGATTATGCTCCGATTACTCGAGGGTAAAATCGCATGACGGCGGCGGGTTAACCGCACGTACCAAACCCCCTAAGGGCGTTCCACCGTTTCATACGAGTATGAGCACTGCAATGGCCGCCGACCTCACGAGCAAGCAACGTCGGATCCTCCAGTACCTTCGGGAAAACGCGGGGACGAAGACGTACTTTAAATCCCGGCTCATCGGTCAGGAACTCGGGATGACCGCGAAAGAGGTCGGATCGAACATCACGGCACTGCAGGAAGGCGACTTCGACATCGAGATCGAAAAATGGGGTTACTCCTCGAGCACGACCTGGAAGGTCGACGCATAACGTTCCCTTACATCCGCTTTCCGGGACTCGCGTAGGGGATCACCAGACCCCGATACGTCGATTTCGGTCGTCATATTTTCTCTTTCGACACTACTCCCCGAGTAGCGACGCTGGCCTGGAGCGACGCCGTCGGTTCGCCGTTGGGTCGATGAGAAAAATCACCGCTGTCTCCGAGTAAGTCCTTGTTACTCGGATGTATCGAGATACTACCCGTGGTACTCGAGTAGTTTATCGGCGTCACGTGCGAGTTGCTGTGCCGACTCGCCGAAGGAGTCGGCGTGACGCACGATCAGCAACAGGACGGTTTCGGGCCGTTCGACGGCGTAGCCGTCTTCCCGTGAGAGCAGACCGGCAGTCTCGAGTTCGCCAGCGTACTTGCTAACCGTCGGCGGCGAGACGTCGAGTGCCGTCGCGAGGTCGCCGGCGGTCGCCTCGGGGTTCTCGAGGAGTTGGATCAACATTCCGCGTGGCGTCTCCCGTCGGAGATAGCCAAGCGCTTGCTTTTCGAACTCGTCGAATCGACCGGCCGGAACGAACCGTTTGTAGTCGCCGTCCGGATAGTGCTCGATGACGCCGTGTTCCTCGAGGTGACGCAGGTGGTGTTGGGTCTCGCCGGTTCCGAGCTGGAGGTCGTCTCGGACCTTCGAGAAGTGGGCGCCGGGCGTCAGCGAGAGATAGCCGGCGATCGCGTCGCGGGCGTCGCTCTCTCCGGTTTCGGCCGCTGCCGATTCCGAAAGACCAGCAAGCGGTGTCGCCGCGCCGAGCGCGGCGAAGCGACGCAGGGTCGCTCGTTTCTCGTCGTCGACCCGCTCTGATCCTGTCATGCGATGCGTACTACCCGAAACGCGGCGCGCCCTAAAACCGGTTTCGCTCCGCTTTATTCACCGAAAACTGACTATCCTCCTCCAGAGAGGATTCTCCGTTCACGGCGGGCGTGAATTCAGTGCGCTAGTTGTTCGTGCTGGTGTCGGTGTCGCCCGCGAACTCCTGATCCATCTCTTCGATGACCTCGTCGGGATCGGTGATCGTACCGGCGTCTTTTCCTTCCTTGATCGCCTGGGCTTCCTGTTCCATCGCTTCGAGGTCCATCTCGGCTTCCTCGTCGATCTCGCCGATGATCTCGGCGATGTCGTCGAGGCCGATCAGTTCGCGAGTCTCTTCGTCGAACTCGAGGCTCTCGAGTTGGCCGTCGGTTTCGGCGACGTCGCTGCCGGTCAGGTGTTTGCCGTAGCGACCGACCATCGAGGACAGTTCCTGTGGCAGGACGAACGTCGTCGACTCGCTTTGGCCGATTTCTTCGAGGGTCTCCATGCCTTTGTCGATGACCGCGCGTTCGCCCATCGACTCGGCCGAGCGAGCGCGCAACACGGTCGAAATCGCGTCACCCTGGGCCTCGAGGATCTGGCTCTGTTTCTCACCCTGTGCGCGGATGATCTCACTCTGCTTGTCACCTTCGGCCTTCTCGACGGCGCTGCGGCGTTCACCCTGTGCTTCCAGGATCATGGCACGACGCTTTCGCTCGGCGGAGGTCTGTTGTTCCATCGCACGCTGGACGTCCTTCGAGGGGTTGACCTCGCGGACTTCGACGCTTTCGACGCGGATCCCCCACTCGTCGGTGGGTTCGTCGAGTTCCTGGCGGATGCGTGCGTTGATCTCCTGGCGCTTGTTCAGCGTGTCGTCGAGTTCCATGTCACCCAGGACGGCACGCAGGGTCGTCTGGGCGAGGTTCGAGACGGCCTTCTTGTAGTCGTCGACCTGCAGGAACGCCTTCTTGGCGTCCATAACCTTGATGTAGACGACGGCGTCGGCCGTGACGGGCGAGTTGTCACGCGTGATCGCTTCCTGGCGGGGGACGTCCAGGGTCTGTGTTCGCATATCGAATCGGTACGTGTTCGAGACGAACGGCGGGACGAAGTTGATCCCCGGCTCGAGGAGTTTTCTGTACTCGCCGAAGACAGTCAGTGCACGCTTCTCGTAGGCGTCGACGATCTCGATCGCACTGAGCAGTGCGGCGACGACGACGAGGAGGACGAGGGCACCTACGAACAGCAGGGCACCACCGGTGGTCTGCATTGGTATTTCTACGACCATAGTTCGCTCTTACGGTGGTGGCGGGAAAAACGTTCTCTTATTTCACCGACATATCGTGCTGATTCGAACTGATTAGCTCGATTTTTCGGTTTCGGTCTCGGTCTCTGGTTCGGACTCGGACTCGGACTGTGACTCTTCGTCGTCGGCCTGCCCGCGGGCGAGTGCACGATCGATCTCGTCTTCGCCGATCGCGCCCAGCGATTCGACCGTCAACACGTTCCCGCCGCCGGGATCGAGGACGATGATCTCTTCTCCCTCTTCGATCGTTCCACTCGTCGATCGAGCGCTGTAGTAGGGTGCGAAGCCGCCCTCGTCGAGTTTGACCTGCCCGTCGCGTGGCGTAACGGTCTCCGTGACGTAGCCCGTCGAGCCGGCCAGCGAACTCGAGTCCGACGTCTGGGCGGTGCCTTTCCCGCCGTAGAAGTCGAACTCGTTGTAAACGTACGCCGCGGCGAGTCCGATAACCAGCGTCAATCCGGCCAACACGAACGCGTTGGCAACGGGTGGAAAGAGTACGCCGATGAGCCCCGCACCGACCAGTGCGACGCCGATGACGATGAGGTGTGCTCCCGGCGAAATGGCCTCGAGACCCATCAGTATGAGCCCGACGACCAAGAGCACGAGTGGCATGTTCCCGAAGAGGAGTTCGAGCATACCTCGAGCTAAGTTCTCACCCGGATTAAAGGTTGTCGAGCCAGTGGGCACCCGAGCGCCGACTACCGATCGTCGGTGGCGGCCGTTACATCACCAGGCCGAACAGTCGAAAGAACACGAGCAACATCGCGATCGCACCGAGAAAGACGAAAATGGCGCCCTCGAGGGTCGGATTTCCGGGTTCGACCGGTGCCGAGCTCGGCTCCGGTCCATACTGGTCGTCGTCGGTCTCGGCTGTCTCTGTCGACTCGTCGTCGGTCTCGTCTGCACTTCCGGAGAGATCTAACGGGATACGGTACTCCGCAGCGTCGTCGTCGGATCGGTCCTCGCGATTCGGGAGGGTCCAGTCGTCTACGGTCGGCTGCCGATCGTTCGTCGTCGGTTGTCGGTCGTCTACGGTCGGCTGTCGGTCGTCGGTCTCCGACTGGGTGCCGTCCGGCTCGGTCGGCGGCGCTGATCGATCGTCGCCGCCGTCTCCGGACGCGTCCTCTGCCATACCCCACCGTAGCAGCCCCGGCATCAAAAATCCGCGGTCCGTCGACGACGGGCCACTCGAGTCACGCCGATCGTCGACTCCTGTTGTCCGACAGTATCAGGCGCGATCGGATCGCTCGCCGATCGTCCCGCCGTAGACGACGCCGCGTTCGGCGTCGAGGGTCACGACGTCGCCGTCGCCGAACTCGTCGCGGTCGGCGCCGCTGATCATCGGGACGTCCATCTCGCGGGCGACCAG
This sequence comes from Natronolimnohabitans sp. A-GB9, assembly GCF_030848565.1. GTDB lineage: Archaea > Halobacteriota > Halobacteria > Halobacteriales > Natrialbaceae > Natronolimnohabitans. Next base: position 90,774 of record NZ_JAVDDV010000003.1, read on the forward strand.
CGCCGGATAGCCGGTCAGCCCTCGCTGGGCGTCGATGATGCCACCGATCTTCGTCAGATCGCCGTCGAACTCCTCGTCGAACTCCGCCGGCAGCGACAGGATCGCACCCTCGGGGACGGCCGAGAGGTCGCCGTCGGTGAGTTCGACGACGGGGCCGGTCACCCGTCCGTCGACGACGACCCGCCCGGTCGTCAGCGCCTCCGCAGCGACGTGGACTTTCAGCATGTTCGTCGTGTTCGCCCCCTCGAGTTCGGTCATCATCCCACAGAGGACGACGACGGTATCACCGCTGTCGGCGACGCCGGCATCCAAGGCGGCCTGGACGGCCTTTTCGACGACGGCGTCGGCACTTTGATCCGAGACACGAGCGTACAGCGGCGTCACGCCCCACGAGAGCGCGAGTTGACGGCGCACTTCGTGGCTCTGGGTCGAGGCGACGACCGGCATGCCGGGGCGGTACTTCGCCGTCTTCAGTGCCGTGTAGCCGGACTCCGTCGCGGCCACGATGGCGTCCGCACCGATATCCCGCGCCAGGAACCGGGCCGACCGCGCCAGTGCGTCAGTCCGTGCCTCGCCCGCGGTCGGGACGCGTTGCTCGAGCAGTTCGTCGTACTCCGCGGAGCCTTCGACCTCGCGGACGATGCTGTCCATTGCATCGACGACCGCGACGGGGTGGTCCCCGATGGCGGTCTCGGCCGACAGCATCACCGCGTCGGTCCCGTCGAGGACGGCGTTGGCGACGTCGGAGGCTTCCGCCCGCGTCGGTCGGCGCGCGTGGACCATCGAGTCGAGCATCTCCGTCGCCGTGATCACCGGCGATCCCGTGTTGCGACACTTCCGGATGATCCGTTTCTGGATCATCGGGACGTCCTCCATCGGACACTCCACGCCCAGGTCTCCCCGGGCGACCATGATCCCGTAGGACGCTTCGATGATCTCGTCTAAGTTCTCGACTGCGCCCGAACGTTCGATCTTCGAGATGATCGGAATCTCGGCGTCTAGCTCCTCGAGCACCTCGCTGACCTCGTAGACGTCTTCGGCGTCACGGACGAAACTGGCCGCGACGAAGTCGACCTCCTTCTCGGCGGCCAGCTCGAGATCCTTGCGGTCCGACTCAGTGACGATATCGAGATCGAGGTCGACCCCTGGGACGTTGACGCCTTTGCGACCGCCCAGTTCGCCGCCGGTCTCGACGCGCGCTCGGACGGCGTCGTCCTCGCGTTCGATGACGGTCGTCTCGATCAGCCCGTCGTCGAGCAGGATGGTGTCGCCCGCTTCGACGGCGTCGATCGACAGTGAGAGCCCGATCGTGTCCGGCGAGACCTCCTCACCCTCGAGGAACCGGATCTCGGAGCCGGTCTCTACGGTTACCGTCTCGCCGTCCGGCAACGGCGCGGTCCGGATCTCCGGGCCTTGCATGTCTACCATTACTGCGACGGGCTCCTCGCGTGCTTCGTCGACAGCTCGCACGCGATCGATCAACTCGGCACGATCCGCTCGGCTCCCGTGGCTCGCGTTCAACCGCGCGACGGACATTCCCGCATCGGCGAGCTCCCGGATCGTCGTCCGATCGCTCGAGGCCGGCCCCAACGTACAGACGATCTTCGCGTTTCGCATAGCTCGAGCTAGCGCGACTGCGAACAAAAAGATAGCCGGTTTACTCGATATCGAGTATCGTTGTCACCTGATGGGCGTCGTCCGTCCCGTCGATTGCCACGCGAACCGTTTTCTGCGCCAGTGCCCTCGGCCGAGACATGGCCACGTACGCCTCGCTCGTGGACGTCGACGATCGTAACGTGCAGAACGCACAGGAGCTCACGTCGATCTGGGGCGAGATCAGGACCGAGTTCGAAGAACACGAGGCAGACGTGATCGACTCGTACGCGATCCTCGGCAAGCACGACTTCCTCGTCGTCTTCGACGCGGCCGATCGGGAGTCGGCGTTCAAGTCGGCGCTGACGTTGCGCCGACACGGGCTGTCCGCTCAGACGATGGAGATCGTCGACACCGACGACTTCTCACAGGTAGTCGACGAGGTCTGATACCGGAGTACGGCGACGCGTGTTTCCAGCCCGTGGCAATCAGGTGCGGTATTTGACTTGCGGGATGGTGTAGACCGTCACATGACGACACCACCGGCGGAGGGATCGATCCCTTCGGACGCGGAGATCGCCCGAAACGCGGGGACACGCCCGATCGAGGAGGTCGTCGATCCTCTCGGTCTCGAGCCGGCCGACCTCGAGAACTACGGCGAGAGCGTCGCCAAGCTCACCCCGGAGACGACTGATCGGCTCGTCGATCGGGCCGGCCAGTCCGAGACACGGTACGTCCTCGTTACCGGTGTGACGCCGACGCCACGCGGAGAAGGGAAGACGGTGACGAACATCGGTCTCGCCCAGGCGTTCGACCGGCTCGAGAAAACGGCTGTCTCGACGATCCGCGAACCCTCGCTCGGGCCGGTGTTCGGACTCAAAGGCGGTGCGGCCGGCGGCGGCTACTCACAGGTACTCCCGATGGAGGATATCAACCTCCACTTTACGGGTGACATTCACGCTGTGACCGCCGCACACAACCTGATCGCCTCCACCCTCGACAACCACCTCCACGGGGACAACGAGTTAGATGTCGACGTCACTGAGGTCGTCTGGCCGCGGGCACTCGACGTAAACGACCGGGCGCTGCGAGAGCTCGTCGTCGGACTCGGCGGGTCGATAAACGGTCGCCCGCGCGAGGATGGGTTCGTCCTGACGGCGGCCTCGGAGCTGATGGCCGTCCTCTGTCTGGCCGACGATATTACCGACCTGAAGGAACGAATCGGACGGATCGTCGTCGCCTACGACGGCGACGGCGAGTCGATCACGGTCGACGACCTCGAGGTGACCGGCGCGGTCGCGGTAGTGCTTGCGGACGCGTTCCGACCAAATATCGTCGGGACGATCGAGGGAACGCCGGCGTTCGTCCACGGCGGCCCGTTCGCGAACATCGCCCACGGGACGAACTCGATCGTCGCAGACCACGCTGGCGGCGCACTCGCCGACTACGTCATCACCGAGGGCGGCTTCGGCTCAGATCTCGGCGCCGAGAAATTCTTCGACATCGTCGCACCGGCCGCCGACATCGAACCGGCGGCCGCCACGCTCGTCGTTTCCGTCCGCGCGCTGAAGTACCACGGCAAGGATATGTGGCCGGTCGAGTTCGACGCCCTGGAAGCACCCGACGTCGACGCGGTCGAAAACGGCTTCGAGAACCTCGATCGGCACGTCTCGGTCCTTCGGAAGTACGGCGTCCCAGTCGTCGTCGCGGTCAACCGGTTCCCCGACGACACCGACGACGAGGTCGACGCGATCCTCGAGCACTGTCGGGCCGACCTCGACGTCCGGGCGGCCGAGTCGACGGTCTATCAGGACGGCGGCGGGGGCGGGATCGAACTCGCGGAGGCCGTCGACGCCGCCATCGACGACCACGACGGCGAGTTCGAACCGATATACGACTCGGCGGCACCTGTCGAGGAGAAGATCGAGACCGTCGCACACGAGGTCTACGGCGCCGACGGCGTCACGTTTACCGACGACGCCCGCGAGGACCTCGAGCAACTCGAGACGGTCGACCTCGAGACGGCACCGGTCTGTCTCTCGAAGACCCCCTACTCCTTCAGCGACGATCCGTCGAAAAACGGCGCACCGACGGGATGGGAGCTGACGGTCCGCGAACTCCGCCCGGCGGCGGGGGCCGGCTTCGTCGTCGCGCTCACCGGCGACGTCCTCACGATGCCCGGGCTGCCCGACGAGCCGGCTGCGGTCGGGATGGATCTCGAGGACGACTGGACCGTCACCGGGCTATTCTAGTGTCATCACGCGTCGTCGGCTCTCATCGTCGAGCCGGCGGACGACCCGTCTCCCTCGAGTGGCTGGCCAACGGAGCCGACGGATCCGGAACTGTCGGTCGACCCCTCGAGCAGCTGGGTCACTCGCTGTCCGCTGACGATCTCGGGGATGACGACCTCGTCGGCCCCGGCCTCCCTGGCGACCGACTCGTACATCTCGTCGCCGACGCGGACGAGCAGTTCGGGGGCGTTCGTCGCCGTGCCGCCGACGATCGCGATCTGGATGTTTACGTTCGAGTCGTCGATGGCGGCGACGACTTTCGACGCGCGGTCGATGCCGGCCTCACGCAGGACGTGTTCCTGTCTGGCGTCGCCCTCGACGAGCAGGTGGCCGTCCTCGCGTACCCGCTGTGCGGTTCCGTCCTCGATTTCGATGACGACGACGTCCCGTCCTTGCTCGGTGAGGCGGTTCGCGACCGTCCGTCCGAACATCCCGTAGCCACAGACGATGACGTGGTCGTCGGTCTCCGAAATTCGTCGTTGCATCGTGATTCGTGTCACCTCCGATCGGATCTGGCCGCCGAACGCCGCTGTGAGCACCGTTTCGCCGATCCACAGCCCCGAGACGACGAGCCCGGCCGTGACCAGAACCGCGTAGGCCTTGACGGCCCGTTCCGGGCCGTCGTGGTGCTCGAAGTGAAGTTCGATGCTGGTCAGATCGACAAGCCAGAACGTCGCCTGTACGAGTCCGACGTCCCCGAGGACGGCGAAGCCGACGATACCGGCGACGGCGACCGTGAGGAAACTGCCGATCGGCGCCAGTATCCGCCGTCGTATCGGATGGTCCTCGAAGGAAGTCGGGAATCCGGGGCGCACACCTGGTGGTTGCTACCATTCAACATAGAGCTATCCGTTGGTGTAATACTGACGTCCAGCGCTCAGTGATACGGTCGCCTGGCCTCACGTCCCGCCGATGGCCAGATTGGGGTCGGCGATCAGGGATAAATCGGTACAGCAGTCCGTCTGCGGCATCGATCGCGACGGCGCGGACGGTATCGGGCGGGCAATCACACTCGAGCGACCGTCGGACCGTCCTCTTCGGCAGTATCGGTACCGATCGAACGCAGACGAGATCAGTACTTACGGATGGGGACGTCGCGATCGAGGTCCCGTAGACGGCGTGACTACTGGACTTTCGTTCCGACCTCGGCGTCGCCGTGAGTCGTCAGCAGGTCCGCCTCCTCGCCCGCCGCGAGGATCATCCCGTTGGACTCGACGCCGAACAGTTCCGCGGGCTCCATGTTCGCCAGCAGGATGCACTTCTCTCCCGGTAGCTCCTCGAGGTCGTGTAGTTGCTTGATGCCGGCGACGACCTGGCGGGTCTCGAAGCCGATGTCGACCTCGAGTCGTGCGAGGTCGTCTGCGTCCTCGATGCCTTCGGCCGATTCGATGCGGCCGACGCGGATGTCTAGCTCCTGGAAGTCTTCGAAGCCGATGCGATCCTCGGCCAGCGGCTCGAGGTCGTCGATGTCTGCCATATCGCTCGCTTCGCCCGCGGCGGTGTCGTCGCTTTCGGTTTCCGCGTCCGCTCCTTCGTCGTCATCGTCCGACGCAGCGGCGACGCGTTCCGCGAGTTTCTCGTTCAACTCGGCGACGCGGTCGTCTTCGATCTTTTCGAAGAGTTCGCCGGGTTCCTCGAAGGTTCGAGGCGGGGCTTCGAGGGCAGCCTCGAGGTGGGCATCGGCGACCGCGCCGTCCTCGCCTAGCTGTTCCCACAGCGCCTGGGCTTTGTCGGGGGTGATCGGCTCTAAGAGGACGCCGACGGCTTTGGCGATCTGGACGCAGTCGCGGATGACCTGCGCTGCCGTCTCGGGTTCCTCGTCGGTGAGCTTCCAGGGCTCGTTGCGCTGGATGTACTCGTTGCCGTACTGTGCGAGTTGCGTTGCTGCCTGCCCGATCCCGCGGAGGTCGTACTCGTTGACGCTCTCGCGGACGTCGTCGATGGCGCCCTCGATACGCGCTAAGACCTCCTCGGAGACGTCCGTCTCTGGTGTCCCCTCGTAGTTGCGGTAGGCAAACAGCAGCGAGCGGTACCAGAAGTTACCGACCGTGCCGACGAGTTCGCCGTTGACCTTCTCCTGGAAGGCGTCCCACGAGAAGTCGACGTCCTGCTGGAGGCCGCCGGTGGTCGTCAGATAGTACCGTAGCAGGTCGGGGTGGAACCCCTCATCGAGATATTCCTTCGCCCAGATCGCACGATTCCGGCTGGTCGAGAGCCCCTTCCCGTTGATCGTGATGAAGCCGGTCGCGGCGATCCCGCGGGGCTTGTTGTAGCCTGCACCCTCGAGCATCGCGGGCCAGAAGATCGTGTGGTGCTGGATGATGTCCCGGCCGATGACGTGGACGATGTCGCCCTCGTCTTTCCAGACCTGTTCCCAGTCGTACTCGTCTTTGCCGACGCGTTCGGAGTGCTGCTTGGTCGAGGCGATGTACTCGATCGGCGCGTCTACCCAAACGTAGAGGACGATGTCCCGTTCTTCCTCGCCGGGGTAATCGATCCCCCACTCCATGTCACGGGTAAGACACCAGTCCTGCAGGCCGTCCTCGATCCACTGACGGGGCTGGTTGCGCGCGTTCGAGGTCCCCTCGAGGCCATCCAGAAACTCCGTGAGGAAGTCGGCGAACTCCGAGACCTCGAAGAACTTGTGGGTACGCTCGCGGTACTCGGCGGGGTTGCCGGTGATCGTACTCGTCGGGTCCTCGACCTCGCCGGGCTCTAAGTGGCGCTGACAGCCCTCGTCACACTCGTCGCCGCGGGCTTTCTCGCCGCAGTAGGGACAGGTTCCCTCGACGTAGCGGTCGGGGAGATACTGGTCGGCGTCGGGGTCGTAGGCGACCTGGATCTCCTTTTCGTAGATGTATCCCTCTTTGTCCAGTTCGCGGACGATCTCCTGGGTGAGTTCGGTGTTGGTCTCGTCGTGCGTGTGGCCGTAGTTGTCGAACTCGACGTTGAACTGCGGGAACGTCTCCTCGTACTGTTCGTGCCACTCTAAGGCGAACTCCTCCGGTTCGACGCCCTCCTGTTCGGCGTTGACGGCGACGGGCGTCCCGTGCATGTCCGAGCCACAGACGTAGGCCGACTGCTGGCCAAGCGTCTGGAGCGCGCGGTTGAACGCGTCGGCACCGATATACCCCCGCAGGTGACCGATATGGAGGTCCCCGTTGGCGTAGGGCAGCCCACAGGTCACCACGGCGGGACGGTCCGTCGGAAACTCGTCGTTGCTCATATACGCCATGAGTCGGTGGCGGGCGTAAAACCCGCCGGTTTTCGATCGCCGACGGCGGGGTGGGACTCGAGCGGTGCTGTCGTATTTACCGATCCCTGTACCGACATGCCGGCGCAACCGCGACCCCGCTGTGGATGCGCCGTCGCTGACGGGCAACAGCCCGTATTATACTGTTGGACAACACGATTCGACGATCGGTCGCGCGACTGCGGCCGTCCCGAGGGTGACGGCCGCGAGTTCGCAACCGACGGCTCACTGACTGCTGTCCGACAGTATTATCGTCGCCATACCGTCTACAAAGCGACTGTTACTGCATTGGACCATCATGTGTATTTTTGACACGTCATGTGATGGATCCGACCATGAGCTCCGTCGACATCCCACGTGAGCAGTGGGCGACTCGAGTCGGCTTCATCTTCGCCGCGGTCGGCAGTGCCGTCGGACTCGGGAACATCTGGCGGTTCCCCTTCCAGGTCGGTCAGGAGGGTGGAGCCGCTTTCCTGTTGATCTACCTGCTGTTTATTCTCCTCATCGGGTTCCCGGCGATGCTCGTCGAGTTCGTCGTCGGCCGTCGTACCGAACGCAACCCCGTCGGCGCGCTCAAACAGATCGGGCCGGGTGCCTGGCAGTACGTCGGCTGGATCTTCGTGGTGACGGGGTTCGTCATTCTCTCGTACTACAGCGTCGTCGCCGGCTGGACGATCCGCTATACGATCCTCGGGCTCCAGGACGGCTATCTCGCCGATGCCGGCGAAGCCGAGGCCCAGTTCGTCGAGCTCGCAAGCGGCCTCGACGCGATCTTCCTTCATGCCGTCTTCATGATCGCCGTCATCGCCATCGTCGCGATCGGAATCCAGCGGGGGATCGAACTCGCAGTGAAGGTGATGGTCCCCGCGATCATCATCATCACCGTTGGCCTGGCGATCTACGCAGCCACGCTCGAGGGCGCCGGCGACGCCTACGGGTACTATCTCTCGCCGGAGTGGGGAACGATCGCCGCCGAGTGGCAGAGCATCCTTCCGGCCGCAGCCGGCCAGGCCTTCTTTACCCTCTCGTTGGGGATGGGCGTGATGATCACCTACGCTTCCTATCTCGGTGAAGACCGGAATCTCGCAGAGGACGGTGCGATCATCATCGGCTTCGACACCGCGATCGCCTTCATCACGGGACTGATCGTGTTCCCGATCCTCTTTACCGCCGGTGTCGATCCGGCCGACCCCGGTGCCGGCGCGATCTTCGTCTCGCTGGCCGCCGCCTTCGGCGATCTGACGCTTGGCTGGCTCATCGGTGCCGTCTTCTTCGCGACCGTCGCCATCGCCGCCCTCTCGAGTGCGATCAGTCTCATGGAAGTCGTCGTCTCCTATGCCATCGACGAACTGGGGATCGATCGCGTGACGGCGACGCTCGGCATCGGCGGCGCGATCTTCTTGCTCGGGATCCCGTCGGCGTACGATCTCGTCTTGCTCGACCTGTTCGATCTGTTCGCCGACCAGATCCTGCTGGTGCTGGGCGGACTGCTCCTGGTGATCCTCGTGAGCTGGTCGCTGGCGAATCTCGCGATCGACGAACTCCAACGCGGCATCGGCGATCTCGGCCCGCTCGGCTCGGCCTGGATCTGGGCCGTTCGCGTTCCGGTCGTCGTCGTTCTGCTCGTCGCACTCGCACTCGGGATCCTCGACTACTACGAGTTCCTCACCGGCCCCTTCGCGGAGTGGCTCGGCGAGCAGTAACGGTTCTCCCTCGCTACTCGAGTTGCTTCTCGTTCCCGTCGACGCTCCAGACGTCGAGTAACACGCCGTATCGGCCACCGAGCAACAGTATCGCGCCGAGCAGTCCCGAGCCGACGACCGTGACCACGAGCGCCGGGCCACTCGGTGCGACGACGACTCCCACCGCCGCGACGAGCCAGGCGAGCCAGCCCAGCGCTTCCCAGGGCTGGCCGTCGTACAGTCGCCAGAGCGACAGCGACAGCAGAAAGCCGCCGAAGGCGGCCGCGACGACGACGGTCTCGAGCGCGAAGGCCACGCTCAGTGCCACGATGCCGAGCGATCCGACGACGGTCACGGCGTCTATCCGGTCCATCACCGGCTTGCTCTCGTCGCGACGGAAAACGTGTGTCGGTTCCGTCGCTCGAGGTTATACTGTCGGACAGAACTATTGTGAGAATTTGTCGCTTCCGTCCGGCGAATTCTCTTCAGTGACTGCTGTCCGACAGTATTAGTTCCCGCCGCAGGTGTCGATACCGGCGACGTGATACAGCGGACACAACTGGATCGTTCCCGTCCCGAGCAAGACGAGACCGACGAGCAACGCGACGGCGCCGACGACCGTCCCGAACGCGAGGAACTCGCCGAGGACGGCGACACCAGCGATTGCGAGTACTGCACCGAGTCCGATTCGGACCACCCGATCGATCGCACAGACGTTCGTCTCCATACGTCATCGGTCGGACGAATCGATGATAAATCGGCTGGTACGATCGTCGAAACCAGAATCTGATCGTTTCATACTGCCGACCAGCACTCGTGTGCGCAGTCGCCGCTCGTGTCCAGCCAACCCGTTTCGGTGACTGCTGTCCGCAGTATCAGTTCACCATCAGTCGTCGCTCGCGACCGGCACGCTCGCACGCACCTCGAGTCGGTCCAGATCGCCGACGAACGACGCCAACATTTCGCGGGTGACGTGGGGCATACACACGACGCGCAACTCCCCGGTCCCCGTCCGGGAGATGCGCCAGCCTTTGGCCCGTAACGCGTCGAACGTCGACCGCGGCACGTCGGCTGCGACCAGCGGCAGCGTCGGCTCGACGACATCGTAGCCCCGTTTTTCTAAGGCGTCGGCGAGCCACTCGGCGTTGTTCTGGGCGCGGACGTACTGGCGTCGGTAGCCGTCGGGCCACAGTTCGTCCATCGCGGCGACGGCGCTTGCGACGCCCGCACCCGACCGGGTCCCCGTCAGCGTCGCCTGCGAGGTCGACTCGAGGTAGGGCGTGTCGACGGCGAGTTCGTCGAGCAACGTCGACGAACGGGCGAGCAAGCCGCCGGCGGGGATGGCGGCCTGGCCCATCTTGTGTGGATCGATCGCCATCGTGTCGACTGGCGCGTGGCCGAAGTGCCACTCGTAGTCGGTAAACGGCAGGACGAACCCGCCCCAGGCAGCGTCGACGTGGAGCATGGCGTCGACCGACCGGGCGATCTCGCCCAGTTCCGGAATCGGATCGACGCGGCCGTACTCGGTCGTCCCGGCGACGCCGACCACCAGTGCCGTCTCCTCGTCGACGGAACTGCGGACGGCCTCGAGATCGGCTCGGTGTGTCTCGTCGGTCGGAACGATTCGCAACTCGACGCCGAGGACGTCGGCCGCTTTCTGGAAGCTGAAGTGGGCCGACTCCGGCATGACGACGTTCGGCGTCCGCGTCGCGACGCGGTTGCGGGCGATCCGCACCGCCTGAATGTTCGCTTCCGTCCCGCCGCTTGCGATGTAGCCGGCAGGCTCCTCGAGGCCGGCGACCTCCCCGAGCGTCTCGATCGCCTCCTCCTCGAGGGCCGACACCGACGGATACGTTCCCGGATCGCCGGGATTGGTCGCGAGAAACCGCTCGGCCGCCTCGCGCGCTACCGGGTGTGGCTCCGTACACATCGACGAAAGCACCCGGTCGAACGCTTGCGGCTCGATTTGCATATCACGCACAAATACGTTCACGGGTTTAGACGTTGCGTTTGTGGAATCGATCGACGGGACCGATACCGTCGGTACAACGAACGAAAACGTCGATTCTCGAGTCGGCTGAACTCGGCGTCGGACTCGAGCGCAGGCGTCTCGACGTACTCGAGACGTGAGTGTGGCAGTACTCCGTTAGCGGACCGAGTCGAGCAACAGCTTCTGCTCGACGCGTTTGACTTCGTGTTGGACGTCGCGGACGGCGTCGATGTTCGCCGAGATCGAGCTGATTCCCTCGTTGACGAGGAACTGGACCATCTCGGGCTTGGAGCCGGCCTGGCCACAGATACTCGTGTCGACGTCGTGTTCGCGACACGTTTCGATGACGTTACCGATCAGACGAAGCACCGACGGGTGGAGTTCGTCGAAGCGGTCGGCGACGTTCTCGTTGTTCCGGTCGACGGCGAGCGTGTACTGAGTGAGGTCGTTCGTCCCGAAGGAGGCGAAGTCGATGCCGGCTTCGGCCATCTCCTCGACCGCCAGCGCAGAGGCGGGGGTCTCGACCATCGCTCCCCAGCGGCGCTTTTCGGGGTCGATGCCCGCCTCTTTCATCAGTGCCTTGGCCTGATAGATGTCTTCGGCGTCGTTGACCAGCGGGAGCATGATCTCGACGTTGTCGTACCCCATCTCGTAGAGCCGGCGGAACGCCTCGAGTTCGTGGGCGAAGACCTCCGGCCGGTCGAGCGAGCGACGGATCCCACGGTAGCCGAGCATCGGGTTGTGTTCCGTGGGCTCGTCCTCGCCGCCCTCGAGTTGGCGGAACTCGTCGGTGGGCGCATCGAGAGTTCGAACGCGGACGGGACGGGGGTAGAACGCGTCGGCGACGCCGCGGATCCCGTCGACGAGTTCGCTGATGTAGGCGTCCTCGCCGTTTTCCGCGATGTATTTCGCCGGCGTCTGATTCAGCGAGAGGATCATGTGCTCCGTACGGAGGAGACCGACGCCGTCGGCGCCCGTCGCGGCCGCCCGTTCGGCGGCTTCCGGAATGGAGACGTTGACCTTCACCTCGGTCGCAGTCATCGGCTTGACCGGCGACTGTGGGCGAACTTCTTCGACGGGTTCGGTCTCCTCGTCGGGTTCGACTTCCTCGCCCTCGAGGACCTGTCCCTTGTCGCCATCGAGCGTGACGACCTGGCCGTCCTCCAGGACCGTCGTGGCGTTGGTCGTGCCGACGATCGCGGGAACGCCGAGTTCGCGGGAGACGATCGCGGCGTGGCTGGTCATCCCGCCCTCGTCGGTGATGATCCCCGACGCGCGTTTCATCGCTGGCACCATATCGGGCATCGTCATCTCGGTGACGATGATGTCGCCCTCGCCGACCTTCGCAAGGTCGTCTAACTTTTTCACGATCCGTGCGGCACCGCTTACCTGTCCCGGACTCGAGCCCAGTCCGTCGACGATAACCTCGCCGGAGGTGTCCGGACTCGCCGACTCGCCGCCGGTCGTCGCCTGGACGCTGCCGCTGCCGTCGGTAAGTCCTGCCGACGCGTCGACGCTGCCGCCGGCCGGGTCGGCCGTCTCGCCGCTCTCGTCGATGGTCGTGATCGGTCGCGACTGGAGCATGAAGACCTCCCCATCGACGATGGCCCACTCGACGTCCTGGGGTTCGTCGTAGTGATCCTCGACGCGTTCGCCGAGGTCGAGGAGTTCGTCGAGCTCTTCGTCGGCGAGTACGCGCTCGTCGCGTTTCTCCGCTGGAACGTCGCGTTCGACTGTTTCACCGGTCTCTTCGTCTTTGACGTGCATCACCTTCTTTTCGGCGACGGTGACGTCGACGTCCCGATCCTCGCGCTCGACGACGTAGTTGTCCGGCGAGACGGCACCGGAGACGACCGCTTCACCGAGTCCCCAGGCGGCCTCGATGATCATCGTCGGATCGCCCGTCGAGGGATGGCTCGTGAACATCACGCCAGACTTCTCGGCGTCGACCATCTGCTGGACGACGACCGCGATGTTGACCGCGGAGTGGTCGAATCCCTGCTCCTGTCGGTAGTAGATCGCCCGCTGGGTAAACAGCGACGCCCAACACTCCCGGACCCGATCGAGTAGTGCCTCCTCGGTGACGTTCAGGAACGTCTCCTGCTGGCCCGCGAAGGAGGCATCCGGCAGGTCTTCGGCCGTCGCCGAAGAGCGGACGGCGACGAACGCCTCGCCGTCACCGACCCCGTGGTAGGACTCGAGGATTTCCTCGCGCAGGTCGTCGGGGAACGGCGTCTCGAGAATGAGTTCCTGTGCGCGGTCGGCCGCGTCGGCTAGGGCCGCGGAGTCGTCGACGTCGACGTCGACGGCCTCGAACAGTTCCTCGTCGATTTCGGCTTCTTCGATGAACGATCGATATGTCCCGGCAGTTACGACGAATCCCGGCGGTACGGGCAGCCCAGCACCCGTAAGTTCGCCCAGGGAGGCGCCTTTACCGCCGACCTTCTCGAGGTCGCCGGCACTGATCTCGTCCAGCCAGAGTACAGCCATTGCTATCTGATTCGACTGGCGAGCGAATAATGAAGGTTGCGAACAGCCGCCACCGTTCGCAACTCGTAGCCGAGTTAATATCTATGTAGGTGTCGGTTTACAATTCGGGTCGCGAACGAAGCCGTGGCCGTTTCACACCGTCGAGCCGATCACACGTTTCGAGCGATCGTCAGATAGCCCGTGTGACCGACCGGGGCCGTCGACGGCCGGGAGCCGCGGTCGTCGAACTGCATCTCTCGCTGAATCGTCTCGCGAGTCCGGACGTTCGCAAGGTCGACCTCGCGGGCCGTCTCGACGACCTCGCGAGTCGACTCGATGAAGGGACTGTAGACGGCGACGAAGCCGCCCTCGACCAGCAGCTCCGGGGCGTGTTCGACGATCGACGCAGCATCGCCCGTATCGAGAGTCACCACGTCGAACGACGAGCCCTCGAGTTCGTCGACGGTTTCGGTCAGATCGCCCGTCCGGACGTCGACGCTGTCCTCGACGCCACCGAGTTCCATGTTCTCGCGTGCGACCTCGGCGAACTCCGGATCGCGCTCGTAGGTCACTACGTCGGCGCCCGCACGCGCCATCGAGGCCGCGAGCACGCCGGTTCCGGTGCCGGTGTCGAGCACTCGATCACCTTGCGAGACTCCCGTCTCGCCGATCACCAGCCCGACGTCGCGGGGGACCATCGGTGCCCCCGTCCGCTCGAACTGATGGAACAGGTCGGGACCGCGCAGTCGCCGCACCTGAAACGCCTCGCCTAGATGTGTCTCGACGGTATCGCCCGGCTGGACGTCGTCGGGCACCTCGAGGACGCCGAGATCGGTCCCCTGTTCTGCGCCGGGTTCGATCAGGAACTCCCGATCACCACGGACGAGCAAGACGGGGACGCGGTCCTCGCCGACCGTCTCGTCGGAATCGCTATCGCTGCTCACGCGTCACTCGAGGGCTTCGACCGCCGCGGCGAGGTCGCCGTCGACGTCCTCGAGTGCTGCGCGGGCTTCGTCTTCGCTGACGCCGGCGCGGGTCGCGACGAGTTCGACGTCCTCGTCGGGGATCGCGCTTCCGGCGTCTTCGTCGGCGCCGCCGGCGTCGCCACCTGCCGTGCCGGCCTCGACCTGTTCTGGCGAGCCGATGACCTGGTAGGTCTCCTGGCCACGGGCGTCCATCTTCGTGACTTCGGCGTCGTCGAAGACGAGATCGTACTCCTCGGTGCGGATGATAACTTCCTCGGCGTCGACGTCCTCGACGTCGATACCCATCTGTTTCATCATCTGTTCCATCTTGCGCGGATCGAGTCCGCCGCCTCCTCCTCCGAACATACCCGACACGTCGCCACCGGCACCCTTTTACTTTGTCGTTCGGCCGGCACTGATACTGATCGCCGTCAGTCATACTGTCGGACAGGTACAGGGCCGTCTAACTTCGCCTACGTGAGGATCGCCAATCCGACCAGCGGGACGGTGACGTAGACGGCGTGATACAGCAGCGTCGAGCTCCCGACGTGGACGAAGTAGCGACCGGACGGGTAGTCGCTGACGCCGGCCGGGACGGCGATCAGGCCGCGGCTCCACGGAATGACGTTCGTCACGAACACCGCGAGCCCGCCGTAGCGGGCGAACCAGTCCTCGATTCGCCGAAACTGATCGGAGTCCGGATCGATCTCGAGGCACGGCAGTCGAGTGAGCACGTCGGTTCCGTACCGCTTGCTGGCGCCGTAGACGACGAACTGGCCGATCACGTGAGCGACCGTCACGAGAACGACGATCACTGCGGCAGTCAGATACGTCGGTCCGATCGCGACGACGTACCCAGAAAGGACGACGCTCGTCGGAAACACTTTCCCCACGAGTGCGCCTTTCAGGACGAACACGACGAACAGCGCCGGCAGTCCGACGACGTGGACGACGTCGATTACGATTTCGAGTGTGGTCGAGAGGGGACTCATGGTGGGCGTCTCGGACCGTCGGTTCCGTCAGCCACGACCGGGATCGGTCTCGAAGTCGCGACGGGAGGGTAACAGCGGCTGAATCCGGTCGCAGGGCCCACGTGACGGCCCGAATGCGGAACGTACTCGAAAGTAGTTCGTTTAGTAACATAAATATTCGCTCGAAGTTTCTCAACTAGAAAACACTCGCGCCCGATTTGACGTGTGCCCACACAGTGTTCGTCGATGTGGTTCGACATCGCGGTCGTCGAAACGATTCGAAACGCCGTTCCGACGCGGTTGGCGGTCGTCCTTCTGCTGATCTCCTTTCTCGGCAGTGTCTACGTCATCGTGCCGGTCGTCGCTGCTGCCGTCGTTTCGAACGTCCGGTGGCGAACGTCCGAACTCGACACGTGGCCGGGGATCGTGATCGGCGGCTACGGCCTGTTCGTTTCACTCAAGCCGCTGTTTTCGGTCCATCGACCACCAGTCGATCCGCCGTTTACGCGGGAGACGCTCCCACTCTGGCTCGAGCCGCTGTACGGTCTCGGTGTCGGATTCGGCTCCGCGAGTTTTCCGAGCGGCCACGCTCTCGCAGCGACGGTGTTCTGGGGACTGGTCGTCCTCGAGTTACCGATCGCGACGCGACGAAAACGGGCTCTCGTCGGCGGCGCCGTCGTCGCGCTCGTCTGTCTCTCTCGGGTCGCACTCGGCGTCCACTACCCCGGTGACGTCGTCGCCGGCGTCGGACTCGGCTTGCTCTATCTGGGCGTCGTACACCGGCTCAGAGCGCTGGCGGCGGATCCGGTTCGGCTGACGCTTCTCGTCGGTGGAGCGTTGGCCGCCGGCGGCTTTCTCTCGGGACGATACGTGGACGCGGCGATTCTACTCGCGGCGGCCACGGTCGCTGGCACAGGCCATTGGCTGCGCGTCCGTTCCGGCACGTCTCCCCGAGCCAGCCGTTCGGACGGCGGATCGGACTCGAACTCGAGTCTGTGATTCGGACCGCTGCCGTTACTCGTCGGCCGGCGCACCTTCACGGACGTTGACCGCCATCCCCGTCTCGAAGTCTTCGATCGCTTCCGCATCGAGTTCCGCCGTTCCGACCGCGATTAACTCGCCGCGTTCGTGAACCACGAGCACCTCGTCGCCCGGCCGGATCTCCGGCCCGGCCTCGAGGACGAACTTCGTGAAGACGTTCTTCTCGTCGCGGACGAACGGTTCGCTCTCGTCGTCGACGACGACCCTGTAGGCGGGGTGTGCGAGCGTCTCGTGGAGTCGGCGCCCGCCCTCGAGGCCGAGCGTGAACCGGCCGTCGGTACCGAACGAGACGACGCGACCGGCGTCGGCGTGGATCTGCTGGGGTCGGCCCGAGGAGGTGCGTTTGACCGTCAACGATTCCGCGGGCGGAAACAGCGCCGTCCCCGCACCCGCACCGAACTGGTAGTCCGCGATCGTCCGTAACTCGGGCAGTCCCGCCTGTCCGTTGCCGTCGGCTGGATCGCTCATCGGGCGTCCTTTCGCGCCAGCGGTCGAAAGGCCTTCGACCTCGAGGCGAAGACGATGTGTCGTTCCCAACCGAACTGGATAGCGAAGGTTATAGTCCTCGATTCAGTAGTAGCCGATATCGCATGGACGTGACGCAAGTCGGCCTCGGGATCGCGCTGCTCGTTCTGGGGTCGCTAACGCTTGCTGGACCGGCGCCGCTCGCTTCGGGACCGGTCGTATACCTTCTGACGGCGTCGACGCTGCTCGTCACCGGCTACGCGCTGCTGATCGGCCTCTGGCAGGGCCGTCATCCACGCCGGACCTAAACGACCAACTCCGTCGACTCGAGGGGTGTGGTCGACGGTCGCAGTCCTGTGGCCGATCGGTGACTCGTGCTGTCCGACAGTATACTACAACAGGAACGTCTCGTGGCGCTCGCCGAGATCGAGAAACGAGTCGGCGGCCTCGATCAGTTCCTCGGCGGTCGAGGACTCGAAGGCCATCACTTCGACGCGAACACCCTCGTGGCGCAGGTGCGAACAGAGCCGCGAGAAGTCCCCATCGCCGGTACAAAGGACGATCGTGTCGACGTGGTTCGCAAGCGTCACCGCGTCGAGACTCATCCCGACGTCCCAGTCGGCCTTTTTCGTCCCGTCGGCGAAGGTCTTGATATCCTTGATCTTCGGCTCGAACCCGATGTCGACCAGTGCCTCGAAGAAACTCTCCTCCTCGGGGGCCTCCGCGCGGATCACGTACGCGATTGCACGGGTGAGCTGGCGGTCCTGGACGGCCTTCTCCAGCAGCGCGGAGTAGTCGATGTTTCGGCTATGCAGGCTCTGGGCGGTGTGATAGAGGTTCTGGGCGTCGACGAGGACGGCGACGCGCTGTCCTGGATGTATCTCGGTCATAGGCTACGTTCGATGGGCTACCGTTAAAAAGTCGCGTCGTTCCGACCAGTACCACCGGGACTCGAGTGCGATACAGGAGCGCAAACGAGCGTATCGACTCGTCGGTTCACTAGCGGGCAGGAGTCCGTACGAACGGACCGGCGGAAAATCGTGCCGTCGGGTCCGATCTGCGTGAATTAGCTACGCAGCTTCTCGATTCGCTTCTCCGTCGGCGGGTGGGTCGAGAACAGCTGCTGGAGGGTGCTGCGGTCGGTGTTCAGGATACAGAGCGCGCTGACACTGTCGTCGACGTTGGATTCGCGGCCTTCGGAACCCTTGGAGATCTTCTCGAGTGCGCGAGCGAGCGGGTCGCCGCTGCCGATGTACTGACGAGCGTCGTCGTCGGCGACGTACTCGCGGTAGCGCGAGATAGCCATCACGAAGATCATCGTCAGCATCTGGGCGACGATCGAGGCGGCGTAAGCGACGATGAAGTTGCCAGCGCCCTCGCCCGACTCGCGGACGAGGAAGAACGTCGCGTAGCTGACGACCATCCCAACGGACTGACCGAGGATCATCGTGATCGTGTCGCGGTTGTTCAGGTGAGCGAGCTCGTGGGCGATGACGCCCTCGAGTTCGTCGCGCTCGAGCAGCTGGATGAGCTCGTTGGAGACACAGACGACGCCGGCGCCCTTGCGGCCGGTCGCGAACGCGTTGGGGACGCCCATGTCCTGGACGACGAGTTTGGGCTTGTCGAGTCCCATGTCACGCGAGAGGGACTCGGTCATCTCGTGGACCTGGCGGTACTGGCCCTCGTTGGGCATCTCTTCGGTACCACGAAGCGCCATCCACTTACCGAGTTTGTACTGCGCCGCGGGCAGGACGATGATACTGAGTGCCAGTATCGGGAGGAGACCAATACCCGGGAACATCGCGTCGAAGACGAGCGCGGCCCCGAAGTAGAGGGCAAACAGGATGACTCCGACGATCGCCATCCGAAGTTTCAGCTGTGTATTTCGCATACGTAGCAGTAACCAATCGGGAAGTATAAAACAAGCGGGAACCGACGACAAAAGTGAGAATACGTAACACGATCGTCGATGTCACGTAGATGGTGTGTTCTCGACGGAAGCCACAACCACTAAGTTCTCGTAGATCACTGGTTCGCGTATGAATCGTATCGCTCGCCCCGTCGCTCGTGGGTCGCCGAGCGGTGCGATCTCCGGTTCTCCTGTTATCAAAAAACGCCCGTGAGAGTGCTCGAGGCGGGCGTAGCGCCCCCGTCTCGGGTGCGATCCGGGCCGCGAACGGATTCGATCTTCGACTGTCGATCCGACGCGACACGTACATCACATAGAACGTAGTCACTACAAGCAGAACCCAACACAACAATGACAGCCACTATCGACTTCAGCGGCGTCTTCCCGGCGATGTGTACGCCGTTCGACGAGGACGAACGTATCGACTTCGAAACCCTGCAGGCCGACGCACAGCGACTCGAGGCAGCCGGCGTCGACGGGCTCGTTCCCGTCGGCTCGACCGGCGAATCGGCCACGCTGACCCACGACGAACACGTCCGCGTCGTCGAGGCGGTCATCGAGGCCGTCGACGACGTGCCAGTCATCGCGGGCACCGGATCGAACAACACCCGCGAGGCGCTTGAACTCTCCGAACGCGCCGCCGAAGCCGGCGCCGACGCGCTCCTGTTGATCTCGCCGTACTACAACAAGCCCGAACAGCGCGGACTGGTCGACCACTATCAGACGATCGCGGACGCCGTCGACCTCCCACAGATCGTCTACAACGTCCCCTCGCGGACGGGCCGGAATATCGAACCCGACACGGCCGTCGAACTCGCCTCTCACGAGAACATCGCGGGATTCAAGGCTGCAAGCGGCGATCTGGGCCAGATCGGCGAGATCGCAGAACGGACGACCGACGAGGAGTTTGCCGTCCTCTCGGGTGACGACGCGCTTACGCTGCCGACCATCTCGGTCGGTGGGACGGGGACGATCAGCGTCGCAGCGAACATCGAACCCGAGCGAACGTGTGCGATGGTCGGCGCCGCACTCGACGGCGACTACGAACGTGCCCAACAGCTCCACCACGAACTCGGACCGCTGTTTCGCCACCTGTTCGTCGAGACCAATCCGATCCCGGTCAAGGAAGCGATGGAGATCCGCGGCTACGGGCCGGCCCGTATGCGCTCGCCGCTGACCCGGCTCTCCGAGGAGTACCGCGACGACCTCGAGGCCGTCCTCGCCGCCCTCGAAAACGAGTCCTGGACCGCCGGCAGCACCGACACGAGCGACGAGGCTGCAGTGGAGGGTGATCGATGACGGTACGGATCGGCGTCACCGGCGCGACCGGCCGGATGGGACGGGAAGTGATCGCCGCCGTCGACGACCACGCCGACTGTGAGGTCGCATTCGCGGTCAACCGCAGCCCCGACGGCGAGACGGTCGACGGCGTCGAAGTCGAACCCGCAGCCGAGTTCGACTCGCTGGTAGCCGACCGCGAACCCACTGCCGTAATCGACTTCACCGGCCCCGAGTCGGCCGTCGACTACGTCGAGGCCTGTACCGACGCCGGCGTCGCCTTCGTCACCGGGACGACGGGCTTTAGCGACGAGGAACGCGCGACCCTCGAGGACGCAAGCGAGGAGATCGCCGTCCTCCACGCACCGAACTTCGCCCGCGGGGTACAGGCGCTGGTAAACGTCGTCGGCGAGGCCGTCCGGAACCTGCCGGGGTACGACGTCGAACTCGTCGAAACCCACCACAACAACAAACGCGACGCCCCAAGCGGTACCGCGAATCGGCTCCTCGAGGAAATCGAGGCCAACGGCGATTTCGCCGGCCGTACGCACGGCCGCGAGGGCGAGGCCCCCCGCGAAGAGGCCGAGATCGGCGTTCACGCGCTCCGTGCCGGGAACGTTACGGGTGAACACGAAGTCGTCCTCGCCGGCAACCACGAGGAACTTCGTCTCACCCACCGCGCCGAGGACCGGGGTGTCTTCGCCGCCGGCGCCGTCGACGCGGCGGTCTGGATCGCTGGACAGAAGGCAGGCCACTACGACTTTGCGGACGTGATCAGCGAATGAGCGCACTCGAGAGCGAAATTTCGGAGCTGTGGACGCAGTATCAGGACGGCGCGGTCGACGCCGACACCGCCGGCGAAGACGAGTACGCCACCCTCGAGGCCTTCCTCGAGGCCCTGGAGGACGGCGACGTCCGCGCCGCCGAGAAACACGGCGACACCTGGGAGGCAAACGAGTGGGTCAAACAGGGGATCCTGCTCAACTTCGGTCTCCGCTCGATCCAGCAGTACGAACACGGCGGGACCACGTACAACGACGTCCTGCCGCTTGCGGACTCGAGCGACTACGGCGATCGCGGCAGCCGTAACACGCCCGATGGAACCGTCGTCCGCAAAGGCGCACACATCGGCTCGGACTGTATCCTGATGAGTCCGGCGTTTGTCAACATCGGCGCCCACGTCGGCGACGGGACCCTCGTCGACTCCTGTGATACGGTCGGCTCCTGTGCCCAGATCGGTGAGAACGTCAAACTCGGTGCCAACACGCTGATCGGCGGCGTCCTAGAGCCCGTCGAGAACGCGCCGGTCATCATCGAGGACAACGTCTCGCTGGGCGCTGGCTGTCGTGTCACCAGCGGCTTCGTCGTCGGCGAGAATAGCGTCGTCGGCGAGAACACCTTGCTGACGCCCCGAATTCCGGTCTACGACCTCGTCGAGGAAGAAGTCGTCTACGGCGAACTGCCCGCCAACCGGCGTGCGTTCACCCGATTCGTCGAATCCTCGATCAGCGACCACGACCTCTTCGAGGGCGGTGCCTACAAGCCCGCTGTCGTCGCGACCGACCTCGAGACGGAGACGCTCGAGGCCACCGAGCGCGAGGACGCGCTCCGGGAGTAACGGGTCCGAATCCGACACCGCTGATTTTCGCCGTTTGGGCGCTCGAGCCGCTGTTTGATCAGCAGTGAGCGCAGTGACCAGACCGTCGAAGCACATAGTGTGGTGGGCCACGTAGTCGTCTCTCACGATGGTCACAGCCGCGACTCTCGAGGAAGCGATCACGGCGTACAACGAGTACAGGAGTCCGATGGCCACTGCTTCCCTCGCCGACGCTGTGAAACACTCGTTTGCGGTCCGGTTCGAGGGACCGTTCTGTCGGATGTGCTGTGACTACGACTACTTTGAAGATCTGATATACGAACTGTCAGAGGTCGGCGTCGACATCACACCGATCGAAGTCACAGAGATCACGTACGAAGGCGACGAAACGTATCTCGTCGAATTTTCGACCCGTCGCTCCGGTCGGGAATCCAAACGCTTGAATTCTCACGCTCACTACGAGTGACCAATGACTGACCTCGCGGAGTCGCCGGCGGTCCGCCGGCTCGACGACTGGGACGCGGCCGCCCTGACGGAGCTCGTCGACGAGTACGGCTCGCCGCTGTACGCGCTCGATCTCGAGCGCGTACGCGAGAACTATCGTCGCCTCGAGTCGGCGTTTCCCGACGCCGAAATCTTCTATGCGGTGAAGGCGAACGCACTGGGGGACGTCCTCGAAGCGCTTCACGGGGCAGGTGCCGGACTGGAGTGTGCGTCCGCAGGGGAGGTCAAACGCGCACTCGCAGCTAGTGGGTCGGGCGCAGACGTCCACTACACGGCCGTCAACCCGCCAGCGCGGGATCTGGACTGGGTCGTCGACGCCTGGGAGGACGACCCTGAACTGACGATCACCGTCGGTGCCGAGGAGACGATCGACCGCCTCGAAGAACGCGGCTACGACGGACGGCTCTGTCTTCGCGTCAACCCCGGTATCGGTGCCGGCCACCACGAGAAGGTCCAGACCGGCGCTGCCGCGAAGTTCGGCGTCCCGGCCGAGCGAGCCGTCGAGGTCCTGGCCGATGCCGACGAACGCGGCTTCGACGTCGTCGGCGTCCACGCCCACGTCGGCTCGGGCGTCTCGAGCGACCAGCTCGACGACCATCGGGAGTTCGTCTCCCGGATGGGCGACCTCGCACGGGCGGTCGACGACGCGCTCGAAGGAGACGGCCTCGAGTTCGTCGACGTCGGCGGCGGCTTCGGCGTCCCTTATCGCGAGGACGAACAGCCACTGGACCTCGAGGCGGTCGCCGAGGCGACCCGCGACGCACTGGGCGACGTCGACGCGCGCCTGGCGATCGAGCCCGGCCGATACTTCGTCGCCGACGCGGGCGTCCTCCTGACGGAAGTCAATACGGTCAAGGAGGCCCGCGATACCCTCGCGGTCGGCGTCGACGCCGGGATGACGACGCTGTTGCGGCCCGCGATGTACGACGCCTACCATCCGATCCGGAACCTGACGGCCGCTCTCGAGGCCGACTCGGCCGATGACGCCGGTCGCGAGACGGTCGCTCAGACGATCGCCGGCCCGATCTGTGAGAGCGGGGACGTTTTCTGTACCGACCGTCAACTACCCGCAAGCGAACGCAAGGACGTGATCGCGATCGGCAATGCCGGGGCCTACGGCTACGAGATGGCCAACCAGTACAACTCCCGGCCCCGTCCCGCGTCGGTCGTCATCGACGGCGAGACGAGACGGCTCGCCCGCCGACGGGAGACGTTCGACGACGTGACCCGGGTCGAGACCGATCGCTCCCGTCCGGCGGACGCGGACCGAGAAGCACATAACGAGGACGAAACACGATAGCACAATGACTGTCCCATTCCAGAAGTACCACGGCACCGGCAACGACTTTCTGATCATTCATGCAAACGAGTACGTCCCCGATCGGGGCGCCCTCGCCGAACGCGAGTGTGACCGCGAGGACGGCGTCGGTGCCGACGGAATTCTCTATCTCGCCTTAGAAGAGCGATTCGAACCGCCACGGGTCATCATGACGCTGGTCCAGCCCGACGGCGCGACGGCGCCGATGTGTGGCAACGGCGCACGCTGTGCCGCCGAGTGGGCCATGCGACGGACGGACACCGACAGCGTCATGATCGACACGCAGGCAGGCACCCTCCGTGCGGACCGCACCGACGACGGCATCACCATCGAGATGGGCACGCCAACCTTCGATCCCGAAGAAGTCCCCGTCCGGGCCGACGAACCAGTCTTCGAGGAGGAGATGGAGGGCCTGGAGGTAACGATGGTCAACACCGGCGTTCCCCACGCCGTCGCGTTCGTCGACGACGTCGACGACGTCGACCTCGAGACCGTCGCCCCGCCGATCCGCTACGGCGACAGGTTCCCCGCGGGAACGAACGTCACGATCGCCAGTCCCGACGGCGACGGCGGCTTCGATCAGCGAAGCTACGAGCGCGGGGTCGAGGCCGAGACCGACTCCTGTGGGACCGGTGCGGTCGCCATCGCCGTCGTCGCGCGACGACTCGGACTCACCGATGCCGACCCGGTCGACGTCCATCCGCCGGGCGGTGACTTGCGTGTGAGCTTCAACGACCGCGGGAACGCGACGCTTATCGGTCCCGTCGAACACGAGTTCGACGGCGAAGTGACCGTCGAGTCGCCGGCGGAACTGTGAGCGGGGACGACGCCACGACGGGAGCCGGCGACGCCGGAATCAAGCGAAGCGGCGATACCGCGTTCGATCCCATCGATTTCCTCGAGACCGCCGTTCAGTATCCCTCTCACGAGGACGTCGCCTCGATGCGGACGTTCCTCTGTGAGACGCTCGAGGCAAACGGCGT
This sequence comes from Natronolimnohabitans sp. A-GB9, assembly GCF_030848565.1. Classification (GTDB taxonomy): domain Archaea; phylum Halobacteriota; class Halobacteria; order Halobacteriales; family Natrialbaceae; genus Natronolimnohabitans. The sequence continues at coordinate 115,083 of NZ_JAVDDV010000003.1, forward strand.
CGAGCCCCGTGTCGACGACGGCGGCAACGTCGTCGCGACGCGTGGGCCGAGCGACGCCGAGACGCACGTCCTCCTGAACACCCACATCGACACCGTCTCGCCACACGTTCCGTTCGAACGCGACGCGGACGCACCCGAGGCAAACGGCGACGAGGTGATCCGTGGTCGCGGGTCCTGCGACGCGAAGGGGCCACTCGCCGCGTTGTTGGCCGCCTTCTTTGCGGTCGAGCCGACCGATGGCCGTGTCACGCTCGCGATCACGCCCGACGAGGAAGTACTCTCGACGGGTGCGTACGAACTCGTGACCGGCGACGACGCGCCGACGCGCGACGCCGACGCCGTGATCGTCGGCGAACCGACCGATCTCGACGTCTGTACGGCCGCGAAGGGACGGTTCCAGGGAACGATTCACCTGACCGGTGCCAACGCCCACGCCGCCGAACCCCACACGGGCGTCAACGCCGTGGCCGCACTCGAGTCCGTCCTTTCCGCGATCCGAACGTTCGACGAGCGGGCAGACGCACCGCCGGCCCATCCGCAACTCGGCGCGGCGACGCTGACGCCGACGGTCGTCGAGGGGGGTGAGGCGACCAATCAGGTGCCGGCCGACTGCGCATTGACGGTCGACCGCCGGAGCGTCCCGCCCGAGACGGCCGAGGCGTTCCACGCGGCGCTGACCGATCAGCTAGAAGCCGCGGTTTCCGCGGACGTCGGTGTCGAGTTTCGCTTTACGGATCGCCCGACGCCGTTCCTCGAGGCCTGGGACACTGATCCCGACGCAGAGATCGTCGAGACCCTCGCGAGCGCGTCTGGAGGCGACGTCCGGCCGTTTACCGCCGCTACGGAAGCCTCTTATTTCGCTGCCGACGCGCCGACGGTCGTCTTCGGCCCCGGGGTTCTCGCCGACGACGACGGCGCCGTCGCCCACGCACCCCGGGAGTACGTCCGGGTCGAGGCGGTGTGGCAGGCTGCCACCGCGCTCGAGGAGACCGTTCGATCGTTCGTCGAATAGCCGTGGCTCCCCGTTTCGCTACCATCGAGTGGAGATATAGAGGAGCGCAATCATCCCGAGGATCGCCACGACGAACAGGACGGCAGTGGCGATCTCCGGAAAGAGGTAGTCGATCATCGCATCGCTCATAGGTATCGTTGGAAGCACCGTCCCAAAGCGGTGTTGGTCTCGGCGACGGGAGCGGTCGTCAGCGCGATCTCGTCTCGAGGGCGCCCGTCACACCGATGGTCTCGATCAACCCGATCGCACGTTTTTTGTCGCTACTGGCTAACGTAACGATACGCACGTGTCCCCGCCTCCCGTTTCCGTCGCCGGTGCGGTGCTTGCGGCGTTGGCGTCTCCTCCAGCCAAGACGAGCCCCGCCGCACTCTCAGGCGTCGGTCCGATCCCCTCGCAGGCACTCGATATCGCGGTCGGCGTGACGGTCCTCGCCGTCGTTGTCGGTACCGTCGCCGTCGCGGGTGCCCCGAACGCGGTACGGTCGATCAGCGACGAGATAGCCGGACGACCGGGTCGCTCGTTTGCGGCCGGCTTTCTCGGCTTCTTCGGCCTGCTCGTCGTCGTGGCGTCGCCACTGACCGCCGCGTCGCTACTCGAGTGGCCGGCGCTCACTTCGATTGCGGGCCCAGTCTCGATTCCGGGACTGCTCCTCTGGGCGGGACTGTTGCTCGTCGGGAGTTGTCTCGGTGCCGTCGCCGTCGGTGATCGGCTCGCCCGTCGGATCGGCGGTGACTCGACACCGCTCGTTGCCGGCGTCGCGGTCGGTGCGATCGTTCTCGGCGGCAGCCAGCTCGTCCCAGTGCTTGGCGCGCTGGTTCCGATGGGACTTGCGACCGTCGCGATCGGTGCGATACTACGACGGCGCGTCGGCGTCGACGAGTGGCTCTTCGACGTCGACTCGAGTCAGCCGCCCGAACGCGAGCACTCGAGCGACGACGAATCACACCCCTCGGAACCGAACACCCCGACAGCGGACGAGCGACGAGACGCCACGGTCGGTCCCGCCGAGAGCGACTGGGAGTGGGGCCTCGACGAGACGACGTCTCGAGACGATGACGACGAGCGCGAGGCGGATCGACGACGGTGACGCAGTTTCGAAACCGGACGATGCCGAGTCGTTCGCCTCAGGCGTACGTCAGGAAGTTCGTGAGGTAGACGGTCGCGTTGAACAGCCCGTGGATCACTGCGGGGACGACGAGGGTGTCGGAGAGTTCATACAGGACACCCAGGTACAGCCCCAGCGAGCCGACCGTCCCGAGGCTGACGAGCACGGCGCCGAACTCGTCGCCCATGTAGACGGGAAGGTGAACGACGGTAAAGACGACTGCCGCGAGGAGGATCGCCACGGTCGTCGGGAACGATTCGTCCAGACGCGACTGAATGACGCCCCGATAGAGCAGTTCTTCGCCGGGTCCGGTGAGAAAGATCGCGATCGGGATCCCGACCAAAAACAGCGCCGGATACTGGCGCCCCTCCTCGATGCTCGAGTGGGTTTCACCCTCGCCACCTGTCCCGAACGGGTCGACGAGTTCGACGAGCGTCTGGTAGCCGGCGAGGACGACGAACGCACCGACCAGGCCGACGACGACCCACGCGAGGTCTCGGATCGTCGGCCGTCGAACGCGGAGGAACTCGCAGACGAACGCCCGATCGAAGCCGTTCCGGCGGACGATCAGGTACGTCAGGGCGAGGCCACCGGCGCCGACGACGTTGAACGCGACGGACGCACCGATCTGGGTGATCGACGCGGCGTCGTATCCCTGTGCGAGGAGGTGTATCTCGACCCCGAGCGTTGCGGCGAACCCGGTCAGCCAGCCGCCGACGGCGAGGACCAGACAGAGTCCGAGGGCACGAACGCGCGGGGGGATCGACGTCGCGACCGATCGTCTCGTGGACACACGCGCTCGTAGTCGCCTGTGATAGAAATAGCTACTGACACGTCACGTCGGGTCGACTCGTGACGGCGAGGCCGACTCACTCCCGCTCGAGAATGATAACGCCGGCCAGAATCGACACGCCCCCGACGACGGTCGCGGCGGTGACCGGCTCGGCAAACAGCGCGGCACCGAGGGCGACCGTGACCGGCGGCTCGGCGGTGCTGATGATACTCGCGCGGCTGGCACCGATGTACTGCAGTCCAGCGAAGAACGTCACGACCGGGACGGCGGTCGCGAAGACGGCGATACAGAGCAGGATCGTCCACGCCGACGGCGTCGTCGGCACCTCGAGCTGGCCGGTGGCGGTGCCGATGAGGACGTAGGAGACGCCAGCGGCGGGCAACACGTAGGCGGTCAGTACCATCGGGTCGACCGTCTCGAGCACCGCTCTCGAGCCGGTGATGTAGAAGGCGTACGCGAGTGCGGCGCCGAGAACGATGAGTACGCCGACGACCGATGCACCCGCCGGGTTCGCGCCGGTGACGAGGACGATCCCGCCGAAGGCAAGGAAGAGCGCGAGGAGCATGGTCCGGGTCACACGCTCGCCGATCGTGGCGACTGCGAGCACGACGACGAAGGCCGGGTACGTATAGAGGACGATCGCGACCAGTCCAGCGGTCATGAACTCCAGTCCGAGGAAGTAGAGGCCGCTCTGGGCCGTGTAGCCGAACGCGCCGAGCGCGATCGCCCCAGCCAGGGGCCGCCCCCGAAGGATCGTCGCCTGGCCCCGGTACGCGAGAAAGCCCCAGATGAGGACCGCGGCGAGCAGAAAACGAAAGACGAGCACCGTCGGAATCGAGAGGTCGGCCCGCTGAGCGTAGACCCCGAAGATACCGAGCGTTCCGAACCCCACCGCGGAGGCGAGCACGAGCGCGATACCGACGTGGTCGTCAGTCAGCGACGGACGAGTGAGAGAACCACTCATAGCGCAGGTAGTATGTCTGCAGTACCGGGTACTGCGTTACAAACACTCCGAAACAGGCCCGTCTCGTTGGCTGAGGTGACTCGAGGACAGGTGCCCGCTCGAGGTCACCGAACATCTCGCGGAAGTCCTGAAGCGTGACATCTTTTCTACAACGGACTGCCTGACGAGTTGCGGCCGTTCGCTCGAGACGTATACAGCGTGATTAGGCAGCGGAGTCCCGGTAGAAACAGTATGCAGTAACAGTTGCCGAGAAGAGGGATGCTGCGTTCGCAACCGAGCAGAAGATTGACACCGGTCGTCCGTAGACGGCCTCAATCTTCCCGTTCGAGGAATAGTGCGACCGCTTCCGAATCGCGGGTCACGTACGTGCCACGCACATACTCATCATCACCCTCGTACACCGGGAGCGATTCTAACCGGTCTTCTACGAGGTCGCGTTCGTCGCTGGCGATTCGCCGATTGCTCCGTTGACTCGAGTCAAGGGCGTCGTCAACGAGCATCTGTACCGCGTCGATGTCGTCCAGTTTTGGATCGTCTGCACTCGTCGTTTCGGCGCCGTTCGGCGAGGAGTCGTACGGTATTCCCACGAGGTACCAATCTTCATCATCGTCATTGCCCGAACTTAGACTCGTACATCCTGCTGCCAGTACCAGACCGAGGCCGACGATTGTAGTCCTTCGATGGTGGCTCATGAAAGAACGTTCTTTACTGATCTAGCGTTTGCCGGAACGTCACCAGTAATTTCGGTTGGGAGTCGACCTTCAACTTCAGTGAGACTCAGATCCGCTCCATTATCTTCCTGCTCACTTTGTATTTGAGTTACTTTAATTACCTTCTCCGAATGGTGACCGTTCGTTCGGCTTGTAACACCGACGCTGTATGAGTCAGAATCATCGAATTCGCCTACACGGTTCGAAATTTTACCAGCCGCACTATACGATGATTCAACTCGGACATACTTGTCACGAGGGATAGTATAGTATTCTGGTTCATAAGAGGGTTCGTTACCATTTTTGCCTTCGATTCGCTTGTATCCGGACAAACGTGGTACTTCGTTTTCGGGATCGTCTGTTAAGGCTTCCAATCTTTCCGAAGTTAACCCAGCAGCGGCAGTCGTCGAAACTCCAAGTCCGACTAGAGCCTCAATAAACCGTCGACGTCCCATTCGCGCTAGATCAGAAGTTGATTTGCGCACCATTAGCTCTCCCTCTGTATAACCGGCCAATCGGTTGCTACAAGGGAAATTCTATCTATCTTTTCATTTGAAGATTCAAATACCGTCTTGTATATTGCATTTAATAATTAAGTGCTTAGATAATAAGTGTTTCCATCAATAGTTCATATCAGTTGGCAAGCGAGTGGCGTTTCCAGTGTATCTCCAGAAAAGGCGCGATTCCGACCCGAACGGGCCGAATCTTTCGGCCAATTTCTTATCAGAAGATTAAAAAGATACTCAAAGACTAGTTTTCCCAGACCCATGAAGACGGAAGGGTCGAGGTTCATTCGATGGTTTGGGAGGGTTAGAGCGACGGCCGTCTCATACGAATCGTTGTAACGTTTTACCGGTGATCGCTGCTCCGTCCGAGCGATCACCGGTAAAGAATATAACGGACCGTATCAATACTCCTAAAATATGCTTCGGAAACTGGCCGGTTTAGACACGTGGAACCTGATGCAGTCGTTTACGGGAGCAGTCTCCGGTATTGAAAGTTGAACGACGGTAGTACAAGATAAGAAATAAAAATATCATCCCCTACAAGGAAGGACAGGATTGTGCGATTTCCTGAAAAAGATACTCGATCATAGCTGTCGATTGACGACCTGAATCAAACCATACTGATTAGATGAGGTCACTCCAAGGCCGGACTATTATTGATTATCAACCAGTTCGCTCGCGACGCCGGTGTAACCCGTCGGCGTCAGCGCGTGGAGTTCTTCGCGGACGTCCTCGTCGACATCCAGTTCGTCGAACATCTCCCGGAAGTCCTCGAGCGTGACGTCTTTCCCACGGGTGACGGCCTTGACCCGCTCGTAGGCGTCTGCCTGGCCTTCGCGACGGAGGATCGTCTGGACGGCTTCGCCGATGATCTCGGGCGTCGACTCGAGGTCCTCGCGCATCACTTGCTCGGTAGGGACGACCTTCTCGAGGCCCGCCTGCGTCTTGCCGTAGCCGATCAGACAGTGAGCGAACGCAGCGCCGATATTGCGCTTGACGGTCGAATCCGAGAGGTCCCGCTGGAGCCGCGAGGTGGTGACGTAGTCGGCGAGGAAGGTCAGATCGGAGTTGGCCTTCGAGAGGTTCCCCTCGCTGTTCTCGAAGTCGATCGGGTTGACCTTGTGGGGCATCGTCGACGACCCCGTCTCGCCCTCGACGGCCTCCTGGCCGAGGTAGCGGTCGGAGACGTAGAGCCACATATCGAGATCCAGATCGAGGAGCACGTCGTTCGCGCCGCGGAACGCGTCGAAGACGGCCGCAAGATCGTCACACGGGTTTACCTGTGTCGTCAGCGACTCGAACTCGAGTCCCAGTTCCGTTACGAACGCTTCGGCGACGGCCGACCAGTCGACCTCGGGATACGCCGCGTCGTGGGCGGCGTAGGTGCCGGAGGCGCCACCGAGCTTGCCGCTGAGTTCGTCGGTCGCCTGGCGGATCCGGCCCGTCGCGCGGCCGAGCCGGGAGGCGTAAACGGCCATCTCCTTGCCGAAGGTAGTCGGCGTCGCGGGCTGACCGTGGGTGCGAGCGAGCATCGGCAGGTCGCGGTACTCGCGGGCCATCTCGGCGAGTGCATCTCGGACGTCGTACAGCTTCGGCAAGAGTACCTCGTCGACGGCGTCCCGGACGAGCAGCCGGTGGGCGAGGTTGTTCACGTCCTCGCTGGTCAGCCCAAAGTGAATCCACGGCGAGGCGTCGCTGTCCTCGGGGAGGTTGTACCGGATGAAGTACTCGACGGCCTTGACGTCGTGGTTCGTCGCCTCGAAGCCGGCATGACCTTCGGTCTCGAGTTTCTTGATCAGGCGGGCGTCTTCCTCGGCGAAGTGCTGGTAGAGTCCCCGGAGCCGGTCGCGCTCGTCGGCGTCGATCTCGAGTGGCGTCGCTTCTAGCTCCGCGAGTGCGAGTAAGTACTCGACCTCGACGCGGATCCGGGCTCGCATGAGCGCGGCCTCGCTCGCGTAGGGTGACAGCGGTGCGGTCCGGCTACTGTACCGACCGTCAAGGGGCGAGACGGCGTACAGGGCGTCGGTATCGGTCATCGTGCGACAGTTCCTCGCCCGGTGCAAAAGCGTATCGAAGTCGGCGCCGCTCGAGGCCACGAGTATGCATATCTCGAGATTGGCGGACGGAAATACTGCCGTTGTAATGCATGGTCGTGTATATAACGGCAGTCGAGACCGCAACGGCTTTGCCCCTCGCGAGCGGGAGTCCGACCATGACGCGAATCGCCGGGATGGCCGGCAACCGAGGGCGCAACCTGTTGAACATCGCCGATCGACGGCCGGGCGGAGCGGAACTCGCCGTCGTGCTCACGAACGACGAGGACGCGCCGGTCCTCGAAGCTGCGACGGAGCGAGGGATCCCGACCGAAGTCGTCCCGATCGAGGACGACATGGATCGCCAGTCCCACGAGGAAGCCGTCCTCGAGGCGCTTGCCGACTACGAGTTCGATCTGGTCTGTCTGGACGGCTACATGCGTATCCTCTCGGATACGTTCCTGGACGAGGCGCCGACGACCCTGAACGTCCACCCCGCGCTCTTGCCCGCGTTCCCCGGGATGGACGCCTGGGGCGACGCGCTCGAGGCCGACGTCTCGGTCACTGGCTGTACAGTCCACGTCGTCACCGACGCGACCGACGAGGACGGCGACGTGATCGAAGCGGAGATCGACGCCGGCCCGATCGTCACCCAGGAGCCGATTCCGGTCTACGAGGGCGACGACGAGGACAGTCTCAAGGAACGGGTCCTCTACGAGGGCGAGTTCCGTGCGTACCCGCGTGCCGTGAAGTGGTTCGCCGAGGGTGCCGTCGACGTGGATACGGAAGCGGGCGAGGTAACCGTCGATGCAGACGTCGCAACGACCGAGGAGGGCGATCACGACGGGCTTTCGAACCGCCGACTCGTCTCGAGCGACCGCGTCGACACCCTCCGGTACGGCGAGAACCCCCACCAGGACGCCGCGGTGTACGCAGACTACACTGCAGACGAAGCGAGCGTCGTCCACGCCGAGCAGTTGAACGAAGGTGCGAAAGGGCTCAGCTACAACAACTACAACGACGCCGACGGCGCCCTGAACCTGATCAAGGAGTTCGACGAGCCCGCCGCCGCGGTGATCAAACACACCAATCCCGCAGGCTGTGCGACGGCCGATTCCCTCGCCGACGCCTACGAGAAGGCCCTCTCGACGGACCCGATGAGTGCCTTCGGCGGCATCGTCGCGCTGAACCGCGAGTGCGACGCCGAAACGGCCGAGGAAATCATCGACTCCTTCAAGGAAGTCGTCGTCGCACCCGGCTACACCGACGACGCCCTCGAGGTGCTCTTCGAGAAGGAGAACCTGCGCGTGCTCGACGTCGGGGAGTTAGGCGAGCGCACCGAGCGCTTCACCGAGAAACCGCTCGTCGGCGGCCGACTCGTCCAGGAACGCGACTTACAGTCGATCACCGTCGACGACCTCGAGGTCGTCACCGAACGCGAACCGACCGACGAGGAACTCGAGTCGATGGTCTTCGCCTGGCAGACGCTCAAGCACGTGAAATCCAACGGCATTCTCTTTGCCGACGGCACCGAGACGGTCGGCATCGGGATGGGACAGGTCTCCCGCGTCGACGCAGTCCGACTGGCGGCGATGAAAGCCGACGAACACGCGGAAGGCAAAGACGCCGAGGGCGCGGTGATGGCCTCGGACGCCTTCTTCCCGTTCCCGGACGGCATCGAGGAGGCCGCCGACGCGGGCATCGAGGCGGTCGTCCAGCCCGGTGGCTCGGTCAACGACGACGACGTTATCGAGGCCGCAGACGAACACGGCATGGCGATGGCGTTTACGGGCCAGCGTAGTTTTAGACACGACTGAGCAGCGCGAAGAGTGTCTAAAGCTCGAAAGACGAGCGGAGCGAGCTTTCGTTGCTTCCGGCACGAGTAGGGCCAAACGGCTCTCGCGCCTTACTCGAGGTCGAACAGATCCGTCGAGAGGTATCGCTCACCGGTGTCAGGGAGGACGACGACGGTCGTCTCCTCGGGGTGTTCGCTCGCGTAGTCGGCGGCGGCCGCGAGCGCGGCCCCGGAGGAGATCCCGACGAGCAGCCCTTCGGTCCGCCCCAGTTTCCGGCTCGCTTCCTTGGCACTCGAGGCGTCGACGCCACGAACCTCGTCGATCAGGTCGGTCCGGAGCACGTCGGGGACGAACCCGGGACCGATCCCCTGGATGTCGTGGCCGTCGGAACACTGCTCGGAGAGCGTCGGAGAGTCGGCGGGTTCGACGGCGATCGCGGTAAACGACTCCTTGCCCTGCCGTTCTTTCACGTACTCGCTGATGCCGGTGATCGTCCCGCCGGTACCGACGCCCGCAACGAGCGCGTCGACGGCCCCTTCGGTCGCACGCCAGATCTCCGGCCCAGTAGTCTTGCGGTGGGCGGCGGGGTTTGCCTCGTTCTCGAACTGTCTCGCAAGCACTGCGTTCTCGCGTTCGGCCGCGATCGCCGCTGCACGCTGGTTTGCACCCGTCATCCCGTCTTCGGCCGGCGTGAGCTCGAGTTCCGCACCGAGTGCCCGCAACAGGCTTCGACGCTCCTCGGACATCGACTCGGGCATCGTCAGGACGCAGTCGTACCCGCGGGATGCGCTGACTGACGCCAGGCCGATTCCCGTGTTACCGCTGGTCGCCTCGACGACGGTCCCACCCGGCTCGAGCGAACCCGCCCGCTCGGCGGCGTCGATCATCTCGCGAGCGATGCGATCTTTGACGGAGTAGGGATTCCCCGCTTCGACCTTGCCGTATAGGTTGTCGGCGAACGCGTCCAGTCGCAACAACGGCGTCTCGCCGATCAGTTCGTCGACAGTTTCTACGACGGTCACCGCCGGCTTGCTCTCGTCGGTGTTCGTCATCGGCGGTCGGTTCGTCCGGTGGCAGTAAATCTTCTTCTTTTGTGGCGCATCATCTGTCGTAACGAAGAGGACGATTCACACATCGTTCGCAGGGTTCACGGGTCACGTCGGTCCCCGCCCGCCAGTTCGGGGGACTCGCTCCGGTGGTCGCCTCGACCCGCGCTCCCCTCGGATGGTCGGGTGTGCAGTGACGTTCGGTGGCGACGAAAGTGGCGGACGTTTCGCTACGGCGGTCTCCGGGAGACCGATCGTCGTCCGTCGTTCGTCCAACCCCGACAGACGCGTTTACAGACGACGCCAGGGATGAACAGTCCTAACACGAGAGTCACGACCGCTGGCGACGCCGACGAGGACGAGCGTGACGAGGGCGCTACTGGCGACGACGTGAGACGACTCGAGGGGGTTCGTGATACTGTTGGACAGCACGATTCGACGATCGGTCGCGCGACTGCGGCCGTCCCGAGGGTGACGGCCGCGATTTCGCGACCGACGTCTCACTGACTGCTGTCCAACAGTATTACTCGAGTGCCTGTCGCCGTCGTCGACTGAATCTCCGGATTCGATCGCGTAGCTGTCGCCACAGCGCCTCGGAGACGTTCTGGTGGCGTTTCACCATTACCACCGTACTGTCGGCCTCGCGACCGATCGTCTCGGGGATCTCACCGACGAGCACTCGCCGCAGCAGTCCGCTCTCGGCCGCACCGACGATCGTCACGTCGTGGTCGCCGGTTCGCTCGAGAATCGTCTCTTGTGCCTCGCCTTCGAGAACTGTTTGCTCGACCGACGTGACGACACCCAGTTCCGTCGAGGTCTGGGTAAGCAACTCGCGGGCGTCGGCGACGCTTTTCTCGTCGTGATTGGAAACGACAGTAAGCAGTTCGACGCGAGCGTGTGGATGCGGGCGATCGAGCCGGCGACTCGAGCAGCAAGGTCGGTGTTCGGACCGCCAGCGACGGGAACGAGGACCGACGAGACGTCCGCCGGCCGGTCGGGATCGATCCGCTCGACGAGGACGTCACACGGTGCGTCGGCGAGGATCTCGTCGATGTGACCGCCCAGCACGACGTCGCGCCGGCGCGGTCGCCCGCGCCAGCCAAGCAGGATCGTTTCGACCCGTTCGTCCTCGTCCCCGGCGATTGCGAGGACGCCACTCGAAACGCTTCGGCCGGACCGAATTCGCCCCGTTGCCGAGACGTCGCGTTCGCGAGCGCGCTCGAGAGCGTACTCGAGGACAGCCTCGTGGTCGTCGATCTCGAGGTCGTCACCGAGCGCGAACCGACCTCGACGAACTCGAGTCGCTGATCTTCGCGTGGCAAACACTCAAGCACGTGAAATCCAACGGTATCCGCTTTGCCGACGGCACCGAGACGGGTGGCATCGGACGTTTTCTTCTCGGTCCCGGACGGCATCGAGGAGGCTGTCGACGCGGGCATCGAGGCGGTCGCCGCCGCCGGCGCGGACGACATCGGGCAGATCGACTTCGGCCTGACGGACGAGACCCGGGCCGAGTTGCGTGATCAGGCGCTCGAGGAGGCCCTCGCGAACGCCGACGACGAAGCGCGCTACATCGCCGAGAACCGTAACGTCACGATTACGGGGACGAAGTCCGTCTCGACGCGAAACGTCGACGTCGTCGCGGCGACGGCCGACCGGAGCTACATGACCGAGGCCGATGACGACGCTGCGGCGGGACCGAGCACCGACATCGACTCCGGTCCAGCGAGAGTCACCGCGTCGGTCGACGCCGTCTACGGGTTCGAGAACACTGATTGAATCCGAATCGGGACTGAAAAGATAGATACGGTCGACGACGTCGTCGTGACGGGCAGCCACGGCAGCAGCGTGGCCGAGCGACTGTTCGGCGACGACGTCGCGAAAACCGTCTTCCGACGCTCGCCGGTTCCGGTGTGGACCGTTCGGTAGTCGGCGAGGCGGTACGAAATTCGAAACGGCACAACGACAACGAACTGCTGCCGATCAGTCGTCGGCGGGAACGGCGGTCGACGCTCGCGAATCGGCCATCGCGAGGACGTCGTCGAAGAAGTCGAGGGTGTCCTCCGGGCCTGGGTTGGCCTCGGGGTGGTACTGTCGGGTGATGATGTCGTGCTCGACGCCGTCTAGGCCTTCCGGCGTGTCGTCGTTGACGTTGATCTGGGTGACCTCGAGATGGTCGCCGGGTTCGTCGACGGTGTAGCCGTGGTTCTGCGTCGTCATGACGACCTGGCCCGACTCGAGGTCGATGACGGGCTGGTTGACGCCGCGGTGACCGAAGTCCATCTTCTCGGTGGTACCGCCCAGGGCCTCGGCGACGATCTGCTGGCCGAGACAGATGCCGGCGACGGGCGTGTCCTCGACGAACTCCTGGACCAGCGAGATGGCCTGCTCGTAGTTCGCTGGGTCACCGGGGCCGTTGGAGACGAACAGCACGTCCGGATCGATTTCGGCGACGTCCTCGGCGCTTGCGTCGTAGGGGAGGACGTGGACGGTCGCCTCGCGAGCCAGCAGCGAGTCGACGATCGAACCCTTCGCACCGCAGTCGATGAGGGCGACGTCGGCACCGTCGTTGTCCTCGCCGTGGACGACCGTCTCGTCGACGCTGACCTGTGCGCCGATGTCGGTATGTTCGCTCATGCCCTTACACTGCTCGAGTTCGGCCAGGGCGTCTTCCTCGGTGACGTCCTCGCCGACGGCGATACCACACTTCATCGCACCCCCGTCGCGAATGTCGGTGACGACCTCGCGGGTGTCGAGGTGGTCGACGGCGGGGACGCCCTCCGATTCGAGCCACTCGGCGACGTCTTCGGTGAACTCCTTTGCCAGCGCGGCACGCGGGTGGACGCGGTCGTCCTCGAACCGCTCCTCGCGGACCCCGTAGTTACCGATCAGCGGGTAGGAGAAGGTCAGGACCTGTTCTTCGTAGGAAGGATCGGTCAAACTCTCCTCGTAGCCAGTATACGCCGTTGTGAAAACGAGTTCGCCGCGAGCCGTTCCCGGTGCACGACCACGACCCTCGATTACGTGGCCGCCCTCGAGTGCAACGTAGGCAGGTGTCATTACGATCTACGTATTGGATCGACCGTCATAAGTGTTGTCTTCGAAGCTGAGTTACGAATTTCGTAATCGGTAAGTGCGGGTCACCCGTATCGACAGATCTCTATGGACGATCTGGACCGACAAATCCTCGATATTCTCCGTCGAGACGCCCGAACACCGTACACGGAGATCGCAGACGAGGTCGGAACGAGCGAGGGGACCGTCCGCAACCGTGTCGAGCGGATGATGGAAGACGACGTCATCGAGCGGTTTACGATCTCGACCCGGACGGGCAACGTCAAGGCGATGATCGAAGTCAGCGTCGCGGTCGACGTCGACACCAAAGCGATCGCCGAACGCATGGCCGAGTGGGAGGAAGTGGACTTCGTCTGGATGGTTTCGGGCGAACAGGACGTCGTACTCGTCGTCGACGCGGCAGACACCCGCGGGGTCAACGATCTCATCACGCAGGCCCGCGACCAGGAGGAAGTCGTCAGTACGAAAACGAGACTGATCCTCGACGAGGAGCTCGGATAGCGAGACGGTGACGACAGCGTATCGTGTCGCTTACGAATCGGTATGCGGGACGGCGACGACCGGGCAGTCCGCGTTCAACAGCAGCGACTGCGTGACGCTTCCGAACAGTGCCTGGCCAAGCGGACGCCGTTTGCGGCCGCTGACGACGATGTACTCGGCGTCGTGTTCGGAGGCGTAGTTCCGAATGACTTCTGCGGCGTCGCCGACGAGTCCAGCCGCCTCGTAGGACTCGAGGCCGTTGGCCCGCTCGGCGGCCTCGACGGCAACTTTGGCCGCCTCGTCTTGGGCCTGCTCGAGAACGGTCTCCGAGAATCTGCCGGTCCGGGTTCGAAGCGCCTCCTCCGAGACGTCCGTAAAGGCCTCTCGGGCGTCGACCGTCGGGTCGCCTACGTGGACGACGTGTAATTCGACGTCGTATCGATCGGCCAGTTCGTTCGCCTGCTCGATCACTGCGACCGCTCGTTCGGATCGGTCGACCGCTGCGACGATCGTCATACCGTGGTGTACGGGCGACTCGGGTTTATACTGTCGGACAGCACGAGTCACCGATCGGTCGCATGGCTGCGGCCGTCACCTCGGAGACGACCGCGACGTCGCGACCGACGGCTCATACGGACTACTGTACGTCGTTACCGGCGCAACCGTGACCCGGCTGCGGTTGCGCCAGTACATCGTTACAGCAATCCGTATCACTGACTGCTGTCCGACAGTATTAGAACTACGGTCACTGATACGGACTGCCGTATGACGACAGGAGTCCGTATGACGGTATCGATGGTCGTCGGCTGCTTGCACCCATCAGTCGACGGTTGGAACGGTACTAGCGGTTATGGCGGTTGTACAGCGTTCGTCCGGTCGCAACGAGTTTCCACGTCGGGCTTGTGCCGCGCTCCCAGTAGACGTTCGGGAGCAGCGTACCGCCGAACTCCTCTTTGAACTGGAACGCGCCGTCCTCGAAGTCCGCGCCGGCACCGCCGAAGTCGTAGCACTCGTAGCCGTTATCGATCCCCCACTGAAACAGGTAGTCGTAGAGCAGTTCCGAGGCGTGATACTGGAAATACTCGGCAGGAATACCGGAGAAGAAGCCGTGAATCGAGTTCTGTTCGTCGTTTAGCAACTCGAGGAAGCCACCGGCGTACTCGCCCTCGATATAGAGCTGGAGGAGCAGGACCCGATCCTCCATGGCCGCGAGTTCTTCGAAGAACTCGAGGGGGTAGACCATCGCGTCGATGTTGTTCATCCGGCGTTCGTACTGCCGGTGGAAGCGAGTCAGCTCCTCGGACGAGAGGTCGGCGTCGACGATCTCGTGATCGGTCTCCCGCCCGCGCCGGATCGCCCGTCGCTTGGAACTGGCCATCTCGTCGAACACCTGATCGTATCCCTTCTCGAGGTTCATCACGAATCGCCCGCCGACGCGACTGGAGCCGTAGCCGTTGGCCTCGAGGAAGTCGTTGTACCGTAGGAAGTCGGTGTTACAGGCGCGGACCTCGTGGACGATCGTGCGCCGATCACAGAGTTCGGGAACCACCTCGAGGAGCAGCGAGAGCGAGTCGGTAACGTCGGTCGTCAACAACGGGCCGCCGAAGCCAGGATAGATCGAACTCAGTCGGTAAAACGGCGTCTTCGGGAGATCGACGACGAAGTTCGGAAAGAGTCCGATCGGGTTCGTATCCTTCTCGACGACGAGGTGTCTGGCTGGATGGCCGAGCGCGTTCTCGATCGCCGCGAGCCACTCGTATCGATGGAAGACGGTGCCGTGGTCGGAGCGTTCGACGACGTCGTTCCATCGGTCGCGATCGATCGCCCGGATCGTGTTCCGTACGGTCACCTCGAGACCGGCGTCGGTGTCCGCCATCGTCCGGACGGCTCCGGCGGCCGTTCTCTCTCGGTCCGAGTAGGAACGTCCTGTCGCTTGGTGAGCCATTTGGCGTCTGTTCGGTGACTCTCGGCTAGGGCCCGGTTAAGTTATCGTCGCCTACAGCAGTCAGTCACTACAGTTGACGCCCGTATTCACGGTGTAATTCGATTGTTGTACGAACAAACGGTACGCTGTTCGTACCGTCCGACCGCGACTCATACTACTGGACAGCAGTCAGTAATACTGTCGGACAGCAGTCAGTGAACCGTCGGTCGCGAAATCGCGGCTGTCTCCGAGGTGACGGCCGCAGCCATGCGACCGATCGGTGACTCGTGCTGTCCGACAGTATCACCATGTCGAGTAACACACAGTCGAAGTCGGCAGGAGTTTCGGCCGATCGGATTCTCCATTACTCTTTTCTTTTATCCGCAATCTCGTGTTTCGGCGAGGTGAGCAATAGCTGTCGCCGACCGGGCTAACATCTCGTCGGGATGTTTCCGTTGGTGAACCCGTCGATAGCCATCTCGGAGTAGTTCGTCGACCGGACGGGTTTCGATGCGTGGTTCGACGCGACCGGCTCGGATGGCGTCGACGACCGATTCCGGCGTGAGCGTCTCCGCGTCGACCAACGTGTACGCCCGGCCCGCTTCGAAGGGGAAGTGGGCGTCGCTGCCGGCGACGATCGGTAGGTCGCGTTCGGCGGCGATCTCCTCGACGAGTGGCTTCGTACGCGGATGTTTGCCGTTTATTTCGACCGCGTCGAAGGGGACGTCTGCGAACCGGTCGCTCGTGACTTCACTATCGCGGTAGGGATGAGCGGCGATTGCGACACAGTCGCGGTCGTGTGCCAGTTCGACGACTTCGGCTGGCGTATACTCGAGCGGAACGGTCTCGGTCGGCGGATCGGGACCGATCACGAGGACGTGGCCGTGTGTCGTCGACACCTCGATCCCGGGGATCGTCGTCACGTCGGTCGCGGAAAACCGCGTGGAGTAGTCGTGGTTCGTCGTCGCAACGCCGTCGAGACCGCGACGATCGACGGCGTGAGCGAGCAGTCGAAAGCCGTAGGGGTCGAACCGATCCCCGAGGGATCGTCGTCCGTGGAAGAATCGCGTGTGCGCGTGAAGATCGACCGCGAACATGGCCTACGTGTCGGTACGCCCGCCCCGTATTTCGGTGTTGTCGCTTCGACGACCGGACGAGGCGGTACTGGTTTGGGGATTCGCCACGACTGTGCCGGCATGAGTAACCAGCGCGACGAGTTGCGCCACGAAAACGCCGAACAGCACGTCGTCGCCGTCGACGCCGACGACACCGAACTCGAGGTCGTCAACCGACTCGAGGCCCACACCGGCGACGGGATTCGCCACCGGGCGTTTACCGCGCTCGTCTTCGACGGCGACGGGAACGTCTTACTCGCTCAGCGTGCACCCGAGAAACGGCTCTGGGGAACCTACTGGGATGGTACCGTTGCCTCCCACCCTATCGAAGGCCAGAGCCAGATTGAGGCGACGCGGGAACGACTCCAGGAGGAACTAGGGATCACGCCCGACCAGTACGGCGATCTGCGTCTGACCGACCGCTTCGAGTACAAACGCTACTTCGAGAACGCGGGCGTCGAACACGAGGTCTGTGCCGTCCTGAAACTGACGTTGACCGACCGCAGCGTCGCGCCCAACGAGGAAGAGGTCGCGGGTCTGCTGTGGGCTCCCTACGAGCGACTCCATTCGAATCCGGAGTGGTACCGCCAACTGCGGCTCTGTCCGTGGTTCGAGATCGCGATGCGCCGTGACATTCGCGACACGTAGTGTCTTCAGCCGAACAAAACGATTCCGTTTGCTGACTGTAACTGTTTCTGGCTGTATTCGTAAACGGATACTGGTCGATCATCGTGACGTTTCAGTTTCGACGCATGATAACAGGCAACAAGGTTTATAAGTAACCCGTTCGTAGCCTGGGGCGAGGACCATGAAACCGGTCCGTGTGACGTAATGAGTTCCCAACCACCGGAAACCGAGACGCACGAAGTCACGCTCTCCAGAGACGAGCAATGGGTCGCCCACGCCACCCTCGTAGACTATATCGACGGCGCTATCGACGACGACGAGACACCGCCGTCGTGGGCGATCGACCTCCTCGAAGAGATCGAAGCCGGAAACGGAACTGACGTATTCACCGGTCGGCAGATGCAACGACTCACCGACGCGATGAGCGACTATCTCGACCGCGAGGACGTCCCTGAACGGGACTGCGTCCACGGATCGAACGTCGTCGAGCGCCTCGAGGATCGCCTCGAGGAGTAGACGATCGAAACGCGTTTCGTATTTTTATACGGATGGCTGTAGTCCGTATCGGCGACCCCACAGATAGGTCGTGGTTTCGCCGGTAAAACGGTACAGCAGGCCGTATTAGGGCCGCGTCGTCGCCCAGACGGCCGTTACTGCAAGAAAGAACGCGGGGAACAGCGGGAGGATAATCAGCGCAACGTAGTAGCCGACACCTGGCGGCCAGAACGTAATCGCGATCGGGGCGACGATAAACGTCAGGACGATCATCCCGACGACGACCCAGCCGCGCCAGTCGAACTCTCGGTCGGCTTCCTCGGGGTGGATCGGCCGCTCGAGCCACTCCTCGTCGGCTGACTCGGTCCGGTCCCCATCGTCGTCGAACGCGGTCGGATCGTGTACGTAGCCGCCGTCGTCGCTCGAGCTCACACACGAACGTTCGAGTCCGTGGTCAAAGCCCTCACGGTTTCGGCACGTTTCGAGTCGAGTCCGAACCCGATGGGGACGGAACTCATACTGTCGGACAGCCACCTGTCTGTCTCAGAGTTCGCTGTCCGGACGAACGACGACCTTGCCGAACCCTTCCCGGTTCTCGATGATCTCGTGTGCGCGTGCGGTCTCGCTCATCGGAAGCTCTTCGCGGATCGCGGGCTCGAAGGTGCCGTCCCAGACCAGA
Source organism: Natronolimnohabitans sp. A-GB9 (assembly GCF_030848565.1). Taxonomy (GTDB): domain Archaea; phylum Halobacteriota; class Halobacteria; order Halobacteriales; family Natrialbaceae; genus Natronolimnohabitans. The sequence goes on from NZ_JAVDDV010000003.1 coordinate 133,443, forward strand.
CCCATTACGTCGTCGACCTGTTCTGGCGTGGCCATCGTCGAGCCGATGATCTCGAGTTGGTTCCAGAAGATCCGCGGAATGTCAGTTTCGGGGTTGCCACCGCCGGTCCCGCCGCAGGTGACCAGCCGGCCGCCCTTGGTGAGACTCTTGAGCGAGTCCTGCCAGGTGGGGGCCCCGACGTGTTCGACGACGACGTCGACGCCGCGACCGTCGGTTTCCGAGCGGACCCAGTCGGCGAAGTTCTCCTCCTCGTAGTTACAGACGTAGTCGGCACCGTGGTCTTCGGCGTACTGGAGTTTTGCTTCCGTACTGCCGGTCGCATAAACCTCCGCGCCCGCGTAGTCGGCGATCTGTAAGGCAGCGTGGCCGACGCCGCCGCTTGCGCCCAAGACGAGGACCTTCTCGCCGGCGTCGAGTTCGGCGCGTTCGATCAGCATCCGCCAGGCGGTCTGGAAAACCAGCGCACTCGAGCCGGCGACCGTCCAGTCGACGTCTTCGGGAACGGGAATCAGGTTCTCCTCCGGGAGCGCGGCGTACTCGGAGTGGACGCCCGTTACGTGTTCGCCGATGATGTGGAAGTTTGGATCGAGCGTCGGATCGTCCATCCGCAGGTCGCCGACGCCAGCCGAGACGGCGACGTGGTCGCCTTCCTCGAAGCGGGTGACGTCCTCGCCGACTTCCTCGACGACGCCGGCGCCGTCACTCCCCGGGATATGTGGCATCTCGAGATCCAGTCCCGGCATCCCACGTCGCGTCCAGATGTCGAGGTGGTTGAGTGCTGCCGCTTTAATGTCGACCAGAACGTCGCCGCGACCGACTTCAGGATCGGGATACTCGCCGTACTCGATGACGTCCGTGTCGCCGTGTTCCGTGACCTTGACTGCCTTCATACACCCCCGAATGACGAAAACACACCTCATAACGGTTTGCCTACCAGAACTGGACCTCCAACTGATACTGTTGGACAGCACGATTCGACGATCGGTCGCAGTAGCGCGACCGACGTCTCACTGACTGCTGTCCGACAGTATGAACGATTCGGGGATCGAACCGTCGCAGTGACAGCGCTTTACCCCGTCGCGGTCGAACGGAGCGCCATGACCGCGTCGGACTCGAGCGGAGACGAAACGTCACAGGGTAGTACGGACGGCTGGTCGGAGGCAAAACCCGAAACGAACGAGGACCACGACGAGCAGCCAGCCGAGGAAGAACGTTCGCTCGGCATCGGCGTCGTAACGATCGCGACGTCGCGATCGCTCGCGACCGATGCCGCCGGCGAAGCAGTCGTCACGGCCCTGAAGGCGGCCGGCCACGAGATCGCCACTCGCGAACACATCGGGAACGACCACGATCGCGTCCAGTCGATCGTCTCGCGAACGATCGACCGCGACGACGTCGACCTCGTCGTCACTGCCGGCGCGACCAGCATCGAGCCAAGCGATGTCGCGATCGAGGCCGTTGAACCGCTCTTGGACAAGAAGCTCTCGGCCTTCGGCGAGCTGTTCACCAAACTCGCCTACGACGCCGTCGGTACCCGTGCCGTCGCGTCGCGGACGGCTGCCGGCGTCACCGACGGCGTCCCGGTGTTCTCGCTGCCCGGCAACGAAGACGCCGCCCGCCTCGCCCTCGAGGAGATCATCCTCCCCGAGGCCGACCATCTGGTCGCCCTCGCCCGCGAGACGCCCGACGAGGACAAGTGGGCCGCCGCTGAATCCTCCGAGTCCGACGAAGATGCCGAAGACGAAACTGCGGCAAACGGCGGTGAGTGAGATGGACGGTGCCGACCGACGGGCGGACGAGGCGCCCGACGACGCCGTCGACAAGGAGACGATCCGGAAGCGCGTCTGGGACGACCTCGAGGACAGCGGCGAGGCACGCTTCCCGTTTCCGCCCCACGGCCGGATACCGAACTTCGCCGGCGCGGACGAGGCTGCGGACCGACTCGCCGACCAGTCCGAATGGCAGGCGGCGACGACGGTCAAGGCCAATCCCGACGCGCCCCAACTACCAGTCCGTCGCCGGGCACTTCGGGAAGGGAAGACCGTCTACATGGCGGTTCCCCGTCTCCGGGACGAGCAGTGTTTCCTCGAGCTCGATCCCGCCGAACTCGAGGATTACGACGCGGCGACGACCGTCTCGGGCTCGTCAGAACACGGCGTCCAGGTCGGCCCCGAGGACGTTCCCGAGATCGACCTGATCGTCTCGGGAAGCGTCGCGGTCACCGAGGATGGGGGCCGAATCGGTAAAGGCGAAGGCTACAGCGACCTCGAGCACGCGATCCTGTACGATCTCGGGCTGATCGACGAATCGACGCCGGTCGCGACGACGGTCCACGAACGCCAGGTGATCGGCGATCCCGTCGCGCTCGACGCCCACGACGTCCCGATGGATCTGATCGTTACGCCCGACCGGACGCTCCGTCCCGCAGTCAGCGACGGTCCGACTGGAATCGACTGGAAGGCGGTATCCGAGGACCGACTCGAGGAGATTCCGGTACTGAAACGACTTCGCGATCGGTGATGCGCTTCGAGAACGAGACGTACTGATACTGCTATGGCCTGCCGTCGGTTAGCGCCGACGCGACCGCAGCTCAGATACGATTATTCGACACGTCGAAACCACCTCGAGGCGCGAAAAACGGCACGCCTCGAGTGCCAACCGCAGGGTGAAACCACAGGCAGGTGCAGCGGGGCCTGGGTCGGTACCGGGATCGGTACGGTGTGGCAGTGGTGGGGGGAAGGGTGCTGTGGGTGGGGTTGCTGGAAGTCACGGGTACAGGCGGTGGATGCCTTGGTGGGGTCTCCCGTTGACCTCCATCTACACGATGGACGAGGTCCCACTTCAACGGGGGCGATGGTACCAGTGTCTTATACCGGATTCCGTCGGATTTAATTCGCATTTACTTGTCCGAATTCGGCGTCGACACCGTTTATGCGGTAGATACTGACGAAATACCGAATTTCAATTATAGGATCCAAACGTGGTCGGCTCGAGCCGGTTCCGAGAACGGAAACGAGTCGTGGACGGTGTTAATCGATCAGTTCGTCCGCGACGATCGCGGCGTCCATCAGTTTTGGATCGACGGCGAGATCGAGCTGTCCCTTGACGAACTCCGGTATCGTATCCCGTGCGTAGACGACGGTCCGAATCTCCTCGGAGAGGTCACAGACGATCGGGATCGTCGTCGCCTGTCCGATGTCGGTCAACACGTACAGGTCAGCCTCGAGGATTCCTGCCTCCTCGAGTGCGGGTCGGGTAACGACGCCCGTGACACGGGTGACATCGGCGCCTTCGGCCTCGAGGGCTGCGGTGATGTCGTCCTCGTCGGGGCCGGCGACGATTACGTCTACACTCATTCGTACTCGATCGTGGCCGGTGGCTTGTGAGTCACGTCGTAGACGACGCGGGCGACGTTGTCGTTCTGGCCAGTGATCCGCGACTGGATGCGCTGTAGCGTCTCCCAGTCGATCTCCTGGGCGCGGGCAGTCATGCCGTCACGCGAGTCGACCGAGCGGACGGAGACGACCCAGCCGTGGACGCGGTTGTCGCCTTTGACGCCCGTCGCCTTGCCGATGACGGCGGCCAGAGCCTGCCAGGGCTCGTACTCCTCGAGTTCCTCCTCGACGACGTGACAGGCGTGGCGGGCGACCTCGAGTTTCTCCTCGGTAACCTCGCCGATCACACGAACCGCGAGGCCGGGGCCGGGGAACGGCATCCGTTCGGCGACGATCTCGTCGAGTCCGAGGTGGCGTGCGACCTCACGGACTTCGTCCTTGTAGAGGTCGCGAACGGGTTCGACGATGCCGTCGAAGTCGACGACTTCGGGGAGCCCACCGACGTTGTGGTGGGATTTGATCCCGCCCTCGCTCTCGATGCGGTCGGGGTAGATCGTCCCCTGGACGAGGTAGTCAGCGTCGGCGTCTTTCGCCTCGCGCTCGAACTCCCGGATGAACTGCTCGCCGATGACCGACCGCTTCTCTTCGGGGTCGGTGATACCGGAGAGGGCCTCGAGGAATCGATCCTTGGCGTCGACGATCCGCAACGACTCCATGTAATCGAACGTCTCGCGGATCTGGTCGGTCTCGCCTTTTCGCATCAGGCCAGTGTCGACGTAGACCGGTGTGAGCTGGTCGCCGACGGCCTCGTAGGCCAACGCGGCGGCGACCGAGGAGTCGACACCCCCCGAGAGGGCGATGACGGCGTTTGCGTCGCCGATTTCGTCTTCTATCTCTTCGATCGCTTCCGGAACGAACGTGTCGGTCTCTACCATTAGTGGGTTACCTCGGTTTCTTCAGTTTCGGTGTCGGTGTCGGTGTCGGTGTCGGTCGCTGCTTCGTTGTCGCTCTCGTCGGTCGTGTCTTCCTCGGACTCCTCGAGGACGGCCTCGACGAGCCCCAGGAACGGCGGACTGGGCTGGCCGGGCCGGGACGTGTACTCGGGGTGGAACTGCGTCCCGAGGAAGTAGGGGTGGTCCTCGAGTTCGAGGATCTCCATCCGGTTGCCCGCGGTGCCCGAGAACGTCAAGGGTTCGTCCTCGAAGGCGTCGAAGTACTCGGGGTTGACCTCGTAGCGGTGACGGTGTCGCTCGGTGCAGGACGTGTCGTCGTAGAGGTCGTAGGCCAGCGTCTCGGGTTCGATGACGGTCGTGTGCTCGCCGAGTCGCATCGTGCCGCCCATCTCCTCGACCTCGTACTGCTCGGGGAGGATGTCGATAACCGGGTGGGGCGTGTCTTCGACCATCTCAGCCGAGTGGGCGTCCTCGAGGCCGAGGACGTTCCGGGCGTACTCGACGACGGCCATCTGGAAGCCCAGACAGAGGCCGAGGAACGGAACGTCGTTCTCGCGGGCGTAGCGGACGGCCTCGATCTTTCCTTCGGAGCCACGCATCCCGAAGCCGCCGGGGACGATAATCCCGTCCATGCCCTCGAGTTGGCCGTCGTGGCCGTCTGCCATCTCGTCGGCGGACACCCAGTGGCGGTTGACGTCGACGCCGAGTTCGAAGCCAGCGTGTTTCAGCGACTCGTGGATCGACATGTACGCGTCCTCGAGATCGTACTTCCCGACCAGTGCGATGTCGATCTCGCCGTCTTTCTCGGTCGTGACGATCTCGCGCCAGTCGTTCGTGCGTTCTTCCGGCGGCAGTGCGTCGTCGTCCAGTCCGAAGTGCTCTAAGACGTACTGGTCTAGGCCTTCCTCCTCGACCATCAGCGGGACGTGATAGACGTCCTCGACGTCCGGGTTCGAGAACACCGCGTCGGTGGGGATGTCACAGAACAGCGCGATCTTCTCTTTGGTCTCGGGGTCGAGTCGGTCCTCACAGCGGCCGACGATGACGTCTGGCTGGAGCCCGATCGAGCGCACTTCCTTGACGCTGTGTTGGGTCGGTTTGGTCTTCTGTTCGCCGTTTTTCGAGTACGGAACGAGGGTGACGTGGGTGAAAAGAACGTTCTCCTCGGGTTCCTCGTGGGCGAACTGGCGCAGTGCCTCGAGGTACGGCATTCCCTCGATGTCACCGACGGTGCCGCCGACTTCGACGATACAGACGTCGGTCCCTTCGGCAGCCTCGCGGATCCGCCGTTTGATGTCGTCGGTGATGTGAGGGATGATCTGGACGGTCTTGCCCAGATAGTCGCCCGCACGTTCTTTCTCGATGACGTGCTGGTACGTTTTCCCCGTCGTGATGTTGTGATCGGAGGTCATATCGACGTCGAGGAACCGTTCGTAGTTCCCCAGGTCGAGGTCGACCTCGCCGCCGTCTTCCAGTACGTATACTTCCCCGTGTTGGTAGGGGTTCATCGTTCCCGCATCGACGTTGAGATACGGGTCAATTTTGACTGCGGTGACGTCGAACCCGGCGTTTTTGAGCAGTCGGCCGGTGCTCGCGGCCGTGATCCCTTTGCCGAGTCCAGACATCACGCCGCCGGTGACGAAGATGAACTTGTTCCCCAGGGAGGGGTCATAATGAGTGTCCGATTCCGTCGGCATACCGAGTGTCCGCGCGACCGGTTGAAAACGATTTCGGGAGCGACCCGCCTCCGGGAGAGGCTGTCATTCTCGCGTGTGACAGGTTTTCGACGGCATCGGCTGCCGTCGCCGATCGCAACCTACGGCTCCTCGTCCATTGGCGCTTTCCCCTGTGGCTCGTCTTCTTTCGACGTCTTTCCGTCCGCTTCTGGCTTCTCGGGATCGTGATCCTGGACTTCGACGATCGTGGCCTGCTCGAAGTACTCGATGCCCCCTCCCATTCTGCACTGCAGCGTTCGTCCTGGGAGCTCCGAGTCGTCCTCGTCGGTCGGCTCCTTCGGGACGGAGACGGCGGTGACGCCGTCGATCGTCACGGAACGTTGCTGGATCGGATCGTCTTCGTATTCGACGGTCTCCCACGTCTCGACATCGAATTCGTCGATGTCTTCGCCGAAATACTCCTCCGAATCCGGGTTGACGGTGTCCTCGGTCTGTGACTCGCCGGTCGTCCGGTTGTCGTCGAACTGCACTTCCTCGTGTTTGTACTGACGGAGATGTACGAGCACGGCTGGAACCAACACGGGAAGCGTGGTAACTGTTACAGGGGAAGATGCAAGGTCGTTCGCGCTCCGAACTCGTCCCGGTTGCTCGAGCAACCCTGATCTATATCATGTTTCGTCGATAACACGAAGCCAACGGATGGCCCACGAACGACGGTCCCCGCTCGAGCCAGCCGTATCGAGCCCCGATCTCGCGTTCACCGCCGGATTCGGGTTCTACCTTGGCCTCGTCGCCGCCGGTGCCGTCTCGGTCGCCGCGCTCGTCGCCGGCGCGTCGACGGAGGCACTGTTGGCGACCGCACCCGGGACGGTGACCGCCGTGTTGCTCGCGGTCCTGATCACCGGAGAACGGTTGCGTGGGATACCCGAGCAGATCGGGCGGCGCCGCCGCAGTCGGGCTATCTGCTACGTCCCGGCCGCGGCCTTCGCCGCGGTCCTCCTGGTCCCCGCTGTGGGACCGCTCGCGTACACCGCCCGGTTTGCCATCGTCACGATCGCACTCGCTGCCCTCACCGCAGCGGCCGCCGTCGGCGTCGCACGCATGGCCAGAAATCGGTACGTCGAAGCGGTCACCGTCGACGAACCGGCCGCCACCTGGACGGGACACCGGACCGGGTTCGGCTCCGGCGAGGGCGCAATATCGGCGCTGATGGGGGTGCTCGTCGTCGTCGGCCTCGCCGGTGCGGTGACAAACGGCTGGATCGGCGGCGTTCTGGTGGCGGTATACGGCGTCGCTTTCCTCCTCGGCTCCCGTTTCGATCTCTGGGACGACTGGGACGAGTCCGACGGTCGGCGGAACCCGCCGACGTTTCGCGCCCACCAGGCCGGGCTGGTCTTCGAGCGACCCTACGAGCGGCGACTGCTTCCCTGGGCCGCGATCGAGGACGTCCGGCTAACCGCCGACGAACTCGTCCTCGAGCGTGATGGGCTTCGATTCGACATCCGCTGTGACCGCTCGGCCATCGACGATCCCGAGGCGGTGCTCGAGACGATCGAACGCACGCGCAAGCGGGCGGCCGGGGACACGACGGAGTTAGCACACTAAAGTAACGGTCTCCCGTTCGGTCACGTATGACAGCCCTTCGTGTCACCGTCGACGATCGCACGCTCGAGGCGACCTGGACCGACGACGCGCCGGAAACACGGGCGAAACTCATGGACGCCTTCCCCGTCGCGGGCGAGGCCGTTCGCTGGGGCGACGAACTCTACTTCGACGTTTCGCTTGACGCGCCACCCGAGGACGCACGCGAGGTCGTCCCCGAAGGAGCGATCGCCTACTGGCCCGCCGGCGGCAAACTCTGTCTGTTCTGGGGCCCGACGCCGGCGAGCGTCGACGACGAGCCGCGTGCGGCTGCACCCGTGACCGTCGTCGCCCGGATCGACGACGTCTCGCCGCTGTCCGACCTCGAGGGCGGGGCTCGAGTGCGACTCGAGTCGGTCGACGAAGACGGTTCTGCCAGGAGTAACTGATACTACCGGACAAAAGTCAGTAAACACCCGATCGCGTCTCGACGTCTGTCGCGTTCCGCGACAGCGTCTCGAGTGCGATCGGTGTGTGCATCGTTTTGTCCGGAAGTATGAGCAACGATCGATCTACTCGAGAGAGTGGAAAGCGAGCCGGGAGACGGGGACCAGACGCTCGTTACTTGCCCCAGAAGGGGTCCCGGTTGCGCTGCTTGTCGAGATACATGTTCAGCGCCTCGAGTTCGTCGCCGGGGATCTCGTCGGTCAGCTCCTGCTCTAAGATCTTCGCGTGTTTCTCGGGGATTTCGGTCCAGAGTCGGTCGCCTTCCTCGATGTCGCGGCCGACGGTCGGCCCGTCGATCGCGACCGAGACGCGATCGCCGTTGCGGGCCTCGTCGACGTCCTCGCCCTGTTCCTGAATGCCTTTAACCTGACCGACGCGGTCGGGTTCGTTCCCCTCGAACTTCACGACGTTCGAGTTGTTCTGTAAGGTGCCTGCGTCGACCTCGACACCGACGACCGCGGGGTCGTTCTGTCGGAAGGTGTGATCCGGCAGGATCCGGAACCGGGCGGGTCGGGTGATGTTTTCGAGGATGGTGTCCTGCTGGGCTTTCTCGATCGCCTCGATGTGGTCCTCGTACTCCTCGACGAGCTGGTAGATGACCTCGTCGGTGAAGACTTCGACGTCCTCGATCTCGGCGCGCTGTTGTGCGTCGCTGAGCACGTCGACGTTGAACCCGAGGATGACCTGTTGTTTCGGATCGTCGGCCGTCGAGGCGACCGAGATGTCACGCGGGGCGACGTCGCCGACCTCCGCACGGACGATCGGCACCTCGGCCTCGTCTAGGGCGTCGGCCATCGCCTCGAGGCTGCCCAGGGTATCTGCCTTGACGACGACACCTGCTTCGGCAGTGTCGACGGCGATGTCTGCGAGTTCGGCCTGGACCTCGCCGATGACGTCTTCGAGGTCCCGGTCGCGGACGACCCGGACCGGTGCGCCGGCCATCGCGTCCTCGAGTTCGGGGGCGGCGACCTTGATCCCGGCCGCAGCGCCGACCTCGTCGACGTTCTCGAATCGGCTCTCGGTGCGGATCTCCGCGAGCGGTCGGGGCTGGAGCAAGGCACGTACTTCGGTGACGATCGGGTCGTTCTGGCCGCCGACGACGATCGTATCGTCCTCACGGATCGTCCCGTCGTAGAGGACGATGTCGATCGTCTTTCCGAACCCTTTCTCCTCTTTGACCTCGAGGACGGTGCCGACGCCGGGGCCAGCGACGTCGATCTCCATCTCCTCTTTCATGTACCGCTGTGAGAGTCCCATCATCACCGTCAGCAGGTCCGGGACGCCCTCGCCGGTCATCGCGCTTACGGGAACGACCCCGACGTTGCGCTGGAAGTTCTGGACGCGCCAGTAGAGGTCGGCCGAGAACCCTTCGTCGCTTAGGTTACCGATGATCTCGTAGAGGCTCTCGTCGAGTCGCTCCCGGACCCGGTCGGACTGTGCCTCGTAGGTGTCGTTGATCGGCGTATCCTCGTTTTCGTCCCAGCCGGGGACGGTGTCGATCTTGTTCGCGGCGACGATAAACGGCGTCTGGGAGCGTTTGAGAATGTCCAGGGCCTCGAGGGTCTGGGGCTGGAAGCCGTCGTTGACGTCGACGACGAGGATGGCGATGTCGGCCAGCGCACCGCCACGGGAGCGAAGCGTCGTAAAGGAGTGGTGACCCGGCGTGTCGATAAACAGCAGGCCGGGTAAGTCGAAGTCGTCCGGATCGACGAGCTCACCCGCGATCGAGGAGATGATGTCCAGCGGGACGGCCGTCGCGCCGATGTGCTGGGTGATCGCGCCCGCTTCGCCCTCGATAACTGCGGAGCCGCGGATCTTGTCTAGGAGACTGGTCTTGCCGTGATCGACGTGTCCGAGGACGGCGACGATCGGTGTTCTGAGAGATGTGGGGTCGCGCGTATCCGTATTCGACATGGTGAACCACCCGAGAAGGTCTTATCTAAGGCGTCGGTAGAGCGGTAGTTAAACCCATCGTCATCAACATCGGCCACGCCGGGCGGAAGTGTCCGATCCGACGTCGACGCTGTCGATCACGCTCGCTATCGGGCGTCGGTGACCTGATACTGTCCGACAGTATTCACCTCGCTCCCCCATCGTTTAATACTGATTAGTAAGAACGGGTACGCATGAGCGACATACTCGCCGAAAACCTCTCAGGGAAGTCCGTCATGGGGTCCGACGGCACTGAACTGGGGCTGCTTTACAACATCACGATGGACATTAAATCGGGCAAGCTACACGACCTCGTCATCGACCCCGACGAGGAGATCTCACCACGGGCGGTCGACTTCGAGCGCGACGAAGCCGGTCGATTCCGTGTCCCCGTCAACCGCGTTCAGGCGGTCAAAGACTACATCGTCGTCCAGCGTTAAGGGTATGTACGTTCTCGACTCCTCGGCGTTTATTCACGACTTCCACACGACAGAACAGACTGCGACGATCCCCCTCGTCCGCGAAGAACTCGAGGACGAGTCCGCCTACCGGTACGACGCGATGGAGGGCTCGGGGATGCACATCCACATTCCAAACGAGGATACCACCGAGAAGGTCGAACGAGCGGCCAAGGAATCCGGTGACTTGGACGTCCTTTCAGAGACCGACATCCGCCTTATTGCGGCGAGTTTCGAACTCGACGGGACGCTCGTGACCGACGACTACGCGATGCAAAACGTCTCGGAGAAACTCAACGTCGACGTGGAAGTGATCGCCCGCGACGGGATCGAAGAACAGCGCCACTGGCACTACCAGTGTCAGGGCTGTGGTCGCGAGTTCGACGAACAGAAGGACCGCTGTCCGATCTGTGGGTCGGAACTGGCGCGCAAGAACCCGTCGTAGCTGACTGACCGCTACACCAACAGCGGCAGGAAGATCACCGCATTGTAGCAGCCGTGTGCAAGCGCCGGCACCAGCAAGTTCTCCGTTCGCTCGTAGATGTGACCGAGGATCAGCGAGAGGACGAACAGTATCGAGAGGCTCGCAAGGAGCTGTCCGGCGCCAGCGGTCGCATACGCCGTGACGTGAACCAGCGTGAACACGACGCTTGCGACGACGACGGCACCTTTGCGCGAAAACGTCTCGTACAGCGACTTCTGGATGACGTTTCGATAGAGTAGTTCCTCGAACGGACCGACGACGAGTATCATCGCCGGCAGGATTACGAGCAACAGTTCGGGGTTTTCGGCCGCCTGCTGGGTCGTCGTGTGGTCGGCACCCTCGATACCCGCGGCGGTCATCAGCCACGAGATCACCATGTTCGAACCGAGAAGCAAGACGAGTCCGATACCGATCCAGCCGACCGTCCGCAGCGTCGGTCGCTCGAGGTCGATATACGACAGCTCACGTTCGCGGGCGGCGAGATAGCCGACCGAGACCGCACCGAGCCCGACGGCAAAGGCGAGGTATTCGACGACCGTCCACTGGAACTCGGTGAGTTCACCGGCGACAAGCTGGACTGGCAACGCGAGGAGGACGGCCGCGGCAGTGATGCCGACCAATCCCATTCCGCCGAGAAACGTCATCTCGAGCAGCCGTTTGGTGCGATCGAACAGTCCTCGCTCGGTGATGCCGACGTAGTCAGCGACGCCGATCCCGACGGCTCCTGCCGCCACGAAAAACGCGAGAAACAGCAGCGAAACGGACCACTCGAGACCCGGGACGGTGACCGAGCCGAGCGCTCCCTGGGTGATCGCATAGCCCGAGAGAACGACGGCGAACAGACTCGAGCCGGTAGCGATGGGCGCGGCGATTCGCCGCGCGGCGAGATCGTGGCGTCGCGCGAGGAAGGCACCGACGGCGACGAGCGCCGCGGCCGCAGCGGCCGGGAGGGCGACCTCGCTGGTACTGGGCCCCGATCGGGCGGGGACAGCGAGCGCGACGAATGCGACGACTGCGAGAACGGTCCCGACGGTGGGCACGGCAGCAGTGACGGCCGGGCCGCGGTCAGAGTCGTCGGCGACCCGTGCAGTATCGCTCATACTCGAGTGTTCGAGCGGGGACGGATAGGCGCTCCGGGACCGGCCGGCTGCTCTCGAGCGGGTGCCGAGCCCGGATTACCGCTCGATCCGAAGCTCCGTCTTCTCGGCGACTGCCTCGGCTTCCTCGAAGTCGCCGCCGCCGAGCAGCCCTCGAGTTGCTTTCTTTGCCCACTCGACGGCCGGCTGTTCGAACGTGTTGACGCCGTAGAGTTCGCCCGCGAGGACGGTCGCGGCCTCCATCCCGTACAACAGTCCACCGAGTTCGTACTCGTCGACGCCGTCGAGTTCGATCCGGACGTTCGGTCGTCCCGCGGCGGCGAGACTCGCCTCGGTCGCCTCGAACTCGGCCTCGAGCAACTCGCCGAGCGTCGAGTCGCCGAGATACGACAGCGCCTCGACGTCCGTTTCGGGGATCGGTCGGTCGTCGAACGAGCCCGGAGAGACGAATGTGACGAGCTTGTCCCGCGGTCCGGCGCGGTAGAGTTGGAGCTGTGAGTGTTGGTCGGTGACGCCGAGTGCCCGCACCGGGGTCTGGCCGAGGTCGTCCTTTCCGAGACTTTCGGCCCAGAGCTGGGCGAACCACTCGGCGTAGGTCTCCAGTGACTCCGCGTAGGGAACCATCGCGTTGACGCCGGCGCCGCGCTGGTCTAACGCGTAGGTCGTCGCGCCGTAGGCGTAGGCCGGACAGTCGAACAGCGAGCCCGTAAGCGTCTCGGCTTCTGCAGCGGCGCCGGAGAGGAAGGCCTCGAGGTCGTGACCACAGACTGCCGCGGCGACCATTCCGACTGCCGACAGCGCCGAAAACCGGCCTGGGACGCCGTCGGGGACCTTCAGCGACGGCAGATCGTGGCGCTCCGAGAGGTCACGCAGTGGCCCGGACTCGCCGGTCGTGACGATCGTTCGTTCAGTCCAGTCGACGCCGGCCGACTCGAAAGCGTCTCGGACGACGAGGAAGTTCGCCAGCGTCTCCGCCGTGGTTCCTGATCGGGAGACGACGTTGATCGCCGTGTTCTCGAGGGGCAGTCGCTCGAGGTGGGCCGTGATCCACTCGGGGTCGACGTTGTCGAGGTAGATCGCCTCGGTGTCGCTCTCGTCGGCTAACGCCTCCGTGATCGTCGCCGCACCCAACGCGCTGCCGCCGATGCCGACGGTGAGCAACGCGTCGGCGTCGGCGACCGGCTCGACTGCTCGTCGGATCTCGTCGGGGTCGGTCCGCTGGGGGAGGTTCAGCGCCTCGTAGCCGTGTTCCGCGTTCGCCATTCCGGTCTCGATTCGCTCGTGGGCGTCTGCAACCTGGTCGTCGAGGCGCTCGAGGGACTCCCTCGAGACGCCCGGCGACGCGACGGACGCGAGCGCGTTTCCGATATCGACGTTCATACGGGAGGGAGCGACCGCCGGGAGTAAAGACGTTCCGTGATGTGGCCGTCTCTCGACTCCGAGCGAACTGGACCGACCGTGAATTGAAACGGGACCACTACGTGTGTAGGAGCCACGTTTAGGCACCGGAACCGTCTAGTCGACACCGACGATGACAACTCACACACCGACCGAGCCGGTCGACGTACTCCTCGTCGAGGACAATCCGGGTGACGTTCGACTGACACGGGAGGCGTTCAAATCGATCGACAGCGAGGTCGAGTTTCACACGGTCACGGACGGCAAGGAGGCGACGAAGTACTTCGACGTGTGTGAGACGGAGACCGAGCGTCCCGATCCCGATCTGATCCTGCTCGATCTGAACCTCCCCCGCATCGACGGCTTCAGGGTCCTCGAGATCCTGCAAAACGAACTCGACGTTCCGCCGCCACCGATTCTCGTCCTCTCGAGTTCGGAGGCCAAAGCGGACATCGTCGAAAGCTACGAGCGAGCCGCCAACGCCTATCTCACCAAACCGGAGTCGCCCGCCGAGTTCGACACGCTGGCACAGGCGATCGAGGACTTCTGGCTCGAGTCGGCACACCATCCACCTGCACCGTCCTGATGGTCGTGCCGGCGACTCCGTGCTCGATCACACGAGCCCGTTCTCCGTCGAGGAGAGCCCTGCGTTCACTAATCGACGAAGCAGGACGACGATTCCGTTCTGAAGACCGTTCGCAAAAACTGCCTGTTCTGTCGTTTCGTCGTTTCCAGGATAGTACGAACCGATCAGTAGCGTCTCTCGGTCGACGAGCAGGATACGACTGATCGCCACCTCGTCGCCCCCGCCATGCTCGGCGCACGTGAGCCAATCCATGTCGGTTTCGACGACGCGAACGTCGGAGAGGTGCGACTCGACTCGTTCTTTCGCCGACGCCGTCTGCCCGCCGAAGCGAACGGACACGTCCCGATCGACCGCCCGCTGGAGTTCGTCGAACAGCGCTTCGGACAGCACGTCCTCGTCGACGACGAGCAGTGTTACCTCTGACTCCGCGTTCTCGACGAGTTCGATCGTTCGCGACGTGATCGCGTCGCTGCCGGTCAGCGACCAGATCTCCTGGACTGGATCGCCGTTTGTCGGCTTCCGGACGTCGATATTCCTGAGATGTGTCTCGAGGGTATCGACCCGGTCGGTGTACTTCCGGCGCAGGATCCGTGTCGCCTCGTCGATACCGACGGCCCGATATCGCTGTGGACTCGAGTGTTGGACTTCGACCAGTCCCTGTGACTCGAGGACGCGGATTGCGTCGTACACCCTCGTTCGCGGCACGTCGGAGAGTTCGTGGATCTCCTTGGCCGTTCCGCTAGGGAGTCTGTTCAATGCGATGAAACAGCGAGCCTCGTATTCCTGTAGTCCGAGTTCCTGTAGCAGACTGACTGCCTCTGCCGTTGTTTCGTCCTGTGTCATGGCCCAACCACGAATGCTGATAACTGAACACGCCGGGTACGATTTGGGGATGCAAAAGAATTCGTGTTCGAAGATAGTTTTATGAGAGTATTTTATTAATTAATAGAGTGAATAACAGTGTTCACTCAGATAATCACACAAAGTTCTTAGTGATACGGCCGCTAGAGCGGACCGGCAGGTCCCGCTGGCCCAACCACGATGGGGCCTGCCGACCGCGACTCGGCGTCCAACAGCCGCGTCGAGGGGTATGTCAGAGGCACTCGACCGCGCCCGGTCTCGAGACCCGAGGGCCGTCCGAGGGCCGGCGGCGTTTCTGTCGGGCGTTTCGTAGCGCTTCGACCGAGATACCGCTCTCGCTCGATCGAAAGCCGAAACCCCGAAAACGACCCGACGCCTACGGATCCGTATGACCGAAATGACGGGTACGTTCGTCGTCACCCACGCCGAAAGCGAATCGGCAGTCGTCCGTGACGTCGAGACCGCACAGGTCCACACGCTCGGTTCGAACCCCGGCCTCGAGGTCAACGACGTCCTCGAGGCCACTGTCGCCCCGGAACCGCCACTGGAGGTCACCTGGCAGGTGGTCGACGTCGAGAGCCGACGTTCGATCGAACTGGTCGACAGCGACCTCGAGCCGACCCAGCGCGAAAAGGAGATCGCCGCCGAGGCCGACGTCGGCGACCTCGTCCAGGAGGAACGGGCCGGCACCGGCGAGATTCACGTCTTTTGCGTTCCACGCGGCGAAGCCGAGGCCGCAGCCCAAGACGTCCTCGAGGACGATGAGACGATCGCCCGAGCGGCGCGACTCGAGGCCGTCCGCGTCGAGGTCCGCTGTGCCGACGACGACGGCGTCCTGAGCGTTCGCTATCTGCCGGACTGAGACGCTCTCCTGTAGTCATACTGTCGGACAGTACGAGTCATCGATCGGTCGCGCGACTGCGGCCGTCCTCGCGGGGGCGCCGCGTTCGCGACCGACCGGTCACTGACTGCTGTTCGGCAGTATCAGTTCCGGGTGGGCCCGTCCGCGCTCTGTACTCGCCAGCCGCCCTCGAGGCCACAGGCCTCACGGACGTCGTAGTCGATCTCGGTGTCGGCTCCCATTTCGGAGCCGCCGTCGACGCGTTCGACCCGCAGCGGGACGTCTAGCGTGTTGCCACAGCAGCCGACGCCGACGAACTCCTCCCAGACGTCGCCGATGGCGGCCGTCTCGCGGGTCTTTCGCAGGAACGCGCGAAACGACGGTTTCTCGACCTGGAACCGTCCCCACTCCGAGAGGTCGGCGGGATAAGAGAGCACGACGCGGTCGGCGGTCGATCGGATGTGTCGCCCCGCCGGTCGAGCGATGCTGGGTCTCGTTCGGATTGGGCGTCGGAGTCGGGCATCTCGACCGAAATACGGGCTCGAGGGGCTTCAGACCGTCGCCGTTTCGCCGGATCATCTCACGAAACAATATCACAGAAATTGGGAAGGCTTACCTGAACCGACTACCTGTGGTTCTGCACATGGGGAATTTCGACGTACCGGAGTTCGATTACACCCGGTACAGTAACCGCCAACTCGCGGCGGTGCCGCTTGCGGTGCTTGCGGTTGCGCTGCTCATCCTCACTGGATCGTTTCTCGCGACGGGAGCGCCGGTCCAGCTGGGGATGGATTTCGCCGGCGGGTCCGAGCTGACCGTCCAGACGACCTCCTCCGAGGAGGAGATCGTCGAGGCGTTCGACGAGGAACCGGAATCGGTCCAGTCGGTCACAGCGCCAGACACTGAGAACCAGTACATCGTACAGTTCACGTCGACCGACCTCGACGCGTTGAGCGATCAGGCCGAGCAGAACCTAGAGCAGGATGGCGATGCCGATATCGTCCAACTCGAGTCGACGGTATCGGAAAGCTTCGGCGCACAGACCCAGCAGACGGCCCTGCTGGGGATCGCCGTCGCGTTCGTCGGGATGAGCGTCATCGCGTTCTTGCTGTTTCGGACGTTCGTCCCGTCGATCGCGATCGTCGTCTCGGCGTTTTCCGACATCGTGATTCCGCTCGCCTTCATGACGGTGACAGGCATCTCACTCTCGCTTGGGACCGTCGCCGCCTTGCTGATGTTGATCGGTTACTCGGTCGACTCCGACATCCTGTTGAACAATCACATCCTACGCCGGCAGGGTGACTTCTACGAGAGTACCCGTCGGGCGATGCAGACCGGCGTTACGATGACAGTGACGTCCATGTGTGCGATGCTCGTCATGGGCGTCGCCGCGTGGCTGTTCGGCGTCGAGTTGCTCGCGTCGATCGGCATCATCCTCTTTGTCGGCCTCGCGGCTGACCTGATGAATACGTACATGTTGAACCTGAGTCTCCTTCGCTGGTACAAGTTCGAGGGGATCCGATCATGATGGGACCGAAACAGTTCGTCCTCGAGTATTGGCGGCTCATGCTGTTGATCCTCTTCGTCGGGGGTGCACTCGTCGCCCTCTTCATCCCCGGCGGGATTATGGCCGACGACAGCTACGTCGAGGGCGAACGCGTCGACGACACGCCGACGAACATCGAGTACGGCCTCGGTCTCGAGGGCGGGACACGCATTAGCGCGCCGGCTGTCGGTATGGTCGCCGAGGACATCGACGCCGGCGTCGTCGACGACGACGGGGCCGTCGATCGCGAACGAGCCACCGAGATCGAGAACACCCTGTACGAGGAACTCGACCTCGAGACCGGCGATGCGAGCGTCACCATCGACGACGACGGCAGCGTCCACGCCGAACTCTTTACAGATGAGGTGACCAGAGAAGACTTCGCCGCGGTACTCAGTGCGGAGGTAGATGGCGAGATCGACCCCGACGAGGACGTCCGTGACGGCGTCTCGGACGCGACCCGCGGCGAGATGATCACGACGATCGAGTCGAAGATCAACGAGGCCGGGCTCTCCGGCGGAGAGGTCTACGAGTCGGCTCAGCTCGGTGGTGGCTACTACATCGTCACTGAAGTGCCGGACATGGACCCCGACGAGCTCCGCGAGTTACTCTCCGAACGTGGTCTCGTCGAAGTCCAGGCGTACTATCCCGACGAGGACGGCAATCACACCAACGAAACGGTGTTGACCGGACAGGATATCGTGACGGCCGATTCGCCGGAGCCGAACGAGCGGGGGTCGGGATACTTCGTTTCGGTCGAGGTCGATAGTAACGCCGCCCCGTCGTTCCAGGAGCGGATGAACGAGATCGGTTTCACCGATCCGGCCGAAGGTGTCGGTCAGTGTAACCTCCGTGGCGATGGCGAGAGCATCGACTTCGATCACACGGGCGAGCAGTACTGTCTGCTGACGGTCGTCGACGGCGAGGTCGTCGACGCTCACTCGATGGGTGACCTCGCCGAGCCGATGCGGGCCGAAACCTGGGACAGCGATCCGACGTTCCAGATGGGCGCCCAGAACGTAGAGCAGGCCCAGGGGCTCTCCGTGAGCCTCCAGGCCGGTGCGCTTCCCGCACCGATGGACTTCGATCAGGAACAGACCTACTCGCTGTCGCCGGCGCTTGCCGATCAGTTCAAGCTCTACTCGCTGATCATCGGCGCGCTGTCGATCGTGACGGTAAGTGGCGTCGTCTTCCTGCGGTATCGGGACGTCCGCGTCGCGACGCCGATGATCCTCACCGCGATGTCGGAGGTGGTGATCCTGCTTGGCTTTGCGGCGCTGATACGCATGCCGCTGGATCTCTCCCACGTCGCCGGCTTCATCGCGGTCGTCGGGACCGGGGTCGACGACCTGTTGATCATCGCCGACGAGGTGATGGACGACGGCGAGGTCAACTCACAGCGGGTGTTCGAATCCCGCTTCCGGAAGGCGTTCTGGATCATCGGCGCCGCCGCGGCGACGACGATCATCGCCATGTCGCCACTTGCCGTGTTGAGCCTCGGTGACCTCCGTGGGTTCGCCATCATCACCATCCTCGGCGTGCTGATCGGGGTGCTCATCACCCGGCCCGCCTACGGGGACATCCTCCAGCGGCTCCTGACGGACAAGTAAACGACCGCGGGCGCGGTGGCCCGCGGCTTTTGTAATTCCCTCAAATTCAGCTGTGAAGCACTCCCTGTGAGGCGATCTCGTGGGATGAGGTTGGACGGTTTACATCCACGCTACCTAAATTGGTGTTGTGGCGTCCCGACCCGACCCGGCGCACCCGCACTTGCGGCGGGGTTTTGCGAGGCCGGTAGTTATCCGCATCACTGTGACTGTCATCGCCAGTCTCTGTTTTTGCAATCCATCGCACCGCAGCATTCACACTCGCGTTTCGATCCGAGTGATCTTGCTCGAGAGCACACGCATCGTTTTGCTTTTATTATAGACTCGAGCGACGAGTTCCTCGCATCGGCTTTCTGTTACGCCGGTACATCGGTACAGCAATCCGTATCAGTCACGTCGGGACGACGTTCGTCACCCCCACGCTCTCGAGGACGAGCCAGACGACGAACAGGCCATACAGCGCGAGCAACGTCCAGGCCTCTCGCTCCGAGAGCACCATCCCGGTCCGGGCGATGGTAAAGAAGACGATCGTCGCGAGGATCAGAAAGGCCATCATCGGCACGATGTGTGCGAACGTGATCGCCAGCGTGCCGGCGACGAGGATGCCGACCGGCACGGCGACGAGCAGGTCGAAGACGTTGCTCCCGAGCACGTTCGCGAGACTGACCGACGGTCGTCCAGACCGGGCAGCGACGATGCTGACGAACGCGTCGGGGACGCTCGAGCCGGCGGCGACGACGATCATCCCCCAGAGAAACGCCGGCGTGCCGAACGCGTCGCCGAGGCCGAGTGCGGCCAGGACGAGTCCCTCGACGCCGACGACGATAACCACGAGGCCGAGGCCAAACCAGAGCCAGGCCCGACCGCGATCGACGTCGATGTCTGCCTCGAGTTCGTCTTCGGTCGCGTCGAGATACTGTGTGAACACGTACAGTCCGTAGAGCAACAACGGGAACAACGCGAGTGGGCGCGTGACGTTGCCCTGCAACCCAGCTCCCTCGAGTGGGTTGTAAATGACCGCCAGCGAGAACGTCAACAGCAGCGTAGCGACCGCGAGCATGTAAAACAGCGCTTCCTTGTAGACGAGGTCACGACCCGTCGTCATCTCACCCTCGCCGGCCAGCGCCGCGGCAGCCGGGATGACGAGCAGGTTGAACACCGCCGAGCCGACGATGGCGCCGACCCCGAGTTCGAACTCGCCGTGGCGCAGCGTCGCGAGGAGCACACTCACAAGTTCTGGCATACTCGAGCCCACGGCGGCGATGACCGCCCCCTGAACGACCGCTGGCACGCCGTAGCCGACCGCGAGCCGATCGGCAGCAGCCTCGAGCCACGTGCTTCCCTTCCAGACGACGGCCGTCGCGACTGCAGCGAGCGCGAGGAGCGCGATCACGTCGAGCACGGCTCACTCGTTTTTCGTATGAGCGAATAAAACGATCGCCAGCACCGGTCGAGGTCGTGGTCGACACGATAGTCACGGCTCATACTTCCGGACAAAACGATGCACACACCGATCGCACTCGAGACGCTGTCGCGGAACGCGACAGGCGTCGAGGCGCGATCGGGTGTTTACTGACTGTTGTCCGGTAGTATCAAAACTGTTCGAGTCCGGTCTGCTGGGCCGCCGCGAGGACGTCCTCGCAGGTCGACCACGACTCGCGGGCACACGGCGGTAACTCGTCGTGGTCGTCGACGTAGGACTCGAGGAACTCGCGGGTGTTCGGATCGCTCGGATAGCCGCTGCCGACAGTGTCGTACGCGTCGTACTCCGCCGCGAGCGCCGTCACGTGAGTGTCGCGTTCGACCTTGGCGACGATGCTTGCCGCACCGACGAGCGTCGAGTCGTCGTCGGCGCCGTGGCGGGCTTCGATCTCGAGTGCCGGCTCGAGCTGGAACTCCTCGAGACAGGCGTCGGCCACCCGTTTCGCGAACCGGTCGGCGTCGGTATCACAGGCGTCACAGAGGCCGCTGATCGTGTCCGTCTCGGGCTCGAGGCCCGCGACCGCTGTCGCGATCGCTTCGGCGTGGGCCGTGACGGCCAAAGTGTTCATGTCCGTCTCGGGGTCGTCGATTCGGTCGGTCGGAATCTCGGCGACGCCGACGTGGATGCGATCGTCCCCGCGGATCGTCGTTGCCAGTTCCTCACGTCGATCGGGCGTGAGTCGTTTCGAGTCCGCGATCCCGTCGGGGAGGGTCGCGGAATCGTCACAGTAGACGGCCGCAGCGAACATCGAACCGAGGGCGGGACCCTTGCCCGCTTCGTCGACGCCGAATGGCATAGCTCGAGGGTCGAACGACGGCCCAAAAACCGTTTACGGATTGCTGTAACGATTTCCCGGCGCAACCGCGACCCGGGCTGCGGTTGCGCCGGTAACGACTGACAGCAGTCCGTATTGTGGCTCGCGGTCGATCGGCGGGACGTGACGAAGGAGACCGTCTCAGTCCGCCGTCGCGACCGAATCCGAGCCGTCCTCGCGGGGGTCGTCGAGGAAGTACTCCTCGAGTTCGAACGGCTCGTTCTCGCCTTCGACTCCGATCACGTCTAAGGCCGTCACCGCCGCGTCGGTCTCGAGCAGGCCAGCCAGACTCGGCTCGGTCCGGCCCTCGTCGCTGCTGACGAGTTCCTTGATGTAGAGCCCGCCCTCGCCGTGGATACGGACCTCAGCCTCGGTCGGCGCCTGCAGTTCGCCGTCGGCGTCGTAGACCGTCCGCTCGCGGGTGAGAGCGGCCCGCCGGTGGTCGACGCGCTGGGGCGTCTCCTGCTCGACCGTCGTCCCCGACAGTTTCTCGAGTGCCGCCTCGAAGGCGTCCTCGTCGACGGGATCGGCGAACTCGACGTCGGCGCGGTACTGTTTGCTCGCGTCGTGTTCTTTGACGCGTTCGACCATCTCGTAGGTCGCCAGCCGGAGTCCCTCGACCTCGACGGAACCCTCCGCGGCGTCGTTGATCTCGCGCTCGAGGGTCTCGACGTCCGGGTCACGCGTTTTCGGGCGCTTGACCTCGAGGACGAACGGCCGACCCTCTTCGAGCATGCGGGCGTCGACGTCCTCCCGGCCTGCGCCGTGGAAGGTGCCTTCCTCGCCGTCCATCGCGTCGACGACGTGGGGGCGGACCGTCTGTTCGACGCTCGTCTCGTACATGTAACCCGACCCGCCACAGTAGTCACAGGGTTCCTCGCCGTCGTCGCCGAGCTGGATCCCACTGCCGCCACACTCCCGGCAGGGCCACTCGGTCTGGGGGATGTCGCGCTCGAGTTTGCGGTACCGGCCGTAGACGAACGCCGGATTGACCTGGACGTCGACCGCGTGGCTCGTGACCGACTCGGAATCGAGGGCCTCGAGCGGATCGAACGCGTCCAGATCGACGACCGCGAGGACGTCCGGCCGATCGAAGTCGACGTCGGTACCGGTCTTCGCGCCGACACGACGGCCGACCTCTCGGTTGCACTCGCGTTTGAACGACTCGCCCACGTCGGGCTCGAGACCTGCATCCTCCCGGAGGAGTCGGTCGTTCTCCTCGACAAGCGGTGGGACGCGGGTTCCGACCTGGTAGGTCGCGAAGTCGACGTCCTCGAGGGCCTCGACGATCGATTCGGCGATCGCGTCGAACGTTCCGGCGTACCCATCACACACCCAACACGTCTCGGGATCGTCGGGTTCGTAGGGTTCGTCGTCCTCGATCGCGATCGTCGTCCGCAGCGCCCGACCACGCTCCGCGTTGGTCAGTCCGAAGCTCCGATCGGCGAAGGGCCGACCGAGACAGGAGTCACAGACGGGGCCCGTCTCGAGTAGTGTACGGGCGTCTTCCGTGTTCATACCACGGGTGTCGGGGAGCCGGGGGTAACACGTTTTCCCTTCGGTCGGGCCGATGGCGCCGGTTCTCGGCCCGACCGATCAGTTCCGGCACCGGCCGGCCGTCGTATCAGACCCCGGAGTACAAATGGAATGAATACAGTCACTCTACCATGAACGATTTCCGACCGGATCGCCGGGGAGTTCTCTCGCTCGTCAGCGCCGGACTCGTCGGCGCCGTCGCCGGCTGTGTCGAACCGCGGTCCACCGCGGCCGTTCCGAGCGAAACGGCCACCTCGAGTCCCATCAGTCGGGACGAACGCGCGGACGGGACGGTGTACACCGACGTCTACGAGAGTGCCATCGACGCCGTCACCCAGGTTCGAGCGCGAGGCGTCGGCAACCCGCTCTTCGGCGAGCGCGAGGGCCAGGGATCGGGCTTTCTCTTCGACGACTCACACGTCGTCACGAACGAACACGTCGTCGCCGACGCCGACGACATCGATCTTCAGTATATCAACGGTGACTGGACGGATACCCAACTCGTCGGCACCGACTTTTACAGCGATCTGGCCGTCCTCGAGGTCGATCACGTGCCCGAGAACGTGACGCCGCTGTCGTTTACCGAGGAATTCCCCGTCGTCGGACAGGAAGTGCTGGCGATCGGCAACCCCTACGGCCTCGAGGGGACGATGACACAAGGGATCGTCAGCGGCGTCGATCGCACGGTCACCGTTCCGGACCGCGAGTTCTCGTTCTCGAACGTGGTTCAGACCGACGCCGCAGTCAACCCCGGCAACAGCGGCGGCCCGCTCGTCGATCTGGACGGCGACGTCGTCGGCGTCGTCAACGCCAGGGCAGGCGAGAACATCGGCTTTGCGATCTCGGCGGCGATGACGCGTCGCGTCGTTCCGTCACTCGTCGAGACCGGCCGATACGAACACTCGTACGTCGGCATCAGTTTTGCGACCGTCGACCGCACTATCGCCTCGGTCAACGACCTCCCCGACACGACCGGGATCGTCGTCACGGATGTCGAAAGCGACGGTCCCGCAGACGGCGTTCTCGAGGCTGCGACGTCTCGCCGACGCGACGGCGTACCAGTCGGCGGCGACGTCGTCTTCGCGATCGACGACGAGCCGATCCCGGATCAGCACGCCCTTTCGACGTATCTCGCCCTCGAGACGAGTCCGGGAGACACGGTCGAACTCGAGTGCTGGCGAGATGGGGCGGAGACGTCGGTCTCGCTGACGCTGGGTGCGCGGCCCGACCCCGACGACTCGAGTGGGTTCGGTAGCATCGGATCGGTCGAAGAAACGGTCGAAATCGTTTAACGTCTGATCCGGATCCCTGTACCGACGTCCCGCTGATCGCCACACGGGATCGGCCATCGGCGGCACGTGACGACAGGAGACCGTATGAAGTCCCTAAACCGACGATCGACACGTCACCAGAGCGCAACGACCCCGTAGACGGACCGTACAGGTCAGCGACGATTTCGTTCTCGAGTCGATGAACGATCGTACAGAACTGGCCGCCATCGTCTCCGTTTAGCGGGTTAGTAAGGAGATAACAATAGGTGAGAGGCCGGAATCTACGTCCGGAGCGATCACCGTATCGCCCGTCATGTATGACCCCGGATGCCGACACCGACTCCCCGACCGACGCATCGCCGACCGGACTCGATTGTGTCACGATCGAGAACGAAGACGCCCCCGATGAGTGTGCACTCTTCCCACGGGAGGCAAGCGAGGACGAACTGGAAGGCGCCTGGATCGTCGCCTACGACGATGGGTTCGTCCCGCTGGAATCGATGCGCTAAGGACATGCACCTCGGGAACTCAGTCACCGCCGCCGGGTTCTGGCTCGGAACCCTCTTTCCCGTCGCCTACCTTCCCGTCTTCCTCTCCGGTATCGATTCCGTCTGGTCCCTTTCGCTGGTCTTCGGCCTCCTCACGCTCCACGCTCTCGCTTTGGTCGTTGGTCACGATTATCCTGGTTCACGACGGTGACAGGCCGTCGGTACCGGGGAAACGAATCCGCAGACTTTCGTCTCGGTGCCGAACTCATCGGGCCTGTGACGACAGAGACGGGCGCCGATACGTCGTTGTAGCACCCGTCAGGAGGTCCCGGGAAGACTGTTTTCAGCCGCCATCGTGTCGCGGAAATCCGTGAAAGGTGTATATGTAGTATCGTGGGGCCACACCACATGCGAGCTCGCTGTCCGCTCTGTCGGCGAGAGGTCTCGAAGAACGAACAGCACTGGTGTGAGTGTGGCCAGCCGATGGATACACGCTGTTACGACGCCCACGGTGACTGGTGTAGCGTCCACGGACGAGATGCCTGGATCGGTGCGCTGGAGTTGTAGCGTTCACCACGACCACGAGCAGGCGTCACGCGATCGGATCGCGATCCGATCCAACGCGGCGCTACTCACCCGGCTGCCAGAGCTGAACGCGTGGCGTGTCACAGCTCTCACAGACGACCGCCTGGTTGTCCTTGTAGATGCCGCGCTCGAGTGTCCCATCCGTGCAGTACGGACAGGCCTGTCCCTCGAGAGCCGCGAGTAACTGCCGATCTGCGCCGCCCGTCGGTGACGACTGTGATTTCGCCATATACGCATCACATACTCGAGACACTCGAAACGGTTGGCCATGCCTATGCAATGCTATCGATCCCTAACCTCTGCGTATGGTCGACACGAAACGATACTGAAACCCACTCAGCGCGGGTGATTTCGGGATACGGTAGCCCTACGAGTGCCGTGAGTGGCGACGCGAACCGTGGCGGCTATCCCGTCGGTTGTCCTCGTACCGATATGCGCCAGTTCGTACTCATCGGTCACGATATCCCCACCGAGCCCGACTTCTCGCTCGACGATCTTGCGGGCGGAGCCGGCCGCCTCGATGCGCTTTGCCGGTCGATCACCGCGTCGTTCGTCACCTCCCATGGCATCCGCGAAGACGTTCGAGCGCATCTCGTCGCCCAAGACGAACTCACGATCACCTTCGACGGGAGCGAGCTTCGCGGCTTAAACCCCGACGAGCGAAGCACCGCCGCGTTGGTCCGCAAAGCCCTCGAGCACCGCGACGAGGCCATCGGTGCGCTGCCGGCCGAGCCGAGTCCGGGTATCGAGGTGTATCGACGCGGGTTCGAAGCGACCCTCGAGGCGGTCGCCGATGAGGGGACCGTCGTCCAACTCCACGAGGACGGTGACGCCATCGGTTCGGTCGACGAACTCGAGGATCCCGTATTCGTGCTGTCGGACCATCGGGACTTCACCGACGACGAACAGCGAGTACTCGAAGCCGTCGTCGAGCAGCGTCTCCGACTCGGACCGGAGCTACTGCATGCCGATCAGGCGATCACTGTCGCCCATCACTTCCTGGATACGGACGGCTACGAACGGTTTTGAGCGGCGACTCGAATGCGTGAATCACTCGCAGGAAGTGCCTTTCGCAAGCGTTAAAGTATCGGACGCTCACAATCCAAACGCGGGCCGGTGGGGTAGCTTGGTATCCTTCGGCCTTCGGGTGGCCGTAACCGCAGTTCGAATCTGCGCCGGCCCACTTTCTCCCACCGAACACCAACCGACGAGCGAAGCGAATCGCCCCCGTGAAGTGGAAGAAATGCGGCCACGAAGATTTGAGGCGAAGCGATCGTCGAAGGCGACGTCCCGATTATCGACGACGAAACGATCCGACTCGAGCGTTCCGCCACGGCTGCGACGAAGTCGGGGTCGGTCAGTTCGTCTCCCGAGCGTCGACGATTTCGTCGATCCGAATTCGAAAGAGCACACGCTCTGTCTTGATCGGTTCCGCGTACTCTTCGCCTGTGTACCGTCGTGCGAGTTCGTCGATGTGTTCTCGAGCGCCGGTCGTGGTCACCTCGTCGACCTCGCCGATGATCGACAGCCGACGATAGGGGTTGTCGGGATCGGTCATGCTGACGCCGACCGAGGGGTCCTCCCGGACGTTACGTTCCTTGCGCCGGCCACGTTCGGTGTTGATCAGGAGCCGTTCGTCGTCGGCGTCGTAGTCGATCCAGACGGGCGTGACGTGGGGATCGGGCTCCTCGGTCAGCGTCGCGACGTGGGCGAACGTCGCTTTCTCGAACAGGTCTTGGAACTCCTCGGGAACAGCAACCATGGAACACGGTTCGATATCGGTCGACTTCCGTCTGTTGTCTCCAGTAGGAAGGGGATATATTTCAGCTATTGCTGAAATAGTGAGAAGATTGATGACCGCTGGCTGCATGTCGAGTGTATGCACGCGCGCAATCCTGAGCGCGACGCGATCTGGAACGAGATCCTCGAGTGGATGGTGTTTCGGGAACTACCACTTCGACCACACGAGATCGAAGGGTACGATTCGGTTCTCGTCCGGGACGTCCTCGAGACGATGACACTCGAGGGGTGGGTCGCGTACGACGCCCGTGGCGATTTCTTCGAACCCGGTCCGCGAGTCGAACGGTTCGACGACGGCGTCGGCATCCCGCGTCGGAGCTGTTGGTGATACTGTCCGACAGCAACATGCGTTCGGCGAGTCGGTCGGTCACTCCTCTTTCCCGCTCGGAGGGTGGCGAGTGTCGGCCAGCGGCTTATCCGACGCCGGACGGAACTATTCCGTCGTGAGCCAAGAGCAACGGACGCGACGACGACTGCTACAGGGTGCGGGTGCAGTGGCGGCGACGGCGCTGGTCGCCGGCTGTGGCGGTCCAGGCGAAGAGGAAGACGATGCCGTCGAAGAAGAGGACGAGCCTGCCGCCGAGGAAGGAACGGGGAACGGGCAGGACATGGAAGACGACGAGGACGAAGACGAGGAGAACGACACCGTCGGCGAGGACGCAGTCGCACACGAAGAAGACGAGGACGAGGAGATCAACGGCGACGACGAGTAATTCCGTACGGAACGCTGTACCGATATCCCGGCGCGACCACAACGGGTCACGGTCGCGCCAGAAATAACGGACACCGATCCGTCCGAACCACGGTCCGACACGAGTGGCCCGGAGTTCCTGTTCTGGCGGCCGCCTTTGGACACCCACGAGACGGTCGAACCGAGCGTGATGGATTCGATTTACTGGGAGATCGAGTCGACACGTCGTGTGGCCGTGAGACACAACGGATATCGGTCTCGAGCCCTTCTCGCGACCGATGGCTGACGGACTCGAGACGGACGTCGAGGGAGTAGAAGACGTCGCTTCGCGACGCGACGAACTAGCAGCCCGCGTGCGAACCCACGCCGGTGAGATCGCCCGCGAGCTCGCCGTGTTCCAGGGCGGCGATTACGGACAGGAGTCGTTCGACACCGACCGCGGGACGTGGACGCTCAAGTACGAGGCCGGCGACGTCCACTATCTTCGATTCGAGCCGAACTCGGGTGAGGAGATCTACGTCGTCTCGAGCAAACAGCCGCCAGAGCCCGACGCCCTCGAGACCGCGATGAGCGATTACGGAGCGTTCGTCGAGACCTACAACGCCTACGTCCGTTCCCTCGACGGGCTGTTCGAGACCGTCCCGGCGACGTTCCCCGAGATCGAGTCGACAGCGGAGCTCGTCGCCGAGCGCGATCGGATCCTCGAACGTATCCGCGAGGTCGGAGACGCGATGGCGCGCGAACTCAACCGCTACGAAGGCGAGTACGGGACGTACACGACGACGATATCTGGAACGCGCTGGGAACTCAAATTCGACGGCGACAGGGCCTCGTATCTGCGGGTCGGTGGCGCCGACGGGACGTATCTCATCTCACAGTATGGCCCACCCGCTGCCTCCGAACTGCGGCGTCTCGCCGACGACATGGCTGTGTTCGTCCGCGAGTTCAACGACCACGTCGACGAACTCGAGGCCGATCTCTCACACGTTTCGTTCGACGAAGACAGGTAAGCGGTTCGATGTTTGGTCTCCATACCTCGCTGTAGGCTGGTGTTTCGAACAGTATGGTAGCGCTACACTGAGCGGCTCCGAGTAAACGTGACGACAATCAGGGGAACTGACTGAGCCGTTTTTGGGGAGTTCGACCCCCTTTCCAAACGTAGTATGACGCTATCACGACGTTCGACAATCAAGGCGATCGGTGTAGTCGGTACAGGAGCGGCCCTTTCCGGATCGGCACTGGCCGTCAGTGAACACGAAGACGACGAGCGAGATCCCGAAGCGGTTCCCGACGACGAGGAACTCGGCGCTATTCGCGTAGGACACTTCTCCCCCGATGCGCCGAACGTCGACGTCTACGTCGACGACCAGCAGATCCTCTCTGACGTCGGCTACGACGAGCTCTCACCGTACCTCGAGATCGTTCCGGGGAACTATACGCTGACGATCACGGCCGCCGGCGACGACGAGCCGGTCTATGAAGAGACCATCGTCGTCGGGACGGACTACTATACGGCCGCGGCAATCGGCGAGATCGAGCCCGACGAACCAACCGATGACGAGCCGACCGACGAGACGGTCGACGACGAGGCCGAAGAACCGACGGCTGAGTCGCCGATGGAGGAAGACGACGAAACCGACCCCGACGTCGAAGATGACGACGACACAGAGGAGGTCGAAGACGACGAACCCGAACCAGCGGTCACCACACCGGGGACGTTCGAGGTCCTGCTGCTGTTCGACGCCGAGCCGGATGAGGTCGAGGCGGAGACGTCACAGATCCGGCTGCTTCACGCCTCGCCCGACGCGCCCGCAGTCGACGTCGCTGCGGATGGGATGGCCCTGTTCGAAAACGCCACCTTCAGTGAACCGTCCGGGTATATTCCGGTCGAACCCGGCAGCCGAACGCTCGAAATCTTCGAGGCTGGCGAAGTCGATCTGAATATGCTCCCCGAAGATGAGGAGGAGGAGGTGGATCCCGAGGACGAAGACGATGAACTGGAGGACGATGATGACCTCGAGGACGAAGACGACGAGGAACTAGAAGACGATGACGACCTCGAGGAAGACGACGCTGCCGAGGACGACGAAGCGATCGGGCAGCCCGATCCAGTTGCGACCGTCGACATCGATCTCGAGGAAGAGACGGCGTATACGGCGTTCGCAATCGGCTACCTCGGCGAAGCAGACGGCGAGGACGACGACCTCGAGGACGAAGACGACGCGGTCGACGATACGGACGACCGACCGTTCGACGTGCGTCTCGCCGTCGACGGCATGGAAGAAGAGGACGTCGACGAAGCGCCGGACGAAACGGAGCCGGACGAAGAAATGATCGAGGAGGACGAACCCGAAGACGATGACCTCGAGGATGAAGACGATACAGAAGCGCTCGAGGACGACGATGACGAGGACGACTACGACACGGAAACGGAAGAAGAGCCGATGACGGCCGACGACTGATCGCGAACGAGCGTCTATGGAACACTAGTGGCGGTCCACGCCTGAACTGCTGGGTCGAATCTTGCGGTGTCGTCCGACTCGACCCAGCAGTCGACGGGTGGAACGGTACTAACCGTATTTTTGCTGTATCAGACGGTCTCTGTACCGATGTGTCGGCGAACCGATAGATGTATCGGCGAACCCACAGGCGGATTGCGGCGCACCGGAACTATCGTCGTCACTGATACGAACTGCTGTACCGACGTACTGCCGAGCGCCAGATCAGAGTCGGCAATCGACGGGACGTGACGACAGCTGCACGTATGACAGTCACTACACGGGTGTCGATTGGACGGTCGACACGGTCGGTTCGCTGATCGTCGATCGCATAGCTGCTCGGGTGGACGACGACCTGACCCGGCGGTCACCGGTCTATGACACCGTTCGAGAACGGCCAGGTGGGTCAAACGTCTACGTACTGGTTAACCCACTCCTGGCGGCGCTGCAGCGCTCTGCGCCCTTTCGGTGTCAGGGCGTAGTAGTTCGTCCGTCGATCGAGTTGTCCTTTCTCGACGAGTTCCTTTTCGACGAGCGTGTCGAGGTTGGGATACAGTCGGCCATGCGTGACCGGCTGGTCGATGTACTCGTTGATGTCGTCGAGGATCTCCTGGCCCGACGGACGGTCTTTTCCTGCGATCACGTACAGCAAGTCACGTTGGAATCCTGTTAGCTGATCCATGGATCACCCTCTGAGTGGCGACGTTCACCGATCTGTGACTTTGTTATAGATCCGGTACGAGCGCGGAGACGGCCGTCTAATACAGTATTGAGCGAGTAACTCCGACTATCACGTCGGTGACACGTCGCGACGCCGTGGCGCGGCGTTTTTGACGAACACCGCCATACGGACCGCTATGCCGACGGATCCACTCGCCTGGGAGACGCTCGATCGACGCATAGCCTACACCTGTCCGGGCTTCGATATCGTTAACGAGTCCGTTCAACTGCCCGACGGTACCGAAACCGAGTTCGACTATCTCTCCGAATCCGCAAGCGTCTGCGTGTTGCCGTTTACCCCCGATGGCGACGTCGTCTGTATCGAGGAGTGGCGCCAGGCCGTCGACCGGGTCAACTACGGGCTCCCGGTCGGTGGTGTCGAACCCGACGACGACGACCTCGAGGCCGCTGCCCGACGTGAGCTGGCCGAGGAGACGGGCCACGAAGCCGACCGACTCGAGTCGCTGGTGACCGTCGAGCCGGCCAACGGAGTTGCCGATACCGTACTCCACGTCTTCGTCGCCGACGGCTGTCGCCCGACCGCCGAGCAGCGCCTCGACCACAACGAAAGTATCCGCGTGGCGCCGACACCGTTCGACGATCTGTTCGAGGCGATTCGCGACGGCGACGTCCGTGACGGACGGATGGTGCTTGCCGTCTCGTACTATCAGCTGTTTGGGGACGACGACCGGGACGCCCCGGCTGAGTGCTCGTAGTCGACGCGCCACGACGTGAACCCATGCGATGGACGCTACCGGCGACGGAAGATCGTTCGATTCTCCGGTTTCGGACGATCGCTGGTCGAAATCCTTCAATGTATTACGGCCGCCGATCCAACACACGACCGAATGCGCGAGCACTTCGAACTCCGGGATACCGACGCCGGCGGGCGAATCGGCGAACTCACCGTGCCACGGGCCGACGTCACCGTCGAGACGCCGGCGCTGTTGCCGGTGATCAACCCGAACCTCGATACGATCGCTCCCCGGCGACTGGCCGAGGAGTTCGGCGCCGAAATTCTCATCACTAACTCCTATATCATCCACGGGACCGACGACGTCCGCGAGCAGGCCCTCGAGGACGGCCTCCACGAGATGCTCGATTTCCCGGGCGCGATCATGACCGACTCCGGTTCGTTTCAACTCTCCGAGTACGGCGATATCGACGTCACAACCGAGGAGATCCTCGAGTTCCAGCACGCGATCGGATCGGACATCGCGACGCCGGTCGACATTCCGACGCCGCCGGACGTCCCCCGCGAGCGCGCCGAGGACGAACTCGAGACGACCCAGGAGCGCCTGGAAATCGCCGAGAGCGTCGATACCGGCGAGATGCTGGTCACGGCGCCAGTCCAGGGATCGACGTACCCCGACCTCCGCGAGGAGGCCGGTCGACACGCCGACGGCACCGACCTCGACGTCTTCCCCGTCGGCGCGGTCGTACCGTTGATGAACGACTACCGCTACGACGACATGGTCGACGTCGTCGCCGGCGCCAAACGCGGGTTAGGCGCCGACACACCGGTCCACCTCTTCGGCGCCGGCCATCCGATGATGTTCGCACTCGGCGTCGCGATGGGCTGTGACCTGTTCGACTCCGCCGCGTACGCGCTGTACGCTCGCGACGACCGATACCTCACCGTTCGCGGGACGCGTCTGCTCGAGGATCTCGACTATCTCCCCTGTTCCTGTCCTGTCTGTACCAGCTACTCGCCTGCGGAACTCCGTTCGTTGCCCGACGACGAACGCGAGTCGGAACTCGCCGCACACAACCTTCACGTCACGTTCGAGGAGATTCGCCGGATCAAACAGGCGATCCGAGCGGGCAACCTGCTCGAACTCGTCGAGCAACGCGCACGCGCCCATCCGACGATGCTCGACGGCTACCGTACGCTGCTCGATCACGCCGCCCAACTCGAGCGCTCCGACCCCGTCTCGAAGGGCGCGTTCTTTTATACCTCTTCGGAGAGCGCTCGCCGGCCCGAAGTGTTGCGTCATCACAAGCGCCTCGAGCGGCTATCGGTGCCCCAGTCGCTGTTTCTCACCGAGGGACAGCCGGCCCGTGGCGACGAGTTCGACGCGTCGTGGCGCGTCGAGGCTCCCTTCGGTCCCTTCCCGCGGGCGCTCTCGAAGAGCTATCCGCTCACCGCAGAGGTGCCGGAACGGACCGACCGCGCGGCGCTCGAGGCGGCAGCCGACGGCGTTGCCCGTCTCGCCGAGACGAATCCGGAGGCCGACCTCACCCTGGGCCATCGCGGGTGGCCCGAGGCCGTCCTCGAACGGGTACCGGACGACGTAGCACTGATAGATCTGACGAGTGAATGACGTTCCTGGGAAACGATAAGCGAGATACACCTCTGGCGTAGTGTTCGTTCTAGGTGTGTACCAGACGGTATATTTCCCAGAGGGCCCTACAGCCGGTCGTGCCCGAACTGTCTACGACAAACGTCTTTCTGGGGATCTTCGTCGTCGTCGTGCTCGGAAGTGCGGGACTGTTCGTCGTCGAGGGCGGAACGGGACCGCCGGACCCCGTCTCGTTCGACGACACCGTACAGGTCGGCCTCACGGTAGAGGCCACGGGTGAAGTCGGCGGTGACGTCGAACTCCCTCGTGCACAGGTGTTTTACTCCCAATACGAGTACGTCGTCGGCTACTACGGCGTCGAGACGTTCGCTGAGGACCAGCGGCAGCCGGAACACGAACAACGGTTCGGGCATCCGCTGGCGATATACGTCACGGACTACAGCGACACCGGCGTCGAACTGACCGACGAGGGACATCCCACGACGGACAGTCAGCCCGAATGGACTGACGCCGAAACGGCGTGGTACGTCATCGGGAGTGATGCGGAGACGCCGGCTGGAGATACCGCCGTTCCGTTTACCGACCGCGACGATGCCGACGCGTTCGCCGACGAGTACGGCGGCGACGTCCACGGCTGGGAGACGGTCCTCGAGACCGAGTACGATCGCGACGACGCGACGGTCGCACGCGACCGCGTCGACGACCATCGGCAACTCGCCGACGAACGGGCCGAAGCAACGGCCGATCTCGCGGAGCGAGAGCCGTCCGTGGTCGTCGGCGAGGACACCGAGACGATTCAGGAAGCGGTCGACGAGGCGCCGGCCAACACGACGGTCGTCGTCCCCGACGGGACCTACGAGGAGACCGTCGAGATCGACCGTCCGCTGACGATCGCCGGTGACGAGAATACAACGGTCCGTGGCGACGACAACAGCTCGGTCTTTACCGTCACCGCCGAGCGCGTCGCGATCCGGGACGTCGCGATCGACGGCGTCGGCGACACGACGAGAGGCGGTGACGGAATCCCGGTCGACGTCGACGACGAGGACTGGGATGCGACGTTTACGAGGGACTACGCCGGTACTGACGCGGGTATCGCAGCCTACACTGCGGACGAACTGCTGGTACAGAACGTCCACATCGAGACGCCGGCGAGCGGAATCCTCACGTACGGAACGTCCGACGCCGCCGTCCGAAACGTCACGGTCATCGGCCCGGACGATCCGACGGATGGTCTCGCTGGGATTCTTACCTTCCAGTCGAGCAGTGTAATCGAAAACTCCACGTTCGACGGGACCGCCAACGGCGTGTACCTCTATCGGTCTCCGACGACGGTCGTCCGTTCGAACACGATCGTGGACAACCAGCTGGGCGTCCACCTGATGCATACGGACGATTCGCTTCTCACGGACAACGAAGTACACGGACAGCCCTATACGGGGATCTACATCATGACGGGTCCCGAACGGAACGCGGTCGTCGGAAACACGATCCGGGACTCCTCGACCGGACTCAGTCCGGGCGGCAGCGACACGTACGTCGCGGACAACGTCATCGAGGACTCGAGGCTCGGTCTTCGCGTCGACACGTCTTCCTCGATCTACGAAGGGAACGTCATCGCCGGCAACGAGATCGGTGCAGACGTGACCGGGATGTTACCGACGAACCGCGTCGTCGACAACGACTTCGTCGGCAACGACGAACACGCAACGGTCACTACCGGACCACTGCGCATCTGGAGCCACGACGGCGCCGGTAACTACTGGCAAGGCGGTGCCGGTGTCGCCGACGGCGACCACGCCGATCGGTCGTACACGCCGACCAACGACGTCGACAAGCGCTTGCACACGACCGACGGGACGCCGACGCTCGTCCGAGCGCCGGCACTCGGGGCCCTCGAGGGCCTTGAGGGAACGGTCCCCGGAATGCGAACCGGCAGCATCACCGACCAGTATCCGTCCTGCGAACCGATCAACACGGACAAACTCGAGGCGACCGGCTGGGACGACCAGGCCTGGACGTGCTACGAAACGACACGAATCTCGACCGATGACTGACACATCACCGATACTCGAGGCGAGGGGCATCGACCACGACTACGGGACGGTCTCCGTCCTCCAGGACGTTTCGGTAACGATTCCGAAGGGAAGCGTCACGGCCTTGATCGGGCCGAACGGGGCCGGCAAGACGACGCTGATTCGAGATCTGGCCGGCCTTCACGAGCCGACGGCCGGTGAGATCACGTATCACGGTCCCGAGACGGCCCGGGAGATCGGGTATCTCCCCCAGCATCCGGCGTTTCGACCCGGGTTTACGTGTCGCGAGACCCTGGAGTTTTACGCGTCGCTCGTCGGCGACGACGAGGCCGCCGCGATGGAGCATCTGTCCCGCGTCGGGCTCGAGGACGCGGCCGAGCGCAACGTCGAGGCTCTCTCCGGCGGGATGACGCGACTGCTCGGGATCGCACAGGCGACGATCGGTGATCCACCGATTATCGTACTCGACGAACCCGGCAGCGGTCTCGATCCGGGGATGAGCATGCACGTCTTCGACGTGGCATCGGAACTCGCCGACGAGGGGATCACGATCCTGCTGAGCTCTCACGACCTCGAGTTGGTCGAGCGAATCGCCGACGAGGTGTTGGTGTTGTCCGACGGACAGATCGTCCAGCGCGGATCGATGACCGAACTCAGGAATCGCTTCGGGGTCGACTCGCTGTGGTCGGTCTACGAAAACGCCATCGGCGGCGACCTCGATACCGTTCGCGTCCAGGGTGAACACGCATGAGTGAAGACGTCTCCGCTTCGAGCCAATCGGCGACAGTACAGGAAACCGAGACAGGGACCGACCGATCGACCCGGTCGGCACCGAGCCCGAGACATCGTCTCGGAACGATTATCCGGCGTGAACTGCGGACGGTCGTTCGCACACGGACGTTTTTCGTCCTGGCACTGGCGTTTGCTGCCGTCGTCCTCGGCATCGTCTGGGTCGGCGAGAGCGTCCAGGCCGGCTACGTGCCGACGCTCGTCGATCTGCTCACGCCCCTCGAGTTACTCGTTCCCGTGATCGCGATTGCCTTCGGCTATCGGGCGATCCTCGGTGACGAACAGCGTGGCGAACTCGACGTGCTCGAGACCTACCCCGTTCGGGGTCGCGAACTCGTCTTTGGGGTTTACATCGGCCGTGCGGTCGGACTCCTCGTTACGATCCTCGTGCCACTTGCACTCGTCGCGGTCGCGGTCGTCGTGACCGAAAGCGACGCGTTAACCGTCTACGCGACCCACACCGGGGCCGATTCACCGGTGTTGTTCGGCCGGTTCGTCGTACTGACGGCGCTGTTTGCGCTTTCGGTTCTTGCGGTCGCACTCGCGATCTCGTCGATCGTCAGCGGGACCCGCAGCGCGCTCGCGTTGGCGGTCGTCGCGCTCGTCGTCTTGCTCGTCGGGATGGATCTGGCGATCGCCTACGGCTTCTCGGCCGGCGTCATCGGCGACTCCGGGCTCATCTACTCGCTCGCGATGAGCCCGCTCAGTGCGTACCGGGGGCTCGTCTTCGAGAGCGCGGTCGTCGTCGCCGCCGGCACCGGACCGGAGGTCGCCGCGCCGATCGCGAGTCTGGTGAGTCTCGTCGTCTGGACGGTCGGCTCGCTGGCCGTCGCGACGTGGGCACTGAACCGGTAACTCGTCTCGGAGTCGAGTGAACCGAAGATTTCCGGACAGCCCCGAGGCACTCGGCCCCTTTTTCCTGTAGAATCGGAACAGCTAGCGATTCCCTGCTATCGATTCCGAACAGTACCCTCGAGTGGAAAACGAATCCGTCGTTCAGCGCACGTTCACAGACGAGTTACATCAACGACATGACGAGCTCCTGACTGATCTCGTCGTGGTCGTAGATGTCTCCGCCGTACTCGTCGGCGAAGTCGTCGGCGTCGTCGCCGTCGTTGAAGCCGACGATCGAATCTCCCATCGCGCCCTGGACCTCGCTGTCGACGACCATCGTAAGGTCGTCTACGTCGCTGAATGTATCCGCCTCGAGGTGTCGCGAGAGGACGAGTGCACCCTGGTCGTCTTCGACCTCCCAGTCGACGGTATCGAGGGAGTAGTCGGTCAGATAGATCACTTCGGGTTCGGCCTCGGCTTCGTTGTCGAACGTAAACGCGTACGTACACAGCGAACTACAGAAGTAGCCGGGACGGTCCTCCTCGAACAGTTCCGTCGGCTCCTCGTAGTGGGCCTGTCCGACCGGGCCCGGATGCTGGCTGATCACCATCGTACACCACTCACACTCGTGGTCGTCGTCGATGGTGACCGGATCGGGGACCTCCGCATCGTCGTCGAGACAGCCGGCGATCGCACCCAGGGAAGCGACACCGAGACTGCCGAGGACGGTTCGACGGGAAAGGGGTCGATCGGTGCCGGTCGGTGAATTCGACTGATCCATATCCGTTGTTAGGAACTCCACGGTAAACCCGATATGGTACGGTTCACGAAAAGAACGCCCGTTCGTCTTCGATAGCCCTACCAGACGCTACTTGATCGAACCGTCCTTACAGTGGGATATGAACCGACGAGCGTTTCTCGCGACGGGCACAAGCGTCGGTATCGGGCTCACTGCTGGTTGTCTTACCGACGTCATCGCGGGCGAAGAGATTCCCGAGGAGATGATCCTCGAGCCACCCGAAGACGAACACGGCGGTAACGACGACCTCGCGTATCCGACCTACGGCGAGACGTTTCCGACCATCGAACTCCCAGATCCACTCGCGGAAACGACGGTCGACACGAGCACGTTCGACGACGAAGCGATCGTCTGTACCGGATTCTACGCGACCTGTCCGTCCGAGTGTATCCCCCTGATGAACAACGTTGCAGCGGTCCAGTACGAGAGCATCGATAGCGGGTTCGAAGACGACGTCCGCTTTCTGGCGATCACGTTCGATCCTGAACAGGATACGCCGGCGGAACTCGACGAACACGCCGACATGGTCGGTGTCGATCGCGACGCCGGGAACTGGCACTATCTCCGGCCGGCCGACGCCGACGAAGCCAGATCGGTCGTCAACGACGAGCTCGGAATCATGTTCGATCGGGACGGCGAGGGTCCGGCTGCGGACTTTACGCACATCGTCGTCACGTTTCTGGTCAATCCAGACGGCTACGTCGAGCGGAGCTACCGGGGCGAACACCTAGACGTCGACCGAGTCAGTTCGGATCTCGAGACGGTCGTCGACGAGGCGAACTGATACTGTCGGACAGCAGTCAGTGAGCCGTCGGTCGCGACGTCGCGGCCGTCACCGTCGGCAACGGCCGCAGTCGTGCGACGACGGTGACTCGTGCTGTCCGACAGTATGACCGATGTCGAACGAACGCCGATCGTATCGCTGAGACCGATGGATCGAATCCGGAGTTCCCGATGGTGGGACGGAACACAACAGCAAAGGCCAACGACCGCTCAGACGTGAACATGCTCGGGGCAGCGTCGCTCATACTTGGAGTGATCGTGATGGTCGCGTTCGGCTCGTGGCTGATCGGACGGGTTCGTGGCTCGAGCGGCTCTAAAGCCCAACGAGAGTCCTACGAACGCCATCGGGAGGCACAGATGCGGGAGCCGCCGGTCGAGATCGGCGACACCGAAACGGTCGCCGTCCACGAGTTTACCGACCACCACTCGGGACAGCAACAGGCCGTCTGCAAGGTCGAGGGGTTCGTCGTTTTCGTCGAGGACATCCCCGACGCACTCGAGGTCGGCGACGTAATCGAAGTACAGATCCTTTCGTTCAACCGCGGCCACACCTCGGCGACGGCGACGTACACCGGACCGGCCTGACTACGCTTCGTCTACGGCGGGGAGCGTAAACGAGAACGTCGAGCCCTCTCCCGGCGTCGAGTCGACCCAGATCTCACCATCGTGGCGCTCGACGATCCGTCGACAGAGCGCCAGCCCGATTCCCGTCCCCTCGTACTCATCACGACTGTGAAGACGATCGAAGACGGAGAAGATCCGTTCTTGATCGTCTGGCTCGATTCCGATCCCGTTGTCGTGGATCGAGATCACCCACTCCATTCGGCGTCGATTCGCATCGATCCGTACACGAGGCGGCGAGCCGTCGCTGTACGTGATCGCGTTCTCGAGGAGGTTCTGGAAGACTTGTCTGAGCTGGTTTCTGTCACCCTCGACGCGAGGGAGGTCAGCAGCCGTAATCTCGGCGTCTGTTTCGTCAATCTGGAGTTGGAGATCCGCGAGCACGTCCTCGAGAACCGTCTCCAGATCGACAGCTTCGAACGGATCGCCCCGCGTTTCGACCCTGGAGTAGGCGAGCAGGCCGTCGATCATCGCCCGCATGCGCTCGGCGCCGTCGACGGCGAACTCGAGGAACTCCTCGCCGTCCTCGTCGAAGGCGTCGCCGTAGCGGCTTTCGAGCAACTGGAGGTAGCTCGTCACCATCCGCAACGGCTCCTGTAAGTCGTGACTGGCCGCGTAGGCGAACTGCTCTAGACGCTCGTTGGACTCCTCGAGTGCCTGTTTGCGGTGCTTTCGCTCGATCTCGTAGCTGACCCACTTCCCCATCAACTCGAGGAACGTGCGCTCGATCGCGGAGAACTCGCGGTCGCGCGGTTCTCTGCTGCCGAGCCACAGCGTCCCGTAGGGCGTCGCACCGTCCATCACCTTTGTCCCGAGGTAACACGTCAGACCGTACTCCTGGTAAATCTCGTCGTCCTCCCAGTCAGTGCCGCGCACGTCGGCCATTCCGACCGGTTTGTCCGCCATGATCGCCTGTCGACAGTAACAGCCCTCTCCGGGGTCGGTCCACAGCTCGCCGGACTCGTCCTCGCCGTACTTGATCGTAACCTCGTTGAGAAACCGATCGTCCCAGGAGGGACAACGGGTCAATCCTGCCACCTCGAGCCCCATCCAGTCACAGCCCAGTTCGAGCAGTCGCTCGACTTTCGTCTCGAACGCCAGGTCGGAGTTAGACGTGATCCGGTAACTTCGGCGGAGGAAGCGTTCGCGTCGCTGGCGTTTGACTTTCGAGTCGGTCTGGTCCCGAAGCGTCCCGAGCAGGCGATCGATCTCGTGGGCCGATTTCTCGGAGCCGAGAAACTCCGCTGGTGGGGTGTAGTAGACGTTGTAACTGATCCGGTTGTCGTGGATGAGCAACGGATGTGTGCTGATAACGTCGCGGATGACCGCCGGCGGGAACCGCTCGCGGTTGTACTGACAAAGGACGATCACGTCGGCGTCGTCGAAGAGGTAGTTGGCCTTGGCTTCACACTCGAGGAGCTGTTCGCAGTCGGGGTCTGCCTGCAGGACGCTGCTCATCTCGCCGGTCACGCGCAGGGCCTCGTACTCCGTCGTCGCCGCGTCGATGGCGTCGTCGAGGAACTCGACGGTTCCGTCCGCGCTGAACGTCCCGTTTCGGAGGTAGGTTTCGTCGCCGTCGTGAAACGAGAGCTGTCCCGACTCGAGAGCCGCATCGACGTCGATTCCGTCGGCTCGCATCGCCGACTTGATCTCGGCTTTCGAGTTCTCGTGGATGATGTACAGACACCGCTCGTTTCGCTCGAGTCCCTGGCGGAGAAACGGAATTACGGCCGCGAACTGCTCGGCCTGGGACTCGTAGATGAGCGCGAAGTGGTCGTTTGCGTGTGCGTGCTCGTGGTCGTCGAGCGGTTCGGCCGGACCGTGAAACGCCGAACTCGACCGGAGCCCCTCGAGTCCCGTCTCGAGCGTTACTGATTCGTCCGCCATCCCATCCGAGGTGGTGTGGTTATTCATGACACGCTTTCAGCTGATCGCTCGCGATTCGGCGACACCGTGCCGGGAGCGCCGGGTTCGAAGCGATTCCCGACCCGTCGAGGAGACGTGCCAGCCGTCGTTTCTCGACCACAGGCGCCGGCCCGGCCGACGGCATCGGACTCCAGTTCATGTCAAACGAATCGTGGCGAGAGGGAAAAAAGCGTCGTGAATGCTGTCCGTTGATATCACACCACTCGAGTAAAGAGGAGACGAACAGGCGGAAACCGGCCTCGCTCGAACCGAACTGTCACGTTCGGAACCGTGCGTGTACGAAGAGAGCGGCCAGAATCGCCAGGTTTGCCAGGATTCCTGTGGACGCGACCGTCCAGTCGAGCGTCGTCAGTAGCAGCGAAAACAACGTGACGGCGACCAACAGCGCGCGCCAGTAGCGCCAGCCGGCGACCAGCGCGACGGCCGACGCGACGAACCCGACGGCAGCCACACCGTTTAGCGCACCGAAGACGCGTATCCCCGTATCACCGACGTCGACGACACCGCCCAGCAGCGTCGTCTTGTACGGCAGGTCCGCGACCGCGGCGAGCTCGAAGTACACCACGATCCCGAGGAGATGAATGAGACCGTGGATTGAGAGCGCGAGTGCGGTCGCGTATCTGCGGTATTCAGCCATCGTCACTCACCCCTGGGCCGCTGTCCCGGTGCAGCATGGAGGACGAATCTCGGTGACCGATACTGGCCACCAGGAGTCCTCTCACTCGAGAATCCGTTCCTGGACGTTTCCGGTCGGCATCATACACTGCTCTTTCTTGCCGAAGATCCGGTAGCGGTGCTCGGCGACGAGATCGTACACCCAGTCACGGAGCCGTCGTGGGAGATAGCGGAACGGACCGAGCAGTCGATAGATGCCCCCCAGATGCTGAGCGATACGGATCACCGCACCCGACTTTACGTAACAGTCGTCGCCCTCGATCAGGACGACCGACTCGAGGTCGTAGTCTTCGAGGCCGTGGTCGGCCAGTAGTTCCTGACCGACGTCGGACTGTAGCGACGCGAAGTAAAACTGCGCCTCGCTGTCACGGGGAACGATGAACTGCACGAAGCCGTGACAGAGATTGCAGACGCCGTCGAAGAGGACGATCGGGGCGTCCTCCGGTACGTCCGTTGCCATCGCGATACTACACGTTGTGACGGCCGGCTAATTCAGCGTTCCGGTCGGCA
Source organism: Natronolimnohabitans sp. A-GB9 (assembly GCF_030848565.1). GTDB lineage: Archaea > Halobacteriota > Halobacteria > Halobacteriales > Natrialbaceae > Natronolimnohabitans. The sequence continues at coordinate 175,467 of NZ_JAVDDV010000003.1, forward strand.
CACCGTCTCCGGGTTCGATGGTATCAACGCGTGTCCATCGTTCGCAGGTGGTCGATTCGTGCGTCGACCGACGGATGGTCGACGGCCGCCCCGGCAGCGGCGGCCGAGGACCGCGCGCCCCACTCGAGGACGCCGGCGACGGGACCGAAATAGCGACTCTCGCAGACGGTCCCGAACGGCCAGAGACGATCGAGGAGTCGAACGGAGAGATGGCGGTCCGGCCGCGAGACGAGATCCGTCGCGTACGGCAACAGCGAGACGGCCAACACGCCGTGGTTACGTGCACGCGCGTCGACCTCGCTCGGCGAGCGATCGTGAAGCGTCTCCAGTGCACTCGCAAGCGGCGCTGCCGTGCCGGTGATCTCGACGGCACCGCGGTCGGCGGCCAGTTCCCGGTCGCGGGTCAGCGGTGCCGTGACGTACCCCATCGACGCCTGAAACAGGCCGACCGCCAGAGCGAGCAAACACACCTGGACGACCAGCACGACGAAAACCGGGACCGAGAACCACTCGCCGAGTGCGATCGTCGAGTAGCCGACCGCAACGACTGCATACGAGGCGATAACGCCGGCTTCCACGTTGATCGGTTTCGCGCCGAACGTCGGCAAGAGCAAAAGCAGCACCTGGAGGAGGACGTTGTTGACGACGAACACGCCACAGATGATCGTCATGAGAATGCTGTCCCGGTTACTGACGTGTGCCAGTTCGTGAGCGAGCACGGCGTCGACTTCCTCGTCCTCGAGTCGCTCGAGCAGTGCCGAGGTGACGACGAGGACGGCGTCGCCCGGCCGGCCGACGGTAAACGAGTTCGGAACCGACGCGTCCGCGACGACGACGTCGGGTGCGGGCACGCCAGCCTGTTTTGCCAACCGCGTGACTCGCGGCTCGAGGTTCGCGTCGTCCCCCAGTTGGTCGTCGTCGAGAAAGTGACGAGGATCGAGCCACCGGCGTGTCAGCACGTAGGTGCCGGCGATCAAAAGCGGGGTGAGAATTCCGATCCAGAGGAGCCACGAAACGTCGGTGACGACGGCGGCCGAGGAAACGCCGAGCGCCCCGAGACCCGTCGCGATCGATCGTCCGACGTACGTGATCACTCCCGCGAGGAGCGCGTACGGTCCGACGACGAGACACATCCCGAGAGCGATCCGCAACTGAAGTCGACGGTTCGGCGTGAGGGAGCGACCCATCTCGTTTCGGTAGTGGGGCGGCCAGACCTATTGGTTTGGTCATTCCGAACGCGGCCTTCGTGTTCCGGCACCCGCTCGAACAACGACAGCTAGTTACGACAGGGGGGCAACCCGTCGCACATGGACGCTGCGTTGATCATCCTCGACGGGTGGGGACTCGGCGAGGAGACGAGTAGAGACGCCGTCGATGCGGCCGAGACGCCGAACTTCGATCGGCTCGCGGAGACCGGCGCCGACGGAACCCTCGAGGTAGCGGGCCGACGCGTCGGCCTTCCGGAAGGGCAGATGGGCAACAGCGAAGTCGGCCATCTCAACATCGGCGCCGGCCGCGTCGTCTACCAGGAGTACACCCGAATTTCGGACTCGATCGCGGACGGCTCGTTCCGGGAGAACGACGCGATCAACGCGGCCTTCGACCACGCACGCGAGAACGACGGTCGCGTCCACTTCCTCGGACTCGTCAGCGATGGCGGGGTCCACTCCGATCACGAACACCTCCACGCGCTAATCGAACTGGCCGCCGACCGCGACGTCGAGGCCATCACCCACGCGTTTACCGACGGGCGGGACACCTCGCCGGCCGGTGGCCGAGAGTACCTCGAGACACTCGAGTCGGTCGTCGACGAACACGGGACGGGCCACGTCGCTACGGTCTCGGGTCGATACTACGCGATGGACCGCGACCAAAACTGGGAGCGAACGAAACGCGTCTACGACGCCATCGTCCACCGCGAGGCGGACTACGAGGCGGCATCGGCCGTCGAGGCCGTCGAGCAGTCCTACGACCGCGACGTGATGGACGAGTTCATCGAACCGACGCTCATCGAGAGCGAGGCACGTAACGCCTCGGAGGGCGAACGGCGAAGCCACAAGCAGGACCGGTCGGCGCTCGAGGACGGCGACTCGGTCGTCTGGTTCAACTTCCGCTCGGATCGCGCCCGCCAGCTGACGCGGATGCTCGCCGACATCCGTCCGGAGGACTGGGCCGACCAGTTCGAGACCGAGCCGCCGGAGACGGAGGTCGTGATGATGACCCAGTACGACAAGACGTTCGATCTCCCGATCGCGTACCCGCCGAACCAGCCGAAAAACGTGCTTGGCGAGGTGCTTTCCGATGCCGGCAAGACCCAGTTGCGCATCGCCGAATCCGAGAAGTACGCCCACGTCACTTACTTCCTCAACGGCGGCCGCGAGGTCGAGTTCGACGGCGAGATCCGCGAGATCGTCGAGAGCCCCGACGTTCCGACCTACGACCAGCAACCGGAGATGAGCGCCCCCGAGGTCACGGACACCGCGATCGACGTCATCGAGACCGAGGATCCGGAGACGCTCGTGCTCAACTACGCCAACCCCGACATGGTCGGCCACACCGGCGACTACGAGGCCGCGATTACGGCCGTCGAGGCCGTCGACGAACAGCTGGGACGGCTCACGGACACGCTCGAGGAGTACGGTGCACACGTCGTCGTGACCGCAGATCACGGTAACGCCGACGATATGGGGACGCCGGAGGATCCCCACACCGCCCACACGTACCACGACGTTCCGTTCGTCTACTGTGCACCCGATGGGACTGACGGCGGACGGACGGTCCGTGAAGGTGGGACCTTGGCCGACATCGCGCCGACGCTGCTCGAGTTGATCGACGTCGACCAGCCACCGGAGATGACTGGCGAGCCGTTGCTCGAGTAGTCGGTTCGTCGTTGCTGTCACAGAACTTCTCGAGAAGGCTTATTAGAGTGCGAGGAACAGTACCGATAATGAGTGGCAGTATGCCAAACACGGCAGTAGAGGGCGGCGAACGAAAGACGGAGATCAAACGGGCGATGTACATTCTGATCGTCTGGATCAGCGTCGCCATCTTGGCAGGGATCCTCCTGGTGTTGCTGAGCGATCAGTTCGCGTCGCTCATCAGCCTCGGTGGCACAGTCTGAGACGGACTGCTGTAACGATGTACTGCCGATCGCCAGGACGGATTCGGCGATCGGCGGGAATTGACTACGGGAGACCGTAGACCACCCTCGTTATACTTCCGGACAAAAGTCAGTAAACACCCGATCGCGCCTCGACGCCTGTCGCGTTCCGCGACAGCGTCTCGAGTGCGATCGGTGTGTGCATCGTTTTGTCCGGTAGTATTAGCATCCAACACCTCACGCTTTTACGTCAACCACGTACAACGAAGACACGTATGAGCGACGACTCCGACAACGAGTTCGCCACGAACAGCATCCACGCCGGCCAGGAAGCCGACCCGACGACGGGTGCACGCGCGCCGCCGCTGTATCAGACGACCTCCTACGAGTTCGAGGACACCGACCACGCCGCCGCGCTGTTCGGCCTCGAGGAGCCCGGCAACATCTACTCGCGGATCATGAACCCGACGAACGCGATGTTAGAGGAACGCATCGCGACGCTGGAAGGCGGTGTCGCCGCGTTAGCGACGTCGTCGGGGATGGCCGCCCTCGATCTCGCGACGTTCATTCTCGCCGACGTCGGGGACAACATCGTCTCCGCGTCGTCGCTGTACGGCGGCACTTACACCTATCTCACCCACACCGTCGCGAAACGCGGTGTCGAGACGACGTTCGTCGACACCTTAGACTACGAGGCCTACGAGGAGGCAATCGACGACGACACCGCGTTCGTCCACCTCGAGACGATCGGCAACCCCGCGCTGGTGACGCCCGATATCGAACGTATCGCGGACATCGCCCACGACCACGACGTGCCGCTGTTCGTCGACAACACCTTCGCGACGCCGTATCTCTGCCAGCCGCTCAAGCACGGCGCGGACCTGGTCTGGAACTCGACGACCAAGTGGATCCACGGCGCCGGTTCGACGGTCGGTGGGATCCTCGTCGACGGCGGCTCGTTCCCGTGGCCGGAGGGTGACTATCCCGAAATCACGGAGCCGAATCCGGCCTATCACGGCGTCAACTTCTACGAGACGTTCGGCGACGCGGCGTTTGCCACCGTTGCCCGGACGCGTGGTCTGCGCGACCTTGGCAACCAGCAGTCGCCGTTCGACGCCTGGGTGACCCTCCAGAAACTCGAGTCGCTACCGCTGCGGATGGAGAAACACTGTGAGAACGCGATGGCCGTCGCGGAGTACCTCGAGGACCACTCGAAGGTGTCGTGGGTCAACTATCCCGGCCTCGAGAGCCACGAGACCCACGACAACGCCAGCGAGTACCTCGACGGCGGGTACGGCGGCATGATCACGTTCGGACTCGAGGGCGGCTACGACGCCGCCGAGACCGTCTGCAACGAGGTCGAACTGTTCAGCTTGCTAGCAAACGTCGGCGACGCGAAGTCGCTGATCATCCATCCCGCGAGCACGACCCACCAGCAACTCACGGAAGAAGAGAAGTTGGCGAGTGGAACCACCGACGACCTCGTGCGTCTCTCGGTCGGCGTCGAGAACGTCGACGACATTATCGAAGATCTCGATCGAGCGATCGAGTCGGCCTGATACGGTCTCCTGGGATCACGTCCCGCCGATCGCCAGAACGGAATCGGCGATCGGCGACACATCGGGACAGCAGTCCGTCTGATACGGAGGGCGAAAACGGACGACGGCGAACGTCGACTACTCGCGGCGTCGGACGGCAGTTCCGTCCCCGTCCTCGGTCGACCGGTCGGCATTCCGCTCGTGATGATCGCGGTCGGGATCCTCTTCGGCCGTCTGGCTCGAGTCGCTGCCGATCGGCAGCCCGCATCCGAGTTCGCCGTCCGTTCCGAGGAGGCGTGCGAATCGGCGGCGTTCGGCGGCGTGTCTGTCGAGACTCATGCCGTCGAAAAACGTCGATATCCGTTGTAGTAATGCGTCCCGTGTCGTTCGGAAACGACGGGCTACAGTCGTGAAACGATCCCGGCGCCGGCTGTCGGTTTCGTCCCCGTAACGGCGCGTTTCGCCGAAACGATCCCGGGGTGTATCACGGACAACGAAACACCCTTTTCGATCACGGCCGTTCGATGTGACGATGACCGACCTTCCAGCGTCCGTCGAACGCGAACTCGAGTCTCACGACGCCTTCGAACCGACCGCGGAGGGCTACGCCCTCACGACGACCGTCTTCGATGCGGCCGTCACTGCGACCGAGGGCGAGGGGAAACGAGACGGCGAGTTCCACGTTACCGTTTCTCTCCCGACCCTCGATGCGGCCGTCGCCAGCGAAACCGTCGCGACGGTCGTCGAAGACGGCTGGTTCGAGACCCTCGAGCGTCGCCTCGAGGACGCCTTTACCGTCGCGAACACGAGCACACACGACGAGCCGACCGTCGACCGCGAAGCCGACGAGGTAGTCGTCACCCTCGAGTACGTCGCCTGGGACGCGGCCGAAGGCGTCGAGGACGCCAAGGCCCTCATCGAGTTCGTCGAAGGGACCTTCGCACAGGGGATCGTCCCCGGATACGAGTACCGTGGGCCGGCGGCGACGCTGCTCGAGAGCGCCCAGAACCGCGGTCAACAGGCCAGCGACGAACGCAGCGGCGGCATGCCGATGTGAGAGTGGCGGCGATCGAAGAAGCGAAACGTTCGGCGGCGTTCGACGACGTTAATCGAGGGCGATGTACGTCTTCGTGTCGGTGACGCCTTCCAGCGCCTGCACGCCCGAGGAGGCCGACTCGAGGACGTCGTAGACTTCGGGCGCATCGACTTCGGCGATGATGTCGTAGTTGCCGGCGACGATGTGGGCCTCGGAGACGCGCTCGAGGTCCCTGATCGCTGCGAGGAGTCCCTCGGACTTCCCGGCGGCCGTTTTGATCATAATAAACGCGTGAACCATCCCTCTGGTGTGTTACCTCACCACATGACTAAAACCTTTGCCCGATAGCGTCCGCCGACTAGAATAGTCGAATGGTAACTAGGGGCAACCTTATTGACGGGGGCGAGCGTACCACCGAGCATGCGGTTCGTGATTATCGGGGCCGGACGGGTTGGTCTGCGTACAGCGCGTGTCCTCCGAGACGAAGGCCACGAGGTGACGCTGATCGAACGAGACGACGGACGGATCCGACGCGCTCGCGAAGAGGAGTTTCCCGTCATCGATGGCGACGGCTCCCGCGAAACGATCCTCGAGGAGGCCGGGATTACTGAGGCCGACGCCCTCGGTGCGCTGACCAGTGACTTAAACGTCAACTTCACCGCCTGCATGATCGGCGATCACTACGGCTGCCGGACGGTCATGCGCATCGACGAGGCCTACCGTGAGGGAATCTACCGCAAGTACGCCGAGGAGGTCGACGAGGTGATCTACCCCGAACGCCTCGGCGCTATCGGCGCGAAAAACGCCTTACTGGGCGGAACGATCCGTGCCATCGCGGACATCGCGCCACACCTACAGGTCGTCGAACTGACGATCACCAACGGCGCGCCCGTCAACGGGTACACGATGGGCGAACTAGAACTCCCCGCCGACGCGACTATCCTCGCGTTCGGAAAACGCAACCACCCCCTCGAACTCCCCGATCCGGACCTCTCACTCGAGGATGGCGATCGGCTCGTCGTACTCGCGGACTTCGACGTCTTGAGCGACGTTCGCCAGCTGCTGGTCGGTGAGTCACCGGGCGAAGCGGTTTCGAACGCGGGTTCGGACACGACATCGGGCACTGGAGGTGTCAACTGATGGTTACGGCATTTATCATGATCAAGGCGAACACCGGAGAGGCGGATCGGCTCCGAGAGGACATCGAAGCGATCGACGGCGTTCAGTCGGCCCACATCGTCGCTGGCGACGTCGACCTCATCGCGAAAGCACAGGTCGAGACCCCTGCCGCGGTCAAAGAGATCGCCGCAACTCACATTCAGGGTGTCGACGGCGTCGAGAACACACAGACGTATATCGCGATGGATTAGTAACGGCGTTTTGCGCTGTAGGCGCGGCGGAGCCGCGCCCTCGGCAACGATGAACGCACTCCCCTTCCGTTCGGTCCTTTCGGTCGTGGCCCGACAGTATCACTCGGTAGCGACTGCGTCGGCCAGTATGCCTTCCACTTCGTCGCGGACGGCCGCCTGCGCCTGTGTCGCGTCGACGCGGACGAACCGATCCGGGTGGCGCTCGAGCAGTCGTTCGTAGTTTTCCTGTACCGACTCGAGGTAGTCGACGCGTTCGAACTTGTTCGTCGCGCCTGCGCGTTCGGCGGCGGTTTCGGGATCGACGTCGAGGTAGATCGTCAGATCGGGTGGGATCGAGAACGGCTCGTGGACGTCGACGACGTACTCGAGGGGATCGGCGTCGAGTCTGTCGACGGTCTCGAGGGTCGCGCCCTGGTAGGCAAAGCGGGAGTCGGAGTAGCGATCCGAGATCACGAGGTCGCCGCGCTCGAGGGCGGGTTCGATCACTCGCGACAGATGATCGGCGTGGTCGGCAGTGTAGAGGAACAGTTCCGCCAGGGAGTCGGCGTCGTCGTCGTCGATCGACCGGTAGACGGCGTCGCCGTACCAGGAGTCGTTCGTGGGTTCGCGGGTGAAGACAGCGTCGGGATACCGTTCCTGTAGGCTCTCCCAGACCGTCGTCTTGCCGCTGCCGTCCAGTCCCTCGAGCGTGACCAGCATGCTCGCACCTCGTAGACAGAACTATTTAGGAGTCGCTATCGAGCGTCGGGGCCAAACCACGGAGGCGGCCAGCTATTTATCGTTCGGAATGCATATTACGACTATGAAGGTCCTCGTTGCTGGTGGCACTGGCTTCATCGGTACGAATCTCTGTACGGAACTTCACGAGCGCGGCCACGACGTGACGGCGCTGGCTCGCGATCCAAGCGGCGCCGACCTCCCTGCGGCCGTCGACCGCGCGATGGGCGACGTCAGCGCCTTCGATTCGATCGCCGACACCGTCGCAGGCCACGACGCCGTCGTCAACCTCGTCGCGCTCTCGCCGCTGTACCAGCCCCAGGGGGAAGCCGATCACGAGACCGTCCACCTCGGCGGGACGAGAAACCTCGTCGCCGCCGCCGAGGACGGCGACGTCTCTCGGTTCCTCCAGATGAGCGCGCTCGGGGCCGATCCCGACGGCGACACCGATTATATCCGTGCAAAAGGCAAGGCCGAGACCGTCGTTCGTGAGTCGTCTCTCGAGTGGACGATCGTCCGCCCCTCGATCGTCTTCGGCGACGGCGGTGAGTTCGTCGAGTTTACGAAGCGGCTGACGACGCCGTACGTGACGGGGCTGCCGGGCGGCGGCCAGACGCGGTTCCAACCCATCTGGATCGGAGATCTGGCGCCGATACTCGCGGACGCACTCGAGGACGACGCACACGTCGGCGAGACCTACGAGATTGCCGGACCACAGATCGTCACGCTGGCGGATGCGACGGAGTTGGCCTACGAGGCCGACGGGAAATCGGTCACCGTTCTCTCGGTACCGATGACGGTGACGAAACTCGGACTGTCGGCGATCGATCCCGTCCCGTTTATCCCCTTTGGCGTCGATCAGGCCCGCTCGCTCGAGTTGAACAACACCGTCGTCTCCAACGACGTGACTGCCTTCGGCGTCTCGGAGGACGAACTGACGACGCTTGGCTCCTACCTCGGCGTGACTCGACCCGGCCACGGGGAGTCACAGCGAACGTCGGTGTGATACGGACTGCTGTCCGTCGATCCCGGCGCGACCGCAGGCGGACCGCGGTCGAATAAATATAAAGAATCGGAGTGGATCCGATTCCGACTATCAGTTCTGAGAACAAAATCTCCGAGAAAACGTCGCTTGATTGCGATTTCGTCGACCTAAATGGAGACGTGAAATTCACCTCAACAAAAGACTTATGTCCTTGATCACACTGTTTCCAATCCAACGGAGCCCCCTGACAAACAATGAAGCTGGCGATGATCGGATTCGGACAGGCTGGTGGGAAGATCGTCGATCGATTTCTCGAGTACGACGATCGAACGAACAGCGGGATCGTCCGTGCGGCGATCGCCGTAAACTCCGCGAAAGCGGACCTCATCGGCCTCGAGAATATACCACAGGAGAATCGCGTACTCATCGGCCAGGCCCGGGTGAAAGGCCACGGCGTGGGTGCGGACAACGAACTCGGCGCGGAAATCGCCGAAGAGGACATCGACGAGGTTCAAAACGCCATCGACGCGATCCCGACCCACGAGGTCGACGCGTTCCTGGTCGTCGCCGGCATGGGCGGCGGGACCGGCTCCGGTGGCGCGCCCGTTCTCGCGAAACACCTCAAGCGTATCTATACCATTCCGGTCTACGGACTGGGTGTGCTTCCGGGCACGGACGAGGGCGGTATCTATACGCTCAACGCCGCGCGCTCGTTCCAGACGTTCGTCCGCGAAGTCGACAACCTGCTGGTCTTCGACAACGACTCCTGGCGACAGACCGGCGAGTCCGTCGAGGGCGGCTACGAGCAGATCAACGAAGAGATCGTTCGCCGCTTTGGGATTCTCTTCGGGGCCGGCGAAGTCGGTGACGGCGAGGAGGTCGCCGAGAGCGTCGTCGACTCCTCGGAGATCATCAACACCCTCTCCGGTGGGGGCGTCTCGACGGTCGGCTTCGCCAGCGAGGAGGTCGAACTGAACACGGGCGGTGGCCTGCTCTCGCGGTTTACCGGCGACAGCGGCGGCGACGACCTCGACGCGGCGAACACGACCAATCGTATTACGAGCCTCGTCCGGAAGGCCGCACTCGGCCGACTGACCCTGCCCTGTGAGATCGAGGGGACCGAACGCGCGCTGCTCGTGCTCTCGGGGCCCTCGGAGTATCTGAACCGGAAAGGGATCGAACGCGGACGCAAGTGGCTCGAAGAGGAGACCGGCAGCATGGAAGTCCGCGGTGGCGACTACCCACGCGAGGAGCCCGAAGTCGCCGCAGCAATCTTGCTCTCGGGTGTGACGAACGTCCCGCGGATCAAACGTCTTCAGCAGGTCGCAATCGAGGCCCAGGACAATATCGACGACATCCAGGCCGAAAGCGAGGAGAACTTAGAGGAACTCGTCGAAGACGACGAGGACGAACTCGAGCCGCTGTTTTAGGCTCGGCTTCGTTCGCGACTCGAAGCGCCAGCGACCGCGCTCGTGTCGGGGGGCACGACGGGACAGTCGACGTGTTTTTGGGGCCGTCGAGAGTACGCTCGCCCGATGGAGGTCGTCGTCCCGTTTGCCGCGACGGAGCCAAAGACCCGTCTCGCGGACGTCCTGACGCCCGCGGAGCGATCGACGGTCGCTCGAGCGATGCTCGGGGACGTGTTGACCGCGATCGTCGAGACGGGCCACGAGCCGACGGTCGTCGCGACGGCACCGCTGGATCTTACTGAAGTCGAACTCCCCGACGGCGTCCGTGGGTCGACGGCAGTGACGGTCGACGACCGACCGCTCACCGAGGCGGTCAACGCGCGCTTGCCGGCCGCCCGAACCGACGACTCCGTGGCCGTCGTTATGGCCGATCTCGCGTTGGCGACACCGGACGCACTCGAGTCGCTGCTCTCGAGCGACGCCGACGTCGCCGTCGCGCCGGGCCGGGGCGGTGGTACGAACGCGCTGGTCGTCTCCCATCCCGACTTCCGGGTCGACTACCACGGTGCGTCCTATCTGGACCACTGCGAGATTGCCCGCGACGTCGGCGCATCCCTCGAGACGATCGACTCCTTCCGGCTGGGGACCGACGTCGACGAGCCAGCGGACCTGGTGGAAGTGTTGATCCACGGCACGGAGCCCGCGCGGACGCCAGCCTGCCTCCGGGAGCTGGGATTCGAACTCGACCGTGACGACGGGCGGGTCGATATCGTCCGCCTCGGTGATTCGGTCCGGACGAGGTAGCCCCTGACGAGACGACGCTTCGCCGAAGTGAAGCCCTTATGTGGCGAGCGACGGGACTCCGAGGTAATGGTTCCCGGGGCGAGCGAGTACGGCGTCGATCTCGCAGTCGACGACGCGGCGGTCGAGGAACTGCTTTCGGTAGCACCATCCGACGTCGACGCGCCCGAGGCGTTGACCTTCGCACGAAACGTCTTCGTACCGTTGACGACCGCGTGTCGGTACACCTGTACGTACTGTACCTACTTCGACCCGCCGGGCCAGGCCTCGCTGCTCAGCCTCGAGGAGGTCCGTGACATCTGTCGGCGCGGTGCCGACGCAGGCTGTACGGAGGCGTTGTTTACGTTCGGTGACGACCCCGACGACCGCTACACCGAGATCCACGACCAGCTCGCCGAGTGGGGTCACGATTCGATTCATACCTATCTGCGTGAGGCCTGTGACGTCGCTCTCGAGGAGGGGCTGCTCCCCCACGCGAATCCGGGCGACCAGACCGTAGAGCAGATGGCCGAAGTCGCGGACGTCAACGCCAGTATGGGCGTGATGCTCGAGACGACTGCCGACGTGGACGCCCACGCCGGCCCACGGCGGAAGGAGCCGGGCCAGCGGCTGCAAACGATCGAGAACGCCGGGAAACTCGACGTTGCGTTCACGACCGGCATCCTCGTCGGCATCGGCGAATCCTGGCGCGATCGGGCCGAGAGCCTGCTGGCGATCCGTGAGCTACACGACCGGTACGACCACATCCAGGAGGTGATCGTCCAGCCGGTCGTCAACAACGAACGCTGGGACGAGGGATCGCCCGACCTCGAGACGATGCGCCGGGTGACGGCGATGGCCCGCGCTGCGTTGCCCGAGGAGGTATCGGTACAGGTCCCACCGAACCTCGCTCCTGCCCGCGACCTGATCGACTGTGGCGTCGACGATCTGGGTGGGGTCTCGCCGGTGACCGACGACCACATCAACCCCGACTACACGTGGCCCGCACTGCGCGAACTCGAGGGGATCGCCGACGCCGCCGACCTGCCGCTTTACGAGCGACTGCCGGTCTACGAGCGGTTCCTCCCCGCTGACCTGCGAACCGACGGCTTCGACGGCGTGGCAGCCGATGGCACGGCCGGCGCCGCGGACACACGGAACCCCGACGCCGATCGGAAGTGGCTCTCGGCGACGATTCGCGAGGCACTCGAGGGCGACGACACGGCCGGGCGACGGTACCGGTCGGTCCTCGAATCAGCCGGGCGCTGATACTGTCGGACCGAGTCAGTAAACCGCCGGTCGCGAATTCGCGGCCATCGCCCACGGGGACGGCCGTAGTCGCGTGATCGACCGTTGAACTCACTACGCGATACTGCCCGCCAGTATCAGAGGTACGTGGACTCGACGTACCCGTCGTCGAGACTCGCGTCCTCGAAGCTGACACCGATGCGTCCGTTACGACAGATACTTTCGATCGTCGCGATCGCCTCCGTTCGGATCAGATACCCCTGATCGGAAGTACAACTTTCGTACACGATGACGTACCTCGGGACGCGGAGGCGATCGCCCACGGAAACGTCAGTGGTCGATGACTGTGCTGCAGCGGTCCCTGCCATGGTGATGGTTGCAGCAGCGGCGCTAGCGGTCGCTTTCAGGGCGCTCCGTCGACTGATAGATCGTTCTTCGTCTGACATGCGTATTTAGGTACTATAGAGACATAAATAATACATATTATTGGGGCAATAAACTATGGGTCAGATAATAATAAATATATGTAATTTGGATTTTACTAACTCTGTCGATCAAGAATAAAGAAGGGATGGTCGGTTCTGGCGATCGGCGGCAACTCGGGACAGTAGTCCGTATCAGTCGTCAGCCAGGGATACCCGCTCGAGGCGTTCCTCGTCGGTGAGCAGCGGCGTCCCATCTGCGTTCGGTCCGAGCCGTGGCCCGATCGGTGGATCGTCAGGGTCGACGACACGGCGGGTCTCGTAGTCCGTCGAGCGCTCGACGGGGACGCGACCGATCGAGGAGATCAGCTCCACGTAGTCGGCGAACGAACGGAACTCGCCGTAGTCGCCGCCGGCACGTTTGGTGATCTCCTCCGAGAGGATGGTCCCCATGAAGTCGTCGGCGCCGCAGTTCAACATCTTCAGTCCCTGCTCGTCGCCGTATTTGACCCACGACGACTGAATGTGATCGATGTTGTCGAGGAAGAGTCGAGAGACGGCGATCATCAGTTCGTCCTCGTCGGTACTCGCGCCACCAGACACCACGTCGTGTTCGTACAACGGCGTGTTCTGGTGGACGAACGAGAGGGGGACGAACTCCGTGATCGCGCCGTCGACGCGCTCTTGGAGCTCTCGGACTCGCTTGAGGTGGAGCGCACGGTGGGCCTCGTTCTCGACGTGGCCGTACATGATCGTCGCCGTCAGACCGAGCCCGACGTCGGCAGCGGCCTCCATCGCCTCGAGCCACTCGTCGGTGCCGATCTTGCCGGGACAGATGACCTCTCGGACTTCGTCGACGAGGATCTCGGCGGCCGTCCCGGGTACCGTGTCCAGTCCCGCGTCCTGTAGACGGCTGTAGATCTCCCGGTAGGACCAGTCGGTGCCCCGGCGGGCGTGGTAGGCCTCTTCGGGGGTCATCGAGTGGACGTGGACGCCGTCGACGCTCATCGCGTTCATCTGCTCGACGTAGGTGCCGGGATCGGTCGCGTACCGTTCGGGCGGCTTGTAGTTGACCGCCTTCGGATCCGGGTGGGACGCGAGGATCTCGCGGTGTTCCGCATCGAGTGCGAACGCGGGGTGAAGTCCCGAAACCGAGGTGACCTCGTAGATTCCGCGGGAAACGGCGTCGGCGACGGTTTCGCGTGACTGTTCGGGTGTCTTCGTAAAGCCCGCAGTCTCGACCTCGGCGTCGCGCTCGAAGGTGTGTGCGGCGTCTTTGAAGTTACAGAACAGACAGCCGACGTTACACGCGGTCGTGACGTTGTTGTTCAGGTTCGCGACGAAGGTGACCTCCTCGCCGACGACGTCGGCGCGACGGCGGTCGGCGGCCTCGAGGACTCGTTCCTTGCGCCGACGGTCGATACCATCGGTCTCGGTCCCGGTCGTGAGCAACTCGATCGCGTCGGCGACCGTGAGTCGATCGCCTGCGCGTGCCTTCTCGAGTGCGTTCTCGAACGACTGCTCGGTCTCGGGAGTGTGGTCGAACGCGAGGTCCGCCTCGGTCACCGGTCGCTCCATCGACGTATCAATGCCGATACAGCGAGAAAAGCATGGTGGATCCGGTATCGGCCGGCGAACTCGAGATGGACCGGCCGGGCCGATACTGAAACCTTCTTACGGGCCGACCACGGCAACTGAGGTATGAACGGCGGCCGTGGACACGTCCTGGGGTGTCTCGTATGACGAGTGTCAAAGAGTTCCGTATCGACGAGGAAGCGACCGACGAGGAACTCGGGGAGGGCGCGTTCGTCTTCACCGACGCCTACTCGGTCTTCGACTGGGGCCAGATGCCCGATCGCATCCCCGATAAGGGGGCGAGTCTCTGTGCGATGGGTGCCTTCAACTTCGAACTGCTCGAGTCCGAAGGCGTCCCGACCCACTATCGGGGCGTCGTCGACGACGGCGACGTCGTTTCGCTCGCGGAGACCTCGAGTCCGCCCTGGGAGATGGCGATCGACCTCACGCAGGTTCCCGACCTCCCACACGAGGGTCGGAGCTACGACTACGACCACTACCACGAGGCGGCCGGTGAGAACTATCTCGTGCCCCTCGAGATCGTCTTCCGCAATCGCGTCCCCGTCGGCTCGAGTCTCCGACGGCGAACCGAGCCCGCAGATCACGGCCTCGAGTTCGACGAGTGGCCCGAGGAAGCCGTCGATCTCGCGGAGCCGATCGTCGAGTTCTCGACGAAGTACGAAGAGGGCGACCGCTATCTCGACCGCGAGGAGGCCGACGCCATCGCCGGCGTGGCATCGATCGACGACCTCGAGGAGACCGCCCGCGAGGTCAACCGGATCGTCACCGAACAGGCCGAATCTGCCGACCTAACCCACGAAGACGGCAAGATCGAGTGTCTTTACTACCAGGGGGAGATCCGCGTCGCGGACGTCGTCGGTACGTTCGACGAGAACCGCTTTAGCTACGAAGGAACGCAGCTCTCGAAGGAGGTCCTCCGTCAGTATCACAAGCGGACCCAGCCCGACTGGGTCGAGGCCGTCGAGGAGGCGAAAGCCGAAGCGAAACGACAGGACGTTGCCGACTGGAAATCGCTCTGTGACGTAGAGCCGGAGCCACTCGAAGACCACGTCATCGAGACTGCCCGGGACCTCTACTGTGCCGGTGCCAACGCCTACACCGGTCGAGAGCTGTTCGATGCGCCGCCGCTCTCGAGTGCGATCGGCGCCGTTCAGCGACTCTAAGCGGCTCGAGCACCGACTCGAGGGGGTTTCGATCCGTCAGCGTGATACGCGAGATTCACTCGGTTCGTTCGGGAACAGTAGGCATTCTCACTGTTTTATGAACATCGACAGCGAATGGCACACTCGACGTAACAAAGTAACCCTCATATGTCGGGCCGAAAAATCGACGTGGTGACCGACAATGACCCTCGCTACCGGTGGCATCGTCGCAAGCATCGTGCCGTTTGACCCAACTGTCGGAATCACGGTCGCCGCGACCGCCATGTTAGCTGCCTTCATGCTCGCGATGCTGTTTTTTGCGCTCGCTCCAGTGGTCTCCTCGACGTGGGACGAACAGCTGAGTGCGCCGTCGACGCCCGCTAACGCCCGCAGTGCCGAGCCAAGCGACGACTGAGACGGATCCTTGGAACGATTTACCGGCGCAACCCCAGTCCGGGTCGCGGGTGTGCCAGAACCGACGGTAGTAATCCGTCCGAATCGTCGGTTCTTTTCTTTCGTTCGAAAACGGCCGGTCGGTTCTCCCCCGAACCGACGATCGACCTTCGACCCCTGCAAGACTCTTCTCTGTGGCGCTCCCAGTGTCGGACACTACCGACTGTTGTACGTCAGTTCCGTGCAACCGCAGACGGTCGCGGTTGCACCGAGACATCGGTACAGCAGACGTAACATCGATGGAAATCACAGTCTACGGCCCCCTGCGGGCTGCGACCGGTGCGAAGACGGTGACGCTCGACGTCACCGGGACGACCGTCGCGGACGCGATCGACGCGTTCACCGACGCGTATCCGCGGGCGACGAACCACCTCTACGACGGCGACGAGTTGCGCCCGAGCGTTCGGGTACTGGTCGACGGAGACCGTGTGACACTCGAGGATCCGATTTCCGAGACCGCGTCCCTGTCGCTGGTGCCGGCGGTGCAGGGCGGCTCGAGGTCGATGCCGTGACGGGATCGAACTCTCGTCGAGCGAGCCGGAACCTGTACGACATCGGCGTTTGACTCGCTGGTTGACTGTCTGGAGCGCGGACTCGAGCGGGAAGCTTTTTCGCCGCTGGAATGGCCTTTGGCACCAATAACCATGGAATCCCTTCCAGTCCCAGAATCGTGCACGCAGTGTCCACACGTCGACGAGTTCCACAGTACGTGCTCCCATCCGTTTCGCCAGAGTATCGTCCAGACGTTAGCGAAGGAGCGAGACACCTGTCCCGTCTTTGCCGAAGTCAGAGCCGACGCGATGCAGACACTCGAGGAGCGGATCTGCTGATACGGACTGCTGTACTTATGTGCTGCCGATCGCCAGATTGGGGTCGGCGGGACGTGACTCCAGTAGATCGTCTGATACGTCGACTGAAGCGGTAGACGAATTGACCGCGAGAACGGAACGGCGAGAGCCGGCGGTTCCATCCTGGCGGCTCCCGATTATAGGCCGTACTGCTCGCACACCAGGTGGGCGATGCCGCGGTCCTCGAGGACGGAAAGCGGCGCGAGCATGTCGAGTTGGACGACGCCGGGCAACCGACCGATCTGGACGCCGCCGGTGAACGTACACCGCGAACGGACCTCTCCCTCGCTCATGTCGAGCAGTTCGCCCGCGCGATCGAAGGCGTTCTGGGTAGCGTCGTTGACCGTCGCGCCGGAGCCGATCACCTGGATCGGTCCCATATCGTCCGCGAGGTCGACGCCGTGTTCGTCGGCGAGTTCACGGCCCGCCTCGCGTTCCTCGTCGCTGTAGGGTTTGCTGATGAAGGGGAGATCCTCCTCGTTGGGCAGGAGAATCGGCCCGTCGAGTTCGAGACCCTCGATGACCTCGACGTCCATCCGGACGGTGCCAGTGACGTCCGTCGTGTGCAGTGAGAGTTCGCCGTCGCCCTGGTTCGCGTGGAGGTCGCCGACGTACACCCCCGCGCCGTCGACCGCGACGGGACAGATCAGCGTCGCGCCCGCCCGGACCTGCGGGATGTCCATGTGGCCGTCGGTTCGGTCCTCGAGGTCGGCTTCGCTCTCGAGGCCGTAGTCGTGTTCGGCGCCGATGAGATACTGGCCGAAGTCGCCGGCGTTGTGCGAGTCGGGCATCGTAATCGGCGGCGTCGTGCCGACGTTGCCGATGAACGGGCGCAGGCGGCCAAGCGTCCCAGGCATTTCGTCGGGTTCGAAGGCCACGATCGGGTGTTGTCGCGAGTTCTCGGGGATATCCATCACCTCGTGGGCGTCCTCGGCGACCTCGTGGGCGGCGTCCTCGTCGAGGGTGACGCCGACGGCGTGGTCGTCGTCGAACGCGACGGTGTAGCCGTACTCGAATCCGAACGGCGAGGCGTCCGCCCCGCACTCGTCACACCGGACGGCGTCCTCGCCGGTTCCCTCGAGGGTCGTCTCGGGCCAGTCGGTACCACACTCGGGACAGCGACGGTCGACGAACGGGTCGTCGCCGAAGGCGTCCTCGCGCTCGGTCATCGAGCCTGTACTCGTCGCCATGCTCGTTACCTCGACGTCCCGGATGTGGAGAGCAACGGCGTCGCCGACCTCCGCACCTTCGACACGAATCGGTCGGGTGACCTCGTGGCCGCCACGGAACTCGGGTGTGATCATGGGACCCCAACAGGCCGGTGGCGTGTACGTTTCGATCGTTCCACCGTCCGCGACGGTCCCTGCCCACTCTTGATCGGGACCGACGAGACCGAGCGTGTACTGGTCGACGTACAGCTCCTGCTGGATTTCTTGTTGTGACATAACATGCCAAACTACGTCGGTGTCCACGATAAGATTGCTGGTCAGGAGTGCTATAGGTTCTCACAAGTCCGCCGCCGAGCGGGCCGACGACTTGCATCTGAGGGCCCTATTCCGAAATCGGCTCCAGCCGAAGACGCGAGTATACAGGAAAACGAGTTCTACTCGCTCGTCCAGGAGGCCGGCCACCTCGAGTCGATGGACCGCACACAGACAGCAAGCGAAGCCGTCCTCGCGACGCTCGGCGAGACGCTGACCGGCGGTGAGGCCGAGGACGTCGCGGCGCAGTTACCCGGCGAACTGGCGCGGATCCTCGAGGGGGAAGACCCAGTGACGTCGCTACGGTTCCTTCGCGACGACGTCGCCGATTCCGTCGACCGGCCGGTCCGGCGTGTACTCGTCGACTTCCTCGGGTAATCCGAGCTGGTACTCGTCGCCGTTTTCCCGGACCGACGTCCGTCCGCGGTGGACCGAAACGTCGCCGTTCAGATGCAGTTTGACCGCCTCGAGTAAGGCGTCGGCTTCCAGGGGCTGGCCGCGGCGTTTCATTGCCTCGAGGTCGGCGTCGTCGGGGACGTCGAACGCCCGCTGGGTGATGATCGGTCCCTGGTCCAGATCGGTCGTCACGTAGTGGGCGGTGACGCCGGCCACGCGAACGCCTTCCTCGATGGCCTGTCGGTACGCTTCCGCGCCGGGGAACGCCGGCAGCAGGGAGGGGTGGACGTTGATGATCCGGTCCTCGTAGCGGAAGACGACGTTCGGGCTGAGAATGCGCATGTATCGTGCGAGAACGATCAGGTCGACGTCGTACTCCGCGAGCAACTCGAGTAGTTCGTCCTCGTTTTGCTGGCCGCTCTCGTCGCCGATGTCGTGGAACGGAACGTCGTAGTGTTCGGCCAGTGGCTGGAGATCGTCGTGGTTTCCGATGACGACGCCGATGTCGGCGCCGAGTTCGTCGTTGGCCCACGCCTCGAACATCGCCTCGAGGCAGTGGCTCTCTTTCGTGACGAGGACGGCGATCTGCTGGGTCTTGCGGTCGGCGGGGAATCGGACCTGTACGTCGAGATCGAGATCGTCGCCGAGTTCGTGGAGGTCGTCCCGGAGGGTTTCCTCCGTACAGACCATCTCCGAGGTATCGACGGCGAGATACATCCGGAAGACGCCGTCACGAACGGCCTGATCTACGTCCTCGATATTGACTCCGCGCTCGAACAGGAGGCTTGTCACGCGGGCAACCAGTCCAGTGTCGTCGTCTCCGATTACGGTAATTTCGGTGATTTCGGTCGTCATCACAGCCACCTCCGCTCGAGCGAATATCGATGCATTACCCGGAGTTCAGTCTACCTGTGATCAAAAGTCCTGCTTTCCGCCGATGGTTCGGTGTGAGTGAACGTAGCAACGATACGAATTCCGGTATGAGTGTTTGCTAAGAAACGCAGTAGTATTATTAACGATGGTGGGGCTACTGTTACCCCTACATGACGCTACCACGAACGCTCGACGTCGCGGTCGTCGGTGCCGGTCCTGCGGGGATCGGGACAGCAGTCGCACTCGACTCGCTCGAGATCGACTTCGCCATCCTCGAGCGCGACTGTATCGGTGCGTCGTTCCGACAGTGGCCCGACGAGATGCGTCTGTTGACGCCATCGTTTCCGGCCAATGCCTTCGGCGTCCGCGATCTAAACGCAGTCACGACCGACACCTCGCCGGCGCTTGCACTCGACTGTGAGCATCCGACCGGCGACCAGTACGCCGACTATCTCGAGGCCGTCGCTGCCTTCTACCGATGTGCCGGCACGTCCGCAGATGAGTCGTAGGTACGCCGGCACATCGGTAGAAAGGTCCGTGTCAGTGGCTCTCGTGGACGTGGTTCTGGAGCGATCCGACGTCGTCGAACGCCTCGTCACAGACTGCACAGGTGTTGTGATGAAGCGCGACGTGCTGGGTGACACCGGCTGCGGACTCGAAACTCTCGTCACAGGTGGAACAGTTGTATCCCATGTGTTAGTAACACAGAACGCCACACATAAAAAGAGTTGCTAGGAAAGAGCCATCTACTGCGACTATATTTTAACAACTCTGCGGCGGACGGTCATATCCCGTGCTCGAGCGTCGTGGGTTCGGACTGCTGGTCGTGACCGTGTCACGATACAACTGCACGACGATCCGCGGGTACAAAACCGACCGCGAGTCAGGTGAGCCGTAGAACGTGTGTGTACCGTTTAGCGGCCACTCACAGCCGCCGGTATCAGCACAGTTCGTCGGCTCGTCGCCGCAAGGACGGATCGATCGTCGTATCCTCGGCGAGATCCTCGAGTTCGTCGGCCCCGTTACACTCGGCGAGTCCGTTCAGCGCCCGCCGACGGAACTCGCCGTCGAGTCCGCTCATGCGGACGAGGATACCGAGGTTCGTTCGTTCGCCGCGTTCGACCATTCGGTCGATCGCGTCGTATCGGTGCGTGTCGGAAACTGTTGCTTTGACTGCAGTCTGGAACTGTGTTGACATGGGTTTTCGGAGTCGTCTGTCGGTGGTCGCTGTGCTGTTCCCCTCGGGGCGATCAACGAGCGTCGTCCCGTGAGACGAACGCGTCGCCCCACGCCTTGATCCACTGGTCGCGCTCCGAGCCGGCGGTAACCGACGCGTAGATGGTGCAGGTGTCCGGCCGGTAGTCGTTGCGCTCGAGATAGGCCTGGTAACACGGCGAGACGTCGGGCTCAGGCGGATCGCCGTCGGCGTCGGACGTCGGCGGTTCGGTCTCGGTGTCGGTGTCGTGTTCGCTCACGTCCCGTCTTCTTAGTCCGCAAGTCCGATCTCTTCTTGTTCGTCACCTGACTCCGCGCTCGCTCCGTCGGCCGACTCCTCGGCGTCCGCGTCGACGTCAGCTTCCGGCGGCTCGAACGTCGGGAACCGATCCTCGTAGGTCGACCAGTCTTCCTCGAGTTCCTCGTCGGTGAGCAGGCAGTCGGCGAGATCGTTTCGGAGCGATTCGTGATCCATCTCGGTGCCGATCACGACCATGCGGACGTTTCGGTCGCCCCAGCGGTCGTGCCACGTTTCTTCGAGCTGTGGGTTCTCCTCGAGTTGCGCCTCGCGCTCTTCGGGTGGGAGCGCGTCGATCCACGTCCCAGCCGGTGCGACCCGGACCGACTGGCCCGCGACGTTGAGCGTGATCGCTTCGTCTTCACGGCTCGCGATCCAGAAGTGTCCTTTCGATCGGACGACGTTGTCCGGGAACTCGTCGAGCAGGTCCGCGAAGCGTTCGGGGTGGAACGGCCGGCGCGCCTCGAAGACGAAGGAGGTGACGCCGTGTTCCTCCTCGGCAGACTCGTGGGGCTCCTGGAGTTCCTGGATCCATCCGGCCGACTGGCTGGCTTCCTCGAAGTCGAACCGTTCCGTATCGATGATTCGATCGGGATCGATCCGTCCGTGTTCGGTACGGATGATATCGGCGCGGGGCTGGAGGACCTCGAGCGTCGATTCGATCTCCTCGAGGGTCGTCTCGTCGACCAGATCACACTTGTTCAGGGCGAGGACGTCACAGAACTCGACCTGTTCGACGAGCAGGTCGCCGAGATGTTTTTTCGTCCCGTCGTCGTCTAAGATCTCGTCTGACTCCATCGCCTCGTCGAACTGGTGGGCGTCGACGACCGTAACGGTCGTATCGAGGTGACAGCCCTCAAGCGGCTCGATCCCGGTCTCTTCGTAGAACTCCGTGGGATCGAGGTCGGCCTGATCGAAGCCAAGCGTCAGCGTCTGTGCGACGGGGAGTGGCTCGGCGACGCCGGTCGATTCGACGACGATCGCGTCGAACTCCCGCTTTTGGGTCAGTTCGCCGATGGCGTCGAGCAGATCGCCACGTAGCTCACAGCAGATACAACCGTTCGAGAGTTCGACCAGCTCCTCGTCCTCGTCGGCGATATCCGAGGATTCGGCGACGAGTTCGGCGTCGACGTTGACCTCGCCCATGTCGTTGACGAGGACGGCGAGATCCCGGTCGCCGCTCTCGCGCAGCACGTGGTTGAGCGTGGTCGTCTTGCCGGCACCGAGGATACCGGATAGCACCGTGACGGGAATCGAGTTGTCGGACATTCAGTTGCCAATACCGTCTGCAGAATAATAGTAGTTATTATCTTATTCGAGAGTATTATTAACGCGGCGGCGCGAGGGGCGACCCGAGAATGAGCCAGACAGCAGCCGATCATCGGTTGGGAACGGAGCGATCGTTCGAACCGGAGGCAAAGCAGGAGGTGACCGAGACCGAATGACCGACTCGAGTCGGAACCGAGTCGTCCTGATCGGAAAGGAAAGCGTCGGCAAGTCGGCGCTTGCGGCCGGGCTCACTGGCACGACGCCGGCCGTCGAGAACGTCGGCGGGTCGACGGTTTCGAGTGAAATCTATCGGAGTGGTGATCTCGAGGTGATCGATACGCCTGGAATCACCCTCGAGGCCGACACCGAGACGACCCGTGAGGCGCTGTCGGCCCTCGATCGGGCGGAGACGGTGATCCTCGTCGTGCCGGCGACGGACATCGATCGGGATCTCACGGACCTCCTCTCGCTCGTGCAGGGTCGCACGGGCGCGGTGGTCGTCACTCACTGGGATCGAATCGAGGCAACCGACGAGGCACGGGGTGTGATCGCCGATCTCGAGGCGGATCTCGGCGTTCCCGTCGTCCCCGTCGACGCACGGCATCTGGGCCGTGTCGCGGCCGACGGCGGCGCTCGAAATCCGATCGATAGGTCCGGCAGTACCCAAACCGCGCCGAGGGCGGCCGACGGTCGCGACGTCCGCGCGGCACTTCGCTACGCGGACGAACTCCCCGGCGAAACCGGGGTGCAGTCGGGGTGGGAGATCGAACCCTCGAGGCACGTCTTCGAGCGACCGTATCTCGGCCCCATCGCGAGCGCGCTCGTCCTCCTGTTACCGGCGATCGTCGCCGTCTGGTTCGCAAACACCGTCGCGGGCGAACTCGACCCGCTCGTCGGCAACGCGCTCGAACCGGCGATCGTGTGGGCCGAGACGCTACCGGGACCGCTGGCGGCTGTACTGGGCGGTGACTACGGCCTGCTCGCGATGGGACCGTTCCTGTTCGTCTGGGCGCTGCCGACGCTGCTGATCTTTGCGTTGTTCATGGGCGCGTACTCGGCCAGTGGGCTCACGATGCGTGTGACGGCTGCGCTTCACCCGTTTATGCGTCGCGTCGGACTCACCGGCCGGGACCTCGTCCGGGTCGTGATGGGATTTGGCTGTAACGTCCCCGCGGTCACGAGCACTCGCGGCTGTTCGGACTGTACGCGCTGTACCACCATCTCTGCGATCTCGTTCGGGTCGGCGTGTTCCTACCAGTTCCCCGCCACGCTGGCGGTCTTCGCGGCCGTCGGGATGCCCTGGCTCGTCGGTCCCTACCTCGCCGTCCTCGTCGCGTCCACCCTGCTCTACGTCCGCCTGATCGCGCCGCCGGAAGCGCGCAGGACGGACCTCGCCGTCGATCGGCGCACCTTCCTCGAGTGGCCACGCCCGCGTGCGATCTGGCGCGAGGCCCGCAGTTCACTCGCCAGTTTCGTCACGACCGCGCTCCCCGTCTTCGCCGGGATCTGTGTCGTCGCCGCACTGCTCGAGTATCTCGGCGCGCTCGAGCGATTGGGAACGGTGCTCGAGCCGGCGATGGCGGCGTTTGCCCTGCCCGCGGAGGCGGCACTGCCCGTCGTCCTTGCGGCGATCCGAAAGGACGGGATCGCACTGCTGACGGCGGATTCGGCTGGCGTCGCGTCACTCTCGGCTGTCGAGGTACTGGTCGCTGTCTACCTGGCCGGCGTCCTGTTGCCCTGTCTCGTCACGGCGATCACGGTCGCACGGGAAGTCTCGAGTCGGTTCGTCGCCGCGATGCTTGCACGCCAGATCGCCGCGGCGATCGGATTCGCGCTCGTCATCGCGTGGGGCGGACGAGTGCTGTTCTGAGACGAACAGCGACTCTCCTGTCGACACTGATACTGTCGGACAGAACTATTCGACGTCGATCGCACTACTGCGGCCGTCTCCGTCGGCGTCGCGACCGGTCGGGTCTCCGCGATCTTCGAGATAGCGTTCGACGTCGGCGACCGTTTCCGTCTCGAGTAACACCTCGAGTCGGCGTTCGAACTCCGAGTCGGTGAGTTCGCCGTCGGCGTACCGCGTCCGTAGTCGCTCGAGGGCGTCTTCGCGGTTGCTGTCGACTATCTCCGACTCGTCTTCGGCCGTCGCGTCGTCGTCTTCGGTCTGGAGAACCGTCGAGAGCTGTCTCAGGAGGTCGCCACCGAAGACGAACCCGAAGATCGCGAGGATGATCGCGACTGTCGAGTCGATGGCCGCAAGCGCGACGAACGCCACGAGCAACGCGACGATAACGGTGGCCACCGCGGGCGTAATTCCCGCGCCGAGTGAGGCGTTTTCGGCCATAGCATACTATTAGATGCCCAACATAAAAACTCCTGCTCACGGGGGCACCTCGCTGCTTCGGTGCCACGGGACAGTTACGCAACCCCGAAGTGGGAGCTCTACCAACGTTATATGAATACGCAGCTATAGCATAGCAGTAGTTAATAATACAGTAGACTAAAGTAATAACCTACCGTAGCGTGGTCCGATGTACGAGTGCGTTATCGTCGGCGGTGGCATCCACGGCACCTATCTCAGCCAGCGGCTCCTCGAGGACACCGACCTCGAGCGCGAGGACCTCCTGGTCGTCGATCCACACGAACGCCTGCTCGAGTCGTTTCGCCGGAAAGCTGCCGCCTGCGAGATGGAGGAGCTGCGCTCGACGTTCGTCCACCACGTCGGAACCGAACCGTTTGGCCTCGAAACCTTCGCCGAGAGCCGAGATCGAGAGGACGAGCTCCGACCGACGCCGGACTATCCGCCGCGCCCGACGCTGTCGCTGTTTCTCGACTACGCCGACTACGTCATCGATGGGAACGATCTCGATACGCTCCATCGTCGGGCGACCGTCGAGGCGATCCGAGAGCCGAACACCGACGATGGGGCGCTCGTCCTCGAGACGGCCGACAGTCGAGACGAGTCGAGTGAGACAGCCGAGATCCGAACCCGAAACTGCGTCCTGGCGATCGGTCACGGCGGTCGCTACCGACAGCCGTCGTGGGCCGACGGCGTCGATGCGATCGACCACGTCTGGGACGGGTTCGATCCAGGGACCCGGGCCGATGGGACGGTCGTCGTCGGCGGCGGCGTCACCGCCGCACAGCTCGCGACCTGTCTCGCCGGCCGGGAACCGGTGACGCTGTGTACACGACACGAACTCGAGACGGCGAACTCCGAGGCCGATCCGCGCTGGATCAACTGGAACCACATCGAGCGCCACCTCCATCGCCATCCACCCGGCTCGAAGGCACGCCTCGAGACCGTCGGGGAGGCGCGCAACGACGGGACGATCCCGCCGACGCTACTCGAGCGCCTCGAGACAGCCGTCGACGACGGAGCGCTGTCGATTCGCCACGGTGACGTTCGCTCGGCCCGCGACGTCGACGGTCGGGTTCGTCTCTTACTCGAGGACGGGGGCTGTCTGTCGGCCGACCGCGCCGTGCTGGCGACCGGCTTCGCGCCGGTCTTCGAGCATCCGTTCGTCGACCGCGTCGCCGACGAACTCGACCTCGAGCGGGGCTACCGAGGTATGCCAGTGTTAGACGACGAGACGCTCGCCTGGCAGGACTCGAGCGGTCACGCGACGTCGGTGTTTGTCACAGGAGCGCTCGCGGCGGGTACCGTCGGGCCGCTTGCGGGTAACGTCGCCGGCGCGCGGCGGGCGGCCGATCGACTGACGACGGGGATCACCGTCGACGAGCGCCGACCCGTGACTGCCGACTGATACAGCCTGTTGGAACGGGGGGCGTGCGTCCCTGGCTCTCTAGAAAACCGGGCTGTGTTAATTATTAAACCTGAATAAAGTCTTTTGACTCCCCGACGAGTTTGGGCGGTAATGACCGGGGATAACGATGGAGGTACTTCATCCAGCGCCCACGGTAATGAGGACGTGGTTTCTCGTTCTCCCCTCGATCTCGACGATGCTACCTTCTTCCAGACACTTGCGGCGAATACATCGGAAGGCTTGCTCACACTCGATACAGAGAGTACGATCGTCTATGCGAATCCTGCAGTCGAACGGATCTTAGGCTACTCACCAGAAGAACTCGTCGGCACGTCGAAGATGGACCTGATTCCAGAACGACTACGATCCGCTCACGCCGAAGGACTTCGGCGGTATCTCGAAACCGGCGAGAAACACTTCGACTGGGACGGCGTCGAACTGCCCGCCCTCCACAAAGACGGCCACGAAGTGCCGATTTCGATCAGCCTGCGCGAGCACGAGTACGATGGCCAGCGGCTCTTTACCGGCATCATCCGCGATATCACTGACCAGAAAGCGTACGAAGAGAAACTTCAGTACGAACGCGACACCGTTCAGCAGCTTCTCGAAACCAGCCCTATTGGAATCACGGTCATCGACTCCAAGGGCGAGATCGTCCGCGCAAATACCTACGCCGGAGTTCTCTATGACCGCTCCCCCGACGAACTCCGGGGAGAGAGCTACGAGTCAATCGACCAAAAAGTGGTCAGTGTCGCCGAAGAACCGCTTTCCCCCGAGGATCACCCGATCACGCGCGTCTTCGTGACTGGCGAACCAGTCTACGACACTGTCATTGGCATCAAACCAACTGCTGGAAAGCGGACATGGTTGTCAGTCAGTGCCGCGCCGATTCGCGGTCCCGACGGCTCGATCGACCGCGTCATTACGGCACTCGAGGACGTCACTGAGCGCAAACAACGGGAACAACGCCTCCGCGCGTTCCGCGAAGCGCTCGATCATGCGGGCCACTCGATCTATCTGACTGATACGGACGGCACAATCGAATACGTCAATGCAGCGTTCGAGGAGCAAACCGGCTACGCGGTCGAGGAAGCGCTCGGCGAAACACCGCAGATACTCAACTCCGGCGAGCACGACAACCCGTTCTATGCCGACCTGTGGGAGACGATTCTCTCGGGCGAGACGTGGACGGGCGAAGTGATCAACCAGCGCAAGTCCGGCGAAACGTACACCGTCAATCAGACGGTTGCTCCTATTACGACTGCGGACGGTGACATCGAGCGGTTCATCGCAGTCAACGTCGACGTGACCGAGCAGAAAGAACGCGAGCGGACAATCACGCGCCAACGAAATACCCTCCAGCAGTTGCTCGAGACAAGCCCAAGCGGCATTATGGTTGTCGACGCTGACGGCGAAATCACCCGAATAAACGGGAGAGGAAGGGAGATTCTCGACATTCACGAAGAAAGAATCGACGAGTACACACCCGAGGATAGACCGACCTACGACGAAGAGGGACAGCCAGTTCCGGCCGACGAACACCCATTTGCGGTGGCCCTCGAGACGGGTACGGTGGTGGAGGATCGAATCCTCAAGGTCGAGCGACCCGATGGAGAGTCCCGGTGGCTTTCGGTCAGTGCCGCACCCGTGTTCGACGAGGACGGGACGCTCGACCGCGTCATCACAACCGCCGAGGACATCACCGCCCTCGAAGAGAGCAAACGGACGCTCGCACAACAGCGGGATACCCTCGAACATCAACGAAATACACTCGAGCGACTCCACAAGATCATTACCAGCCTCAACTCGATCCATCATGCAATCGTGCGGGCATCGACTCGTGACGAACTCGAACAGCAGGTATGTGACAGCCTTGGGAGTTCAGAAGCGTACGCGGAGGCGTGGATCGGCGAATACGTCGTGGCAGACGAGACGGTTAGACCAAGTGCATGGGCGGGACTGACGGAGGAGACTCTCTCAGACGAAGTGGCGGCGGTGAACGAAGCCGACTCTCGCGACGGAATTACCAAGAAAGCACTGCAGAGTGGGGATGTACAGGCCGTCCAGAACCTGTCAAATAATTCGATGGCGACGATGGCCAGCGGGTATGCACACCGACGCGGCTACAATGCGGCGGCTGCAGTCCCGCTCACGTACAGGGGCACCGTGTATGGCGTGCTCCGCCTCCACTCTGACCGGGCGTTCGCGTTCGACGAGAACGAACGCCATCTCCTCGGCGAACTCGGCGAACGCATCGGACACGCCATCTACGCGACGAAGAACCGCCAACTGCTTCACGCCGAGACGCGCGTCGAACTCGAGTTCCGCTGTACGGACTCGGACGTTCCCGTCATCGATGTCACCGAACACCTCGATTGTCGGCTCTCTCTGAAGAAAACGACGCCCGCTTCGGAGGGGGCATTTGTCTACTATATCGACGTGGAGGGCGCTCCGCCAGAGCACGTCTGTGACCGGCTCGAGACGTTTTCGGGGGTTGACTTGGCTCGTCCGTTGCAAGCGACAGGAGACACAGGACGAATCGAGTGTCGTGCAACTTCGTCGTCACCAGTACTAACACTCATCAAAGAAGGAGTCACCCCTAACTCGGTCGTTGTCGAAGACGGCATTGGCCGGATCATCGGGGAAACCGCCCCCGAGACGAATATCCGGCCCATCATCGAGCGGCTGCAAGCGACGTTCCCCGAGACGGAGTTCGTCTCGAAACGGACGGTCACGCAGAGCACCGCAGCGGAAAACGCCGACTCAGAGACCGTATTCGAATCGTTGACCGACCGCCAGCAAGAGGTACTCGAAGTGGCCTATCATGCGGGGTACTTCGACTCGCCGCGGCGTGCTTCTGGTGAAGAAATCGCCGAAACGCTCGGAATCTCGTCAGCGACATTCTACCAGCACGTCCGAAAGGGATCGCGGAAGTTGCTCGACGAACTCGCTGCGGATGGATCGTCAGCCACCGGCTAGATGACTAGGCCGGCCCTGGACACGCCAATTTGCTGATCCTAGATCCCTAGCACGGCTTTGCTTCTTCCTATACCCTATACGTGGAGATGTTCATGACCGACCTGCAGACAGCCACAACCGAGATCGAAGCTACGGACGACCGCTCGCCGACAGACTTCTTCGAAGCGTTCAGCGACGAGCGCCGCCAGCACGTACTCGAGTATCTATCCGACTACGGCATCGCCACGCTGGATGAACTCACGACGCGCGTCGCAAGCCGCGAGGAGAGCCCCGCTGAGGAGCAGCAGATCGGGATCAGCCTCGTCCATAATCACCTTCCCAAGCTCGAAGAAACCGATATCATCGCATACGATCCGGATCACAAAACTATTGAATTGGTCGCTGATCCCACTGAATTGGCCCCGTACCTCGCCCTCGCTACAGGTCGCGATTCCGGTGCCAGAGGTCGATAGTGAAATTTCAGCTTTCCTGTACGATCTGCACGTTCGAAGCGGAAGTGGGCGACCTCACTACAGCCCTCTCCGTTGACGACGCCCATCGCGACGAGTGGGGCGACAACCATCTCGTCGAGATTCAACGGATATCGCTATCTAGTACGTAACTCTACTGATCGACAGATTCAGCGCAAACTTTCTGAAACGAACGACGTCCGCTTGCTGCACTCACGCTCTCGATTCAGCACGCATCTTCTGACAATGACTGGGTGGGTTGTTCATACTGCCGGACAGCAGTCAGTGAACCGTCGGTCACGAACTCGCGGCCGTCACCCGTTGGGACGGCCGCAGTCGCACGACCGATCGGTGAATAGTTCTGTCCGGCAGTATCAGTTGTAGTTAGATAGATAACGCGAATGTGGTACGACTGCCGGTTCGATTTGCGAAGCAAGTGATCGCCCAGGCAGGAGAAACAGTTACTACGGAATCTCTGGGTTGAATACAGTAATTTTGATATTCAGCAATTACTGTATCCCTCTACATTTATGCTCTATCTTGGCGTGTATTATCATAGCATGTCAATGCAAGCTGTCGTGCTCGAAGAATTCCAAGAACCGCTCGAAGTACAGGAGGTTGACCGGCCGGAACTGGAACCCCACGGCGTAATTGCGAGGGTCGAAGGGTGTGGTGTCTGTCGAAGCGACTGGCACTGCTGGCAGGGCGACTGGGACTGGTTTGGCTACCGGCCCGACCCGCCGCACATTCTGGGTCACGAGCCCACGGGAACAGTCATCGAAGTCGGAGACGATATCGAGACCGTCGAGGAAGGCCAAGAGATCGCCATCCCGTTTAACTTTGCCTGTGGGAAGTGTTCGCTCTGCCGCAACGGCCGGGAGAACATCTGTGAGAATCACATTGGGCTCGGCTTTATGAACGACGCACCCGGTGCGTTTGCCGAGGAAGTTCACATTCCCAACGGTGACATCAACGCCGTCCCACTCCCGGATGGAATCGACGCCGAGACTGCCGCTGGCTGTGGCTGTCGGTTTATGACTTCCTATCACGGTATGGCCCACCAGGGTAACGTCGGAAACGGTGAGGACGTGGTCGTTCACGGCTGTGGTGGCATCGGCCTTTCAGCAGTGCATATTGCAAACGCGTTGGGAGCAAACGTCATCGGCGTCGATCTGATGGACGAAAAACTCGAGCGAGCAGAAGAACTCGGCGCTGTGGCGACAGTCAACGCAAGCGAGGTCGACGATCCCGCAAAAGAAGTCAGGGATATGACTGACGGAGGTGCAGATGTCTCCGTCGACGCGCTGGGGATCGAGACGACCTGCCGAAACGCCGTTGACTCGCTCGGGAAAGGGGGCCGCCACGTCCAGATTGGACTCACCACCAGCGATGAACAAGGTGAGATTCCACTCCCGACTGACGAGTTTGTCGCAAAGGAAATAGAGTTCGTCGGTTCGCTCGGTCTACAGCCGTCTCGATACTCGGAGATGCTCGATATGATCGAAACCGGTAAACTCGATCCAACCGCCCTGGTCGAAGAGACGATCGACATTCATCAGGTGCCGGATGAACTCGCAGCGATGACCGAGTTCAACACCGTCGGTATCCCAGTCTGTACCGACTTCAGTAGCTAACTCGCTTATACTCTCTTGTTCGGTATTTTGTATAGTTCACATATAACACATTTCTGGAGGGTCGATATCCTATTGCTGCCGGTTCTTCGACTCATACTGCCGGACAGAACTATTCACCGATCGGTCGCGCTACTGCGGCCGTCCCAATGGGTGACGGCCGCGAGTTCGCGACCGACGGTTTACTGACTGCTGTCCGGCAGTATCACAAAGCATTGGTGTCGTACTGCACTCATGCTCTCTATGCAGTATCGATTAACTGTCTCAGTTTTGAACAAGATTTACATCACATCTCAAAAAATATATCGTATGAACAAAAGAAGCTGGTACCATCTCTTGATGGGAGTCACTGGTCTGAGTGTTGGGCTCGTTGGTTTCAACGAGATGCTCTCAACAGGCGTTAGCCTCGGTGGCACACTGATGATTGTTGGTGCTTTTGCCTTTCTTGCACAAACTGGATACGGCCTCTTTGTAGAAAGATCCACAGAACTCAAAGCTGGTGAAAGCGTCGAGATTGCCGCGATTAGTGCGATACTTTGTTCTTTCGGGGCACTGCTCCATTTCCTCGTATGATGACTTCGAATATAGTAACAACTGATACGGATTGCTGTAACGATTTACCGGCGCAACCGCAGCCTGGGTCGCGGTTGCGCCGGTAACGACTTACAGTAGTCCGTATGAAACGATGTACACACCGATCGCACAGCCGTCGTGCGATCGGGTGTTTACTGTGTCCGGTAGTATACCACTCCCCAGTATTCGATAGCCCGTTTGTGTCAATCGGTAAGCGTTCAACAGAATCGTAGGATACTCTCGGCCAGTGGCCAATACGACTCGAGCGAACCGATACCGACTCGAGCGAGATCCGTACCGTTTTGTTCTCGTGTGCAATATTGGGCAGTATGAGCAAGATCACACCGCCGGAACTCGAGGAGCGACTCGAGAACGGCGAGTCGCTGTACGTCCTCGATATCCGACCGCGAAAGACCTACCAGCGCGATCGTATCGAAGGGAGTCAGAACATCCCGGTGTACGACGATCTTCGACGGGGCAACGAGGACGAGTTTCGACAGTCCCTTTCGAAGGTCCCGGACGGAAAGACGGTCGTCACGGTCTGTAAGGCGGGTGTCGTCGCCAAGAAGGCGACCGAACTACTCGAGACGGAGGGGTACGATGCTGTCACCCTCGCCGGTGGGATGCGGGGCTGGAACGGCTATCAGAACGGTTCGATCGGCTATCGGGTGATGTCGTTCGTCCGCCGGCTCCTTCCATAACGGCCCTCGAGACGCGGTCGCTCGCGTCTACGTCGCGTGTATCCACGAACGTGTATTACGAACGCAAGCCGAAAGCGTTTTTGAGCACGGTTACGGGGTATCAGGTAATGACCGCCTATACCGCGACGGTGACCGTCCGACTCAAACACGGCGTGCTCGATCCGGAGGCCGAGACGACCCAACAGGCCCTCGAACGACTCGGATTCGAACTCGAGGACCTGCGGTCGGCCGACCGCTTCGAAATCGATATCGAGGCCGAATCGGCCGAGAGCGCCCACGAGCGCGCCAGCGAGATGGCAGAACGGCTGCTCGCGAATCCGACGATTCACGACTACGACGTGGAGGTCGACGAACGGTAGATGACTGTCTCTATCATCCGCTTTGGCGGCTCGAACTGCGACCGAGACGCCGAGCGCGCGCTCGAGCACCTCGGCATCGACGCCGAGATCGTCTGGCACGAGGACGGCCTCCCCGAGGAGACGTCGGGGATCGTCCTCCCTGGTGGATTCTCCTACGGAGACTACCTCCGTGCGGGCGCGATGGCCGCCCGCTCGCCGATCATGGCCGACGTCCGCGAGGCTGCAGCGGCGGGAACGCCCGTCCTCGGAGTCTGCAACGGCGCCCAGATCGGCTGTGAGTCCGGTCTCACCGAGGGGGCGTTCACGACCAACGAGAGCGCCCGCTTCCAGTGTGAACACGTGTATCTGCGCGTCGAGCGCGACGATACGCCCTGGACCGCAGCCTACGACGAGGGCGACGTCATCGAGATCCCGATCGCACACGGCGAGGGCCGCTACGAGATCGACGACGAGCGACTCGCCGAACTCGAGGACGAGGATCGCGTCCTCTTCCGGTACTGCGACGAGAACGGCGACACCGGTCCAGACGTGAACCCGAACGGTTCGAAGCACAACATCGCGGGCGTCCTCGGCGACCGCGAGACCGTCGCCGTGTTGATGCCCCACCCCGAGCGCGTGACGCTGCCCGACGTCGGGCCCACCGACGGACAGGGCGTCCTTCGCGGCTTCGAAGCCGCCGAAAACGGCGCGTAACGTCGCCAGCCCGTTCTTCCGGTCGCTCGAGGCCCACCGCTCGAGTCGTTTCTACGAGAGTGAAGCGAGTGAAAAGACCGATCGCCGATCGAGAACGTCGGCCGGGCTGGCCCGTCAGCGCGTCAGCGGCTGGTTGAAGCTCCGCTCGCGCTCGATGACGGTCTCCCAGGTCAGTTCACACTCACAGGAGACCTGCTCGAAGACCGTCGGATCCTGCCGGAGGTCGAAGTCCTTGATCGCCTTCTGAACGAGGTCGTCACACTCCCCACAGTTGTGTGGGCCGCGATCGGAGCCGTGTCCGACGGGGTCGGAGACGACGATTGCGTCGACGTCGGCGGTCTCGCGGAGGACGTGAGCGACCGACCACAGCCACGGTGGCCGGTAGCCGTCCGAAAAGTAGAGTTCGTCGACCATCGTGTAGCGCTGGACGTTACAGGGGTTCATCGAGACGGTGTGACAGCCGTCGACGTCGGCACAGCGCTCGATCGAGGAGATCATGTCCTCGACTGCTTCGGATTCGGTCAGAAACGGCGGCTTCATCAGGAGATACGCTTTGATCCCGGCGTCGGCGTCGTCACCTGCTTCGTCGTTGGCGGCGATGGCCTCGACACAGGCGTCCTCGAAGTCTTCGAAGTCGAAGTACTTGTTCACGCAGTCGTGACGGACGCGGTCGGTAGCCGTCTCGAGGCCGATCGCGATGTCCGTGTCGATCCCGTGGCGGGTGAAATCGGCGATCTTCTCCCGGTCGACGAAGTCGGGCAGCGACTCGAGGACGATACGCTCGCGGTCGGCGAACGTCTCGCCGATGGCACGTCGGGTTTCGGCCCCGACCTCGCGCTCGTCGAGGAAGGAGCCGGAGGTGTAGATCTTGATCAGCTCCGCGGGCTCGTCGGCGTTCTCTCGTTCGTGCTCGAGACAGACCTCGATCTGATCCATCAGGGCGTCGTGGGAGACGCTCCCGCCGTCGACGCTCTCGGCGACGTAGCCACACATCGTACAGCCGCCGGCGCGGGCCCAGCGACAGCCGCCGGTATTGAGGATGATCGTCAGGCTCTGTTTGACGCCGCCGGGAGTGTTGTCCTCGTCGAGCCAGACACGGGTCGGCTCGTGGGGGTCGTAGCTCGCCTCTTTGCGCGAGCGGATCTCCCGCATCACCTGGTTGTGGGCGTCCATGCCCTTGCCCTGCTCGTAGACGTCGGGCGTGGGTTGACTCATTAGGAGAGCAAAGCGGCCCAGCGCCTAAAGCGCCTTCGTCTGGAGCTGTCCGGAAAGCGTTCCGTCGGGCACGGGCAACGACAGCGCCTCGAGACGGGCGAGGCCGCTCGAGTTTGAGAACGAAAAGGAGAACCGTCGCTACGGTATTATGCCTCGGAGATCTCGACGTCACCGTCGGTTCCGACGCGAACGTCGTATCCGCAGTAGGTAAACCGAACTTCCGTCGCGGTCCGCGTCTGACCGGCCGTCGGCGAGTGACAGAGCGAGTCCAGCGCTTCCGGATCGACAGCGTCGTACAGCGGCGGCAACGACATCGGATCCGTATCTTCGAGCGCGGCGATCTGTTCGATAACGGCGAGGCTCGGCGTTCGGGCCGACAGCTCCGGGGACGAACTCGTTTTACTCATTGCCGAATGGCCGGCCTCGAGTGGCACCAATCTGATGTCGTATTCTTCTCTCCTTTATATGGGGACTCGAGCGTCGAGTTATCGACACGTTCAGTGCCATCAATCGACAAACAGCTGCTGGAACAGCTTCGCCATGATTCGCCGCAGATGGGTCGACAGCGTCGACGGCGAGATCCCCAGTTCGGCTGCGACTTCGTCTGCGCTGGCACCGTCCGGTTCGTAGTAGCCCATCCGAGCCGCGGTACGAGCGACCTCCCGCTGGCGGTCGGTCAGCGAGAGGTCGGGGCGATCGGTCCCGACGGAGCGTGCTCGCGGTCCGGTACTGTACAGTTTCTCGAGGGTCACCTGAATGTCTTCCTCGCGGCAGTACTCCCAGTAGTCGCCGAGATGTGCCCTGTCGGGTGCGTGAAGTCGGACCCGCCAGCCCCGGTCGCCGTTGTGGACGGAGAGCAACTGAATGCCGATGTCGGCGATTTCGGGGGTAGTGAACTTCGCGACCGCGCTGTGATAGATCTGATAAATACGGCGGTCCGGAAACGCCATCGAGAGCTGCCACTCCGCGACCGTATGATCGTCGTCGAAGACGGACTCGAGCGTCTCGAAATCACAGTCGGTCGCCGAATAGAAGGAGATCGGGCCGGATCGATCGGGATACGTCAACGGCTGCGATTCGACCGTGATGTTCGCGTCGGTGACGGTCCGAAGCGTCGGGGCAAGCGGGAGATCGGCGTGTATGATATGTAGCTCGGCGATAAAATGCTGTGACATCGACCTCACCTCAGTTCAGCGGCCACCAGATGGGTAAGCGTTGGGATCTGTAAGAAAACGTATCAGTGGTCTCGATTGCACGACTTCGATAACATGCATCGTTCGACGACTGAACGCTGTTCGACCACCGAGGTTCTTAGGGCGCTCCGCGACAAGGATAGCTATGGAGAACGCCGACGCCGAGTACAGTGGCAGGGGCGACGCCACGCCCGCAGCCGCCGCACTCGAGGCCGTTGTCGATCCGGTCGTCGCCGTCACCGACGGGACGATCACGTACGCGAATCGCGCAGCACGGGACGTTTTCGACCTTCCGAACGAATCGACCGACGACGAACCCGGTAGTGGTGACTGGGACGCTGTAGCCACGCTCGAGTCGTGGTCGCGACTCGAGACGGCGATCGACGAGACGGCCGTCGGCACGGCACGGCGGGTCTCACTCGAGTGCGATGACGGGACGGATCACCGATACGACGCACGCATCCACCGCTCGGTCGACGGCGCGACGATTACGTTCGAACCCGCCCGCGACGACCGCGGCGACGACGGGACGTCAGTCGTCGGAACGCGCGACCGCGCAGTCAAAGAACGCGCGATCAACGAAGCCCCGGTCGGAATCGTCATCTCCGATCCCGACCGCGAGGACAATCCGCTGGTCTACATCAACGACGCCTACGAGGAGATAACGGGCTACGACTACGACGAGGTCGTCGGTCGGAACTGTCGGTTCCTGCAGGGCGAAGACACCGACGAGGCGGTGGTCGCCGAGATGGCGGCGGCGATCGACGAACAGCGGCCAGTCACCGTCGAAGTGAAAAACTACCGGAAAGACGGGTCCGAGTTCTGGAACGAAGTGACGATTGCGCCCGTCCGCGACGAGTCGGGACAGGTCACTCACTACGTTGGGTTCCAGAACGACGTTACCGCCCGCAAGGAAGCCGAACTCGAACTCGAGGCCCGGACCGACGAACTCGAGTTTCTCCTCGATCGGGTGGAAGGGTTGGTCGGGGACGTCACCGACGTCGTCGCGGGTTCGACCGACCGTTCGGCACTCGAGGAAGCGGTCTGTGAACGGATCGCCGACGAGTCGGCTTACGACGGGGCGTGGATCGGCGAGCGAAACCCCGCGACCGGAACGATCGAAATTCGGGCGACGACCGGCGAGGAACCATCGAAACCGGTCGCGATGGCCGACGATCACCCGGCTGCGGCTGCGCTCGCCGCCGGTGACGCCACGACCGACACGCTCGACGGGACCACCCGCGCGGCGTTCCCGCTGTCGTACAACGGCATCGAGTACGGCGTACTCACGGTTCGGACCGATGGCGACCGGGAGATCGACGACCGCGAGACGGTCGTTCTCTCGGCGCTTGCCCGCTCGGTCGCAAGCGGTATTAATGCTCGCGAGACGAGCCGCGTCCTCGAGACCGACGCCGTCGTCGCCGTCGAGGTCGCGCTGACCGATACGGCCGTCGCACCCGTCGCTCTCTCGTCGGCAGCGGACTGCCGGCTCGAGTACCGTCGTTCGGTCCACCGAACCGGCAACGAAACGGCGTCGCTGTTTACCGTTACCGGACCCGACGCGACGGCTACGGATCTCACCGCGGCCGCTGCCGAGGCGGAGCTTGACTGTCGCGTCGTCGTCGAGCACGACGAAGCGTGTCTGATCGAACTCACCGGCGGAGACGCGCTCGTCGGCTGGCTCTCCGAGCGTGGCGTCCGCACACGTGCGATCGAAAGCGAAGACGGCCGCGCCCGCGTCACGCTCGAGATCCCGCGCTCGACGAACGTCCGCTCGATCGTCGAAGCCCTCGAGGATCGCTACGCGGGCACCGACGTCATCTCGTTCCGACAGCGCGAGCGCCAGGGGGAGACGCGCCAGGAGTTCGCTGCCCGACTCGAGCGCGAGCTCACCGAGCGTCAGTTCGCCGCCCTCCAGCGGGCGTACCTGAGCGGCTACTTCGAGTGGCCCCGGCCGACAACCGGCGAGGAACTGGCCCAATCGATGGGCGTCTCGCGACCGACCTTCCACGAACATCTTCGAACGGCCGAGGAGAAGCTCTGCCGGGCGTTCTTCGACGATACTCAGTCTTCGGGCTGACCCTGCAGGCTGAATGCCGGTCTTAACCGGCTGTAGTCCGGGGTTAGCGCGTGTACGGTCGCCGAGATTTATTTATGGGGTCGTGATAGCCCCGCACATGCTCGAGTCCGCAACGTCGGCACCGCTACAGATGGGCGGCGGTGATTTCCTGTACTGGGCGCTGATATTCTTCGTGCTCGCTATCGTCGCCGCTGCCGTCGGCGCTCGTGGCGTCGCCGGGATCTCGATGGAGATCGCACGGATCTTCGTGTTGATCTTCATCATCCTCGCGATCGTCGCCCTGTTGTTGTGATCGGTCGCCGCCGGCTCGTCCTCGAGTGAGACGGACTGCTGTCCCGATGTCCCGCCGATCGCCGACCCCGTCCTGGCGATCGGCGGGCAGTGACGACAGGAGACCGTATGACACGCTGCTCGGCAGTAACTTTCTCACACGACCGAGATAGGTTACGATCTGGCAGTATTTGCTAGTTATACTGATATCAATATCCGGGGACTCAGAACCGATGGGGTTCATCCTTCGCGTTCGACGTCCGAATCCGGCGTAACTAGATATGGTTACCATTGAGTGGGAACGACTAACAGTGTGGACGTAGAAATGAACAAGGAGGAGTTATCATGACTGAACTCGGTGGATTCCAAGACAGGGTCGCTCGCATCGATCTCTCGGAGGAGGACGTCGCATACGAGTCGATCGACGACGACGACGCGGAGAAGTATATCGGTGCGCGCGGATTGGGTGTCAAGTACGTCTTCGAACAGGGACCGGACGTCGATCCCCTCGGGCCGGACAACCTGCTGGCGTTTATGAACGGGCCGCTCTCGGGAACGCAGACGACGATGAGTGGCCGGATCGCCGTCTGTACGAAGTCCCCGCTGACCGGCACCGTCACCGACAGCCACCAGGGTGGCTGGTCGGGCGCTCGCCTCAAGTGGGCCGGCTTCGACGGCCTGCTATTCGAGGGGAAAGCCGACGAGCCGGTTTACGCCTACGTCGAGGACGGCGAGGTCGAACTTCGCGACGCCTCTCATCTCTGGGGCAGTGGCTATCACGAGACCCGTGACATGATCGAGGAGGAGGTGGACGGATCGTACGGCAAGAACCTGAGCATCATGGGGATCGGTCCCGGTGGCGAGAACCAGGTCCGATTCGCCTGTATCGTAAACGAGGACGACCGGGCATCCGGCCGAGGCGGTACGGGCTGTGTGATGGGGTCGAAGAACCTCAAGGCAGTCGTCGTCAAGTCGGGCACGCAGATGCCCCAGCCCGCGGACAAGGAGACGTTCATGGAAGGCCACCAGCAGGCGATGCAGGCCATCCAGGAGTCGGACGTCACCGCGCCAAACGAGGGTGGGCTCTCGCAGTTCGGGACGAACGTCCTGATGAACATCACCGAAGAGATGGACGGACTCCCGACCGGCAACGCACGGTACACGAGCACGAGGAGTGCAAGCGAGGATCGAGGACTCGACTTCGACGCCGAGCGCGTCTCCGGCGAAAACGTCCGGGAGAACATCCTCGTCGACGAGCCGACCTGTCACTCCTGTCCGGTCGCCTGTAAGAAGGAAGTCGAGGTCGACTACATGCACAAAGGCGAGGAGATGAACGTCCGGATGGAGTCCTACGAGTACGAACCGGCCTTCTCCCTCGGCCCGAACTCGATGAACGACGATCGTGACTCGATCGCGATCATGATCGACCGCTGTAACGACCTCACGATCGACGCCATCGAGACCGGGAACATGCTCGCGATGGCGATGGAGATGACCGAAGACGGGAAACTCGAGGAAGGTATCGACTGGGGCGACACCGAGGAGATGATCGAGATGATCAAGAAAATCGGCCATCGTGAGGGCGTTGGCGATCTCCTCGCGGATGGCGCCGACCGCGTCGCCGAGAAACGCGACGCCCACGATAACTCGCTTGCAGTCAAGGGCCAGACGATCCCCGCCTACGACCCCCGCTGCATGAAGGGGATGGGGATCGGCTACGCCACCTCGAACCGTGGTGCCTGTCACCTCCGTGGCTACACGCCGGCCGCGGAGATCCTGGGTATCCCGGAGAAAGTCGACCCCTACGAGTACGAAGGGAAAGGTGAACTCACCGCGCAGTTCCAGGATCTCCACGCCATCTCTGACAGCTTCGACATCTGCAAGTTCAACGCCTTCGCAGAGGGCATCGAGGAGTACGTCACCCAGTACAACGGGATGACCGGCCTCGACGTCAGCGAAGACGAGTTGCTCGAGGCCGGCGAGCGCATCTACAACTTAGAGCGCTACTACAACAACCTCGTCGGCTTCGACGGCGACGACGACTCCCTCCCCGAGCGGTTCCTCGAGGAGGGCGGCGTGCCCGGCCAGGGCGCAAGCGAAGGCGAGTACTGTGAACTCGAGGAGATGAAAGACGAGTACTACGAGCACCGTGGCTGGGTCGACGGCGTCGTCCCCGACGAAAAACTCGAGGACCTCGGGATCGAGATCGGTCCCGGAACCGGGATCAGCACCGGCGACGAGAGCGCAGCCGCACCGGGCGACGACTGATACGGACTGCCGTCCGTATTGGCTTTTTCCCACGTTACATACTGCTCGAGCGAGCAGCCGAAGCAGACGACTACCATGTTGAGTGCTAGAAAGACTCATTGACGTGGCCAGTTACTGTACGTATGTCAGCCGAACCGCGGCCCAACACATAAGATCAGAATAATGTCCAGCGATCAGCACGATCAAGTCAAGACGATCTGTCCGTACTGTGGCGTCGGCTGTGGAATCACGGTCCAGCAGGGCGAGGAGCCGGGCGACGTCCAGTTCATGCCGTGGGGCGACGCGCCGGTCAACGAGGGACGCGTCTGCATCAAAGGCGGCGCGGCGACGGAGGTCGTCGACCACGAGGACCGACTCACCGAACCGCTCGTCAAAGAAGACGGCGAGTTCCGCGAGGCGACGTGGGAGGAAGCCTACGAGTACGTCGTCGACGAACTCGAGCGCATCCGCGAGGAACACGGCCCCGACGCGATGGGCTTTTTCGGCTCCTCGAAGACGATGAACGAGGAGAACTACCTCCTGCAGAAACTCGCCCGTCGCTACGGGACGAACAACGTCGACAACTGCACGCGGATGTGTCACGCCTCGACGGTCTGGGCGCTCCGGACGAGCCTGGGCGCCGGCGCGATGACAAACAGCATGGCGGATCTCCGGGACGAGGCCGATCTGTTCTGGATCCAGGGGGCAAACCCCGGCGAGCAGCATCCGATCGCCAACAGCCAGTACTTCCGCCAGGCTGTCCTCGACGGGGCGACCGTCATTCAGGTCGATCCCCACGCGAACAAGACGACGCGGTCGTTCCAGATCGACGAGACGGACCGCCACCAACACCTCCAGTTGAACCCTGGGACCGATATCCCGCTGTTGAATATCGTCCTCAAGACGATCCTCGAGCACCACGAGGAGCACCCGGAGGACGGCTGGATCGACGAGGAGTTTATCCAGAAGCGCACCGACGGCTTCGAGGATCTGCAAGCGACGCTTGCGGAGTTCGACAAGGCGGCTGCCGCCGAGGAGTGTGGGATCGATCTCGAGGAGATCGAGCGAGCCGCCGAGAAGTACGCGAAAGCCGACAACGCCGCCATCTTCACGGGGATGGGGATGAGTCAGCACGCCTGCGGCGTCGACAACGTCCAAAACGAGATCAACCTCGCGTTGATCACGGGCAACATCGGCCGACCCGGAACGGGGGTCAACCCGCTTCGCGGCCAGAACAACGTTCAGGGAACCTGTGACGTCGGTGCGATGCCCAACGTCCTCCCGGGATACCAGTTGGTCGACGACGACGAGGCTCGCGAAAGCGTCGAGGAGGTCTGGGGGTTCGAGATCCCCGACGAACCCGGCCTGACGAACGTCGAGATCTCCTACGAAGCCGGCGAGTCGATCAAGGGACTGTACGTCCTAGGCGAGAATCCCGTCATGAGCGAACCCGACGCCAACAGCGTCGCCGAACGGCTCGCCGACCTCGAGTTCGTGGTCGTCCAGGACATCTTCATGACCGAGACGGCCGACTACGCCGACGTCATCCTGCCGGCGACGACCTGGGCCGAACGCGGCGGGACCGTCACCAACACCGATCGGCGCGTCCAGCGGATGCGCGGCGTCGAAAACGTTCACGAAAACACGAAACACGACCTCGAGATCGTCTCGGAAGTCGGGAAACGGCTGTTCGACGACGGCGAGGAACAGTTCGACTTCGACGACCCCGAGGCGGTCTTCGAGGAACTCCGGCAGGTCTGTCCCATCTACCACGGGATGACCTACGACCTGCTGGGCGAGGAGGGACTCCACTGGCCCTGTTACGAACCGGGCGACGAAGGCGACCCGT
This sequence comes from Natronolimnohabitans sp. A-GB9, assembly GCF_030848565.1. Taxonomy (GTDB): domain Archaea; phylum Halobacteriota; class Halobacteria; order Halobacteriales; family Natrialbaceae; genus Natronolimnohabitans. The sequence goes on from NZ_JAVDDV010000003.1 coordinate 217,652, forward strand.
TCCTCTACGAGGACGAGTTCGACACCGAGAGCGGCCTTGGCCAGATCGAGGGTGTCGAACACCAGCCGCCGGCAGAAACGCCAGACGAGGAGTATCCGCTGATCCTGACGACGGCTCGTCTCGAGGAACACTACAACACCGGGACGATGAGTACTCGTTCGCCGACGCTCAACCGTCAGACGCCCGAGAACTTCGTCGACGTCCACCCCGCCGACGCCGAACGCTACGGCATCGAAGACGGCGAGTACGTCCGGCTGCGGTCGCGACGGGGTGAGATCACACTCGAGGCCCAGGTCACCGAGGACACCAAGGAGGGTGTCGTCTGGACGACGCCACACTTCGCGGCCGCTTCCGCGAACAAGCTCACGAACCACGTCCTCGACGAGCGGGCGAAGATCCCCGAGTACAAGGCCGCCGCCACCGAGATCGAGGTCGACGTCGAACCGCTCGGCGAGACCGCCGACCCTGCAGCCGACGACTGAGACGGACTGCTGTCCGTCAGTGCCGGCGCACTCGCAGCCGGGGCGAGGGTGTGCCGCCGATCGCCGATCCCGTGTGGCGATCGGCGGTCGGTGACGACAGGAGGCCGTCTCAGTCCGGCGATTCCGATCCCCGTATCGAATCGGTATCGGCCGAGTCAGTATCCGGCTCGTGTTCGAGCAGTCGCCAGCCCTCGAGTCGATCGGTGATCGTGTCGGTGACGTCGGTGAGATAGGGGAGTCCCCACAGCGCAGTGATCGTGCCGCCGACCGTGTTGAAAACGATGTCGGTCATCGTATCGTCGAGTCCGTGTTGGGCCAGCGGCATCTGGAGGCCGGTCGCGTCGGCGACGAGATCCTGTCCGAACTCGCCGATTTCCCAGAAGACGCCCGCAGCGATTACGAACAGCACGACGAATCCCGGGAGTAGCGCCGGCGGCAGGTGGACGTCGTCGCGGTGTTCGTCGAGCGTCCGGATCACGACGTAGCCGACGGCACCGACGAGCGTCGCCGAGAGTGGGTGGGTGACGTTGTGCCACCAAAACGACCGCTCGTAGACGTAGACCGAACCCAGCGCGTGGAGGAAGACCACCAGCGTAATCCAGCAAACGAGTCCCGTATCGAACGGCAATCCGTACCGCCGACGCAGTAGCGTCGGCACGAACGTGACCGCGAGCATCGCGCCGACGTTGGTGACGATCCCGGTGTCGAACGCGAGCAGTCCGTAGGCGATCATCGCCACCAGTCCGGCCCGCATCCCGTCGACGAGCCAGCGCTGTGTCTCCCCCGTGAGCGGCAGTCGTTTCTCGAGCGGCGGCGCGCCGTCGATGTCGGCCCTGATCGCAAACAGGTTCTCGTTGACGCCGTCGACCGGCGCCGAGACGAGTTCCTCGCCAGGGAACCGTCGATAGTACTGGTCGAAACAGACGCCTGCGAACAGTCCCGCCGCGGTGGCGGCGATCAGCAGCCACATCACCTCGGTGTTGGACGCGATTACGTCGGTCCCTGCAACGATGTCCTGTACCCAGGTGAGCGTCGCCCACGTCGCCGCGATCGCCGCCGCGAGCATCGTGACGAACGTGACGGCCAGCCACCGCTCAAGCCGGACTTCGGTGAGCGCGTGACACTCGAGGGTCAGTGCAAGCGCGAGCACGCCGGCACCAGCATAGAGGACGACTTGCCGACTCCAGAGATCGGGTGCGACGAGCGCTGCGAGCAGCGGTACCACAGCCGCGGCCGGTAGCTCCCAGGGCAGGGCAGCTCGCGTCGACTCGAGGGCAATCGCCGGAACGAGTGCGATGCTCACGACGGTCGCGGCGAACAGTAGTTCGTGGACGAATCCCTCGAAGAGCGCCCACGCGCCGACGACGAGCGCGAGCGCGACGGCGAGCCACGAGAGGACGGCGTTGGTCCGCTCACCGTGAAACGCGCGAGTCGGCGTTCGTGACATTGTCGAAAACCGGACCCGTCGATCGACGTTCGTCGCGATAGGTCCGCCGATACCGTCTTCGTCGGAGCGGTGCTAAAACGCGGGGCTTGCAGGTCCCGCTGTCGGCGACAGTGTGGGGCCGTCAGCTGCCGCCAGGGTCCATTTGTGGCCAGCACACCTACTCCGGTCGCCATGATGGCTACGACCCACGTCTTCGCGGGACTCACGCTGGCTACTGCCGTCGTCGTCACTGCCCCGCAGTTCGCCGGCGTCGTCGCGGTCGCCGCGATCCTCGGCGGTTGCTTTCCCGACCTCGATCTCCTCGCGGCCCATCGGAAGACGCTGCACTTTCCCGTCTACTACGGTGTCCTCGCCGTTCCGGTGACTTTCGCTGCAGTCGTCGTCCCGACGGCCGCGACCGTCGGCCTCGCCGTTTTCCTGCTCGCTACCACTCTCCACTCGGTGTCGGACTGCTTTGGCGGCGGCCTCGAGCCAAAGCCGTGGCGCGAGACCTCCGAGCGGGCGGTGTACAGCCACTATCACGGCCGCTGGCTCGCCCCGCGGCGGTGGATCCGCTACGATGGCGCGCCGGAGGACCTGGCGCTCGCTACCGTTCTGGCCGTACCCGTCCTGTTCGTCTTCGATGGCGTGGTCCAGACGATCGTGCTCGCTATGCTAGCCCTCTCGCTTGGCTACACGCTCGTTCGAAAACCGATCGCCCGCGTCGGGGAGTGGCTGGTCGAGCGGACACCCGATACCGTCGTCTCGATCGTTCCGGCCGATCTACTGCCGGTCGAAGACGATCGTGATCGACGGAAGCGAAACGACAATAGTAACGACTGATACGGTCTCCTGTCGTCACTGATACTTCGGACAAAACGATGTACACACCGATCGCACTCGAGACGCGATCGGGTGTGTATTGACTGTTGTCCGGTAGTATGACCGCTGATCGCCAGTTCGTGGGTCTCTCTGGTGGTCGCCTCGACCCACGCTCCCGTCAGGCGATCGGTGTATACAGTGTATTGTCATACTGCCGGACAGCAGTCAGTAAAAAGTCGGTCGCGAACTCGCGGCCGATCGTTGAATAGTGCTGTCCGGCGGTATCAGGCAGTATGAGAAGCAGGAGTCAGTTCGTGTGCGGAAATCGATCCACAATCGTCGGAATCGCGTCGCCGTCCGCTACGACGTGTCCCGAGCGGTATGCGTATGTGACTCGCAGACTACGTCGGCGCTCAGTCGTCGGCGACGGCGTATGGAGACCCCGCAGACGGGTCGCGTTCGACGTCACCCGCCGATTCCGCGTCGGCTGCCGTCATCTCGATGTCGACTTCGCCATCGTCGATCGAGACGCGCACGTCGTCGAAACCCTTGCGGTACTCGGTAGCGTGTTTGCCAGTGGTGTTGATCCGAACACGCTCCTCGACGAGCTCGGCCTCGGTGAGTTTCTCGACTTTCCGATAGGCCGTCGACATAGGAATGTCACACCGCTCGGAGAGTTCGGTCGCAGTCAGTGCCGTCTCACTCGTCGCTTCGAGGATGGCTCGACAGGCGTCGTCGTCTAACGCGTTGAGAACTGCTTTCGCGTCGACCTGGTCGTCGGTTGCTGGCCATCCTCGCTGCGTATCTGAGTTCGTAGCGGACATCGTCTTCACTCTAACCTAGAGACCCGATCACCTCCAAATGAGTCCCAATAAATCTGGGTCCTTTATATACGGCAGCGAGAATAGACGTCCGAGATGGTCTCAGGTCGGTCTCTGCTCGAGGTGGGTTCGGAGTCTCTCGTGTGGCACAGCGTTTAGGTAGGCGGCGCTCCCAGCAGTAGGCAATGGCTTCGGGGATCCGTGCGGAGGTGAAGATCGACGATCCGGACGGCTGTGTCGTAACGACGGCTGCCGGATCGGTACGCGGCGACGTTCCGTCCGTCTCGAAGAGTACGAATCCGGAGGCACCCGATCGCGTCAGCGAGGAGTTCATGCTCGAGGCAGCGGAGTACCCCGACGAGTTCGACACCGACGTCGAACTGTCGCCGGTGTTCTCCTACGGATCGAGCGAAGTGTATCGGTTCACACGCGAACTCGGACGGGGATGTCCCTGTGAGTGTATCGAGCGCCACGACTCGCCCGTGGTCGACGTCCGAGCGAAGGGGTCGACGCTGTATCTGACCTTCCACGCGCCTGATATGCAAGGCCTACAGGCGATCATCGGCGAACTCAAGGAAAACTGCTCGAACCTGGACGTCCAGCGGCTGCTCCAGTCCCAGCAGGACCACGCCGAGCAAAACCTCGTCTTCGTCGATCGGAACACACTGACCGCGCGCCAGCTCGAGGTCTTGGAGACGGCCCACCGGATGGGATACTTCGACCACCCCAAGCGGGCCAACGCCGGCGAGGTCGCCGACGAGTTGGGTATCACCAGCACGACGTTCACCGAACACCTCGCAGCCGCACAGACGAAGCTTCTCGATGCGATTCTCGAGTACGACGATTGACTGTCGAATCATGCCTCAAGAAAGCTTCGGAAACTACTGCAACTCGGCGGCGAACCGCAATCCTATATATAGTGGACACAGAGCTATGAACGTAGATACCCTACGGCTTCCACGAACCACGTCCCTCTCATGAGCAGATACGAATTCACCTGTCCCGAATGCGGCCAGGAAATCGAGGTCAATGAAGAAATGCGCGAGGCCACGATCGATCACGGTTGTCCCGTCTGCGGTGGCGACGTTACGCCGGAGGATTTCGCGCTCGAACAACCGACGAACTAACGATCGGCTTCCGACCTCGATGACGACGGCCGCTACCCTTCGCGATCGACTTCGGTTCGCCGCCCGCTAAGCGAGTCCGGGTCGAGTTGATAGAGTTCGATATCGAGTTCTTCTTTCCCTCGTGCCCAGATTTCGAACAGTGGACGCTTTGCGTCGCCGTACTGGGCGATCTGGTCGGGGGTCAGCTCGGACGGTGCGATGTCCTCGAGTGTTCCGGTAGCGATGACGCTCCGGTAGGTCGATCCCTCGTCGTCGTAGACGACGAGTCGCGCGCCCGGCGAGGACTCGAGAAACTCTCGTTTCTCGCTGTCCGGCGTCGCCACCAGTCGCATGTAAAATACCCGTTCGTCGTCGTCGTAGCCGTACGAGATCGGGATCGCATAGGGGTCGTCGGTGCGTGCAAGCGACAGCACGCCCGTCTCGCGCTGACCGAGAAACTCGTCGATCTCCGCGTCGGCCATTTCGGTCTCCTGGTCGATAGCCATCGTCTCAGTGCTTTGGGAAAGGGGGAACACGGTCTTTATAGTTGCCATCGACTACGACCCGATCAGCTATGGTCGCGGGGTTCCGTTATCGTTCGTCTCCCGCCGACGTAGCGATACAGACCGGTTCCCGTATCTCGAGAGCTGTCTCGAACTCCGCCTCGCGGTCGGTCCGGCGACCGATCCGCAACAGCTGTTCTTCGTGTGCACGGCGGAGCGCCGATAGCTCGCGCTCGCTCAACTCGAGGTCGTCGCCGAGTGTTTCCCAGTGGCCCCATTCGACCAGAAACGCCTCTCGGTTGTCATCCGCGTGGACGCGTTCGTATTCGCGACGGTAGCGCTCGCACTCGGGCGCCAGTGCCGCCTGTGCACGCTCGAGGAGGTTCGGGAGTCGTTCGCCAGGCACGCTCGCTTTCGCGGCCGTCAGCATGAGCACCTGGCCCTCGATCGGATTGCACACGATCAACCACCCGCACGCATCGCTTTCTGTGCGAAGCGATCGACGAGGTGCTCGAGTCGCTGTTCGTCGCCCTCGAAGACGACGGTGACTTCGGTGAGCGTCAGCGACGGGCCGACGCCGACCGTCTCCGAGGAGACCGTCGCCGTCCAATCCTCGGCGTCGACGGTGTCGTCGCCGACACGCTCACCACCCAGGTTCGTCAGATACCGCATCGCGAGCCGCTCGGAGATGCCGCGAAAAGACCGTTCCACACGCGTTGCCATACCTGCAGTTGGGGCTCGAGCCCGATAAACTCGAGCGTGGCACGTCTCGGCTCCGCCATACCTATCGATCACAGGAGCGCCCGGAACCCGACGACGCCGACCACGCCGGCGACCAGCGCAAGCAGGATACTCTCGGTTCGCCACATCACCGCGACGACGACCGCGGCTGCACCCCACTCGGCCGGTCCGCCGGCGGCCAGCTCCGGCGCGAGGACGGCAATCACGACCGCACCCGGAAGGACATCCAGGCCGGCCTCGAGGCGGTCGCTCAACTCGACGTGACGGACCAGCCAGAGACCTCCGACCTTCGCGACGACGGTGACGACGGCCATCGCGAGGATGACGACGACCACCACCGGATCGAGCGAGAGCGCGTCGCCGTACAGCGCCGGCGCGGACGGCTCAATCGCCATGGCGCATCACCTCGACTGCGGCCGCGGCGAGACCGCCGATCAGGATGTACCATCGGCCCGGAAGGACGTTTGCGGCAGCGATGCTCGTCCCGAGGGCGACGAGCCACGGAACCAGCGTCGACGTCCCATCCCAGAGTTCGACCGCGAGCGCGACGAACACCGCCGTGAGAATGAAATCGAAGCCGTACTGCTCGGGAGCGCCGACTGACTCGCCGGCGAGGACGCCGAGCACCGTCGAGCCGACCCAAAACAGCCAGAGCGCGATCCCGCTACCGAGCAGGAACGCGCCGCGTCCGCTCCCGGACCGGAGCTCGCGCATCGTCAACGCCCAGTTCTCGTCGGCCATCATCACGAGGCTGGCGTAGATCTGTCGCGGCGAGAGGTGGCGAAACCACGGCTGTAGGGCCGCCCCCATCAGCGAGTACCGCAGGTTGACCGCGAACGTCGTCGCGACGATCGCGGCGATCGGAATCGGATCTGCCCAGAGTTCGACGGCGATGATCTGAGATGCACCAGCGAGTACGGTCGCGCTCATCAACGCCGCTTCCGCGACGGTTAGCCCGGCCTGGTTCGCGAGCACGCCGAAAGCGATCCCATAGCCACCGACGCCGATCGCGATCGGGATACCAGTGAGAAAGCCGGATCGAACCCCCTCCCAGCCGAACGAGACGCCGTCTCTTTCGGGCGTCTCGTCCGTGTCCGGATGCGGCTCGTTGCCGGCCATCGTTCCCGTTCCCGCTTCCGTCGCTCGAGTGGACGAGTCGGCCGGTTCGGAGTTTCTTGCCATCGCGCGTTCTATCTCACAACCGGCTATCCCAGCGTAAATCGTTCTCGAAATCGACGAAGAGTGTCGCGCAGTCACGTGATTCCGGCTCGAGTGTGCCACGCCGATCACCGACTGCACGGCCTGTTTGATCGGTTTACTGACACGATAACACTCCGTCTGGCGGTCGCGCCGGGACAGCGAGACTGGGGGCCGTATCAGCCACCCGCAACCGGCGGGAACACCGACAGCGTGTCGCCGTCCTCGAGGTCGGTCTCGGGACCGGCCATGTGGGTCACGTCACGACCGTTTTTCAACACGCTCAACTGGTCTCTGATCGCCACGTCGTCCTCGTCGGTGAGCAACTGCCCTGCCAGCCCCTCGTACTCGTCCTCGAGCGTACCGAGGACGTCTGCGACCGTCGATCCGTCGTCGAACGTCGCGGTGTGTTCTTTCTCGCCGACGGCGTCCCGAAAGGTCGCGAAAAATCGCAACTCGAGTTCCATACCCGATATCTCGTCGTGCATCCGCATAAGTTCGGGTGTCACGGCGAGGTGGCGAGCGAGCCACAGTCCCGCCGATCGCCAAGCGCGGTCGGCAATCGCTGGGACGTGATGACAGCAGCCCGTATCAGGCTGTCGACGCTGCCGGGGACGACGTGTACGTGACCGAGTCGACGCCGGCTGTCGCGAGCGCTTCTTTGATCGCATCGGCGCCGATCTCGGCGGCGGCGTCTTCGGTATCAGCGTCGACGACGACGGTCACCGAAAACTCGACGGTGATCGTGTACGGATCGAAGGGGGCGGTCGGGTGTTCGGTCACTGTGGCGTCGTCGATCTCCCAGTCGGTGACGGGCCCGTCGGCCGCCATCGCCTCGAGTCGCTCGGCGAGTTGGTCGCTTGCTTCGTCACAGGCGGTCGTGTCGCTCCCGCCGTGGAGCGTGACCGTCGTCATCCCCGTTCGCGAGACTGCGTACTCCATACCGTGCTCTATCAACTGAACGGATTTCAAAGCTCGGTTTGTATTCACATCCCGTGGTGTCTCAGTCCTGTAAACGAGTCGCGTCTCGTCGAACGGCGGTAGTCGCCGACGTTCGCCACTCGAGGACGTCGCGGGCCGCTACAGATCCTGCAGCCGGATCCCGTCTTCGACCAGCCGGGCGTTTCGCTCTCGGTCGAGGTGTTCCTTGAGGTCGTCGTGATCGTGCAGTTGGGCGATTACGTCGGCATAGAGCGTCCGCCACGCGATCGCGTAGATCGGCGACTGTCCCCACGCCCGCAACTCGGGGACGAGTTCGTCGTAGGTCTCGTAGCGCTGCTCGAACCGATCGATCGCCTCGAGTACGCGACTCGCCGCCTCCCGTTCGTCGTCGGCGTCCTCGACCGCACGGTTCAACCGTTGCTCCCAGCCCGCGACGGCCTCTTGCATGTCCGCAGCTGCGGTTTCGTCGTCGTCAGGCAGCCGTTCGAGTACTGGTTTCGGTACACCAAGTGAAATATCGTCCATACGGGACATATGGCACCACCCCGCAAGAAACTGTTGTCTACGGCCAAATCGACAGCATCACTTCGTCGACGAACTCGTCGTCGATTCGGTACTGGTCTTCGTGGACGCCCTCACGTTTCCACCCGTTGTCCTCGAGAAACGCGATCGCGCCTTCGTTGGTCGCCGGAACGTTCTGGTAGAGTTTCCGGTAGCCCACTTCGTCGGCCCACTCGAGGCCGTACTCGAGTAGCGCCGAGCCGATTCCCTGCCGACGGACAGCGGGCGCTACGCCGACGGTCAGTTCGGCGGTGTGTGCAAGCGACGGGAGTTCGTGGGCATCGACGTGGAGCCAGGCGACGACATCGCCGTCGCCGGCTTCGTCGTCTTCGGGGACGAGAGTCGCGACGAAACAGACCCGCGAGCGGTCTTCAGTGGCGCGGACGAGCGCCGAGTCGCGCTCGAGTTCCGTCGCGACGTTCTCGGCGACGATGTAGGTCCCTTCGTCGGCGACCGTCCGCATCACCTCGATGACGCCGTCGCGGTCCTCTTCTCGGGCTGGCCTGATCGTTACGGTCCCGGCGTTGCACTCGTGTTCGACCGTCGTTCCCGGGACCGCGACGCGAAGCTTGCCGTTCGATTCGGTCAGATACCCCCGCTCTTTCAGCGTCTCGAGGCAGGACTCGAGGTCTTCGGTCGGTGGACAGACAGATTCGGTGTAGGTGTCGGCTCGAGCCGGTTTCGACTGAGCCTGGTCCGACTCGATTCGGATCGACCGGGCCAGTTCGTCCGGATCGGCGGCCCCGTGCCGTTCGACGTACTCGTAGACACGCTGGTGTAACTCGTCGTCGAACGACAACGTCGGGTGGACGCTCATACCGTCATCGGCGGTAGTGTCCGACATAATTATGCTTCTCGTACCGCTGGCCCCGGCGATCGAAATCCACGATTCTTCGACACCACGAACCGTTTCGACCCGATTTCACGGCTGCTTCTGGCTGCAAATCCCTCGTTGTAGTCGTCCCCGCTGTCGCGATGGGGCTGGCGTTCGGGGGCGATCAGCCGACCCGGGACACGGTCGTTTCGCTCGAGTCCCTGGTGTTGCGAAGATAGGGAATAATGCACAGGTCCGAGGGTGACCACTTTCCGAACTGAGCGATCTCGCGTACCTCTGGTTACGAGTGAATAACCTCATTTGTCAGAATTATAAGTGATCAGTTTCCGCAAGCAACAAACCTGACTTCGTTTGTTCCATTCAAACCGCGCTGAATCAGTTGGAATCAGTAGACGTGCGCACTTACTGCTGGACTTTCTACCAGTTACAATAGATGTTCACGCTGGCGTGCAAGCTACGGGGCAACAGTACAGTATCGGCTGTTTCAGAACTAACAAGTCACAAAATACAATCTGATTCGGGTTAGAATATGAACAACAACGATAGGGGGCCACGCTGCAAATGGGTATTGAATACCGGGGCGAAGCGGCTGGGAGTACGTCGAGTCGGACATCATTTATCCGGACGGCTATGCAATGATGGCGTGTTTCTTTGGGTGGCGGAGCTACTGTAATTACGAACCGATCGCTGGCCAGAGAAGGGATTCCGGATGATGTCTGCGACAACTCAGTTAGTGCCGTCAAAACAGTCATCACACTGCTGATGTTCGTTGGCTCACCAGATGCGGGCGTAGACAGTTTTAAAAGGGATCAAACCTTGGACGACTTCGTAACACGCCCAAAACATCATGATGCATAGATCGGATCGGAAAAAGAATATGGTAAAAAGTATTCAGTAAGTATAGCCATGAGTGACTTAGATATATATGTATACGATGCTGCAAGATCAATAGGATTGATTATATTAGTTATTTTAGCATCATTACTGGTTGATTCATTGAATCCTCTACCAGTCTACATCGCTATAATATTAACAGCTGTATTATTCCCTATCAGAAGAGTGGCATCAAAATACCTATACTGGATTATGGGGATTGGTGTATTTGCCACTGGAACATTTTATTATTTATTTGACGGTTCAATGTTAGCCATGATTGTATTTGGTGCGGTTTCAGCAATTTTATTTATGATCCCTAAAGCAGTTAATAAACAGTTCGAAATTATATAGGGAAGGCACATAATTCCTGAGTAGTGACAGCACGCGCGGGACAGGCCCCGACGGGGTCACGGTGGGAGCGCCTCGGTCCGGCGAGGCGTCTCGACAGCGCGGGCTACGAATCCACACCGAAAGACTACAAAGTAGAAGGCCTCTACGGCGCAGACACCGGCGAGGTTGTCGAAGCGCGGTCCTTCGACATGACTTTTCGGGAGATGGTTGACGGGGCTCTCAGTAGTTACCCGTACCAGCAACAGATCCGGCACGACCGCTCTGTCTCACTGGAAGATCTCGTTACAGAGGTGCCTACGTGCTACCTCCGCTTCTACGACACCTACGACCACAAACAGGGGGACCCAAAGCCGTGGGAAGCTGTCTTCCGGGCGCACGTTCTTCGGTGTGTGAAAGGCTGGAAGAACGAAACGAAGCTCTGGAAGTACCTCAAGCAGCAGCCGTTCCTCTGTACGCAGCTAGGATTCGAAGACATCCCGGACCAGTCAACACTCTGGCGAGCATGGGAGGACCGCCTCGTTGAGGTACAGGAGGCTGTTCGGGACGCCGCCGAGGTCGTCGTGGACATCGCTCGCTACCACGACATTCCTGCACCGGAGCCGGAGTTCCTGCCAAACCAGCCAACCGATACGGTCACGAAATCGAAGAGCAAAGACACGCTCGCGCGGGAGAAAGCCCGTGAGGTCTGGAAGGGCGCGAAGCCGATCGTCGAAGACTGCTTTTACCCTGATCGCGGCGACAACTCCTCAATTCCTGAAGGCGCGTTCTGGGAACAGCAGTCTTACCTCGGGATGCGAACCGACATGCATCCGAATGACGGCGCACAGTCGTTCGCGGAGGACACGACCCGAGATCGGACGCCGTCGGGGGACTCGCACCGACTCCAGACGAAGCGGCTTGGTATCGATCGCACGCGAACGATGCTTCGAGAGAGCGCTCGAACGCTCGTTGCACGCGCAAAATCGAGAGATCAGATGGGGCGCAAGCAGATGGCTGCTATCGACATTACGAAAGGCAATCCGTGGAGCGGCGAGGTTACCCGCAACAGTAGCGGTCGGAACCAAGAGCCGTGGATTCTCGGGTACAAGGGTGATGATGGACCGTTCTTCCAGTGGGCAGTCATCAAACTCGTCGGCCATGATGTGCCGCTGATCCTCGATGCGATCCCAGTCGAACGTGGCCGTAAGCGAGCTGACCTCGTGGACGACCTCCTCGAAGGTGCAACCGACGTCGCGCCGGGACTGGACCTCGTGATGATGGATCGGGAGTTCGCCAATGACGGCGTCAAAGACGCCTGCGAGAAGCATGACGTTTACTACCTGAACCCTGCCGTCGTCCGGTCCAGCAGCGACCACGAACACCAGATCGCCAAGCTCGCCAGTGAGGACAAGGATTTCGACGTCGTCAAGCAGGAACGGCTGGACGATGGTCCGACGCGGAAGGCTGTCTACCTCCCGAAGCGCGAGTGGGGACGCGAAGAAGAGGATGGCGACGGCCCGGAGGTGACTATCCGTCAGGAGTTGCTCGATGAGTTCTCCGACGTGGGTAATACGACACCGCTGTCGAAGGACCGCGACGCCGACTCGCCACTCGGCAATCTTCTCGATGAGGTCCGGGAGGAAGAGGAGATCGACGAGCCGGCGCGGGTCGAAGCGCCGACGGTCCCCTTCGAGACGAACCTCCCGTGGGTGGACGTCGAACCCGAGGACGAACGGGAGATGAAACACCAGATCGGGCGGCTGATGTCCCGATACAAGCGTCGCTGGGGCATCGAAAACGGGTTCAAGAAACTGAAGACCTTCCTCGCGGAGACCCAGTCGCCGGACCACCGGTTCCGGTACTTCAACTTCGCGTTCGCCTGTGTGCTGTACAACTGCTGGCGACTCGTGGACATCCTCGTGCAGCTCGAACTGGACGGTGAGGTCAGCGACGGACCGGCGATCTCGGCGAACTCGTTCCTGACGTTCGCCAAGAAGAGCTACGGTCTCGACCCTCCCGACTAACCCCATGTTTCCTCTGGGCTTGCTCGGTCGGTAGTGGCGACGCTACCCTGAAATCGCTTTTCTCCGGTAGTTTATGATAGGAAGTCGGTAGTTTTCTCAGAACTGTTCCTTCAGACTTTGATGTCGACTTTTTTCACATCCCTGACCCGTGGAACCTGTACATCATAGTGCCATCTTCGGAACATCAGGGAGTCCGATTCAGTATCGTAAAATGTAGTTTATCACGTCCGATTACCGGCTGTGGCCTTTGCCTGAACCGAATGCCGAGACCGGCGGCGGGAACGGCTCGGCCCAGAAGCCGGACTGATTGCGTTGCCCTAGTCGGGGATTCGTTGCCACCGTCGCGTCTTGGCTCGAGTCGTATTCGGTCACGCATCGAAACACGGCCCAGGTCCCACGGGAACGATCCCGGTGCCGACGAATACCTATCGAGATTCGCCATTCTTCGCATATACTGTCAGACAGCACGAGTCGACGACCGGTCGTGTTACTGGGACCGTCCAGAGGGAGACGGCCGCGATGTCGCGACCGACAGCTCACTGACTGCTGCCAGATAGTATTCGGTAGGCTCGGTCGGAGCCGATCACCGATCGCCCCGTCTCGGCGTGCACACTGCCTGGTCGGCCTGTCCACGCAGCCATCGGGCGAACGGGTTCGCAGTGCCTGTCATACGGATCGCTGTAACTATTTACCGCCGATCGCCAGATCCGGGGTCGGCGATCGGCGGTAATTGACTACAGCAGTCCGTATCAGTGATTCTATCGGGTCGTTCGATAGGATGAGCGACAGGGATACGAATCGGGTCGAAACAATTGATAAATCATATAGTGCGATATAGAACGTCTAGGCGTGGCGAACGCGTCACAGAGAGCGAGTTGGAACGCCGCAGAAAACCGGATTTCGGATACGAAACGATGTCGTCGGGCACTATATTTATACACGGCAGTCGATGATGGGACATGCTGATCCGCCTTCCGGGCGGCTCCGATCTCGTATCCGACAACAGGAGGTCGCCACCGAACTCGGCCAGCGCGCCCTCGAGTCGTCCACTCTCGACGCGTTGATTTCGTCGGAGCGTCGCCAACGTCGTCGGCGATCCGCCCGACCAAGCCTCACGTATATCCGTCTCCGCGGCGAAAGGCGGACAAGCGTGGCGTCTCTCAGTTCGCGATCAGGGGATCGGATTCGATCCAGCGGAGTCAGAACGAATCGTCCAGATGTTCGATCGTTTGCACAGCATCGACGAGTACGACGGTACCGGGATCGGGCTCGCGCTCTGTCAGCGTCTCGTCGACCGACACGACGGCGAGATCACCGTCGAGTCGACGCCGGGGGAGGGTTCGACGGTTACGGTGACGCTTCCGGCATCCGACGAGACAGCTGGATCTCACAACGACGCCAGCGACCCTAGCAATGAGTAACTCGAGACCGTTTCGACCGGAACCAGCACAGATCCTGTTAGTCGAGGACAATCCCGGCGACGTCCGACTGACCAAAGAGGCGTTCAAACAGGGGCGCATCGAGAACGATCTCCACGTCGTCTCCGACGGCAACGAGGCACTGGCGTTTCTCTACCAGCGCGGCGAGTACGAGGACGCCCCGCGGCCGGATCTCATCCTGCTCGATCTCAACCTGCCTCGGAAGGACGGCGAGGACGTCCTCGAGGAACTGAAGGGCGATTCGGAGCTGCGTTCGATTCCGGTCATCGTCCTGACGAGTTCCCGGGCCGAGGAAGACGTCGTCAAGTCCTACGAGCTACACGCCAACGCCTATCTCACGAAGCCGGTCGATCCGGACGATTTCATCGAGACCGTTCGTGCCTTCGAGAAGTTCTGGTTCTCGGTCGTTCGCCTTCCACCGGAGGACGAGCAATAATGAGCGGGATAGACACGCACTCCGACACCGAGGATACTGAAGACGACACCGACGACTTAGAGATCGTCCTGATCGAGGACAATCCGGGCGACGCGCGGCTCATCCAGGAGATGCTTCGGGATACCGAAGAGCTCGCCCAGCGTGTCAGTCCGGACGAATCGGCCGGCAGAACTCCCGAGATTACCCGCGAAAACCGCCTCGAGGACGGGCTCGAAACGCTCGAGGAGATACCGACCGACGTCGTCTTGCTTGACCTGAACTTACCAGACAGCGACGGACTCGAGACTCTGGAGACGGTCCACGCCGAGAGCGACGAGACGCCGATCGTCGTCTTGACCGGCGTCCGCGACCAGCAGGTCGGTGTCCAAGCGATCCAGCGGGGCGCACAGGATTTCCTCGTCAAAGACGAGGTGACAAGCGAGTTGCTCGTCCGAACGATCCATCACGCGATCGAGCGTGCGCGACAGGAACACGAACGACGACGCCAGCGCGAGCAACTCGAGGCGCTCAATCGCCTCAACCGGATCGGCCACGACATCACACACGCGGTGATCACGACCGAAACCCGAGCGGACTTAGAACAGCAGGTCTGTGAACGCCTCGCCGCATCCGACGCCTACCGGTTCGCGTGGATCGGTGGCGTCAATCCCGGAAGCGATCGCGTCGTCCCGAAAGCAGCCGCCGGTGTCGAGGAGGGATACCTCGATACCGTCGAGGTCAGTGCCGACGAGGACGACGAAACCGGACGCGGGCCGTCCGGGACTGCTATTCGGACCGGACAGGTCCAGGTCGCAAACGACGTCCAGGACACCCCCGAGTTCGAACCGTGGCGCGAGGAAGCCCTCGAGCGAGGGTACCACTCCTCGGCGGCGATCCCGATCGTCCACGAGGATCTCGTCTACGGCGTGTTGAACATCTACTCCGAGTCCCCGAGGGCCTTCGAGGGACCGGAGAGGACGATTCTCGCCCGGATCGGCGACGTCATCGCCCACGCGATCACGGCCATCGAGCGCAAGGACGCGCTCGTCAGCGACGCCGTCATCGAACTCGAGTTCCGCGTCGACGACCTCGCTCAGCCGTTGATCGGTCTCTCGACCGAGGAGGAGTGTACGATCGAGTTCGAGCAACTGATCCGCGGCGACGAGACGCTGCTCGCCTACGGATCGGCGACTGGTGTCGACCAAGAGACGTTCAGCGAGGCGATCTCCGAGACGGACGGGTTCGGCGACGTTCGCTTCCTGGCGGTCAGACGGGACACCTTCGAGTTCGAACTGGTAGCGCCGGCAGCCGTCTCCCTGTTCGAGACGATCGCGACCCACGGTGGCCGGGTCCAATCCGCGACCATCGAGGACGGTGAGTTCCGCTTCGTCGTCGAACTCCCCCGCGGACGGGACACCCGCCAGATGATCGAACTCATCAAGGAACAACGCGACGACGTCACCTATCTCGCCCAGCGCACTCGCGAACGCAGCGGTCGGGACGACTCGAGTTCGACGTCGGTCCTCGAGGAAGAACTCACCGAAAAACAGCGCGCCGCACTCGAGACGGCCTACTTCGCGGGGTACTTCGACTGGCCGCGGGAAAGCACTGGCGAGGAAATCTCCGATCGACTGGGGATCGCACCGGCGACGTTCAACCAGCACCTCCGAACTGCCGAACGGAAGTTCTTCGATTCGGTCCTCGGCGAACAGTAATACTGTCGGATGGAACGATTCTCGATAGCGGCACGAAGAACACCTGTCACTGGTTCGATATTCGAACTCGTTCGAGAGGGGTACCAGATACGATTTATCCGTTTGGTTCGTTGGTAGGCGTATGAGGAAGTCATTCGACTCGGTGTACCACCGACGAGCAATTCTGGGATCGATCGGAGCGGGAGCCGCAGTTGGCCTTGCCGGCTGTCTCGGTGGCGACGACGAGAACGGTGAGGAAAACGGCGATGAAAATGGCGATGAAAACGGTGAAGAGAACGGTGAAGAGAACGGCGACGAAAACGGCGACGAAAACGGCGAGGAGACAGCGTCGCTCGAGGAACCGGCTGAATTCCCGGAGGGACGTGACTGTGCGGTCTGTAGCATGGAAGCGGGCGACTACCCCGACTGGAACGCCCAGCTCGTCCACGAGGACGAACACCGCGAGTTCTTCTGCTCGGCAGGCTGTATGGCGGCGTACTACGCCGCACCGGAGGAGTTCGACGGGTCCGATGCAGCGGTCGAAGGCGTCTGGGTCACCGATTTCGAAACGGGAGAGTTGATCGACGGGACGGAGGCGTACTACGTCCGGGTAACCGATCCGGACCACGTCGACGACATCATGATGCGCAACCCCACGCCGTTCGCTGAGCGGTCCGATGCCGAAGCGTTCGTCGACGAGTTCGACGAGTACGACGACGAGGACATCATCACACTCGAGGACTTCGACCGCGACCTCGCCGAACTGTACCGCAGTCGGTTCTTCGAGGAAGACTGAGACGGGTTGCGTAACTGTTGCAGTAACTCGCTTCCAGGACGGCCGCGGCCCGGTCGCGGCCCTGTCGCACTGACAAACCGCAGTCCGTCTGAGATGGACCCCCTGGCCGATCTCTCGATTGCCTGACCCGACACCGGATTGTGGATTCGTCGACACTGGCCGACAGCAGACCTCCAGTGTTCCTCGACCGGGCTGTCTCGTTGCATCGAACGATCACGGCACTCGAGAATTGCACCAGACGCTACTTTCGTGTGCAATTCTTACGGTCGACCATCGCCCCTCACATCGATTTCGAACGATAGCAATGACGATACCTCTGTCTTCGCCGGCTCTCGACTCCGTGCTGCTCGAACAGTGTTATGACCCGTCGCTCGATCCAGCGGTGATGGAACCGGTGAGTCTCGTCGTCTTCGGGCTGATCGGACTGTTGGGTGGGGCTCACTGTCTCGGAATGTGTGGCCCGCTCGTGACGACGTACTCGGATCGAATGCGCCAGCAAAACGACGGCTCGACGCGACGCAACGAGTTGAGCCTCGGTATGGTCCGCCAGCACGCGCTGTTTAACCTCGGCCGAGCGGGAAGTTACGCGCTTCTCGGTGGGCTGTTCGGCTTTGTGGGCTCGCTCGTGTTCGTCACGTCACAGTCGGTGACGGCCGTCATGACCGACGTACACGCGATCGCCGGGATCGGCGTCGGCCTCGCAATCATCGTGATGGGACTGTCCTATCTGTCCGGCCGCGGCTTACTCGGCGGGTCGGTCACGATCCCCGTCCTCGAGTCGGCGCTCAGTCACATCCAACAGCGGCTGCTCCGAAACGTCGACAACTGGGTCGGCAACAGCAAGATCGTCGGACTCGGCGCAGCCCACGGGCTGTTACCCTGTCCGCTGCTCTATCCGGCGTTTCTGTACGCGTTCGTCCAGGGATCGGCACTCGAAGGGTTCCTCGCGTTGGGCATTCTCGGTCTCGGAACCGTCCCGTCGTTGTTCATCTACGGGACGCTCTTCCAGTCGCTCAGCGTCGAGACGCGAGCGAAACTCCACCGCGTCCTCGGCGTCGCCTTCCTCCTCCTGGGGTACATCCCGCTCCAGCACGGACTGGCGACGCTCGGGATCCACTTGCCTCCGATCCCGCTGCCACACTACCAGCCGCTTTGATCTCGGTGGCTCACGTTCCGTTTGGCCGTTTATGATCCGTTTCCCACTATTCGTTCGTATCTATCGAATATTGAACTAATTTCGCTAATCATACCATACTTTATTTGTTATCTGGATTATGACTTTCCGATATGTCGGTGGAACACCAAAAAGATCCGGAGCTAGATCCACGATGGGCGACACGACGGTCGATGCTCGCCGGTGTCGGTACGACCTGTGCGATGGCACTGGCGGGCTGTCTCGGAAGTGACGACGGGCTTCCGGAGCCGATCGCGATCGAAGACGATCACAACTGCCCGCTGTGTAATATGGTCGTCGTCAACCATCCGGGCCCGGCCGGCCACGCGTATTTTCCCGACGACGCGGACGTCCGAGAACAGGACGGCGTCGTTCCGTACTGTGCGAGTACGTGCGCCTACGAACACTACTTCGAGCAGAAGGAACTCGACGAGGAACCGACCGTGATCTACTTGACCGACTACTCGAGGGTCGACTGGGACGTGTACGAAGAAGACGAGTCGAAGTTTATCACGGCACATCTCGAGGCCGACGACCACACCGATGCGCGTGAACTCACGTACGTTGTCGACAGCGAGGTGCTGGGAGCGATGGGCGAGTCGATAATCGGCTTTTCGGACCCCGACGATGCCGATGCCTTCGCCGACGAGTACGGCGGTGAGATTCACGATCACGATTCACTCAATCGAGAGCTGGTCGAGAGCCTCGGATTCGTATGATCGGGGCGGCACCGAGACGACGTCCCCGGCACCGACCACTGGGTGACGACGCCAACGAGGTCAATACAGCATGCGCACCTACTACACGACTGTTCTGGTAGCGATCACGATCGTCGCCGTCCTCTGTGGTGTCGGTCTGTTTGCCGTCGACACTGGCTCGACGGCACCCGAACCGGTGTCGTTCAACGAGACGGTTTCGATGGGCGTCGACTTCGACGACGACCTCGAGGATGCCGACGCCGTCGACCTGCCGAAAACGCAGGTGTTTTACTCCCAGTACGAGTTCGTCGTCGGCTACCACGGCGTCGAACGGTTCGTCCACGCACGGGAGCAAGCCGGCCACCAACAGCGGTTCGGCTACCCACTTGCAGTGTACGTAACCGACTTCAGCGACACGGACGTCGAGCTGACCGAAGAGGGGTATCCGACCGCGAACGAACCGACCGGCTGGACCGATGCCGAGTCGGCCGCGTTCGTCGTCGACAGTGACGCTCGAAATCCTGCCGGTGAGACGGTCGTACCGTTCGCAGATCGCGACGATGCTGAGGCGTTTACTGCCGAGTACGGCGGCACCGTCCTCACCTGGGATGAACTCGTGGAGCGTGAGTTCTCCTTCGACGACGCGGCGGCTGTCAAAGACCGCGTCGACGACCGACTCCGAGACGGGGACGCGCTCGTCGACGACCGACGGACGATGCTCGATCGTCCCGAAGAGACCGTCGTCGACGACGGCGAGACGGTTCAGGAAGCGATAGACGATGCACCGTCGAATACGACCGTCGTCGTCCCGGAGGGGACCTACGAAGAGACAGTCGAGATCGACCGACCGATCACCCTCTCCGGCGAGGGAGCCGTCACGCTCGATGGCGGTGGTGACGGCACGGTCGTCGAGATCGGCGCCGACGAGGCAGCCGTTCGAAACGTCGATATCACCGGCGTTGGAAACACGACCCGTCCCGAAGAGCAAGAGACCGTCAGCGACACGGATAGTGGTGATACCGTCCTCGAGATGGCCTACGCAGGCGGTGACGCCGGAGTCAGGATCGACGGTGCCGAACGGGCACTGGTCGAAAACGTGACGATCGAGACGCCGGCAAACGGTGTTATGCTCCGTGATAGCCCCGAGTCGGTGGTCCGGAACGTCTCAGTCGACGGTGGCGACGACTGGGGCGATGCGTACATGGGCGTCATGTCGATGCGATCCGGCGACGGCGTCATCGAGGACTCGACGTTCCGGGACGGCCGTGATGGGATCTACACCCATCGCTCGGACGGACTCGTCTTCCGAAACAACACTCTCGAGCGAAACCGAATCGGCGTCCACCTGATGTATACTGCCCAGACCGTCATCGCCGACAACGAAGTGCTGAACGCGGAGGCGACGGGAGTTCACGTGATGACGAATCCCCACGGGAACGCGGTCGTGGGCAACGAGATTCGAAACAGTCCGGACGGACTACGAACCGAGGGCTGGAACTCCTACGTCGCCGATAACGTCGTCGTCGACAACGGGCTCGGGATGACGACTGAAGCTGGCAACTCGATCTACGAGGGCAACGTCGTGGCCGGCAACGACGTCGGGATCCAGGCGAGTCACATTCTCCCGACCAACCGCGTCATCGGCAACGATTTCGTCGACAACGACCGCCATGCAACCGCGCGGGCGGGCACGCTCCGGATCTGGACGCGAAACGATGCGGGGAACTACTGGCACGGCGCGATCGGCGACGCCGACGGCGACGTCCTCGAGCGTCCGTACTCGCCGACCGAGGACGTCGACGGTTCCCTCCATCGCACCGACGGTGCCTCCTCACTCGCTCGTTCGCCACTCCACGGCGCATTGACCGATCTCGCGGGCACTGTCTCCGGGATGCGCGATGCGAGCATCGTCGATACGGCGCCCCGCTGTGAGCCGGCGAACCCGGAGCAGTTCGACGCGATCGAGTGGAACCCACCTGAACGCGACTGTGGGCCGATCGCGCCGGCGTAGCGTTCGCACGACGTCGCTACGACTCCGGCGCTGTCGTGCCCTCGACGGAGAGTTCTCGCTCGACGGCGCTGTGTACGTCCGGTCCCTCGAGGCCGACGGTGACCGTGTCGGTGACGACGCCAGTTCGTACGTCGGTGAGTGTTATCTCTACGGTAACCGGATCCGCGAGTGAAAACGGCGGCGCCGGATCGAACGTGAACGCGCCGGCCTCGAGCGTCGCCACTGTCGCGTCTTCGAGTTGGGTATCGATCGTCAGCGTCGCCTCCGATTCGGCGACCGGCTCCCACAGTACGTCCCCCTCGAGGACGAGATACGACTCGTCATCGGACGTCTCGACCTCGACGTGGTGACCGACGCCCGCTCGCGAGACGGCGTCGGCCCCAACCACCAGCGCAGTTGACGATCCGGCCGCGAGCGTCCCGAACAGGCGGCGGCGTGTCAGATCCATCGTTTTCGAGTGACCGTTCGCGGTAGCTATGCCGATTCTGGTTCGACGGTCGAACGGTCGTTCGAGATCTATCCGCAATTTCTACAAGTAAACCAGTCCATTCTACGAATGCACCACAATTTGTTAATGAAAACAGTTCAACCAAGAGACTATAGCATGCCGATACGAGGTGCCCAGCCGACGACCACGTACCGACGGCCAGAGAACTGCGGGTGCGCGGACGGAAGAAGGTAGCATGGACCGACGGAAGTTCCTGCTGGGTTCGACGGCTGCCGGCGCCGGACTGCTGTTCGGATCGGGCGCGTTTAGCGCGGCTGGTGTCGGCCACGACGTCTCGATCGAGACGGGAAACGGGTACCTACACGTCGAGCCGAACCCCGACTACGAGGGGAACGCGGTCTCGTACGTCGACGACTCGGACGATCCGCTCGAGCTCACTATCGACGACCTCGCCGAACACGGCTGGGTCCGGTTCGACGACTTGCTTTTGCTCACGAACACGGGGACACAGCCCGTCAGCGTCTACGTCGAGGACCAGGACTGGCTCGGCGACGACACGGACGCCGTCCTCGATTACCGTCTCGAGGACCGTTCGATCGTCGGTGAAGAAAACGCCGTCGAACTCGACGGGGTGGGAGGGGAGGGAAACAGCGTGACGATCACGATCCGGGCTGATGCGACCGACCACGACGACCTCGAGCACGCGCTTCCGGAACCCGAAGACGGCGAAGATCACACAGTGATGTTCGTCGCCGAGATCGTCTCCAACGTCGCTGACGGCGAGTCGATCGGTCTCGACCTCGAGGCGACCGAGACGATCACTCCCCGCGAGATCGCCGAGGTCACAGCAACGGTCTACAATCGTGACAACACCCCTCGCTCGGGTATCGTGGCTCTCGACCTCGAAGAGCACGTTCATCCCGGGGAGGGACTGGATCTCGACCTCGAAGCCGACGTCGGCAACGTTCCGGAGATAGACTTGACGGGTGAAGACGGTGACGTGGCGTATAGCTATCTCGATCGTGGCGACTATCCACAGGGTCTTCGCTCCTCGGAGGTGACCGTCGACGCGGTCGAACGTGAAACTGTCTCGTTCGAGATTCCTGTTGCATACCGAAACCTCGAGATCGGAGACCTGCAGTTAGACGAGAACCGTCTCGAGATCACGGCGGAGTTCGGTGAGGAGACCGTCACTGAGGAAGAGACCGTCATTATCGAGGACTCGACGACGGAGTGGTTCCAGCCGGACAATGGAAAGCAATGTCCTGTCTGCAACATGGCGACGGAGATGTACAACGGGTGGCACGCGATGGTTACCCACGGCGACGGAAGCCGAATCGAGTTCTGTTCGATCGGCTGTGCCGTCGCCTACTGGGTGTATCCGGTCCACTTCGCCGAGGAGGTCTCCGACCGTTCGACGACGTACTACGGAATCCACCCGGGTACGGACTCCGAGGACCTCGTGACGATGTGGGCGCCCGACTTCACCGACATGGACCCAAGTGACGGACTGAGCTGGGGTGACGACCCTCATCCCGGCTACAAGCGGTTCATCGATATGCGTGAGGGGTATTTCGTCCTCGACGACGAGACTGCGACGAAGTACTGGACGCCGATGGGTGGCGGCAGTCCAGTCTGTTTCGCCGCGTACGACGACGCGCTCGCGTACGTCGATGGCAGTCTCGAGACCTTGCCCGACGACGTCGACGTGAGCAACGTCACCGAGGACGACATCGTCACCCTCGACGATTTCGACCACGACATCGCAACGACGTATCGAGGTCGGTTCGTTCCCTGACCGTCAGTGCGCACCTGGTCGACCGCAGGGAGCGCGGGTCGAGACACCCACCGGAGCGCCCCGCGAACTGGCGAGGGGGGACCGACGTGACCCGCGAGCCCGGCGATCGGTGTGGGAACAGGTTCAGTTGGCAGTATAGATCCCATCGAGCGGTTCGATGGTTCTACAAGTAGTTGTACTACCAAAAAATAATATATTAACACAAAATATACTTTCTAGAACCATACCAGAAGTTGTTAATTAATACAGTTCAGAAATACAACTGGACATGATGGTCCAAACACACCCACGGGAACGGTGGGATCGGGACGTACCGACACGCGACTGCGGGACGAACAGGGTGACTCCGCATGGAACGGCGTAACTTTTTGCTCGGGTCGACGGCTGCCGGCGCGGGAATCCTGTTCGGAACGGGGGCGTTCAGCGCGGCTGGTGTCAGCCACGGCGTCTCGATCGAGACGGGAGACGGATACCTTCACGTCGATCCCAATCCCGACTACGAGGGGAACGCGGGCACGTACGTCGACGACTCGGATGGTCCGCTCGAGCTCACCATCGACGACCTCGGTGAACACGGCTGGGTCCGGTTCGACGATTTGCTCCGTGTGACGAACACAGGAACACAGCCGGTCAGCGTCTACGTCGAACCCCAAGACTGGCTGGGTGACGATGCCGACGCCGTCCTCGATTATCGGTACGACGGCGACTCGATCGTCGGCGAAGACAATGATGTCGAGATCGAAGACGTTCGCGGTGACAACAGCCTGGCAGTCACGGTCCGTGCCGACGCGACTGGTCACGACGACCTCGAGGACGTCCTCCCGGACACGGACGCGGACGCAGGGTCACACACCGTCACGTTCGTCGCCGAGGCAGAAGAGCCAAGCGGCGGTGGTCTCCGACTCGAGACGACGATCCCAGGGCAGGTCGAACTGGACGAGGAGGCGACTCTCGAGGTCGAACTCGAAAACCTGGGCAACGAAGCGGACGAGTCGGCGGTCACCGTCACCATCGACGACGAGACGGAGTACGACGAAGACGTAACTGTCGATGCCGATGCCACGTGGACGGGGTCGTTCGAGTTCGACACAGGCGAGGAGGGGACGGTCGACTGGAAGGTCGAAACCGACGCGGACGACGCAAGCGGCACGCTCGAGATCAAAGGGGAGATCGAAGAGTTGGTCGACGTCGAGGTCACCGACACGATCACCCCACGCGAGGTCGCGGAGGTCACGGCGACGGTCACAAACGACGCCGACGAACAGCGTTCGGGGACCGTCACCCTCGACGTCGACCAGCGACTCCACCCCGGCGACGGGCTGGACGTCGACCTCGAGGCCGACGTCGATTCGTACCCGGAACAGAGCTACGCGGCGGGCGATCCGGACTACCACTACATCGATCGCGGCGAGTACCCACAGGACCTCCTCGAACAGGACGTCACCGTCGACGCCGGCGACAGCGAGACGGTGACCTTCGACGTGCCGGCAGCCTACAAGAACCTCGAGTTGGGCGATCTCAAACTCAAAGAGAACGACCTCGAGGTGACGGTCGATCTCGACGGTGAAACGGATCGCGACGATGACACCCTGACGATCGAGGACGCGACGGTCGAGTTCTTCCAGCCCGACGACGACAAGTGGTGTCCGGTCTGTAACATGGCGACCGAACAGTACGAGGCCTGGCACGCGATTATCTCCCACGAGGACGGGAGCCGCCCCGAGTTCTGTTCGACGGGTTGTGCCGTCCAGTACTGGGTCAAACCCGGCTGGTTCTTCGAGAACATGCGAGACGACACGTACCGTGGCATGACCCCGGCCACCGAAGAAGACTTGGTGACGATGTGGGCGCCCGACTTCACCGACGTCTCGGGTGAGGACTTGGACGAACATCCGGGCTACGAGGCGTTCATCGACCTGCGGGATGGCTACATCGTCCTCGACGGCGACACCGTCTCGAAGTTTTCGACGCCGATGGGTGGCGGCAGCCCGGTCTGTTTCGCGGACTACGACGACGCGGTCGACTACGTCAACGGCGACCTCGAGAACCTGCCCGAGGACGTCGACATGAGCAACGTCACCGAGGACGACATCGTCACGCTCGAGGAGTTAGACGAGGACAACACTGCAGTCTACGACGGCTCCGGTCGGATCACGTGGCGGGGGTGACCTCGCGCAGACGTGGCTGCCCGACTCGACGGCCCGGTGTCGTCGATCGGGCGAGTACCTGGAAAATAACGTATTTGATGTGATATGAACCGACGAACGTTCATTCGCGACAGCAGTATCGTCTTCACGCTCGCGATTACGGCCGGCTGCCTCGAGAATGACTCGACGACGGCACTCGAAGAGGACGCAGTGGCGGTCGCCGTCGAGACACCCGATACGATCACCCCACGCGAGGTCGCGGAGGTCACGGCGACGATCACCAACGATGCCGACGAGCAGTTCTCCGGGACCGTCGGACTCGAGGTCGAGCGGGTCGATCCGGACGTCGATCCCGACGCGTTTCCCGATCGGGACTTCGAGGCGGGCGATCCGGATCGCTTCGGACTCGTCCTCGAGTATCCCGACGACCCGTTCCAGCGAGACGTCACCGTCGATGCCGGCGACAGCGAGGACGTCGTCTTCGAGGTCCCGGCCGCGTACAAGAACCTCGAGTTGGGCGGCCTGACGCTCGAAGAGAACACGCTCGAGGTCGCGGTCGACGCTGGTGGCGAGACCCGCTCGGACGAGGCCGAGTTCACCGTCGAGGATGCGGCGGTCGAATGGTTCCAGCCCGACGGCGACAAGTGGTGTCCGGTCTGTAACATGGCGACCGAACAGTACGAGGCCTGGCACGCGATGGTGACGCATGCCGATGGCAGTCGTCCCGAGTTCTGCTCGACGGGCTGTGCCGTCCAGTACTGGGTCAACCCGGGCTGGTACATCGACTACAACGAGGACGACAGCACGTACCGCGGGATGCACCCCGGAACCGACCCGGACGATCTGGTGACGATGTGGGCACCGGACTTCACCGACGTTTCGGGGGCGCAACTGGACCAGCATCCGGGATACGAGGCGTTTATCGACATGCGCGACGGCTATTTCGTCCTCGACGACGACACCGTCTCGAAGTTTTCGACGCCGATGGGTGGTGGCAGCCCCGTCTGTTTTGCCGACTACGACGACGCCCTCGCCTACGTCGACGGCGACCTCGAGAACCTGCCCGACGACGTCGATATGGACAACGTCAGCGAGGACGATATCGTCGAACTCGAGGGACTCACCCAAGCGAACGTCGCGGTCTACGATGGAATGGGGAGGTTTTCGTGGCGCGACTGACGGCAGTAGACGACGGTGTAGACGGCAAACTGACGATCGATAGAGTACGAAAGACATGAACAGGCGAGCGTTCATCACGAGCAGTGGGATCGCACTCGCGGTCGCCGTTTCCGGCTGTCTCGGGGATATCGAGGGGAGCATCGCGGTCGACGAACAGCCGGACGGAGTGACCGTTCGGGACGAGATCGACTTTACCGTCACCGTAGCAAACGACGACGAAAGCGATCACGAGGTAGACGTTACGGCCGACGTAAGCGGAGAGCAGCGAACTGAGTCGGTCGCCGTCCCCGCCGAAGACAGCGAAACGGTCACCGTCACCGTTCCGACCGGCTATGAGGAGGTCGAGACCGGCGGGATCAGCTTCGGCGAAAACGAGTGGACCGTCGAGGCCGACTCGATTCAGGGGGCGGAGAGCGGAACGCTCTCGGTGGCCGACGCAGTGGTTGAGTGGTATCAGCCGGACAGCGAGAAGGTCTGTCCCGTCTGTAACATGTTGACCGAGGAGTACGAACCCTGGGCCGCCCAGGGGACTCACTCGGATGGCAGTCGAATCGAGTTCTGTTCGATCGGCTGTGCCGTCGAGTACTGGATCACGCCCCGCTACGCGTCGAACGAGTACGATGGGAAACACGAGGAGACAGTCGAGGACGAACTGGTGACGATCTGGGCTCCCGACTTCACCGACGTCGACCTCGATCCGGGCGACGGGAGTTCGGCGGCTCATCCAGGCTGGGAGAAGTACATCGACATGCGCGACGGCTACTTCGTCCTCGACAGCCAGACGTTCCAGAAGTTTACGACACCGATGCCGGGCGGAAGCCCGACCTGCTTTGCCGATTACGACGACGCCCTCGCCTACGTCGACGGCGACCTCGAGAACCTGCCCGACGACGTCGATATGGACAACGTCAGCGAGGACGACATCGTCGAACTCGAGGGGCTTGCAGCGGCCGATGCGGGCTCACTGTACCGATCGAGGTACCAGCCATGAGCGTCGACGCCGTGACGATCGTTTCGACGTTCGTGTATTCACGATAATATACATAGGAGACTATGGGTTTACAGGGCCTCTCACGGCTGCTTCGGGTCGTACTGCTCGTGGTAGTCGTAGCCGTCGTCGCCGGTCAACTCCTCGGTCAGCCGATTTTGCTCGGCTACGTCACAAGTGCCAGCATGGAGCCGACGATCGAGGCCGGCGACGGCTTCGTCGCCGTCCCGGCGGCCGCCACGGGAGACGCAAACCCAGGGGACGTTGTCGTCTACGAGTCGACCGACGGTGAGCTGGTGACCCACCGTGTCGTCGACGAGACCGACGAAGGATACGTCACGCGTGGCGATGCGAACCCGGTGACCGATCAGGACCGTGGCGACCCACACGTCACCGACGATCGGATCGTCGCGACGGCGCTTCAGGTCGGCGGTACGGTCGTTACGATTCCCGGTCTTGGAACGGGGGCAAGCGAACTCGGCGCCGCAGCCGATACCGTAGGCCAGTGGGTGACGTCTGCCACCGACCTCGAGTTCGACGGAACCAGCGGCGTTGCCACCGTCGTGCTCGGGCTCTCGCTCGTTGGCTACGCGGTCGAGACCGTCCGCGATCGCCGTCGCGGTACCCGTCCGAGCCGGGGTGACGACGTCGGGATCGCTCCGCGTCGCCTGGCCGTCGTGTTCGCGCTCTTCGTCGTCGTCGTCGCGTCGGCGGCGATGCTCGTCCCCGCAGGCACGGAGTCGCTGACGGTCGTCAGCTCCGATCCGGCCCCCGATGGCGAGCTGATAACCGAACCCGGAGGAACCGCCGAGACGACGTATCGCGTCTCCAACGCCGGGTTCACTCCGGTCGTCACCTACCTCGAGCCGACCGACGGTCTCGCCCTCGAGTGTGAGTCGGTGGTGGTGTCGGGACGGAGCAGTACGCCTGTCGAGGCCACGCTCGAGGCTCCCGAGTCGACTGGCCACTACGAGCGGACGGTCGACGAACGGCGCTATCTACACGTGTTGCCCCGGTCCGTGATCGACGGGCTCTACGATGTCGATCCGTGGCTGCCGTTCGTCGCAATCGTTGCCGTACTCGGCGGGAGTGCGTACGCGCTCGGTCGGACACTCGCCGGCTCCGAGCGTGTTCGGACGGCACGAAAACGGGTTCGTTCCCGACGACGGTCCCGATCGTTTCGATTCGACTGACTACAGCCATAATTACGGATGATAGACACCCGACCGACACTCGAGACGAGGAGGCACCGACGATGAACGAGACACACCGACGCCTGCGGGTTCGCCTCTACGACCGGCGACTGCTCGCCGTACTGGTTGTCGTCTGTCTGCTGTGTGTCGGCGGCTGGCTGTCGTATACGGCCTACGTCGAGCCCGGCGACCGGACCGAAGAGCAGACGACCGACTCGTGGACGGTTTCGGGGACGGTCTCCCACGGTGCGACCGTCAGCGAACCGACCCCGATCTACGGCGACGATACCGACTCGGCCGACGGCGGAACGACCGTCACCGACGAACCGCTGTACTACACCGACGTTGCACCGGCGGCACATGGAGACGTTGCCGTCGCTTACGATGCGGACCGAAGCGACGACGTAACCGTCTCTCTCGAACTCGAGCGGGTGATCCGTGCGGTCGGCGACGACGCCGTCTACTGGGAGACGTCCGAACGACTCGAGCGCGTCGATCGAGCGGACGTCGAGCCCGGCGAAGACGTCGTCGCGACGTTCGAACTGAACGTCACCGACCTCGAGGATCGGACCGACGAGATCGAGACCGAGCTCGGGGCGAGTCCAGGCGAGACCGAAACCGCCGTCGATGCGACCGTTACCCTCGAGGGCGATGTCGAGGGTGAGTCGGTGTCGATGACGCGGACGTTCCGGATCGACCTCGCACTCGAGGGGGCGACCTACAGCATCGACGTCGACGAGCCACTCGAGGAGACCGTTACTGAAACCGAGACGGTGACCGAAACGCGGTCGTACGGGCCACTCTGGACGGTCGGCGGGCCGCTACTCGTCGTGCTCGGCGCCGTCGGTGTCGGTGCGATCGGTATCGTCCACCATCGGGGGCCACCCACAGAGACCGAACGGGCGTGGCTCGCCTACCGGGCGGACCGTGCCGAGTTCGAGGACGTAATCATCAGGGCCGACGGCCTCCCGGACGTTGCGGATCGGCCGGTCGTTTCCGTCCCGTCGCTCGGGGACCTCGCCCGACTCGCAATCGACGTCGATGGGGCCATCCTCGAGGACTCGAGCCGGGACCGATACGTCGTCGAACACGAGGGAAGTACTTACGTCTACGAGCCGCCCGACGATCCTGCTCGCTCGCGCTCGACCGGCGGGAACGAAGACGTCGACGCCACGTGAGCGATCGCAGCGAATTCCTTCGATACACGAACCAGACGGCCTATTAGCCGATGTGTGCCAGAATCGGTATGCGCAAGAGCGTGCGACTCGGCTGTGTTTTCCTCGTCGCGTTCGTGTTACTCGGCGGTGCCGGGCTGTTCGTCGCCGACCCGGGGACCTCATCACCCGATCCGGTTCTGTTCGAGGACACCGTCACGATGGGCGTCACGCTCGAGAACGACCCTGGCGGCGGCGAGATCGACGTACCGAAAGCCCAGGCGTTTTACTCCCAGTACGAGTACGTCGTCGGCTATCGCGGCGTCGAACGGCTCGTCGACCATCACCACCAACCCGACCACCGGAGCCAGTTTGGCTATCCGCTTGCGGTCTACGTCACCGACTTCGGTAGCGCCGAGGTCGAACTCACCGAGGACGGGTATCCGACCGTCGACGGCTCGCTCGAGTGGACCGACGCCGAGTCGGCCACGTTCGTCGTCGACAGCGACGCCCGGACGCCGGCCGGCGAGACGGTCGTGCCGTTTGCCGACCGCGACGACGCCGAGCGCTTCGCGTCGGCCCACGGCGGCGACGTCCGCTCGTGGGAGCAACTCCTCGACCGCCAGTTCGACGTCGACGACGCGACGGCCGTCCGCGACCGCGTCGACGAACGCCACGAGCGGGCAGACGAACAGGTCGCGGCCGCAAGCGACCTGACCGAGCGACCGGCAGCGCTCGTCGTCGGCGAAGACACCGAGACGATCCAGGCGGCGATCGAGGAGGCGCCCGCGAACACGACGGTCGTCGTCCCCGACGGAACCTACGAGGAGACGATCACGGTCGATCGACCGGTGACCGTCGCCGGCGAGGGCAACGCGACGATCCGCGGCGACGAGAACAGTACGGTCGTGACCGTCGAGAGCGACCGGGCCGCCGTCACGGGGGTCCACGTCACGGGCGTCGGTGAGACGACGACCACGGAGGGAGACCCAACCGACGACGGCGACGCCCTCGAGATGGCCTACGGACAGGGCGACGCCGGGATCGAGGTCGACGGTGGGGCCGACGTGGTGATCGAGGACGTGACGATCGACACGGCGGCAAGCGGCGTCTTGCTCAGGGACAGCCCCGAGTTCGTCGTCCGGAACGTGACCGTCGAGGAAAGCGAACGCGTCGCCGAAGGCTACATGGGCGTCATGACGATCGGATCGCCCGACGGACTCGTCGAAAACTCCCAGTTCAGCGACGGCCGTGACGGCCTCTACACTCACCGGTCGGACGGCCTCGTCTATCGGGACAACGTCCTCGAGCGAAACCGGATCGGCGTCCACCTCATGTATACGTCGAACGTGTTGATCGCCGACAACCGGATCACCGACGCGAGGGCGACCGGCATCGACGTGATGACCAGCCCTGAACACAACGCGGTCGTCGGCAACGAGATCCGTGGCTCCGATCGGGGACTGCTGATGGCCGGTACCCGATCGTACGTCGCGGACAACCTCATCACCGACACCTCCCTCGGACTGACCGTCGGTGCCGGGGCCTCGATCTACGAGGGCAACGTCCTCGTCGGCAACGACGACGGGATGCGGGCGACACATCCCCTGCCGACCAACAGCGTCGTCGACAACGATTTCGTCGACAACGAGCGACACGCGACGGCCGGAAGCGGCGTCCTCCGGACCTGGTCCGAGGACGGGACCGGCAACTACTGGGAGGGTGCGATCGGCTCGAGTGAGGGCGCGGTCCTCGACCGGCCGTACTCACCAACCGAGTCGGTCGATCGGAACCTCCACCGCGTCGATGGAACGCCGACGCTCGCCCAGGCGCCGACGACACACGCGATCGAAACGGTCGACGACGCGGTTCCCGGAATGCGAGCGGCCAGTATCGTCGATACGGCCCCGCTCTGTGAGCCGGCGAACCCGGATCTGCTCGAGCGAACCGACGCCGAGTTGCCGGACCGCGACTGTGTGGCGAACTGATTCGTGCCAGTCCAGGCCACGACCCCGCTACGGATAATCGGCAACGTCGCTCGAGTGCTCGGGTGTCCCAGCAGGCGTCCGCTGGCGTCCGAGTTGACGACGCAGTCGCCCGGCGAGGTTTTTCGCGAGTATTCGTCCCGCGAACGCAGGCGTGCGCCGTTGGTCGCGGTAGTAGAACTCGCCGAGTTGCTCGTCCGGGATCGTCGTCGGTTCGAACGTCGGATCACAGAGGTTCTCGACGCCCTCGGTCAACAGTCGGATCTGGAGGGCAGCAAGGCGATCGAAGACGTCCCAGAGCGTCTCACAGCCGGTCAGCGAGACGTCGTCGTAGGCGACGATCTCGCCGCCGTCGATCGACTCGTCGAGTCGCTGGAGGGTCGATCCGGCACGGTCCCGACCGTCGTGGAAGATCGCCGGCGGTCCCATCCCGCGGTAGCGACGAATGTCGGCCGGATGGAAACTCAAGACGCCGTACTCCGGTGCCGTCAGGACGTCCCCTCGGACGAGCCCGAATCCGAAACGAATCACGAGGTCACAGCGGTCGGCGACCGTCTCGACGACGTCCTCGGGGAGTTCGTTCCATCTGCCTTCGGTCCGGGGCTCACAGCGGACGTGATCGGCGTCGGAAATACAGTCGACGTTCTCGACGGAGTGGCGATGCCAGAGGACCTGCTCGTCGCCGAGCAGTCGGCCGACGTTTCGCTCGGCGAGGACGAGCGTCCAGGCCTTCTCCTTCCGGAGGAGGCCGACGAACTGCGCGATATCGTCGAGTCCGATTCGATCCCGTTTGTTCCACGATTCGGCCTCCTGGTCGGCGTTGCTAGCGTTGGTGACGACCAACTCGATCGAGACGTCGGTCTCACGCTGGAGGCGTTCTAGCGCACGTACCTCCCACTCGAGGAGATACGACTCGGTCAGCAGTCCGACAGTCACTGGCTCGGCATCGGCCTCAGCGTCGGTCATATGGTACCTGTCTCTCGAGAGAGGGGCCCTTAGTTACCGACATCGTTTGGCGTCGAGGCGCGAACGAGCCCGTATCACACGATCAGTCGAGGCGAACACCTGTCAGAAAATAGTACTGCTTACGCCGATAGCACGTCGATACTGATCTCGAGCGGGAGGGATACGTCGGCTTACCGTCGAAAGACAGAGGCAGACTGCGAGTGAATCACTGGTTGTGTCCGACGAACCACGGCGTAATCGGACCGAACACCGAACGTGTGAGCTCTGTGGCGAGACTGTCCCCGTGGCGGTCTACCGCGAGCACCTGCTCAAATCGTGTCCCGGGCGGTAGACGACGATCGGCGGTACACGAGTCCGTGGCCGACAGCGTCACTTCTCTTCGACGTGACGGATCTCGCAGGCGATCCCGCGCGAGCTCTCGGTCATCTCGCGACCGAACATCTCCGCGCGGCCGACGGCGAAGGCCGACGGCCCCTCGACGACGACCTCGTCGCCGACGCGGATCTCGTCGTCGGCGTCGACGACCCCCGGCGCGAGCACGCTGCCGTGGGGGACGAAGCCGTCGATCTCGACGCGTTTCGTCGGCGCGTCGCTTTCGACCCACCGGCGGGCACCCTCGAGCGTAAACGAAAGCGTGCCGTACTGGGGCACCATCGTCGCAAGCTGGGTGTCGTCGGCGTCGCGGACCTGGATCTTCGGGTAGCGACTCGTCGTCTGAATGTCGTCGAAGAGGTCGTCGCCTGCGCCGTCGCCCAGCAGGTAGTCCGCGATGGCGCGGACAGTATTGTGCTCGCGCTCGCGCTTGCCGTACTTGAGTTCGCCCGACAGCGCCGTTCCGAGATTCGAGAGGGACTCGTCGTCGGTCGGGTGGCCCCCTTCGGGAACGGTGTAAGTGATATCGAGGTCTAACGCCTCCTCGACGCGGGAGACGATATCGCGGTAGCCCTCGTCGGGGACGTGGGCGACGATCTTCGGGTACTCGTTGCGCTCGAGGTAGCGCTGGAGCACTTCGCTGACGAACTCCTTTTCGTCTTCCGACCAGCGGCCCGTGACGACGGTGTCGTAGTGTTGGGCCGGATACGTCGTCTCGAGTTCCTGGGGGACGACGCCGATCGGTGAGGTCATCGAGACCAGGTGAGCACGCCACTGGATGACGTCGTGGAACTGCCGGTGGCTCTGGGACTCGCTGTACGGTTTCGCCGCCGAACACGGCACCAACACGAGCGGATTGTCGAACCGGTTTCGGTACCGGGTCGTCACGCGGTCGGCGTAGCGCTGGATCTCGACGCGCCGAAGGGTGTCCGACGTCGCGGCGTTGATCTCGGCGTCTCGCAGAATGGGCGTCCGCTCCTCGAGATACCCCCACTGGGAGTCGAGTTCGCGCATCGCGGCGGTGAGCCACTGGTCGTGGCGGGCCTGGCCCTCGACGTAGTCCCGGAGGCGGCCGTCCCGGATGCGACGGCGGACGACTCCGAGTTCGGCCTCGAGTGCGTTTCGGTTGTGCTCGACGCAGTCCTCGCGGGTGAACTCCTCGCGGGGCTGCTGGCAAGCGGGACAGGAACACGGTAACTCCGCTAAGTCCTCGAGGAAGTACGCCTCGTCGGTCGTCAGATACCGCCCTTCCGTCCCCTTGACGACGGCTGCGGTCTCGTCGAAGAGGTCGACGCCGGCGTAGGCGAGCAGTGCGACATTGCGTGGCGTGGCAACGCCGGAAAACAGGAGAGCGGTGTCGGTCGGGATCGCCTCGCGGACGTTGACGACGGCCTCGACGAGCGCTGCGCCGTGGCCCGTGATCGACTGGACGTCGGAGACGGCGTAGGCGTCCGTGCCGTGATCCTCGACGTGGTCGCTCGCGACGACGGCGACGCTTGGGTAGTCGACGTCGGGGTGGTCGACGGCGAACGACTGCTTGACCTCGTCGGCGGTGCCACCGGGAAACGACCGGTGAGGGAGGACGGTGAGTTGTGAGTCGTCGCCGTCGGGCAGGTCCCGATCGGCACTCCACAGCGATCCCGCGTCCTCGAGGACGTCGTCGACGAGCGCGGGGGTCCTCACGGACGACTCGAGGCGGAGCTCGCCCACGCGTGCGGCCCCGTCTCGGGCGTGTACTTCGAAGTACTCGGTCATACCGGAACTGGGTGGCGGAGGGCGAAAGAGGCTGTCGGTCGCGGTTCGTCCGATCCACTCACTCGAGTCGGTTCAGTCAAATGCTGTTTGACAGCGCGATTCGAGGATCGGTCACGCGACTGTGGCCGTCCCGCGGAGACGCCGCGAATTCGCGACCGACGGGTCGTTGACTGCTGTCCGACAGGTACGTTCGCCCGGTCGCCGTACTCGCGTTCGGCGGCGATCGCCGCGGGAGCGGTGCCGGCACAGGGGACCACGATCCGGTCGCCGGCCTCGGTGTACCGACGCACCCACTCGAGATACGGCGCAAGCGGTTTCACAGTGCCCCAGCCCCAGGCGTTGCGTTGCCGTTGGCACGGGACGTATGGCAACTCTGTTGGTCGCGGACAGGCATGGGTCCATACCAGGACCGATGCGTAGCCACCGCTCGAGGCGTATATCCCCGATGTCGAACAGTCTGGCTCACCGTCTTTCGTGAGGGCCGTCGTCTGAGCGACAGTGTAGCAGTGCTCGCCCCACTCGGTCTGTGCATTATACTTTTGTACGTAGCACTAAGGGCTTCCCAAGCCAACTAATGTACAATAAGTGGCCCCAGAAATCACCAGAATCTATTTATATTGCCTCACTTAGATAGAGGACTTTCATGCACAGGAGAAAGTAGCTCCAATCCACTCGTTAGATCTGATATCCATTTCTAATGATAAAGAGTTCTGTCTCCTTTGACATCGTTCAATTGTGGCCTCAGGCACGGTATCAGCAAGATTGAACCACTTCATGTCGATATCTTCAACTGCAATTCCGACCTGATACTTCGTAACAGGTTCGCCGAGTTCAGTTTCTGGGATTTGTTCTGACCTAACTGTTTGACCATCCATACCATCTACGGTGAATGACCGCCAATGGTCAATCTCATTATCCCAAATGACGATAAGATCTCCAGTGCGGTCTATCTCCGACGTATTTATGAAGACAACCTCACCAAGCATTACCGGCGAGTCAGACGGAACCCGCTCACGAATGGATCCGAGGCATCCCGCAACGGACGACGCGGCCGAAATACCCGCAATTCCGAGGACCGATCTTCTAGAGGGCATGTGAGCATTTTTGACACGATATATAATAAAAAGCCATCTATAAATTTGCTGAGATAGTTGGAGGGTTAACCAATCATGCTTCAGTTAGCGATCTCTCATCGTTAACGGTGATTGTAATGAGGAACCAACAAATAGTCAGCGGCCGGAGTTCAATATACCCGGTGTAGGACCCTACTCGACCACAAATCAAGGTTTTCCAGAAGTAGTCGCCTTTGCCCTGGGCGGTGCGTTGGTGCTGGATCGGCACTCGCTCGACAAGCGGGATGGACAACAGCCAGTACACACCCGATCGCGTCCCGACGCCTGTCACCGAACGCGACAGCGTCTCGAGTGCGATCGGTGTGTGCATCGTTTTGTCCGGCAGTATGAATAGTTCATTCGGCACAGATTGCCCGAAACAGTCGAGCAGAACCGTCGATTCGAGTACCACGACTCGAGAGCTGCGAGTCACACGTCGGCTGGACCTTCGCCGGAGTCTCGCCTCAGAGGCGAGCATGCTCACCCGTCACCGGCGTTCTCGCGGGGAAGCTCCGTTCGTTTCGAGAGGTAGACGGCGACGACGAGAAAGCCCGCGAGCGGAACAACGATCCCGTAATAGTACATGCTTGAATTCTCGAGTTCGAGACGTCTCGCGTCGAGATAGACGAGAATACTGATCGGGACCTGAGCGACGAGTGCGGCGACGAGAAGGAGGGCGGCTGATTCCATATCACAGTATTCTCAGCTGTGTTGAACTGTTTTCGTGGAGATAACGAGATCCGCGAACGGCTGTCCGTCTCAGTGGTCGAAAGTGGCTCCACAGTCGCCACAGACGGTCCCGTGGCCGGGTTTGGTTCGCTGGGCGAAGACGGCACCACACTCGTCGCAGATCATGTAGAGTCGATGCTCCGGTGGGACGCCCGCCTCGAACGTTAGCTGGATCCAGGCGTCGGCGTTGGTTTCGTCGTAGATCGTCACGTCGGCACCGTTCTGGCGCCAGTTGATCGGGTCGGCATCGGTGTCGACCGCTTCCGTACCTCGCTTGGACATCGGGTCGTCTCCGTAAAGACCGTCAGTAGATATAATTTTTCTGATGGTAATTTACACACCCTCGAGTTAATCACGGACTACACCGGCGCCCGTCCGACCGCTGACTTTTTGCGAGTGGACTGAGCGACACCGAGTATGACACTCGATCCGGTTCACTTCGACGGCATCGCGCAACTCGCGAGGCGGATCGACCACGGGGCCGACGAGCGCGATCGCCGCGCGTTCGCCGAGACGGTCTGGGCGGAGTTTCTCGATCCCTTACGCGACGAGGGCCGGACGATCGTCGAGCCACTCGACGACCAACACCGACGACTCGTCGACTGCGAGGACATTGCGCTTCGCGAGCGACCGTTCGCGACCGAGCACGGGCTCGACGCGGGGACGATCAACCCGACGACGTTCAAAAACGGTCTCGTCATCGACATCGCCCAGGCCGCGATGGCCGCGACGCCGAGCGATCTCGATCTTCATCGCTCGCGGACGACCGTGATGACGGTCCACTCGAACGACGAGACGATGACCGTCGACGAGTCGTGGGGAAAATTCGACGGCGGCTACAGCAAGAGCCGTGCCGTGAAGATCCCGCCGCTGCCACGTTTCGCCGAGGGCGTCGTCCACGCGCTCGCACTCTACCTCGCCGAGAGCAACCACGCGCTCGATCACATCGACGACGTCACTGACCTCCTCGTCCTCGATGGGCCGATCTACCCCCGCGGGCTGTTGCGCTGGGCCGACCAGCATCCCGACCTCGCCGACTTCCTGCTCGAAGATCCCCGGCCGACGACGGTACTCGAAAACTACGTCCGACTGGTCGAGCGGTTCCTCGAGCGCGAGGTTCCTCTCGTCGGGTTCGTCAAGAATCCGGCGACGCGGGTCATCACGCGCACGCTGAAAGGCAAGCGCGACGTCGACGTTCCCACACCCTGGAACGACGACGCGGCGATGTTCACCCGGCTGCTAGAGCGTGGCGAGTACGTCGACGACGTCGACGGCGAACGCTGGGAACGGGACACCTCGGCGCTTTCCTACACCAACTGGTTTCGCTCCCGTGGCGGCGTCGACCGCCCGCTATCGGTCGCGGGCGACGCCCTCGGTGTCGAGCGAGAGCGGTCCCTCGAGGACTACGAAGTCACCTTCTTCGTCGTCTACGATCCCCGCGACGACCTCGTCTATCGAATCGAGGCCCCCTACGCGTTCACACGGGATCCGGAGCGTCGCGACGCGTTGACGATGCAACTCCTCCAGGACATCGCCGTCGCCCACGGTCCGCCGACGATCGTCGAGAAGGCGGACGAACTCGCCCGGATCAGCCGTTCCGAAAAAGCGTCGCTGCGCGAGACACTCGAGACGCAGTTCGATACGTCACAGGATCGCAGCTACGACGATCACCGGTGGAACGGGGACGAGTCGTACTGAGACGGTCTGCTGTAACCGCTTTCGAAGCGTCCGTACGAAAAGAGTCACCGACCGATCGCTCGTGGGTCGCCGAGAGTGCTATCCGCCGTTCTCGGCGGCAGTGCTCGGTTCGACGGCGTCGCGTTTCTCGACCTCGAGGTCGACGTCGTCGGGGTCGATGCCGATCCGGGCGAACTGCGTCTTGATGTGTTCTTTCGCCCCCTCGATCGCCTGTTTACGAGTATCGAACCCCCGCGGCATCGGCGATTCGAACGCGAGGTTCACTTCGCGGCCGTCGACGAGCTGGGTCGAGCCACCGCTGTCGACCTCGTAGAACTCGTCGCATACCCAGACGTACGCGGCGTCTTCGTCCGGGGCGCCGCGGAACGTGGGCGCTCGTTCGCCCCGCTCGTACAGCGTGCCAGTGAGCTCAGTACCGCCGGCACGACCGCGTACCAGTATCATACGTTTGGCTAGGGGCCGTGGCTGCAAAAAGACAGTGGCAGTTCTCGGTCGGCACCTCGAGATCGGGGCGACTGCTCGGCTGGACGGTCGAACGACGGTCGACTGCACCGATCGTTCGGGAATCACATCCGTCGGTATCGGAGACAGTATGCAGTATCACCTCGTTTCTCGGCGGTTGGGAGACGTCGCTATACCGGCATTTTACGCCCACTCGGAGTAATACGCGTCTTCTCCGAGTAATCACTTGTTCTCGAGCCAAATCGTTTTGGAAACGGGCTTATCCCCGTTCCACTAGTGGGAATGAGTAATGAGTTCAGACGCCCACTTCGGCGGTGGAAGCGAGCCGGACCCGCTGAGAAACGTTCCGACGGAGTGTTACGACGTCTTCCGCCATCCGCGCCGCCTTCGCATCCTGGAGATTCTCGGTACGCGTCGCACGCGACTGTCGCTGACGGAGCTGACGACCGAAATCATCGACCGCGAGGAGCCTGACGTTCCGACCGGACAGGCCCGGTACGAGATCCGGACGAATCTCGTCCACAACCACCTGCCTCGGCTGGCCGACCACGGTCTCGTCACGTTCGACACCGAGAGTGGCGTCGAACTCGCCGACCAGCCGCCGGTCCACCCCACGGAGCTCTCCGGACTGCTCGAACTCTGTAACAGCGGGGCGTGTAAGGAGCTGCTCGAGGCGATCGTCCATCCCGTTCGGCTTCGAATCGTCTCGATGATCGCAGAGACGAATCGGCCGCTGTCGCTCGAGCGACTCGCTGCGAAGCTCGTCGAGCGCGACGTCGGATCAGTTTCTGACCCAGAACGTGTGGCAATCTCCCTTCACCACACTCACCTCCCGATGCTGGCCGACGTCGGCGTTCTCGAGTTCGACGCCGACTCCGGACTGATCGTCCCCGACGAGCAGCCGATGTCGATTCCACAGTAACCGAGACCGACCGGCAAATCGAAGACGTCTACCGCGGACAACGAGAAGCGAACCGCTCACCGCCGAACCGATCGTCTCCGTCTTTCTCGCCGTCCCCGAGTCGAAATCGATTCGAATCGATCCATCCACAAGCGGTCGCGCCCGGAGGGAAACGGGTTTGTAGACCGGGCCGGATGG
This sequence comes from Natronolimnohabitans sp. A-GB9, assembly GCF_030848565.1. Classification (GTDB taxonomy): domain Archaea; phylum Halobacteriota; class Halobacteria; order Halobacteriales; family Natrialbaceae; genus Natronolimnohabitans. Next base: position 257,630 of record NZ_JAVDDV010000003.1, read on the forward strand.
AACCCATATGACCGATCTGGGTGATTTCGGTGATTTCAGCGCCGACTCAGAGGAAGATTCTGGCGCTGGAAGGGCCGACGCGTCCGATTCCGCGGGAGGGTCGACGAACGAATCTCGTACCGAAGCGCCGACAGGAACGGCCGACACAACGAGCGACGAGTTCGAGCGGACGTCCGTCGAGCCCCGCGGCGAGGACGTCGGCATCGGCGCGCTCTGTGTCTCCCAGGGGTTGCGCGTCGCCGAAGACGAAGCGGACACGACGCTGCAGGCGTACGTGACTCGAGGCAACCGATCCTCGATTCGCATCGGGAGCTATCTGCTGGCCCCTTACCCCGACGGAGAGACACTGTTCTGTCGGATCACCGGACTCGAGTACGCCCAGCAGTACCACGCCGACGACGCCACCGAAATCCACGCCCGCCGTGCGATGCGCTCCGATGGCGTCGACGAGGCCGACTACAAGTTCGTCGCGAGCCTCGAGCCCGTCGCGGTCCTCTACAGCGACGACGGCGAGTTGAAACGCCGGATGACCGACCGCGTCCCGAAACCCCAGACGGTGATCCGGGAAGCCGACGACACCGAACAGATCAAGACGGGATTGAAGATGCCCGACGATGGCGTCTTCCTCGGTCACCTCTCGGTCGGCGGTGAGAAGGTCCGAACCGCCGCGTCGCCGCCGACGATCGACTACCGGCTGAAAGACGACTACGAGGCGGGCGATCCGCTCGTCTTCCGGCACACGCTGATCGCCGGTGGGACGGGGTCGGGGAAGACCCACGCTGCCAAGAACGTCCTGCGACAGTTCCTCGCCGACGACCGGACGTATCCGATGGCCGACGGTCGCGAGGTCAGTCCCGCCGTCGTTCAGTTCGACCCCCAGGACGAGTACGCCCAGATGCACGACGACAACCCCGAGTTAGACGACGCGTTCGCGCGCCGACTCGAGCGCGAGGACATCGCCTACGGCGGGGTCTCGGACACGACGGCGTTCGTTCCGAAGGTCGGCGACGCGAGCTACGCCGCGGGCCACCACCGCGCCCAGCAAGTCGAGTTCACGATCCCCTTTCGGATGTGTCGTAGTCGGCCGTGGCTCGTCTCCGGCGGCTCGCTCAACGACAACCAGTACGGGGCGCTTACGTACCTGATCGATCGCTTCTTCGATCAGTACGGCGACGACGGTACCTACGCGGAGTTTACCTCCTTCCTCGACGATCCGGCGCTCCGGGAGGAACTCGACGAGTCCGGTCGCGTCCACGAGGCCACCTACGACGCCGTCCGGCGGCGTGTCTTCGGCTTCGACGACGTCTTCGATCAGGACGCCAGGCCGATCACCGAACTGGTCCACCAGTTCGTCCGTCCTGGCGGCCTCAGTGTCGTCCCGACCTACCACATCACGGACACCCGGGCGACCGAAGCCGTCGTCCTCGCGCTCTCCTCGCTGCTGATCGACGAGAAGCTCTCGAACGACCCGACCTACGATCGGATCAAAGAGACGCCGCTCGTGTTGGGGATGGACGAGGCCCACAACTTCCTGACCGACGCCGACAGCGTCCAGGCCCGGAAGGTCATCTCCAAGTTCACCGAGGCGGCCAAACAGGGTCGCAAGGAGCGGTTAGGACTGTTCCTGATCACGCAGGACCCACAGGACATCGACGACGCCGTCTTCAAACAGATCAACACGACGATCGTCCTCAACCTCGGCGACGAAGACGCGATCAAAAGCGTCAATATACCGAGCAACCTCGAGTCGAAAGTCCCCTACATGGAGAAAGGACAGATGGTCGTCTACTCCCCGGACAACTCCGAGCCCGTCGAACTGATCGGGCTCTCGACGTGTCTGACTCGACACGGGCGGGACTGATACGGATTGCTGTACCGATGAACCGGTGAAACGATACGCGGGTCGTGGTTTCACCGGGAAATCGGTACAGGGGACCGTCTCAGCAGAAGTTCTGCGTGACGAACACCTGATCGTCGTCAGTCACGTAGACGCCGATTCCCTGGCTCTCCCATTGGTCGGCGAGGAGGTTCTCCGTGTGACCCGGCGAGTTCATCCACTGTTCGACGACACCGTAGCCCAGTTCCCGTTCGCCTTCGTAGTGGACGGTGTCGCGGTCGTCAGTATCGACGGGCGTATCGTACCACGTCTGGGCGATGTTCTCACCGCCGACGTAGCCGTCGACGTCACACTCGTAGCCAGCTTCCTCGTACCGGTCGGTGAAGTCGTTCCCCTCCGGATCCTCGTGTGAGAAGTAGCCGCGCTCGGCCATGTCTTCGCTGTGAGCGCGAGCGATATCTCGAAGTTCGGTGTCGAACTCGAGTTCGTTGACGTCCGCGTCGGCACGTTCCTCGTTCACTGCCTCGTGGACGTACTGTTCGACCGCCACTCGGTCGACATCATCGGTCTCGTCGTCCGCCTCGGGCTCCTCGTCGGGGCCGTCTTCAGGTGTCTCGTCGTCGATTTCGTCGACGATATCGCCGGTCTCGGTACCGATGATGTCGTCGATGTCGACGTCCTCGAGGAACGAGACAGGAGCGTCGATATCGGGATCGATCGCGGTCGACTCGGCAGTAGCGTCGGCCACCATCGTATCGCTTCCATCGACGGCGTCGTCTGCGGTGTCAACCGCCGACGTCTCGTCGGCCTGGTCGACGACGTTCGACTGCGAGACGACGGCGCTATCGACCGACGACGCTCCGTCGGTCGTATTCGAACCGGGTGCGGCGGCGCCCACACCGATCATACTCGAGACGAGTATCGCTACGACTGCTGCAGTAACTATCGATCTCCAGCGTTGTTTCATCCGCAGCACACATTAGAAGATAGTCCACAATAGTAATCCGTAATCTACGAGAAGAAATAATGCGGGTGGTGGCTCGAGAGATGATATTGTCGGCTGATAGGGGATAAAACGGCCGTCAGGAGACGTACGAGTCGCGTTCTACCGTTTCGTCGCACGAAACGGCAGGTGTATGTATCCGATGCGACGGAAGTCACCGATTCGAGACGGAGACGCGACGAGCTCCGTACTCGTCTGCTCGCCGGGGTGTACGCTCTACCGATCAGCTCGCGTGGTCGCCGGGATTGACTTTCGTACTGTCGGACAATGCTATTTACGTGAGAGTGTCGGCAATTATCCCTGTCCGACCATCGACTCTTCTTCGTCCCACTCCTGTTCGCGGAGTTCGTACTTCTGGATCTTTCCGGTCGCCGTCGTCGGGAGGTCGTCGACGAACTCGACGCGGTGGACGACCTTGTAGCCGGCGAGTCGCTCGCGGGTGAACTCGGTCAGCTCGTCAGGGGAGACGGGCGGGTTCTCCGGATCGTCGTTCGACGGCACGACGAACGCTTTCGGCGTCTCGCCCCACTTCTCGCTCGGGGACGGGATCACTGCCACGTCCGACACCGCGGGGTGATCGAACAGCGTGTCCTCGAGTTCGATACTCGAGATGTTCTCGCCACCGGAGATGATGATGTCTTTCTCTCGGTCCTGGATCGACAGCATGCCGTCCTCGTTGACGACGGCCAGGTCGCCGGTGTGGAACCAGCCCTCACGCTTCTCGTTGAACGCCTCCTCGGTCGCGTCAGGCTTTTCCCAGTAGCCTTCCATCACCTGGTTGCCACGGACGAGGATCTCGCCGATCGTCTCGTCGTCCCAGGGAACTTCGTTGCCGTCGTCGTCGACGACCTCGACCTCGGTCGCCAGCGGCGCGATCCCCTGGCGCTTTTTCAGCGCGAACCGGTCGTCGCTGTCCTCGTCGATGAGCCGGCGGGTCGCGGACGTACCGATGAGCGGCCCCGTCTCGGTCGCGCCGTAGAGCTGGCGGAAGTGCCAGCCGAACTCGTCTTCGACGGTCTCGATGACGGTCTCCGGCGGCGCGGCGCCGGCTGCGGTGACGCGCATCGGGTTGTCGCCCTCGGTCTGGACGTCGTTTTCCTCGTAGTACTCGCCGAGCATGCTGAGGACCGTCGGCGCACAACAGAGGAACGAGACGTCCTCGTCGGTGATCTGCTGGAAGATCTCCGCTGCGTCGACGCCGCGGGTACAGACGTGTTTCGCGCCCATGCCCGTGATCGCGTAGATGTGACCCCAGCCGTTGACGTGGAACATCGGCAGCGTCCAGAGGTAGACGTCGTCGTCACGGATCTCGTGGTGGATCGTCACGAGCTGGGCGTGCAGCGACTCGGTGCGGTGGGTCCGCATGACGCCTTTCGGATCACCGGTCGTCCCTGAGGTGTAGTTGATCGTGATGACGTCGTCCTCGCTCATCTCGGGCCGTTCGTAGTCCGGCTCGACGTCTGCGATGAGGTCGTCGAACTCCTCCCAGTCGCCGTCGACTTCGTCGGCGTCGTTCGTGATGAAGATCTCCGTCGGGACCTCGTCGCGGATCGCTTCGATCTTCTCGGCGTACTCGTAGTCGGCGATTACGACCTTGGAATCGGAATCGCTGAGCAGGTACTCGTAATCCTCGGGCGTCAGCCGGTAGTTAAGCGGCGTGTGAATCGCCCCGAGCTGCATGATCCCGTAGGCCGACTCGAGGTGGTAGTGGGTGTTCGGGTCGAGCACTGCCACCCGGTCCCCTTTCTCGACGCCGCGGTCCTGTAGCACCGTCGAGAGTCGGTCGGCTCGGTCGGCGAGGTCCTCGTACGTGAACCGCTCGCCGGTCGTTGCGACGACTGCTTCCTCGTCGCCGTAGTATTTGCGCGCCCGGTCGATGAAATCGGTCACCAGGAGTGGGACTTCCATGCATGCAGTTCGATTTTTGTTTATAATATTCTTTATGGACTGACTTCGTCGTCTCTCCTCTCTATTATCGATATATTATTCAGTTAATTAAACTATTTATAAATAAGACATTACATAGGAGACACCAGGCGCCATCGTTGACATTGTGGCGATACGCGACGGACGAGTCGTTCCATGCCGGATACTGCCCGGAGTCGCCACCAGGGGACGACGAAGATCACGCCTCGATTCGGCGAGACATCGGTACAGCAATCCGTATCAATCGCCGTGTCTCGATGGATACTCGAGCAGCGTCCGTTCGAAGAACGCACCGACGTCGTCTGCAACGGTATCGTGGTTCCCGACGAAGAAGTGGTCGGCCGACAGATCGGTGACCTCGTCACCGCGCTCGCGGGCGCGGTCGACGATCGGTTCCCAGTCGACGGTCGTGTCCCGTTCGCCGTAGAGAACGTGAACCGGTACCGCGAGTCCCTCGAGGGCCGCGAGTGCGTCGAGGTCGTCGGCCAGCCGTGCCGTCGGTGCGAGAACGGCGACAGCGTCGGGGTCGACGTCGCCTGCAGCGAGCAATGCCAGGCTCGCGCCGAAACTGTAGCCAAAGAGCCCGACTCGATCGAAACGGTCGTCTCCACGGGCCCAGCGGACGGCGTTGCGGACGTCTTCGCGTTCGCCGTACCCCTCGTCCCACGGGCCGTAGTCAAAGCGCATGCAAGCGATTCCGCGCTCCGTAAGCGCCTCGGCGACGGCGGTCAGCCGGCCGTCCGATCGGGAGCCGCCGTGTTGGGGGTGGGGTGGTGCGGCGACGACGATCGCGTCCGTTTCGTCGTCGGCGTCCTCGAGCGTCCCGCGAACGTCGCGGCCGCCAGGGATCAGGACGTCGGTCATACGGGCGTCTCTGTCGGGAAGGATAACAGACCCTGGGATCGATCCCGACAACCTACCGAACCGACGACGAACGAACCGTCACGGTTGCTATCGCCACCTCCTCGTCGACGACGACCGTCACTGTTCCAGTCTCACCGTCGAGATCGACGGTCAGTCGCGTCGGATCGCGGGACTCGAGGCGGACAGTCCCTGCGGGAAGCTCCCAGAGGTACTGGTGAGGATCGATCCCGAGCTCGCGCAGCGCCATGGCGACTCGATCGTCGGTTACTGTCGCCGAGAGGAGATCGATACCGAGGACGAACGAACAGGTGGAACACTCGAAGGCCATCCAGTGAGCGTCGTCGTCGACGGCCTCAATTCGGGGGTCGACGGCTATCTCGCCGGCGCAGTCGGGACACTGGCCCCGCCGAGCGATAGCGAGATCGTGACGGACGCGTGCGTCGAGGACCTCGAGCACGGCGTCGACGTCCTGCCGGTCGAACGCCCGCTGGGGAAGCGAGTAGGTGAAGCCGACCCACTCCTCGCAGTCGTCGCAATCGATCGAGACGAACCCCCGTTCGTATCGCAGGACAGCACCCGAACCGCAGACCGGACAGTCGGCATCGATCGGCGTCGGCTCGAGGGCGAACGTCTCGGTCGGCCGGTGGGCGAGAACGGCCCGATAGAGAGCGGTCGCACTCGCCGTCGGCACGTAGCCGTCGTCGACCTTGCGGACGTAGATCCCGCGGAGTTGCTCGAGGTGGTAGTTGAACTTGCCCGAGTCACGGATCCCGACGGCCTCCATCAACTCGGCGTAGGACTTCGGTTCGGTGTAGATCGCCACCCAGTCCTCGAGCAGGGCGAGCAGAATCTCGAGGCGGATCTCGTGGCCCAAAAGCGAGAACGCCTCTCGGGCGTCGATGTCGGGTTCGTCTTCGAGAGGGTTCTGGTCGACGCTCTCCTTGACTGGGCCGTCGTCCTCCGACACCATAGCGGTGTATCGTTGGCCAACTCAATGACGGTTCCGGGTCGTGGAGGATCCGTTTCAGAAGATAAGTGATGTGTTAGCACGAAGTGTGAACTGGAGTTCACAAAACGGTTACATAAAGACCTGACGTTCGTCCCAACAATGACGGAAACCCACGCCTCAGAACAGCGTGTTGCACGCATCCGCCGGACTCTCCGCGAACTTGATCCGGCCAGATACGGCTGGCTCGGCCTGCTCTCCGTACCGGGGTATCTGTTGGAATCACTGGCGTTCATGCAGCTCTTCGCGCTGTTTTTCCTCCTGTTCCTGTGGGTGTTCGTCGAGCCGCTCGTCGACCGCATGCTGCAACGCGGGGCCGACGAGGAGACCGAACCCACCGACTGGATCCATATGGGCGACTGGCGCGAGTGGGCCGTCTCCTACCTCTCGATCCCGATCGCGTTCGTGAACCCCCTAATACTCGCCCAGGACGGTCTCCAACTCCTCGGGTCGGCGGTCGCCTTCGTCCGCCACCGCGGCTCGGTGCCCGACCCCGACGACGAGCGCCCGATCACCTACCGGCTGCCCGTCGACGGCACCTGGACCGTCGTCAACGGCAGCCTCGAGAAGGAGTACTCCCACTCGTGGCTCCCGACGACCCAGCGCTACGCCTACGACCTCGTGATTACGGACGACGATGGCCGCTCGAGACCCGCGGGGACGAAACCGGCTCTCGAGGAGTACTACTGCTACGACGAACCCGTCCTCGCGCCTGCTGACGGCGTCGTCGTCGATGTCTTCGATACCGACCTCGAGCCCTCTCGGGGCGGCGGGTTCGCCCACCCACTGAAACGGGATCTCCGGGGCAACTACGTGACGATCAAGCACGCGCCCGACGAGTACAGCTGTCTTGCCCACCTCGTCCCCGGAAGCATCGCTGTCGTGCCGGGTGAGCGAGTCGAGCGCGGACAGCGGATCGGTCGGTGTGGCCATTCGGGTAACTCCTCGGAGCCACACCTCCATTTCCAGTTCCAGGATCATCCGACGTTCGAGATGGCCGCGGGGATCCCGCCCCGATTCGCGAACGTCGACGTCGAGTCGCCCTGGCTGGACGACGACGAAAGCAGGGAGTCACCTGCCGACGGCGAACCCGACCACGACGGGCCGACCGCGATCACTGCCGGCCAGCGAGTGACGACCGTCGAGCCGGATCGTCTCGAAACCGATGCGGACACTGGCCGAGTGGAGACAGAACCGGCGACTGATGGCGCGGGGCCGTCGCACCCGACACGTACACCGTTACGACACCGGGCGCTCGCGACGCTCGAGCGACTGGGGCTCGGCATCGCGGTCGCCGGCGTGTTCGTGGTACTCGTGGGTATCGGTGGCGGAATCGCGGGCGTCGGCGTCGGGGTACTCGAGGTAGCGACCGTTCTCGCGGGTGCCGTAGTCGTCGGCCTCGGCTGGCGTACCATCGCCAGCCGAAGAGGAAGGGTCGCGAGGCCGGGTGGTCTCGGGGTGCCACTCGGAGTCGCTGGAGTAGCGCTTCTCTGGGCTGTCGCTCCGGCCGCTCGTTCGCCTGGAGAACTACTTTTCGTCGGCGTCACTGCATACGTCGCGTTCGCGGAGTGTGACCGGTACGTCCGCCGACGCTCGAGGCGACGAATCGGCGTCTCGCAGGGGTAAGAAACGGGAGAGTTGCGGAGACTGTCGTTGAAGTGATGTTTTTAAGGGTGACGAGCGATACGTACGAGTATGGGCATCCTCTCGCGGACCTCCTACATCATCCGGTCGAAGCTCAACTCGGTGCTCAACCGTGCCGAGGACCCGACGGAGACGCTCGACTACTCCTACGAGCAGATGCGCGACCAGCTCCAGGACGTCAAGCGGGGCATTGCGGATCTGACGACACAGAAAAAGCGCCTCGAGATGCAAAAACGGCGCCTCGAGGACAACGTCGAGAAACACAACGAGCAGGCTCGAACCGCGGTCCAGCAAGACCGTGAGGATCTGGCACGACGTGCATTAGAGAAAAAGAAGACGAAGATGAGCCAGATCGAGGACCTCGAGCGCCAGATCGCAGATCTCCAGAACCAACAGGATCAGCTGATCGAGAAGAAAAACGAACTCCAGAACCGCATCGAGGAGTTCCGCACGAAAAAGGAGACGATGAAAGCGCGATACGAGGCCGCCGAAGCGAGTTCGACGGTCTCGGAGGCGATGACCGCGACCGGCGAGGAGTTCGAGGACGTCGGCCGCGCCATCGAACGCGCCGAGGAGAAAACCGAGGACATGGAGGCCCGTGCCGCCGCACTCGACGAACTTCACGAATCCGGCGCCTTCGACGACGTCATCTCCGACAAAGACCAGATCGACCGTGAACTCGAGCAGCTATCGAGCGACAGCGGCGTCGAGGCCGAACTCGAGACGCTGAAATCCGAGGTGGGCGAAAGCGAGACCGAGACGCCGAGCGAACCGGCCGACGACGTCGAGGAGGGCGACCTCGAGGACGTCGCGGACATCGAGGACGACGTCGAAGACAGCGAAATCGAGGCAGAACTCGCGGAGCTTCAAGACGAAGAGAACAACTGATAGGGCTGCTAGGGGCTGCTGTACCGATCTCTGCCGGTCGACAGCGTGGGTCGGCGATCGCCGGTCGGTGACCACAGTAGTCCGTATGAGACGCTCCCATCGTTCGAATCGCCGGCTTGTCGATCGACCATCACAGTGAGTGATGTGTTCTTCAGCGTATGTATGTGAGAACAACACCTACCAGGCATGACCTCGTACCGTGACATATGGCCACAGAACTGACCCTCGATGACATCTCACTGACCAACCAGCTAGTCCTGCTCGGTGTCGTCGATCGCTACCGAAACGACGAGACGCCAGTCCAGACACACGAAATCCGCCACGTCTGTACGAACCGACTCGAGAACGTCGACACCGGTGTCGTCGGAACGGTCACCGAAGCCGACGTCACCCGATCGCTGTACCGACTCGAAGCCGAAGGATTCGTCGAGGAGGTCGCTCCCGAGGGGACGTCGCCGACCGGAAAAGGTCGTCCCGCCTACACGCTCGATGCCGATCCCGAGGCGGTCTATGAGGGTGTCGACGACGAACTCATCGCGGACGAGTGATACGGTCTCCTGTCGTCACTGACCGCCGATCGCCAGAACGGGGCCGGCGATCGGCGGTAACTAGTTACAGCAGTTGTTGGAACGGGCGAGAAAAGAGTCGGGCGTCGTCGAGGACTCACGTCGGCGTTCCGAGCACCGTAATATCGTAGTCGGCGATATCGGTCGGCGACTCGAGAAGGATCACCTGAAACTCCCAGGCCGTCCCGCCGTCGAGATCGCCCGTCGTGTCGAGATAGCGCCCGATCTGATCGCCATCGTCGGTGTAGACTCGCACGCGAACCTCGGCGACGTCGACGCGCTCGTCGCCGGTGTATTCGACGACACCCTGAACGGTCGATCCGTGGTAATCGTCCTCGAGGACGAACTCGTGGGCCTCGAGTGTGAGGTCGTCGAGGGAGGTCACGCCTTCGGTGACCTCCTGTTCGGCGAGTGACTGCGCCGCGGTCAGCTCCTCGGGCGAGCGGTCCTCGCCGTCGACGTCGTCGACGGTACCGTTCTCGTAGTGAGGATCGCCCTCGATACCGACGCCGTTGTCGCCGGTACAGCCGGCGAGGACGGTCACGGCGCCGCCGCCGAGTGCAGTGAGGAGGAAGCGGCGGCTCGGTGTCGACCGCGTCATCGCTGACCTCGTGTTCCGCGGCGCCTCACAGACGGAGGGGTTTCCTGGCCATGCATCGTCGTACTCGACACGGCGGATTCCTTTCAGTGTGGGCCCTGAACCAGCAGCGCCGCTATTGTAGACATCCGGAGTCGGTATGTGCAACGCAGTCCCTTATTGTCACTTCCGGCGACCATGATGTATGGGGTCTTCCGAGGACGACGAGACGCTCGAGTCCCACGGTACCGATATCGGGAAGCGGACGAGTTCGCTGACGAGAGTCCGGGAGTGGGTACTGGTCGAGGGAGACCGGCTGTTCGTCGCGACGCTCGTCTCGGTCGCCGTCTTCGTCCTGTTTCTCCTCCTGAACGAGGTCGGTATCATCGCGTTTACCAACGACGACTCGATCACCCGACTGGCCGGCGGGATGATCGCTGGCACGTTCTCGCTCGTGACGCTCGTCGTCTCGATCAACCAGCTGATCCTCTCACAGGAGTTCGCCTCGGCCGGCGATGCCCGCGACCAGCTCGCCGGCGTGATGGAGTTTCGGTCGAACGTCGCCGACGCAGCCAACGTCCCGGCGAGTCCGGCCTCGCCGTCGCGGCTCCTCGAGCTACTCGTCGAATCGACTCGGTCTCGAGCGCGGGGACTCGCCGACGCGACCGCAGACTACGACGATGCCAACGCCGAACAGTTGATCGACGAGTATTCGAACAGGATCGAAGAGAGCGCCGATCGAGTCGACGAGACCCTCGAGCGAACGAAGTTCGGCTCGTTTCAGGCGGTGTCGGCAGCGATCAGCTACGACGCTGCCTGGCAACTGTACGTCGCCAAAAACATCCGGGAGCGATACGAAAACTCGCTCCCTGACGAGGCAGTCGCAGAACTCGACGAACTGATCGAGACGCTGGAGCTGTTCAACACGACCCGCGAGCACTTCAAGACGACCTATCTACAGAAGGAACTTACGCGTTTCTCACAGCTGACGATCTACTGTGGCGTCCCGGCGATTCTCTCGGCGATGTTGATCGGCTTCGTCTACGCGGATCTCACCGGGCCGACCGTCAGCGCCGTGGCCCTTCCGTACGTCGTCAGCGCACTCATCGCGATCGTCGTCTCGCCGCTTGCTCTGCTTACCGCTTTCATTCTCCGGACGGCGACCGTCACTCGCCGGACGGCCTCTATCGGCCCGATGTTGCCACAGAAGGATCCCGAGGCCGGACCGTTCGGGGTGACCGACAGCAGTGGATCAGACGCTCCCAGCGGGAGCGTCGCCGAGACGGACTGAACGCGTTCCCGTGCAGATGACGGCCGACAGCTTATGACGCCGTCGTCGCTATTTCCCTGCCGATGGAGTTGCTGGAGCGACTGCGTATCAGCGTCGACGAGTCGGTCGACATCCGAGACGACCTGAGCGCAGGGATCAACGTCACGTTGCACTTCATCCTACTGGGCGGCCTGGCGTGGGGATCCGGTCAGCCGTTTCTCTTTCCCAGCCTCGGTCCGTCGGCGTATCTCCTCGCGACCGGCGAGAAGCCACGTGCCGAAGGTGCTTATCACGTCGTCGGTGGCCACGCGGTCGCCGCCGTCTGTGGACTGATCGCGTACCTGGTTTTCGCGGACGGGCTCGTCGTCACCGAGGCCTTCGAACAGGGCGAACGGTTCTCGAGCGAGGTCGGGTTGCTCGTCGTCAGCGGCGTCGTCTCTATGGTGTTGACGACGATCGGGATGCTCTGGACGAACACGAACCATCCGGCGGCCTGTGCGACGACGCTGATCGTCGCGCTCGGACTGATGTCGACGGCCGTCGAGGTCGGCATCATCGTCGTTGCGGTGACGATACTCGTCTGGGTTCACGGACGCATCGTCGAGCGCGTACAGACCGTCTGTGGCGTCGAGCCGAAGGACCCGCGGTAGCCGTCGCTCGTCGGTCGAAAGCGACAGACTACCTCGACTCGTCGGCCTCCTCGAAGGGTGCCTCGGCCGCTTTCACGTCGGACTCGAGTTTGGCGACCAGCGCGAACAATGCGCCGAGCAACAGTCCGTACAGCAGGTGACCGACGAGGCTCTCGAAGGCCAGTCCCGGGAACGCGGTTTCGCCGGCGCCGACGGCCGCCCAGATCGGCAACACGATCATCGGAAGGAGGGCCCAGACGGCCAGCCCGTAGACGAACCCGGCGAGGGTCAATCGCAGCCCGGGCCCCATCGCCGCGAGGAAGCCGGTCTCGACGTCTGCCATGAGCGTCCCGAAGATCGGATCGCGGGTGACCAGAAAGCCGAAGACGCTTCCGAGGACGAGCCCGTGAGCCAGGTGGAACAGCCAGCCTGCGGTACCGGCGGTCTCGAGGCCGTATATCGCAGGGACGGCCTCGGTGATGATCGCTGGATCGACCAGCCACAGGACCACTCCAAACAGGAGCGATCCGATCGCCCCGCCGACCGCGCCGCCGACCAGCCAGTTGAACGAGCCGCCGATACCGAACGTGGTCGGGTTGTTTACTTCGAAGCTCATCGTACGTAATCGTCCGTCGGCAGGCAGAAAAGGACCGGCGCCCGTTCACGTATTTACGACCGCTTATACGCAGGTGTATCCCGCGTTAGCGGCGTTTATCGTCGATTACTTTCTGGGGCGACAATATAACTCATCCGTGATCGACGGTACCGATCCTCGTGAACCGTCGTCTTCCGGGTGTAGTATTTTCCGAGTCGAACTTCTCTCTGCTGACGGGAAATGAGCGACGCGGAGTCAGACGACGATTCAGACGGACAGCGACGCCTGGGCGGCGTTCGAATGTGGCTTTTGCTCCGGGTCAACCGGTGGGTGCTCTCTGCCGGAATCCTGGTGGTCGTCTACGTCGTCCTCGTCGCCGCGAGCCAGCTCGATCTCACGCCGGTGCGGACGATCGTCGAGCAACACGACGGGACGTTCTGGCTCTTCTCGGCCTTTATCGGGGCGATCATCACGGGGACGTCCATCGTCGTCACGATCAACCAGCTCGTACTCTCTCAGGAGCTCGGCGCGATCGGCGACCAACGCGAGCGAATGCAAGACTCTATCGACTTCCGGCAGGACATCGAAGACACGATCGAGGAGGACGCGAGCCCGCCCGAACCCGCCGCGTTCCTGTGGGAACTCGTCGACGGGATCGAGGAACGGGGCCGCGAACTCGAGACGGTCATGGAGGACGAACGCGACGAGGAACTCAAACGGAAGGTCGAGCAGTACGTCGACGACGTCGCCGACAACGCACAGGCGGTGAAAGACGACCTCGAGGATGCACAGTTCGGAACGTTCGAAGTCATCTGGAGCGCACTCGAGTTTAATTACTCGCGGAAGATCTACGACGCGCGCAAGATCTGTGCCGACCATCAGGAGTCGTTGTCCGACGAGGCCAACGAGAAGATCGACCACATGATCAAGACGCTGAAGTTCTTCGGCCCGGCACGAGAACACTTCAAGACGCTGTACTTCCAGTGGGAGCTGATCAATCTCTCGCGGGCGTTGTTGTACATCTCGGTACCCGCGTTGACGGTGATGGGGTTCATGCTCATGTACGTCGATGGGAGTACGCTGCTCGGCTCGACGCTGGGGATCGACAACCTGGTCTGGGTCACCAGCTTCGGGTTCGTCGTCGGCATCTCGCCGTTCGTCGTCTTCATCACCTACGTCCTGCGGGTCGCGACCGTCGCCAAGCGAACGCTGGCGATGGGGCCGTTCATCCTCCGGGAGTCCGAGCGAGACCAGGATCTGGGTTGAGACGGACCGCTGTCCGTCAGTACCAGCACGACCGCGATCCATCCTGGTCGCGCCGGGAAATCGGTACAGCAGTCCGTATGTGCGGACGGTTCCTGCCGTAGCTATTTCCGACGAACGGTGGTACCCTCGCGTCGAGCGATGAGCGGCGACGGTTCCCAGCCCAGCGACACGATGGCCGAGCGCAGCGAGTTACCGACCTGGATACACGAGATTCTATTGAACGCCAACCGGTGGCTCGTCACGGCCGGGCTCGTGGCGTTCGTCTTCGTCGGCCTGCTCATCGTCGCCGAACTCAGCCCCGTCTCCCTGCAGGCGCTGATGGACGAGAAAGAGCCCGTTCACACGCTCTTCCAGGCGCTGACGACCGCGCTCATCACCGGCGTCACGCTCGTCGTCACCATCAACTCGCTCGTGCTCTCCCAGGAACTGGGCGCCGTCGAAGACCAGCGAAAGCGACTCGAGGGAGCCCTCGAGTTCCGTCGAAACATCGAAGAGTCGATCGACGCCCCGATCAGCCCGCCGGAGCCGGCGTCGTTCGCGCAGGCGATCGTCGCGGCCTCCGCCGATCGGGCGACGGATTTTCGTCAGTCGGTTTCGGACAGCCACGACGAGGAGCTGATCGAACGCGTCGACGACTTCGTCGACAACCTCACTACTCACGCCGACTCGATCCGTGACGAACTCGAGACGGCCCAGTTTGGTACCTACGACGTCGTCAAAGCCGCCCTCGACTACAACTACTCCTGGAAGATCTTCCGGGCACGTCGGATCAAAAACGCCCACGCCGACTCGTTTACCGACGAGGCCCGCGAGGCCTACGACGAACTGCTCGAGTCGCTGAAACTGTTCGGCCTCGCCCGCGAGCACTTCAAGACGCTGTACTTCCAGTGGGAACTGATCAACCTCTCGCGGGCGATGATGTACGTCGCCGTCCCTGCGCTCGTCGTCACGATTTCGATGCTGTTGTTCTTCGACGCCGACACCGTGACGGGAACCGTCCTGGGGATCGACGCGGTCGTCTGGGTCGTCGTCGCGGCGTCGACCGTCGCGGTCACACCGTTCCTGTTGCTGATCGCGTTCGTCTTGCGGATCGCGACGATGGCAAAGCGGACGCTCGCGATCGGCCCCTTCATCCTCAGAGACTCGAGTCGCGGCGAGGAGATCGAGTGGGAATGATCGCCACCGGCGGAGCTATTTGTATCTCGCCGGCCGAGGAATTAGTATGGCAGGAACTACCACAGAAACCGTCCGCGTCTGGCTCGTCGAACGTACGTATTCCGACGACGAGCAGAACCTCATCATCCTGACGTACGCGACCACCGACGGCGACCGATTCTTCCGCAAGGAGCGTGCGCTTACCTCGTATACCGACGTCAGGGAGACGACCGCCGCGGTCGACGCCGATCCCGTGAACCTCGGTACCGTCGAGGACTCCGACCTCCAGGAACAGTACGCTGCCGAGGCACAGCGGATGGCCGACGTTCACGATCCAGACGACGTCATCTAGCTGACTGTTTGCACCCCGATCACACAGTCCTCGTGTGATCTGGTTCGCACCGACGTTCAGTGGCTACTATAGGCCTCCGACCGCGTACCGTCGTCCGTGACCATCGCGTGATCCTCGTCATCTGCGGGCCCCCGGGTGCAGGCAAGACCACGATCGCCGAGGAACTTCGCCGGCGACTCGAGGCCCGCGGCGAATCCGTCCGGCTACATCACTCCGACGACTTCTCGAGTCGGACCTACGAGCAACTGTACGAGCGAGCGAGCGACGATCCCGAGGACGCGATCACGATCGTCGACGGAACGTTCTACCGGCGCACGTGGCAGGTCCAGTTTCGGACCCTCGAGTCGCGGACGGACGTTCGGTTCGTCTACGTCACGGCCGATCTCGAGACCTGCCTCGAGCGCAATCGGTCGCGGGCGGATTCGATCGACGAACAGGGCGTTCACGTCGTCTATCGGGAGTTCGACGCGCCCGAGGACGCCCTCGAGATCGACACCGACGAGTACGACGTCGCGGCGGCAGTCGACGAAATCGTCGACGCGCTCGAGTCGTGGGGCTGGATCGCTACCGACAGTAACAGGTGATACTGTCAGACAGCACGATTCGACGATCGGTCGCGCGACTGCGGCCGTCCTCACGGGGACGTCGCGAATTCGCGACCGACTGCTCACTGACTGCTAGCCAAGAGTATGAAAGCCGGGCAGTCACGACTCGAGCGGTTAGAGTCCCGGCACCAGCTTCGCGAGTTCGTCCGGTCGCTGCTCGGGCTCGAGGTCGTCCGGGATCGCGTCCCAGTCGAGTTCGTCAGTTCCGGGTTCGGCGTCGGTCTCGAAACCAGGGTCGTCGGCCGGCTCCCGATCGCGATACGCCGGCGGCGGGCCGCCGTGGGCGTAGACGCCGTCGGGGTGGTCGACCGTCCAGACGTGCATCATACAGGGCGTCCGGCAGGGGAGCCGAACGTCGCCGTCGGCGAAGTCACGTTCGTAGGCCTGTCGGTAGTACCACCACGCGAATCGACCTGGGAGACCGGCGTGGTAGTGCCAGGGTGAACACCGATCCGCGGGCTCGCTTTCGTCGCCGTACACCGCCGGTGGCTCGACTGCCTCGCCGTCTTCGGTCGCGATGAACATGACACCGATCGAGCGCCAGCTCTCGTTGTCGACGAGCACCGACTCCGGTCGTTCGGGATCGAGCATCGCGTCGTCGCCGACGTAGTCGGGGTTGATCCAGTGAGACCAGCCGTCGGCGTCACAATCGAGGGTGTCGAAGTACGGTTTGAATCCCGCCTCGACCAGCGCGCCAGCGTCTGGGTAGCGCTCCTCGAGCGACGCACGAACCGTCTCCTGAAGTTCGATCGTCTCCGGGTGATCGTCCACACAGCCGTCCATACTCGCGTCCTCGCAGTGACCCATACTCGGCTCGAGGGTGGCCTCCGGACAGCGGTCGTCGAGCCACGACTGTGAGCCACCAGCCGTTTCACTCGCAGTTGCCTGTGCCTGTCCGACACCGATCGTAGAAAACGCAGCTGTGCCCGCCGACGCTCGCAACAGCCGTCGCCGAGTTACCTTCGTGCCGTCGAAACGGTCGTCCATACCAGCAGTTCCACACCGACGACGGTCCTAAACCCCTGTTACCGGTCGGCCTGACAGTCACGTAGAGCGACTACTCGCGGACCGCGCCCGTCCCCGGACGGTCGAGACCGGCCAGATCGATTCGGCCGGCGGACATCGACACGCCGTCGTAGGGATCTTCGGCGAGCAACAGCGACCCGTCGAGGTCGGCGTAGTCGAGCAGCGGTGCGAGGTGACAGGCCGCGGCGATCGACGCGTTGGACTCGGTCATACAGCCACACATCACCTCGAGGTCGTGGGCGCGGGCCGTATGGATCATCCGTTTGGCCTCCCGAAGGCCGCCACACTTCATCAGTTTCAGGTTCGCGATGTCACAGCGGTTGGCGATCCGTGGGATATCCTCGAGTGTCACACAGGACTCGTCGGCGGCGATCGGCAGCGTCGAGCGCTCGTAGACGAATCGCAGCCCCTCGTGATTCTCGGCGGGGACGGGCTGTTCGACGAACTCGAGGTCGAACGCGGCCAGGCGATCGATCTTCGAGACCGCTTCGCGGGGCGTCCAGGCCTCGTTGGCGTCGACGAACAGCGAGACGTCGGGGGCGACCGAGCGGATCGTCTCGACGATCTCTATATCTCGGTCCGTACCGAGTTTGACCTTCAGGCGGTCGTAGCCCCGCTCGAGTGCCGTCTCGGTCTTCTCACGCATCCGTTCGGTGTCGTCGAGTCCGATGGTGTAGGAGGTCTCGAGCGTGTCGTCGGGATCGAGTCCCCAGTACTGGTACAGCGGCACGTCGAGACGTTTCGCTGCGAGGTCGTGACAGGCGATGCTGACCGCGGTCCGGGCGGCCGGATTTCGTTCGACGGTCTCGCGCATGCGGCGTTCGATCAGCGCGAGGTTGTGGGGGTCGTCGACGTCCTCGACGACCGCGAGCAGGTCGGGCAGGACGGCCTCGACGGTGGCCGGCGTCTCCCCGTAGTGTGACGACGGCCCCGCGCCGCCGACGCCGACCCGTCCGTCCTCGTCTTCGATCCGGACCGTCACGACCTCGGCCTCGGTCTGGGTTCCGCGTGCGATCGTAAAGGGGAATTCGAGTGGCAGCGAGTGGCGTTCGAACGTCGTCTCGAGACTCATAGTAGTTCGTCGAGGACCGTCTCGCTGTCGAACCGAACGACGTCCGTCGCGGGGACGTCGAGAGCGCTCGCGTACTCGTCGATGGCCTCGCGTGCGGCGGCGTCGTCCTCGAGATCCGACGTGTTGAGCGCGCCGGCGACGACCTCGCTCCCGCCGACCGGGGCAGCGAGGTTCTCGTAGAGATCGACGTACGTCGGGAGGTCGGGGAGGGAAAACGACTCGTAGCCGTGGATCGCCTCTCGGCCGGCGTCGTGACAGAGCACCAGTTTGTCGGCCATCGAGCCGTGGAGAATACCACAGGTAACCGCGGAGTAGGCCGGGTGGACGATGCTGCCTTGCCCCTCGACGAAGAGGTAGTCGTGTTCGTCGCCTTTCTCGAGGATCATCTCCTCGACGGCGCCGGCGGTGAAGTCGCTGACGACCCGGTCGATCGGGTTCCCCCAGCCCTCGATCATGATCCCCGTCTGGCCGGTCGGGATCACGGCGGCGTCGTAGCCGGCCTCGCGGGCGTCGCGGGCGAGTTCCATCGAGACGGTCATCTTCCCGACCGAGCAGTCGGTGCCGACGGTGAGGATGACCTCGGCGTCGACCTCATCGGCGACGCCGTCGCCGACCGTCAGATCTGCAGGCGGTTTGCGGACGTCCCACAGCTCGCAGTCGTTCTCGGCCGCCAGCCGTGCGAACTCCTCGTCCTCGGCGAGGAAGTAGTGTAGGCCCGAGATGACGTCACAGCCGTCCTCGAGGGCCGTGCGGACGTCGTCGCGCCAACTCTCGTCGAAGCCGCCGCCGATCGGAGCGATGCCGATCAACAGGGCGTCGACGTCGTTGGTCTCGAGGTCGGCCATCCCCTCGTAGATCGGCGCGTCCTGGACGTCGGAGACGAAGTCGTTGACTCGCTTGCCCGCGGATTCGCGGTCGAGGACGCCGACGACGTCGTAGTCGCCGTAGCGGAGGACGCCGAGTGCAGTTTTCGCGCGGTCGGGGAACTTCTCGTGGGCGAGAATTGCAACGCGCATATCGATGCATGGGGGGAGATATTATTTAAATAGCTCATGTTGTACGCAACAGTATCCGTTTCCTGACAACTTGGACGGCTCTTACTGCGAACAGAACGTGGCGGCGAGCCCCGAGTCGTACGGTCTTCCACTCCGACGCCCCACGCAGATCAGAGCACTCGCAGGGTCGTCGTCCAGAACGATCGATGAGCGTCCTCGAGGGCCGGTTTCGGGTCGCCGGTCGCGTCGACGGCGGCGGTGGCGGCGGGCTCGAGATCGGCTTCCGCGACGAGCGCGTCGACGACGCCGCGCTGGCCGACCACGAACAGGCGGTCGGCGTCGACGTCGGCTACGGCGTCCGCACAGCGCTCGAGGTGGGCGTCGATCTGGTCGTCGCGGATCCGTTCGAACCGGGCCTGCGAGAAGCCGCCCTTCGAGTGGCTCCCCTTGACGTCGCTCTCGAAACCACGGTAATCGATGCGCTCGTCACCGTCGTAGCGGCCGAGGGCAAAGAGATCGGTTCGAACGAGTGCGAGCGCGTACCGACCAGTCGGCAGGAACCACTCGCGCTCGAGGGCGAACCGATCGCCCCAGGTGGTGTGGGCTTCGAGGTCGGCGTCGGGAAGCGCCGGCGGCTCGAGCGCGACGGCGACCAGCCCCGCGTCGTCGACACAGAGCACACAGGGGGCGGCGTCGTCGACGAGCGCGGCCCGATCGCCAAGGAGGGTCCCGAGGTCGACGTCCGACTCCTCACGGAGGGTCTCGACGGCGTCGCCGTCCTCGAGGACGGCCGTCAGCGCACCCTCGGGGGCCGTCCGGAACGACGCGAGCCGGTCGATCACCTCGGCGAGTCGCGCCCCACGGAGACGGTCGCGATGCCGGGGCTCCAAGGTGGTCTCCTCGTCCTCGAGCCGTTCGAGTTCGCCTTCGAGCTGGGCGATACGGTCCTCGAGCCGGTTTACCTCCGCCTCGGCCTCCTGTTTGGCCGTGGTCGCTTCGGCCCGGCGCTCGGATTCGGCCTCGTAGCGGTTTTGCAGCCGCTCGTTTTCCTCCTCGAGTTCGTCGATACGCTCCTTGAGCGAGGCTCGGCCGAGCAACTCATCGAGCATCTAGCTAACGGCGCGAAGCGAGTGCACTTCTAGGTTCCGACGTTTGGCAGCCCGTCGTCACCGTCGGTTTCCGACCACCCTCCCGAGAAGGAGAGCAGTTGCTGGGCCCGCTCGCGGCGAGCGAGGAGGACCTCCCGGAGCGAGGGCGGGTTCCGGACGTCGGTGTCCTCGAGCATCTCCTCGGGAACGGCGAGCGTATTCGCCGGCACGCCCTCGTCGCCGTGGACCGGGAAATGGTGGGACTCGAGTTTCATCACCAGCGGCGCGTCGAGTCGCTCGAGGCCCTCGCCGGTCGCGTAGACTTCCTCGTTGATCCGCTCGTGTTGGTCGTTGTGCATGAACGCACGATCACCGTCGATCGGGGTCACGTAGAGTCGTCCGAGATAGTAGCTCCGCGAGAACACCTCGAACATGGTAACTATACACAAGGGTTCACGCGGGATAACTATTTTCGAACAGATTTAAACCGTCGGGCTATCAGAGGAAAAGTCCCACACTCTCGGACAGTCACTCCGAGATACCTACAGGATTCAATCCATCCGTTTCAGAAACGATACGAATCCGCAAATCACACGAACTCGAGAAACGGACTCGGTAACGACCGGCAGATGACGGTTACAAGTCACATAACTACGGTCGGACAGTAACTGGGATAAACCATGTGGCCCTGGGGACATTTCGGCGTCGCGTATCTCCTGTACTCGTTGTACGCTCGTGGACGGTTTCGACGACCGCCGGGGCCCGAGGCCGCACTCGCGGTACTCGTCGGCTCGCAACTCGCCGATCTGATCGACAAACCGCTCGCCTGGGGGCTCGGAGTTCTGCCCGGCGGACGAACGCTCGCTCACTCCCTGCTGTTTGCCGCCGTCGTGATCGTCGTCGCGTATGCCGTTGGATTCGCCTACAACCGTGTCGAGACGGCGACCGCGTTCGTCATCGCACACCTGTCTCACCTCCTGGCGGACCTGCCGCCACGGCTTCTCCTCGGCTATCCCTTCGGCTCCGAATTTCTGTTCTGGCCGTTTCTGCCCCATCCGACGTTCGGGTACAACGAGCGGCTCTTCGAACCGCCGGCAGTCGTCGAAGCGGTCGTCACTCCGTTTACTGACCCGCTGGTGTTCTTTCTGTTCGACGTGTCGCTGTTCGTCGTGGGGGTCGTGCTCTGGTATATCGACGGCTGTCCGGGACTTCGATACGTGACGTCGCGGTTCGGCTCGGCGTGATACGGACTGCTGTACCGAGTGGCCGCCGATCGCCAGGGTGGGGTCGGCGATCAGCGGGACGTGACGACAGGAGATCGTATGAACGGACGATCGACCATCGGTTCCGACACGACTGTGATACTGCCGGACAGCAGTCAGTAACCCGTCGGTCGCGAATCCGCGGCCGTCACCGTCGGGAACGGCCGCAGCCGTGCGACCGATCGGTGAATCGTGCTGTCCGGCAGTATGAGCCATCTCGTGTGTCGACGACTCCCGTCTGCTGGTTCACGTTCTCGTCAAATACCTCGCTGCAAACGATCGTGAATAGTGAAAACAGTGCCCATTAATCGGGAGTACGAATTCCGCTGTCGAGACGGCAGTAGCCACACCACCGTTCGGTGATGTACTCATTCGAACGGACATACCCACCCCGTAAAACCGTTCGACGGACGGTTTCGAACCGATTGAACGGTTCGAACGAAGGTCAGTCTTTTTAGTATGTTCGCTCTAACGAAGGGATAATGACCACTCGGTCGGTCGTCATCATCGCGTTGATCGCCATCGTCGGATTACTTGGTGCACCCCTCGTGAGTGGTGCCGTCGTCGGCGTCTTCGACGACGATCCTGCCGAATCGACCGCTGAATCGAACGGCGAACCGAACGCGTCCGTGTCGGCACACATGCAAGCCAGTGCCGCCGACACCGAGACCACCGTCGAGTCCGAACTGTTCGACGCACAGTACGAGCGCGCCGACAACGACAGTCAGGTAGCGATGATCGCCGATCGGACGGGCGACCTCGAGGACCGGCTCGACGCACTCGAGGCCGAACGCGAAACGCTCCGTGAACAGGATGACGATCTCCACCGCGGAGAGTATCAGTCTCGAATGGCGACGCTGACCGTCGAGATTCGGTCGCTCGAGCGCGAAATCGAGCACACTGAACGCCGAGCGAACCACCACGGCGTCGACGTCGACGGACTCGAGGAACTCCGCGAGAACGCCGCCGAACTCGACGGACCCGACGTCGCCGCGATGGCGCGTGGACTCGGCGTCGACGGAGCCCCGGGCCAGGGTCCACCTGCCGACCGCGGCGGCGACGGGGGCAGTCAGGGCCCACCCGCTGACCGCGGCCAGCAGGCTCCGTTCGACGACGATGGCGACGGGGCCGTAACCGACCGACAGCCGGACCGCGAGGAGGTCGACGATCCTCAGGCCGACCACGCCGACAGCGACTCCACGACGGCGTCGAACGAGAGCGAGACGCCGGCGCAGTAGCGATCGAACCACGGCAGTCGATTTTCCTCTGGTCGCCGACCCGACGCAGACCTCCGAGCAGACACGCTTTTCAGCGGCGACCCCCAACCGTCACTCGATGGACTCCGCCGCATTGCTTGATTTGCTGGGGAACGAGAACCGGAGACGCATTCTCCGGTTGCTCGCCCGCAAACCCTGTTATGTCACCGAAATATCCGACTATCTCGGCGTGAGTCCCAAGGCGGTCATCGAACACCTGCGGAAACTCGAGGAGGCGGGACTGATCGAGAGCCGGGTCGACGACCAGCGCCGGAAGTACTTTCACATCGCCCGTCACGTCCGCCTCGAGGTCAACGTCTCACCCTACGGCTTCGCGAGCAAGAGCGCCTATCCCGCAAGCAGCAGCTTCGACATCACGACCTGTCGACACCTCACGCTCGACGTCAACTGGGACGAAAACGAGGAGCTCGACGAGCTCCTCTCGGCGCTCGAGGACTTAGAACAGCTCGAAAACGAACTCTCACTCGCCCAACGGTGGGTACAGGGGCGGCTCTGTGACGTGCTCGATCAGATCTCCGAGACCGTCGGGTCCGGCCCCGAGAGCCGGATCTACGCCGACGTGCTGGGGAGCATCCGAACCGAGCCGAAATCGGTTGGCGAACTCAGCCAGGACGTCGACGCACCCCGCGAAGTGGTCGCCGACCTCCTCGAGTCGATGGCCGACGAGGGAATCGTGCGCCGGACCGAACGGGGCTGGGAGCTGACGACGGGAACGGAGTCGGAGTCGGGGTCCGGGTCCGAGGCGGAGTAACCGTTAGGAACCCCTCGAGTCTCGCGGATCTCGCCCCGCTACCGGTTTCTCTCATACGGATTCGACGTCCTGGAAGAGTCCGTTTCGCAGGTCACGACCGAAGTAGTAGCCGAGCACACATCCGACCAGTCCCGTCGCGACGCCGACGGCGATGACGGCCTGGAAGGAACCGGCGACCGCGAGCATGGCGTGACCCGCCAGCGCGGAGATCGCCCCGACCGACGCGCCGGCGACACCCATCTCGAGGTAGTGGCGGTTCGACGCGACCAGCCCGACGGCGAAGGCGACGCCGAACATCCCGATCGTCCGGCCGGCGATGGGGAGTACCGTCCCGCCCGCGAGCAGCCCCGCGCCGATCAGCAGGAGGAAGACGAAAAACAGCCGCGGCGAGAAGTACCGCTGTGGCGAGAGCCGCGACGTGAGCCCGCCGAGGCGCGACCTGGATCGCGACGACGTCTCGGACGAGGGCTCGGACGAGGGCTCGGACGCGACGACGTCGTCAGGCTCGTCGGCCGACCACCACGAGCCGCGCTCGCTCGAGTCGTCGACCGCGGTGTCGCGTCGGTCGTCGACGTCTCGTGCGGTCGACGGAGAGCTCGAGTCGGTCCCGACACCCGACTCCGAGAGGAGGTCCTCGGTCTCGGACAGCAGATCCTCGGTGTCGCGGCTCTCGGTCACCTCGTCCGAGCGGTCGCTCATATCGATTCCTTCGGCGGCCGGCAGCATGGGCTTTTCCCTGTCCGGTCACAGGTGGTCGTTTCGAACTACCCATAGTGCTATCGCCGAACACAGGGCCCCCCTTTTTGATCACAGGCAGGGTATCGGCGAGCGATGAACGCCGAACTGCTCGCGTTCGGTGTCGGTGCCATCGGCCTCGGCATCGCGATACTGGCCGCCGCGCGCCGTCTCTACCCCCGACTCGACGTCCCCGAGGACGCAGAAGCGTCGCTCGAACTCCTGACGGCGATGCTCGTCGGGATCCTGCTGTTGACCGGGCTGGGACTCGTTTTGCTCGCGCTGTTTGCGTGACCGGGCAGGTAGGTAGTCTCGAACCGAGCACGACTCGAGAAAGCGTGCCTTCAAGTCTTCCGGTGCGCAACGCCCACGCATGAATCCAGGCGATCGCGTTCGCGTCGACCGCGCGGATCGCACGTACGAAGGCGTGTTACTCCCCTCGAGTACCGACGATCACCTCGTCGTGAAACTCGAGGGCGGCTACAACGTCGGCATCGACCGGGACGCGGCCGACGTCGAGTTGCTCGAGGAGGACGTCTACGAGATCGACGGGAACGGCACGGCCGAGGGTGAGACCGGCTCCGAGATCGAGTTCGACGAGGATCTGCCGACGATCTCGCTGATCTCGACGGGTGGGACGATCGCGTCGACGGTCGACTACCGCACCGGCGCGGTGACGGCACAGTTCGACGCCGAGGACGTCCTGCGCGCCGTCCCCGACCTCGCCGGCCGCGCGAACTACCGCGGACGGGTCGTCGCCAACATCCTCTCGGAGAACATGGAGCCGCCGCTCTGGCAGGACCTCGCCCGTGCCGTCTCCGAGGAGATCGAAGCCGGTGCCGACGGCGTCGTCGTCATGCACGGCACCGACACGATGCAGTATTCCGCCTCGGCGCTTTCGTTCATGCTCGAGACGCCCGTTCCAATCGTCTTTACCGGCTCCCAGCGCTCGGCGGACCGCCCGTCCTCGGACAACGTGATGAACGCCGTCTCGGCCGTCGAGGCCGCAAAGAGCGACTGCGCGGAGGTACTTGTCTGTATGCACGCCACGGAGAGCGACGACCGCTGTGCGCTCCACCGGGGCACCCGCGTCCGGAAGAACCACACCTCGCGACGGGATGCCTTCGAGACCGTCGGCGCGGAGCCACTGGGTGAGGTCGACTACGAGACGGAGACGGTCGAGTTCCGCCGAGAGTACCGCGAGCGAGACGAGGCCGACGTCGAGTTGGTCGACGACCTCGAGGACGACGTCGAACTGCTGAAGTTCACGCCGGGGATGGACCCCGAGTTCCTCGACGTCGTCGAGGGAAGCGAGGGGCTGATCATCGAGGGAACCGGTCTGGGCCACGTCCACACCGATCTGATCCCCCGGATCGAGGAGCTAATCGACGACGGCACGACGGTCGTCATGACCAGCCAGTGTCTCGAGGGCCGGGTCTGTGACCGGGTCTACGATACGGGTCGAGACCTACTCGAGGCCGGCGTCGTCGAGGCCGGCGACACGCTGCCCGGAACGGCGAAGGTGAAGGTGATGTGGGCGCTGGCAAACAGCGAGGACGTCGAAGAAGCGATGGGGACGTCGCTGGCCGGCGAGATCCAGGAGCGGTCGGTGCCCTGGGAGTAGCGTCGCCGCGGCGAGACAGTCGGCGAAACGTGGCGTCGTCGCCGTCGTTCGCCGGATCGGGGAGTGAATTCTTTGTCAGCGCGTGCCAAACACTCGGGCGATGACCGACGCGTTCGACCTCGAGATCCGCCGTGCGACACACGACGACTACGAGGCCGTCGTCGAATTCACCAGCGACATCTGGCGCGACCGCGGCGGCGACTACATCCCCGATATCTACCATGACTGGCTCGAGGACGACGACGAGGAAGGGCGGAAGACCTTCCTCGCGACGGTCGACGGCGAGGCCGCAGGTATCGTCCAGGCGGTGATGGTAAGCGACGACGAGGCCTGGTTTCAGGGAATGCGCGTCGCGGCCGAACACCGGCGCAAAGGCGTCAGCCACCGGCTCAACGAAGCCTGTTTCGACTGGGCCCGCAGGCGAGGCGCGACGATCGGTCGCGTCATGATCTTCTCGTGGAACCAGGCCTCGCTGGGCGCCGCGCGAACCGGCGGCTTCGAGCCCATCACCGAGTTTCGCTTTGCCCATCCCGATCCCGACCCGGACGCCGAGAGACCGGTCTCGGTCTCGGTCTCGAGCGATCCCGCGATCGCCTGGCGCTACTGGACCCACAGCGACGCACGCGAGCACCTGTCCGGTCTTGGACTGGCCCCAGAAGAGTCGTGGGCCGTCCGGGAGCTCACGCGCGCGGATTTCGAGCAGTTCGCCGACGAGAGGGTCGTCTTCGCCGTCGCGAGCGAAACAGGGCCCGCTGGCGCGGCCTACCGGTGTCGGACGTTCGAACGGACGGTCGACGCCGACGAGGTCGACGATCCCGAGCAGCCGGACTCGAACGCCGAATCGGCGCCGGAGACCGAGACGGTCGCCGAGTACGGGATCGCCGCGTGGGACGGCATCGACGCTGCCCGCTCGCTGTTCGCGGCGATCGCCCGCGACGCCGCCGACTGCGGCGCCGACACGACCCGGGTGCTGATCCCCGAAACCGCTCGAACGGTCAGTGACGTCCCGTGTGTCGGCGTCGAGATCGCCGAGGAGCCCGACTTCGTGCTCGGGATCGATCCGACGGCGGCGAGTGACCGAATCGAAAGATCGTGAGACGATACTTCCGGACAACACGATACTTACCGCATGACGTTGAGAGAGGAGATGGTATGGTAGCCGAAGGTCCACGCGAGAGTCGACACGAGGAGATCGAGGCGATCGTCGAACGGAAAGACGGCGGCGTGTGCTCGGTCCGCGACGAGGCGGACAAGTATACGGTCGTCGGCGCCGCCGACCGGGACACGTTCGCAAACTGGCTGACGCCGATCGAGGAGCACTTCGTCTGTCACCGAAACGACATTCCGGAGCGCGATGCCGACGCGTGGGAGATCTCGCTTACCGGCGGCCTCGAGGGGACGCTCTCGGTGGCCGACCTCGAAGACGAGTATCCGACGGTGTCGGTCGCCCACACGATGGAGTGTGCGGGGAACGGACGCGGCCAGCACGATCCCGAGACCGGCAGCGTCCAGTGGGGGTTCGAGGCCGGCGCCACCGCGTTCTGGAGCGGCGTTCCCGTTCGCTCGATCCTCCGTGACCACGGCGTGGACGCAGCCGACGATCGGTGGTTGACGGTGGTCGGCGGCGACCAGTCGGACGGCGACGACGTGTTCGCACGGTCGATTCCCCTCGAGAAGGCCCTCGACGACTGTATCCTCGCCCTCGAGATGAACGGCCAGCGGCTCCCGCGGGAACACGGCTATCCGGTCCGGCTGATCGTCCCCGGCTGGTACGGCGTCAACAACGTCAAGTGGGTCGAGGAGCTGCGGGTCACGGACTCGATGGTCGTCGAAGGAGCCCTCGATCGACCCGGCGAGCACGCCGTCTGGCAACAGGAGTCCTATCGTATCCACCCCGAGGGCGTCGAGCCCGAGACGAACGAGACGGTCGAAGCGGTCGACACGTGGGAGCAACTCGAGGGCGCAGTCGAGCAACCGTACACGTTCGACGCGAACGTGATGTCGGTGATCGGTACGCCGGACGGCGCGTCACCAATCACGCTGGACGACGACGGCACGGTCACCGTCTACGGTGTCGCCTGGGCCGGTGACGACGCGGTCGAGCGCGTCGAGATCTCGACCGACGGCGGCGAGACGTGGACCGATGCGGAGCTGTTCGGTCCCGACTACACCGGCGCGTGGCGGCTGTTTCGCTACGAGTGGGACGCGGAACCCGGGAGCCACACGCTGTACTCGCGAGCGACGGACGAACTGGACCGGACCCAGCCAGCCCGGATCTCTGATCCCGACGAGTGGCGCGACGCCCTCGAGGACGACGCGTACCCGTGGAACGAGGGCGGCTACGCCGCAAACGCCTACGAACCGAACGGCGTCGACGTAGACGTTCGGCCCGCCGACTCGAGTAAAAACGAGTGAGGTCGTCGGAACGGCGGGCTGTCACTATCCGCCGCTGACCGGCGGGAACAGTGCCAGTTCGTCGCCCTCTTCGATTTCGGTCTCGAGGCCCGACTCCTCGACCAAGACGTTCGTTCCGTTCCGCAAGACGTTGATCTGGGAGCGCAACTCGCCGTCGTCGGTCAGCACGCGGTCCTCGAGGGCGGGCCGGTCGCCGACGAGTTCCTCGAGAGCGTCCCCGACGGTGTCGCCGGCGGCGGCGTCGACGGTGACGTGTTTCTCGCCCGCGCGTTCGGCGAGGTCCGCGAACAGTTTCCAGTCCGTTGGCATACGTGGCGGTATCGGTGCCGGCGGCAAGTAGCTACCGCTCCGCCTCGCGCCCGTCGCAGGCGGAACGAACTTCACACCGGACGTGATACGAGCGCGACGTGAGTTCCGACTCCGAGACGCCGACGGTTGCGATCGCCTGCCAAGGCGGTGGGAGCCACACCGCCTTCACCGCGGGCGTTCTCGACCGGCTGCTGGGCGATCCCACCTTCGAGCGCGAGGTCGACCTCGTCGGCTTCAGTGGCACCTCCGGCGGTGCGGTCTGTGCGCTGCTCGCGTGGTACGGGCGCGAACACCCCGACGAAACGCCCGGCGAGTTACTCGCCGACTACTGGGCCGATCTGGCCGCCGAGGAGCCGTTCGAACGGATGGTCAACGGGGTCGTTCGCTGGACGAGCCAACTCGAGCGCATGGGCGTTCCCCTCCCCGACGTCAGCCCGTACAACTCGCCGGCAGCGAGTTGGGGGCGCCGGGAGTTTCTCGCCTCTCTCGAGCGCCACGTCGACTTCGAGGCGATCCCCGGCCTGCTCGAGGGCGACGAGCCGGCGCTGTTGATCAGCGCGATCGACGTGCTCACCGGCGAGTTCGAGCTGTTCCGCGAGGACGAACTCTCCCCGGAGGCGATTCTGGCGTCGGCCGCGATCCCCTACGTTTTCCGGGCGGTGGAAGTCGACGGCAGCTACTACTGGGACGGGCTGTTCTCGAAGAACCCGCCGGTCAAGGACTTCGTGACGAACCGCGAGACGCCCGACCCCGACGAAGTCTGGGTGATCAAGATCAACCCCGAGCGACGGGACCGTGTGCCGACGTCGGCCGACGGGATCGCCGACCGGCGCAACGAGCTGTCCGGGAACAAGGCGCTAAACGCCGAGATCAGCTTCGTCGAGCACGTTAACGAGTGGATCGAGGCGGGATATCTCCCCGAGAAGTTTACTCACACCGAGATCGAACGGATCCGGTTCGGTCGTCCGGATCTGCACTGGCGGACGAAACTCGAGCGCGATCCCGACTTCGTCGAGAAGCTGTACGCCGACGGCGAGGCGGCGGCCGAGACGTTTCTCGACGAGCGATGATACTGTCGGACAGCAGTCAGTGACCCGTCGGTCGCGAATTCGCGGCCGTCACCGTTGGAGACGGCCGCAGTAGTGCGACCGACGGTGAATCGTGCTGTCCGACAGTATGAGAACGTTCAGAGACGGAGCCGTTAACTGATCCCGTCGCGCATCGGAGTATATGGCTGACGGCCGGTCATGGCGTGATCGCCTCCCCGACAACTGGCGTCGGATTCTTTCGACACGGGCAGCCGTCACGCTCGCGCTGACCGTCGCCCTGCTCTCGGTCGCGACGGCGATCGTCAACATCGGTACCGACGTCGTCTACAGACCGCTCGCGCCGTATCTCCCCGATGCCGTTCAGGACGCAGCCGGGTTCACCGGGGCGCTGACGGGATTCCTGATGGTCGGAAGCGCGCTCGCGCTCCGTCGTGGCCTTCGTATCGGCTGGTGGGCGACGTTCCTGCTTCTCCCGCTGACCGCAGCACAGGGCTTTCTGCAGGCAAGCCAGTACTCGCTGCCGCTGATCGTCGTTTCGATCGTCGCGATGCCGGTGCTGTTGATCAGTCGAAAGCGTTTCACGAAACCGCTCTCGCTGAATACGACGCAGATCGCCGCCGGAACAGCGTTGCTCGGCGTCCAGCTGTACGGCACGATCGGCGCGTACGCGCTCCAAGATAACTTCGAGGGCGTCGACAACATCCTCGACGCCTTCTATTTTACGCTGATCACCTCGAGTACGGTCGGCTACGGCGACATCACGCCGAACCCCGAATCGACCGAAGCGATGCTGTTTACGATGTCCGTCCTCGTCCTCGGGGTGGCCAGCTTCGGTATCGCCATCGGGGCGCTCGTCGGACCGGCGATCCAGGCTCGAATCTCGAAGACGCTCGGAAAGATGACCGATTCACAGCTCGAACTGCTCGAGGACCACATCCTCGTCCTCGGCTACGGCAAACTGACGGAACCGATCGTCGACGAACTCGCGTCCAGCGACCGGGAGTTCGTCGTCGTCACGAACGATCGCGACGCGGCCTCGGAGCTCTCCGACCGGAACATCGCGGTTATCACTGCCGACCCGAGCGACGAGGAACCGCTTCAGCGGGCGAAGATCGACAACGCTCGCGCGGTCCTCGTCGCGACGAACCACGACGGCCAGGACGCCCTCTCGATCCTCACCGCACGCCAGCTTATGCCTGACGTCCGTATCGTCGCCGCTGCGACCGACCGCGAGAACTCCACGAAACTCGAGCACGCCGGCGCGGACATGGTGATCAGTCCCACCGTACTCGGCGGCCATCTGCTCGTCCGGTCGGCACTCGGTAGCGACGATAGCGAACTGATCGAGCGGATTATCAGCGAGGAGTAACCGACGACCGGGCGAGCGTCTCGCCGGAGAACGTCACCGGCGTCGGCCGCGGTGGACGATCGCTACGTCGGCCTCGAGGGCGTCGAGTTTCCGGAACGTCGGCGGGGAGAGAAATCGTGAGGCGGCCGACCGATCGGTGCTCGAGCCGACGACGACCACGTCGTACTGCGGGGCGACGCGAGCGAGATACGACTCGACCGGTTCGGTGACGACGTGGGTCTCGAACCGGCCATCGAACGCATCGAGGAGATTCGCGAGCGTGTTCTCGGCGATCCGCCGTTCGGACTCGCGATCGATACAGGTACAGATCCCGGTCGGCTGCCAGGTGCCGGTCAGCCGCTGTGCGAAGTCGACCATCGCGCGAGCGGTGTCGCCTGCGCCTCGCACCGCGACGAGCGATCGGTCCCACCCTCGACTGCCGTCGGCCGACCGGAACGCGATGACGTCGCGTTCACTGTCGAACAACCCCTTGATGAACGGCGAGAGCCCACCCCGGTCGCCTTCGGCATACGGCGCCACCACGAGGTCACAGTTGTGCTCTCGAGCGGCCCGGAGTACGAGACCAGCCGTGCGATCGCCGGCGGCCACGGCGACCTCACAGGGGACGTCGTACTCCGACTCGAGGTCGTCAGCGAGGGACTCGAGGTGGCCAACCGCGTGGCCCGGTTCGTTCGTCGTCGCTGTGGCATCGTCGACGGTCTCGAACAGGACGACTTTCCCGGCCTCGTGTGCGCTCGCGAGTTCGGCGGCGAAGTGGGCCACGGCCGGGTCGCCCTCGCCGAGAGGAACGAGTACGTGGTCGTCGGCATCGGTCGTCCGGTAGAGATACTGGGCGCGTTGCTCGTAGAAGCGGTCGCGCCAGACGGCGAAGGTGACCGCGACGAACGCACTCGAGACGACGATACCCACCACGTAGGCGGCCTGTGCGTCACCGATGACCAACACGAGCAAAGCAGTCGAGAACGCGGACGGCTCCTCGAGGTCGAGGGCCACGGTCGTGACGCCGGTAAAGAAGACGCCCAGTGCTGCGGCGGTCGCGCTGACGGTGCCGGCCGCTCCCGGCCCGCCCGCGAGTTCGAGCGCGATCCAGCCACAGAGCGCCCCGGCAGTCATCCCACCGACGAACCGTCCCGGCGTGGAGTATCGCCCTTCCGGATCGGCAAAGAGCGTGTACGTACCCGACGCCAGCGGGGGAAAGAGGAGAAACGACACGATCGGCGAGATGTTCGCCAGCCACGTGACCGCCGCGATGAGCAGCGGGACGAACACGAGCACGGAGAGTTGCAACAGGTTTCCCGTGTGTTCGATCCACCGGACGAACGCGTCGAGTTCGCGCCGCTCGACGCGCCGGAGACGAACCGCGAGTGTTCGGACGTACGTCCGAATCGCCTCGAGCATGATAGCTGGTGCTGACTACGCGGCGAACGTTATACTACCGGGCAAAACGAGTGTGATTACTCGGGAGCGCTCTCGAGGATGTCGACCCCGCTCGAGGCGCCGATCCGTTCGGCGCCGGCCTCGAGCATGGCGACGGCCTCGTCGTAGCTACCGATGCCGCCGCTTGCCTTAACGGGCAGATACTTGCTCATACGCTCGACGTCCGGGATCGTGGCCCCGCCGTCGGCGAAGCCGGTCGACGTCTTCACCATCGCCGCGTCGGCCGCTGTGGCAGCCTGACAGGCCCGATCGATCTCGTCGTCGGTCAACAGCGCGGTCTCGACGATCACCTTGACTGGGATCGGCACCGCAGCGACGACCTCCGCGAGTTCGGTACGGACGACGTCGTCTTCGCCGGCTTGCAGCCGACCGACGTTCAGGACGACGTCGAGTTCGTCGGCACCGGCCTTCCAGGCGGTGACCCCTTCGTGGCGTTTGACGTCGGGGTCGTTCTGGCCGTGGGGGAAGCCGACGACCGTCGCGATCGTCACGTCCGGAGCGTACTCGGCGGCCATCTCGACCGCGTAGGGCGGAATACAGGCGTTCATGCCGTACTCGCTGGCCTCGTCGAGGATCGCCCGGACGTCGGCGGGCGACGTCTCGGGACCGAGTACGGTGTGGTCGATCAGCGGCGCGAGATCGCTGCGGTTCATACGTACTGACAGTCCCCCCACGGGCAAAAATCCGCCCGATCACTTTTGCCCTCAGCTATCAATTATTGGTAATACGATTTCTTTATTCAGCCGCACGTTGTATTTTTCTCGCCCGATTCATCCTGATTCTGGTGTTGCATTGGTGGCCTGTTAGTCGTTACTCCTCTGATTCCTGACACTGTTCGTCGAGGGGCTTCAGTCGCAGTTCGCCGAAGCCGTATCGGGAGTGAGAGCCGACTCGTTGGAGGCCGTTCTTCGCGGTCTCCACCGGGCGGTCGCCGAGGTACTTCACGACCTGGCCGTGATCGACCGTCTCCAGCCGGAACACCTCACGCTGTTCGAGGATCTTCTCCTCGCGGAGCCGGAGATCGTCGCGGTTCTCGCCCCACCACCACGGGACGGTGCGGTCGTTCGCCGCTGGATACTCCGACTTCAACACGAACGGCGTCACCAACTCGATGAGGGACGTCTCCGCGCCTTCGAGCCGCGAGTAGTCCAGTTCGTTGAGGTCCACCATCTGCGTGTCCTTCAGCTGGACCTCGCCGTAGCCGTAGTTGCGCTTTCCGCCGAACTGGAGGCCCTCCAGCTCATCCTCGCCGAGCGGGAGTACCGCCGGGTCATCGGCGTAGAGGTACGCATGGACGTACCACTTCGTTGTCTGCTGCTGTTTCCGCTGGTCTTCCCGGCGGCCCATGATGGTCTCGTGAGCGAGCACCGGGTGGCCGCCCTGGACGCGGAGATCGTGCGTGTTCAGCGCGTCCCGAGCGCGGGTATCCAGCAACCACGGGTGCATCGCCTCCCGCTGGAGGAAGAGGTCGTCGTACGCCTCCACGTCGGGTAGGCCGCTCCCGAGGTACGGGCGGATGCCCGATTGGCTGTGTTCCTCCGGGAAGGTCCCGAACTGGCCGGGCACGAAGATGCCGTGACTGGCCGACACCGCCACGTGCGTCTCGGGGTCGAGGTGCTGGCCGAGGGCGTGCAGGATGGCGTTCCCGCTCACGTAGTACGGGTGGCCGATGTAGTCCATCCGCAGCTCCCACAGCACTTGCTGAATCGCCGTCATCGGTCGGGCCTCCATTCAGCGTAGTCCTCGATGTACTGGAGTGCCGCGCTCCACGACTGCATCCGCCGAAGGTTGGCGTCGATCGTCATATCGTATTTGTCGTGGTCGGTATCGAGCGGATGCGACGTCAGGCGATTCCACGCCGACGCCCATGACCGCCACGGGCGACTCCCGAGCCGGGCCGACGGATTCCCGTCCGCGCTCTCGTCGATCCGGAGCGCGAAGCGGTTGCCGTCGAAGACGGTGCGGAACGGGACGATGTCACCTGCCGGATCGATGATGAGACGGAGATCGGCAAACTCGTGGTCGGTGCGGTAGTTGTCCAGCAGCGCCGCCACGAGCAGCGTGTGGTACTTCAGCGAGGTATACGGGTGATACACCGACTCGTTGAACGCGGCGGCCACGTCGGATTCCAGCCACCGTTCGTGGGCCGCCTCTGAGTCCTCGATGCCGATGAGGCCCGCCACCTCGCTCTCGATGGTCGCCCGTGAGAACTCACCGGGATCGTAGGCAGTCTCGCCGGTCAGCAGCGAGAGTCGGTAGTGATCGTCGTGAGTCGGGACGGTCTGCTCCTGCTTCTGCTGCGGGCGCGAGAGCGCCGCTGCGTCGCCGTCCGCGCCCTCGGGCACCGACTGGTTCACAGGGACACCAGCGAACTCCTCACGGGCGTCCTCGTGGCTCTCGCCAGTGAACTTATGGGCGTCGTGCCGGAAAGCGGTGAGCATCGCGTCGCTCATACGTCTATCACGCATTCCGCGAGCGCCTCTTGGAACTCCGGCAGATACTCCTCTTCCCACCGGTCGTCCTTTTCGTCCATCTTGTTCGTGTTGCCCTTCCCGCGGTCGAAGATGCGGCGGAGCTCGTGTTCCTCGTAGAGCGGGTTCACAAGGTCGCAGTCCACGATCCCACCGCCGAAGTTCCGGGCGCCACCGAGTTGGTGCATGAAGTCGGTCTGATGCTCATCGAGGAAGTCGATTGCCTCGGCGAGCAGCGCGACGAACTCGGGCTTGGTCTCCCGGAAGGAGAGATGCCAGCAGCCGTCGAGGTTCCCGACAGCGTCCAGTTCGGCGTTCCGCAGCGGTTCGCGGTTGTCTTCCTCGTTCCGGGAGACGACGTTCCGATTGATGCGGCGGTAGTGGCCTTCGGCCTGGCCGCGCGTGTAGTCCGTCGGGAGACCGGCGAGAACTGGATTGGACGGCGCATCACCTTGCCGGGGCGGTTCCCGAAGCCGCCGAAGAGGTCGAGAATCACGCACCCGTCGTCGCCATCATCGTCGAGGCACCCGCCCTTCTCGTGGTAGCCGGCGTCAAGGTCGCGGTTGTAGACGCCGTCCTTCCGGAAGTTCGCGTTGGATTCGCCGGGGTGACAGGCAGTACCGCCGCGCTTCTGGACGACCTTCTCCATCCCGTGGCGAAGCCACCCGGAGAGCGAGAACGCCGGGATGATGCCGCCGATCTGGTTCTGCGGGTCGTTGTCTTCGTAGTTGCCGTTCGAGGCGTGGTGTCTGTCCGTTATGATGCTATCCCCGACCACCAACAGGTCGGTCTGAATCCGGACGAACACGTCGTGGTCGATGTCTTCAATCATCGGTATTATCGGGTGTTCAGTGCTATTTCGAGGGCGTC
The DNA here is from genome assembly GCF_030848565.1 of Natronolimnohabitans sp. A-GB9. Lineage (GTDB taxonomy): Archaea > Halobacteriota > Halobacteria > Halobacteriales > Natrialbaceae > Natronolimnohabitans. The sequence continues at coordinate 293,563 of NZ_JAVDDV010000003.1, forward strand.
AAGACTCCCGTAGCCGACGCCGTCGATCCGGTATTCTGTATAGTTCTCACCATCGTCCGTTCGAACGATTCGAGCGGTCACGCGGGTGTCACTCGTCTCCATCATTCACCTCTGCTCGTTGTGCTCCTCTTCCAGCTCATCAAGCAGATCTTCGGCGTCTGCCAGAACGTGACGGGTGTGCTCGAAGTCTGAACACCCCAGGCCGCTCCCGACAGTATCGTCTTCGATGGCTCTCCCCAAGCTGAGGAACGACGCATGGATGAACCGAACGAGGTTGAAAAGACGTGTCTTCGGGCTTTGGTTGTCAAGGACACCGATCCGTTCGAGGTCATCACTCACGCGCTCGAGGTACTCATCGGACCGAGCAACCAGTAGCCAGAACTCATCTTCAACGTCTTCGCCGTGCTCAATACCGTCGCTGATTCGGTGAGCGTGCGGGGCGACCTCTTCAGTGAAGAACGACTGGGTGTTGATGGATATCTCTCGTCTGGCGATATACTCCCAGTTCGGCCCGTTGTCGCCAGACATCAGGCGGACACCCTCGTTTCGATGGTACGTGCGAGCGGCTCGACCGGGTCCTCGTCAACGGAGTGCCCATCTAGATCGAACTGCTGGACGAGCCCCCCGTTCTGAACGACAAGAATGGTGTGAGACGCTTCTTCGGTGTCCTCGCCCAGTACGATGTGGTCTGGGCGAACACCACTTCGCTTGCGAGCGATGCCTTCAATTGAGTTGGTGTTTGAGTTCTTCATGCTTCGTCTGGTTGGCGAAGCGCGGTCGAGCGTGCTCCAACACGCCCCGGCCAACTTCTGACCGGTGTTCCACGCTGCTCATCCTCATTTCTAGCCCCTGTTCACTTAAGAGTTACTTCGTAACATCTAATCAAACATCTTTAGTAACTTACCTTGAGGGTTCTCCCGAAACTGTAAGTAAAACATGAGCGTATTTGCAGGCATAATGGTCAATGAGGAATTCGAACCCGATGAACGTCAAGAAGCCATCCTAGATGTTCTCAAAGAGGGGCGAGATGAAGGATGTCCATGGGGTTACGCGAACCCGAAACGACTCGAAGAGAGAATTGATACACGGAGGCAGTACATTAACCGTGCGCTGAAGGGATTAGTTGACGCAGGGTGGATAGAGAAAGTAAACCGTGGACTCTACCGATTCGTTGCCGATCCGCGCGAGGACTGAGAGGTTTCTATAATCCCAACCGGTATCTATCCTCTCATTAACTTCGAAAATTAGCAAGTAAGAAAACTGAGCGCAAGAATTAAAGAATTAGTTCATTATAGTGACAGACACCTGTTGGCTATTGAGTACCTAGTTTGAACGCCGACTGATTCTCGGGCCGAGCCACTGAATGAAACCGCCGTATTTTCAACTACTGCTATGCAAGGTACTCTCATGGATGACCGTGGGCCAGACGTCGATTCGGCCGTCACGTCGACTGCCGAGCGGATCGCCGCGATGGAAGTCCGTGGCGCGGCGGCGATCGCCGACGCAGCCGCCGAGGCGCTCGCGACCCAGGCCAGGGAATCCGACGCGGACCGGCCAGAGGCGTTTACGCGTGAGCTCCGCGAGGCCGCACGCACCCTCTACGAAACCCGCCCGACCGCGGTGAGCCTGCCGAACGCCCTCCGATACGTCCTCCGCGGAATGGATGGTGACACCGTCGCGGAGCTGCGTGCGGCGACGATCGCCCGTGCCGAGGCGTTCCAACACGATCTGGCACACGCCCAGACGGAACTGGGTGCGATCGGGGCCAACCGGCTGCGCGACGGCGACGTCGTGATGACACACTGCCACTCGACTGACGCGTTAGCCTGCGTCGAGGCCGCCCTCGAGGACGGCAAAGAACTCGAGGCGATCGTCAAAGAGACCCGGCCCCGAAAACAGGGCCACATCACGGCCCAGCAGTTACGGGAGTGGGACGTCCCGGTGACGTTGATCGTCGACAACGCGGCGCGGCGCTACCTCGATCGAGCCGACCACGTCCTGGTCGGCGCCGACAGCATCGCCGCCGACGGCAGTGTGATCAACAAGATCGGGACCAGCGGGCTGGCGGTGTCCGCCCGCGAGCGCGGCGTTCCGGTGATGGTCGCCGCCCAGACGATCAAGCTCCACCCGGATACGATGACCGGCCACACCGTCGAGATCGAGATGCGAGACGAACGCGAGGTACTCGAGGACGACCACCGAGCCGAGATCACTGGCGATGGCGACGGTGACAGTGACGGACTCACCGTCGAAAACCCCGCGTTCGACGTCACACCGCCGCGGTACGTCGACGCGATCGTCACCGAACACGGCCAGTTCCCGCCCGAGAGTATCGTGACGCTGATGCGCGAGCTGTTCGGCGAGACGACTGGCGAGCCGTGGGAGCCGTAGCTCGAGACGCCTGGATCTCGAGGTCGAGAGGAACGAGCCAGCCGCTGGCGATCGACGGTACCCGTCACTGGATCGGATCAATAGCAATCGGAAACTGTTAGTCGCTGGTAAGTGCCACGTACTGGTATGGTGTTACCCGAGGGGTTCGTCCTTCCGCCGTGGTATCTCCTCGTCCCGATTATCGTGGTACTTGCGGGGGTCGTCGCACTGCTTTGGGCGCTCGAGCCGCCGGTGGCCGACCGGACGGTTCTCGCGTTCGCGCCGTGGATGATGTTCGGTTCGGCCCTGCACGTACTCCACCGACTCGAGGCCTACCCCGACACGGTCGAGGTGTTGTTCGCCACACCGACCGTCTATCTGGTGACGGCGATCGTCGCGGGGATCGCCTGGATTATCGGAAGCGTCCTCTATGCCGGTGGGCTCCAGCCGACGATCGAGCGGTTCGTCGGTATCTCCGGGACCGCCTTCTTCGCGGTCTTCGCGATGATCGTCCTCAACGTCGGCTGGGCCGACGGGACGTTCAGTCTGTTCTGGCCGGTTATCGCGGTCGTCGGCGCCGGGATCGTCACCGCACTCGCCTGGCTCGTGCTCGGGCTCTGGTTTACCGACGTCGCTGCAGTGACCGGCTACACTGGTGCGCTCGTCGTCTTCGGACACACGCTCGACGGCGTCTCGACGGCGATCGGCTACGACGTTCTCGGTGCCGGCGAGGAGGTCCCGCTCTCGCGGCTCATCCTGGAGACGGCCGGCGACCTGCCGACCGCCGAGTACATCGGCGCTGGCTGGCTGTTCATCCTGGTGAAGGTCGCACTCTCGCTTGTGATCCTTGGACTGTTCAAGGAGTACGTCGAGGAACGGCCCCAGCAGGCGCGGGTGTTGCTGGCAGCGATCGCCGCGGTCGGATTCGGGCCGGGCGTTCACAACGTCTTGCTGTTTATCGCCACCTAGATTTTTTTCGGACGGTCACGTCTTCCTTGTCGTATCGAATGGCCCCCACCGTACTCACTGCCGGGCACGTCAACTGGGACGTGACACTTCGCGTCGATCGGCTCCCCGTCGCCGACGGCGAGGCGACGATCCGTTCTCAACGCCAGTCCGGCGGCGGCAGTGCCGCCAACGTCGCCACCGCACTCGCCGGCCTCGAGGTCGACACCGGCCTGATCGGGAGCGTCGGCGACGACGACAACGGCCTGCTCGCCCGACGCAGCCTCGAGGAGGCCGGTGTCTCGGTGACGGGCGTCCGCGTCATCGAGGACGCCGAGACGGCCGTCAAGTACCTGCTGGTCGACGACGGCGGCGAGGTGTCGATTCTCGGTAACGACGGCGTCAACGAGGCCGTTCGGCCGGAGGACCTCGATCCGGATCGCATCCGATCGGCCGAGCACGTCCACCTCACGAGTCAGCGCCCCGACACCGCCGCCGCGATCGCACGAATCGCGACCGAGGCCGGCGTCACCGTCAGTTTCGATCCCGGACGGCGTTTCGGTGACCGCGAGTACGGCGAGACCCTCTCGAGGGCCGATATTCTCTTCGTTACCGAACGGGAGGCGACGGCACTGGCCGACGAGTCGGGCGCCAGCCGACGCCCGGACGATCAGCTCGTCGTCGTCACCTCCGGCGCCGACGGTGCCGAGATCCAAGCCGGCGACGAGACCTACACCCACGACGGCTTCGACATCGACCCCGTCGATACCGCCGGTGCCGGTGACGCGTTCGCGGCGGGCTTTCTCGCGGTCCGACTCGAGGGCGGCGACGTCGACCGAGCCCTCGAGTACGCGAACGCCTGTGGCGCCTTGACGGCGAGTCGGGAAGGGGCACGCAGCGCACCGACGGCGACCGTGGTCGAACGCTTTCTCGGCGATCGAGACGGTTAAAAACGTTTGGGACGGCGAGTTCGACTCGTCCCGGCGTCGTCTGGTGGTTCTCACCGGGTGGTGTCTGACGGTAGTTATATGGGCGGAGACGTTGGCCACTCGAATAGAAAGTCACGGAGACGTGACGGAGAGACATGACGGAACGAAGGATCAGCGAGTCCCCAGGATGCGAGTTCGAACGGCGTATCCAGTACGAACGAGCCACGGACGAACCGCCGAGTATCGCCACCGCAATGGCGCTGGCACAGTACTTCGACGACGACGTCGAAGCCACCAGCGTACGGCTGTACGATTACGTCGATCCGGACGCACTCGACGCCCTGTTTGCGGAGACCAACAGGGGAGCGAGTCGCACGACGGGAACCGTCGAGTTCCAGGTCGAAGACGCGACCGTCCGAGTTACGCCCGATCGTGTAGAGGTGAGTCCGAACAACGGCTGATTCTGTCGGACGGAACGATACTCGGCACGAGGGTGGGCCGAGACCGGTCGCAGATCGCCCGACGGACGTTCGGGACCCGTCCTCGAATCTTTTTTCTCGCCGCCAGGGAAAGCGAGAGGTATGGCAACCCAACCGCATCTGTTAGTCGACGAGGGCGACCTGACCGACCGCGCGCTCATTCCGGGCGATCCTGGCCGGGTCGACCGCATCGCCAGTCACTGTGACGAGAGCGAAACGGTCGCCGAGAACCGCGAGTACAAGGTGGTCAACGCCACCTACGAGGGCCAGGAGCTGACGATCTGTTCGACCGGGATCGGCTGTCCGTCCGCGGCCATCGCCATCGAAGAACTCGCAAACGTCGGCGTCGAGACGTTCATCCGCGTCGGGACGACCGGCGCCCTCCAGTCGGAGATCGAGATCGGCGACATGGTCGTCGCCACCGGTGCCGCGAAAAACGAGGGGACCTCGAAACGATACGAGGCCGTCGAGTACCCTGCCGTTCCGGACTACGACGTGCTGTCGGCGCTGGTCGACGCCGCGGAGGCGCACGCGGCCCAACGGGTCGCGGATAGTGCGAACGGTGAAACCGTGAGCGGAGACGAGGAGGTCCACGTCGGTCCGATCGCCTCCGACGATGCCTACTACGCCGAGTCCGGGGATACCGTCACCGACTGGGAGACTGCCGGTCTGCTTGCCGTCGAGATGGAAGCCGCCGCCGTCTTCTCGCTGGCCCGGCGCAAAGGACTGCGCGCCGGCGCGATCTGTACCGTCGACGGCAACCTCGTCGAGGGCACCCAGAAGGGGACCGACACCGAGGACGACGAACTCCCCGAGAAGGCAAAGAACAACGTCGGCCGCGCCATCGACATCGCACTCGAGGCCGCCGTCGAACTGTAGGTCGACAGTTCTGTCGCAATCGACGTTCCGACTCTCGATTTCTGTGCCGTCGGTGCTTCCTCGAGCGTGGACGGGGACCACGCCGAGGCGGTCTCATCGCGAGCCGGCGGTCTCTCGTTCGCTCCCGGGTTGGGGATCCAGATGCGAAGCGGGCATGAGCTCTTCGAACGGCCGTTCGTCGAGCCACTCGAGGAGGGCGACGAGCTGTTCGGTCGCCGCCTCGAACAGCTCCGCACCGATCTCGGGTGTCGCGTCGGTCTGGTCCCCGAAGACGCCGTTGGGACTGTTCTCGATCGAGTCGTAGAACGTCGTCGCGCCGTGGACCCGTTCGGCGTCGTAGTCGAAGGTCGCGCCGCCGTCACGGGCCTCCTCGAGGCGGTCCTCCCGGACGAGTTCCTCGGCGATGTGCATGATCATCGCGGTCTCCTTGGGTCCGCCGTGGGGGCCGGGGGTATCGAAGTGGTCCTCGATCAACTGGGGGATCGATTCGTCCCACATCCACTCGATCGCAAACGCGGTTTCGTCCCGGTGGAGCCGACGGCCGACCTCCCGGAGATGATCGACGTTGCCGCCGTGGGCGTTGACGTAGACGATGCGGTCGATGCCGTGATACGTGAGATTCCGCGAGAGGCTCTCGACGTAGTCCCGGAACACCGACGGCTCGACCCACATCGTTCCGTGGAACTGTCGGTGATGAGAGCTGACACCGATCGGAATCGGCGGGGTACAGAGGAAGCCGCTCCGTTCGGTGGCCTCGCGAGCGAGCGCCTCGGCGATCATGTGATCGGTCCCTTCGGGGAGATGAGGGCCGTGTTGTTCCGTACTGCCGAGCGGAACAACGGCGAGGGAGTCGCTCGCGACGTACTCACCGAGTTCCGGCCAGGTATGGTCTGGAAGGTACATACACACTGCTCACGGTGAAGCGGGAAAACAGTGGCTACCGTCCTCGACGTGACTATTTCGCCACTCCCACCACGGAGACGATTACTATCGATACCGGCTCGAGACGCGGCTCTATGATAACTCTTAATAGATTATCGACGCTGAGTTATTATATGGCAGTCGTAAGCGTCTCGATGCCGGATGAACTCCTCGAACGACTCGATCAGTTCGCGGACGAACACGGCTACACCGGTCGTAGCGAAGTCGTCCGGGAAGCTTCCCGGAACTTACTCGGTGAGTTCGAAGACACCCGCCTCGAGGACCGAGACCTGATGGGAATCGTCACTGTTCTGTTCGATTACGAGACCACAAGTGTCGAAGAGCGGATGATGCACCTGCGCCACGAACACGAGGACCTCGTGGCCTCGAACTTCCACAGCCACGTCGGCGACCACTACTGCATGGAACTGTTCGTCCTGGAGGGTGAACTCGAGGACATCTCGACGTTCGTCGGGAAGATCCGTGCGACCCAGGATGCGCTGACAGTCGACTACTCGGTGATCCCGGTCGACGACTTCAATCCGATCGCTCAGGACCACTGATACGGACCGTTGGAGATCGGTTTCCCCGCGGTCGTACCGATGGTGACGTACAGCCGTCGGTATACCGCTCCGAAAGCGGCGTTCTCACTGTCGGGGAAGTACCACAGGTGTTTTTTCGTGTTCGACCGACCGTGCTGACGAGCAATGTGAAGCGGTTCGTTGCGCTCCACCGATCAGTATCGTTTACTGGATGCCCGTCGAAGACAGTGACATGAGCTACCGGAAAGTCAACTACGAGGAGGTCGAGCAGGTTTCTAGCGCGATGCACTTCCTTTCGGACCCACTCGAGACCGAGCAGGTCGGAGTGACGGTCGCGCGGTGTGACCCGGGCTGGAACAGCAAGCCACACGATCACACCGACAACGACCACGAGGAGGTCTACGTGCTGATCGAAGGACAGGCGACGGTGGTCGTCGACGACGATCCGGTCGAGATGGAGACCGGAGACGCGCTGTGGATCCCGCCGGAGTCGACCCGCCAGATCCGCAACGGAGACGAAGAGAGTGCGTTCGTCCTCGTCAGCGCGCCGAGCATCGGCGACGACGAGGGCGACGAGTGGTTGCTCTCCGGATTCGCCGGCTAGTACCGTTCCACCCTCGGCTGCTGGGTGAACGCAGCCGACAGCCATCGATTGCACCCAGCAGTGCAGGCGTGGACCGCCACTGGACGATCCGGACGTGCGTCGAAACGTACGTTCACTGACTGTTGTCCGACAGTATTACTGTCCGGCGGCCGTCGAACCGATCGGTGAGCGTTCATCTACTCGAAACATCACGCCCTTCTCTCGCTCGTTGTCGCCGGCGTTCTCGTTTCCGTTCTCCCACCCGTTACCGTTGCCGGCCACACCGTTCCCGCCGTCGCCCTCGTCGTCTACGGCACTGCAGTCGGCGTTCTCGTCGACCTCGATCACTTCCTCATCGCCCGTCTCGAGACCGGAAACTGGGATGCCGTCCGGTTCTGTCTCGCTAACCCAGCGGCAGTCGTCGTCGACCAGCGACGGATCTTCGATCGCGGCGACGTCGGCGCCCTCTCGCGACTGTTGAGTCATCTTCTCATCGTCGGCATCGTCGTCCCAGCCGTCGCACTCTCGAGTCCCCCGCTTGCGATCCTCACCGGCGGAGTGCTCTACGTCCACCTCGTCAGTGACGTCGCCTGGGACATCAGGCGACTGGATCGGGCCGCCGATGTCTCCGTAGACGAGGTCATATAGGGGCCCGACAGCCTGTTGCTATCGAGTTCCGGGCCTACGATTCGTCGTCAGTCGCCGAGCTCTCGTCGGCGTCGTCGTCCCCGTCGTCACCGTCATTGTCGTCGCCAGCGTCGCTATCGTCCTCCTCGCTGGCTTCGTCGGCCTCGTCGTCTTCGTCGGCCGGAACCTCCTCGACAGCGACGTCCTCGCCCGCGACGCCGCTTTCCGAGATCACGGGCGTCAAGTTGTAGTCGTTGCCCTGTCCACGTTTGACCACGTTGATGTCGAACACGAAACTGACGGGCTCGTCGCCCTCGATCTCGAAGGAGTGTGTAATCTGGAGTTTCTCGCTGGGAACCTTCACGTTCGCCTCCTTGCCGTCGACGATCCCCTCGACGTCTTCGACGTGGAGTTCGATCTTCTCGTAGGTCCCCGGCGACAGTTCCCCGTCGAAGACGGGCGTCGCTTTGTCGCCGATCACGGTCGTGAGGTCGACCGTCGCCCCCTCGAGATCGAGGACGTAGAATCCACGTCGGCGATCGATCCCGTCGTTTGCCCCGTCGCCCGGTTCGGGGACGTCTTCGTCGTCCGATTCGGGGTCGGCGTCGCTATCGTGCTCACCGTCAGCATCGTCGGTATCCGGCTCGCTTGATTCGCCGTCGAAGACGCGAGCGGAATCGAAGCTGACGTCCAGTCGATCGAAGTCACCGATGTCGGCCGGCATGTCGCTGATGAGCAGTCGGAAGTTCCCGTCGGCGGTCGAACCCGTCTGTGTCTCCTCGTCCGTGGGTTCGCCGTCGGTCGATCCGTTCTCCGATACACAACCGGCAACCGCCATCGCACTCAGGCCGCTCCCAGCGGCGAGAAACGTTCGCCGGCCGACGTCGTCCAGGAGGTCAGTGGTCCGCTCGTAATCGCCGTTGGTCTCTCGGTTTGTCATACTCGCTGCGTCGAACTCGAGTCACAAAACAACCGAACGTCGTTTTGAGTATTCAGAACCGTTTATAACTGTTTCAGTAGCGACTGTCACGGCTGATTACCGGGACATGACGACAGGAGACCGTATCAGTGCTTGCACAGTTGCCCCGCGGCTATATCCACCGTGCCACCGTATGCCAGTACATGGAACTGCTCGACGACAGCATCGTTCCGGAACACGCCCGCGACATCAAGTCCGAAGCCCGGGAGTTCGCACGCGAACACATCGAACCGAACGCACAGGAGTACTTCCAGGCCGGGGAGTACCCCGAGGAGATCCTCGAGGCGGGCCGTGAAGCCAACCTCGTCGCCCAGGACATCCCGGAGGAGTGGGGCGGTCGCGGACTGGACCTTCCGCAGTTGCTCGCGCTCACCGAGGAGTTCTACCGGGCGGACGCGGGTATCGCGCTGACGCTTCAGTTGGCCAGTTTCGGCTGTGAGATGACCTACGAGTACGGAACCGACGAGCAGTGCGAGGAGTACATTCGACCGGTCGCAGAAGGCGAGATGCGCTCGGGACTGGCCGTCTCGGAACCGGACACCGGCAGCGACCTCACGGGGATGGAGACGACGGCGGAGAAAGACGGCGACGAATACGTCCTCGACGGCGAGAAGTACTGGATCGGCAACGGCGTCGAGGCCGACTGGATCACCCTCTATGCGCGAACCGACGACGACGAGACCAACCGCTATGGCAACCACTCGTTGTTTATCGTCCCGACCGACACCGACGGCTACGAGGCCGAACACATCCCCGAGAAGATGGCGATGCGCGCCTCAAAGCAGGCCCACATCGAACTCGAGAACTGCCGAATTCCCGAAAAGAATCTGATCGGTGCGGAGGGGGCCGGCTTCTGGATGCTCGCGGAGTTCTTCAATCACGGCCGCGTCGCCGTTGCTGGCCACGGGCTGGGGCTTTCGGCTGCGGCCATCGAGACGACCTGGGAGTTCGTCCACGACCGCGAGGAGTTCGGCCGAACGATAAACGAGTTTCAGGCCGTCCAACACGGGCTCGCGGACATGCTCCTGGATTTCGAACGCGCCCGAGCGCTCACGTGGCGAGCCTGCGAAAAGGTTGCAAACGGCGAGAACGACGGCTACTGGGCAGCGCTGGCGAAGACGTGTGCGACGGAGGCGGCCGTCGACGTCTCCGAGCAGGGGATGCAGTTCCACGGCGGCCGGTCGGTGCTCGACGAACGACGGATCGCTCGCGTCTACCGTGACGCTCGCGTTCCGGTCATCTACGAAGGTGCAAACGAGATCCAGCGGAACCTGATCTACGGGCAGGCGCCGTAAGCGATCTGCTGACGACGACTCGTCGAAAGCGCTAAACAGATCGCCTCGAGTTCGACAGTGTGTCTCGCGGTCAGTTCGTGGACTGCAGATCCTGAAACGCTCCGACGAACTCCTCGTGTGTCGAGAGGTCGGCGACCTGCTCGTCGACACAGGTCTCGAGTTCGCTGATGCGATCACGGAGGTCCAGATACTCCTCGTTGTCCGCGAGTTCGCGGTCAGTCTTTTCGGATTCCAACAGCGCCTTCTTCGAGACGAGCGCGTAGTACTCGCGGATGTCCGACTCGTACGCCGATCTGGCGGCGACGTCGTCGACGATGTCGACGAGTTCGTCCTTCGAGACCGGCTTGACCAGGTAATCGTCGAACCCCATCTCGATGATATCGAAGTCGGGGTCGACCGCCGTCACCATCACGATCCGCGAGTCGTACCCCAGCTCGCGGATTCGCTCGAGGACCTCGTCGCCGGACAGCCCCGGCATCCGGCGATCGAGCAACACGACGTCGACCGAATCGGACATCTTCTCGAGGGCCTCTCGACCGTCGTAGGCCGTCTCGACGGCCCACTCTCCTCGAAGCCACGCCGCGAAGAGATCCGCGAGACGCGTCTCGTCGTCGACGACGAGTACTTCGCGGTCGTCACCCATCGGTCGCCCCCTCCGTTCTTTTCATCGTTACAGCCACGGATCAGCAATGGTGCTTCCGGATGATAAATCTCGCGCCCACCATTATTTACTAACAGTATAGTAAATAACACGATCAGATCGGATAGCGGTCGCCGATCGAGCGACTACGTTCCTTCGAACTCCGGTTCGTCGTCACCCATGAAGGCCGTGATCCCCTCCATGAGGTCGTCGGTCGCCATCAGTTGGCCGAAAGCAGAGGCCTCGTACTCGAGGCCAGCGTCGGTATCGTCGCGGCCGGCGAGCATCGCGCGTTTGGTGTATCGGTGGGCGATCGGCGGACCGCCGGCGAGGTCGGCCGCGAGCTCGAGTGCGCGATCCTCGAGTTCGTCGTTGTCGACGACCTCGTTGACGAAGCCGTACTCCGCCATGGTCTCGGCGTCGAAGCGGTCGGCCGTGAGGATGATCTCTTTTGCGCGACCTTCGCCGACGATGTTCGGCAGTCGCTGGGTGCCGCCCCAGCCGGGGATGAGACCGAGGTCGAGTTCGGGCTGGCCGAACTCGGAGCGTTCGCTGGCGATACGGAGGTCGGCACACATCGACAGCTCCATCCCGCCACCGAGACAGTAGCCGTCGATACCGGCGACGACCGGCATCTCGCAGGCTTCGAGCTTCCCGAAGACCGTCTGACCGGTCTTCGAGAGCTCCGTCGCCTCGATCGGATCGGCGCCGCCCGCGGCCATGCTCTGGATGTCCGCGCCCGCGGAGAACGCTTTCTCCCCGGCACCCGTAAGCAGGATCGACCGAACCTCGTCGTCCGCTTCGAGGAGGTCGATCGCCTCGGAGAGTTCCGCAAGCAGCTGGCTGCTGATCGTGTTCATCCGGTGGGGGCGGTCGACGACGATGTGGCCGACCATCTCATCGGGGTACTCGATGCGGATCGCCTCGAACTCGGTCGCCCCTTCGTCGGCGTCGGTCTCGTAGAAGCCGCCTTCCTCGGCGCGCTCTTCGAGGTAGTCTGCGGGTTCGTAGCGCTCGTGGCCCGTTTCCTCGTAGGCTTCTTCGAGGGTCTCGAGGGCGTCTTCGATGCCGAACTCGTCGACCAGCTTGACGGGGCCGTCGGGGAAACCGGCGCCGAGTTTGGTCGCCTCGTCGATCGATTCCGGCGGGGCGACGTCGTTGCCGATCAGTTTGGCCACCTCGTTGGCCATCGAGGCGACGAGGCGCCGCTCGACGAGTTCGGACTGTTCGTCGGAGGGGATCTGGGCGCCGTCCCCGTCCTCGTAGTCGTAAAAGCCCTTCCCGGTCTTCTTGCCGAGCTCTTCGTTCTCGACTTTCTCCTCGAGGAGCGGACACGGCTCGTAGGCGTCGCCCAGCACCTCGTGCATGTACTCGAGGACGTGGTAGCTGACGTCGTTGCCGACCTGGTCGCCGAGTTCGAAACTGCCCATCGGCAGTCCCATGCCGTATTTCGTCGTCGAGTCGACTGCGGCGATCGTCGCCTCGTCCTCGTGGACGAGCCAGCAGGCCTCGTTCATGAGTGGAACGAGTACGCGATTGACGATGAACCCGGGCGAGTCCTTGTGGACACGGACGGGCGTCTTGCCGACGTCCTCAGCGAGGGCTTCGATTACCTCGAGGGTCTCCTCGTCGGTTTCGGCGCCCGAGATGACCTCGACGAGATCCATCCGGACCGGCGGGTTGAAAAAGTGCATCCCGCAGAACTGGCCGGGACGCTCGGTGACGTCGGCGAGCTCCGAGATCGAGAGACTCGAGGTATTGGTCGCGAAGATCGCCCGATCGGGGGCGACGTCCTCGAGTTCAGTATAGACGTCTTTCTTGATCTCCATCTGCTCGGGAACGGCCTCGATGACGACGTCGGCGTCGCCACAGGCCTCCCCCATGTCGACGAACGGTGTCACACGCTCGAGGGCGGCGTCAGCTTCCTCCTCGGAGAGCTGGTCGTTCTCGGCGAGTTTGTTCAGCGACCACTCGATCTGTTCGTAGCCGTTCTGGACGAACTCCTCTTTGATATCGCGCATGTTGACGTCGTAGCCGGCCATCGCGACGACCTCCGCGATACCGTGGCCCATGTTTCCTGCGCCGAGAACTGCGACGGTGTTGATATCTTCCAGTTCCATGATTACAGTACCAATGGGAACGGGTTTGAACGTTTCCCTCGCGGAACATGAAACTGGAGTTCCGTTTACTTCAGGTTACAAACTTCTTTATCGCTGGGGGTCGCAACTCGTTCCCATGGAATTCGGTCTCACCGACGAGCAAGCGCAAATCCGTGACGAGGTCGCCCGGTTCGCCGAGAACGAAATCGTTCCGGTCGCCGAAGAGTACGACACGGAAGAGAAGTACCCACACGACGTCGTCGACAAAGCCGCCGAGATGGGACTGACCGGCCCGTACATTCCGATCGAGTACGGCGGCGCTGGCTACTCCATCCTCGATACCGCGATCATCACCGAGGAGTTGTTCTCCTACGACCCAGGAATCGCGCTCTCGATCGTCTCGGCGTCGTTCGGCTGTGAGGCGATCATGAACTTCGGGACCGAAGACCAGAAAGAGCGGTTCCTCGAGCCAGTCGCACTCGGCGAGAAGGTCTCCGGTGCCGCGATCTCCGAACCCGACACTGGATCGGACGTCTCCTCGGTCTCGACGCGTGCCGAGAAACGCGAGGCCCAAGACGGCGCGGAACTGAGCGGCGCAGCCGCGGAGAAAGACGGCGACGAATGGGTGATAAACGGCACCAAGATGTGGATCACCAACGGGACCGTCGCCGACTTCCTCGTCGTGCTCTGTGAGACGAATCCCGACGCCGAGGGCCGCTACAACGGCTTCAGCCAGATCATCGTCGAGACCGACCGCGACGGCGTCAACACGGAGAAGATCACCGGCAAGCTCGGGATCCGCGCTTCCGACACCGCCGAAGTCGTCTTCGACGACGTCCGCGTCCCCGAGGAGAACCTCGTCGGTACCAGAGACGCCGCGTTCATGCAACAGATGCAGTTCTTCGACGAGACCCGCACCGCAGTCGCCGCACAGGGCGTCGGCATCGCAAAGGGCGCGACGCGTGCCGCCCTCGAGTACGCCCAGGACCGCGAACAGTTCGGCCAGTCGATCAGCGAGTTCCAGGCCATCCAGCACAAACTCGCCGACATGGAGACTCGGACCGAAGCCGCCCGTAACCTGACCTACAAGGCCGCCTGGAACGTCGACCAGGGCAAGGACATCACGAAGCTCGCCTCGATGGCCAAGGAGTACGCCTCGCGTGTGGCCGTCGACGTCGCCGACGAGGCCGTCCAGATCCACGGCGGCGCCGGCTACGTCAACGACTTCCCCGTCGAGCGGCTCTACCGCGACGCCAAGATCACGCAGATCTACGAGGGCACCACCGAGATCCAGAAGAACATCATCGCTCGCGAGATGCTCGGCAAGGGCTTCTAATACTGCCGGACAACACGATGCACACACCGATCGCACTCGAGACGCGATTGGGTGGGTAGTGACTGTTGTCAGGTAGTATAACCACCGCTTGTCCAGCTGAGGCATAGCCGACCCTCGCTTTGCTTTCCGTTTTCGTTCTGTTCGGGCACTCGACTCGCAGCCGTGTGGATCGACGGTGTCGTGTCTCATCGGTAGAACGGCTATAGTAGCCACTGCAAGTCATTGCACACCTGATCGCCAGACGGATCGGCGATCAGTGTGTAAACCGTTGCAGTTGTTACTATAGAAATCGCCGAGTCGTCCCTCGATCGTCGGAGCGGCTATCGAGGTGATGTACGGTTCCCGAGCGGAAATTCGGTGGGACGTGTCGGGTTCACAACACCGGCGACGTACCGGTTTCCACCGGGCGCGTCGCTCTCAGTCGGACCGGCCGCGTCCCTGGCCGGCGCCGCGAGCCCGGTCGAGACCGCCGCGGTCGTAGCCGACAGCCTGACCGTCGCGGCTGGGGTCGGCGGCACCGACCAGTTCGTCGTCCTCGACGCCGATGGCCTGGACGTTGCCGATGGTGCTGGGTGATTCGTCCAGATCGTGGCCCCAGTCTGCGAGTGTCTCTCGAGTCTCGGTTGGGACGCCTTCTTCCCACTCGACGCCGCCGAAGTGGTGCGTGTACACCTGCGGCTCGGTGATCGAACCGAGCGGGTCGAGGTCGTAGACGTACCGGTGGAGGATGGTCTGGAACGTCGCACTGACGATCGCCCAGCCGCCCGGCGAGCCCGCCGTAAACTCCGGCGTCCCGTCGCGCATCACCATCATCGGACTCATACTCGAGAGCGGGCGCTTCCAGGCGTCGGGCTCGTTCGGTCCGCCCGGCTCCGCGTCGAAGTCCGTGAGTTCGTTGTTGAGCAGGAATCCGCGCCCAGGGACCATCTTGCCCGAGCCCATGAACTGCTCGATAGTCGAGGTGTACGAGACGGCGTTGCCCCACTTGTCGATCACGGAGAAATGGGTGGTTTCACCGGCACCACGTCCGTCCGGCGTTGGGTCACCCGGCGGCATGGTCCCATCGTCGGGGAAGACCGTGTCGCCGAACTCGATCTCGTCGGCGCGCGACTGGAGGTAGTCGTCCGAGAGCAGTTCGTCGACTGGCACGTCGACGAACTCGTCGTCGCCCATGTACTCCATCCGATCGGCCCAACAGGAGTACAGCGACTCCGCGATCAGGTGGTACTTTTCGGCCGAACGGACGTCGTACTCGTCGACGTCGAGGAACTCGAGCACCCGAAGGACCATCGCCGCGACCGTCGGTCCGGAGCTTGGCATCGGCTGACCGACGAGTTCGACGTCGTACCACTCCTTGCGGACCGGCTCGTCGAGCGTCACGTCGTAGTCGGCGAGGTCGCGTTCGTCGACGACCTGATCGGGATCCCGAGCGTAGGACGCGATCGTCTCGGCGACGTCCTCGGCGACCGGCCCCTCGTAGAAGCCCTCGGCGCCCTCGCGTCTGATGATCTCCAGGGTGTCCGCGAGGTCCGGGTTCGTCATCGTGTCCCCCTCCTCGTAGAGGTTCCCCTGGGCGTCGCTGTAGGCCCCGAGGGCCGCGTCGTTGAACTTGTTCGTGTTCTCGTGGATCTGCTCGGCGAGGAACCAGTCGACCGTGAACCCGCGGCGTGCGAGGTCGATCGCCGGGTTGATCAGCCGCTGGCGGGACCTGGTCCCGAACAGTTCGCGGGCGGTTTCGAGGCCGGCCACGGTACCGGGTGTCCCCATCGCCTCTCCGGTCTGGATGTCCTGGTCGTACTCCCCCTCGTGGCGGTAGAGGTCCGGCGTTGCAGTCTGAGAAGCACGTTCTCGGCTGTTGACCACTTCGACCGAGTCGGACTCAGCGTCGTAGATGACCATGAAGCCACCTCCGCCGATGCCCGAGCCGTGAGGCTGGGTGACGGTCAGGACGTACTGGATCGCGATCGCCGCGTCGATGGCGTTCCCGCCCTCACGTAGGACCCGCGCGGCGACGCCACCGGCGATCGGATCGACCGTCGAGATCATCCCGTCGGCGGCTCGCACCTGCCGACCGCAGGTGAACTGCGGGTGGTCGCAACTGAAGCCGGAGACGTCGGTGACGTCCTGGTACTCCGGCCCGGCAACCGCCGGCGTCGATCCGATCGCCAGCGCGCTGGCACTCGCTCCGGTCAACGCGAGGAACCGACGGCGATTGAGATCGGATCTAGTCGCGTCGCTTCCGTCTCGTTTCTCTTTCGATGGGTTGTATTTTCTTCCCATACCAACAAATAAAGTATTGATAGCCTGTAATGAGCGTCTCGTCTGACATCACGTACTGAAAACGAAACGATAGCGAATCGACAGATCGGACCGTTCGAGATCGTTCTCGTAGTGACTACTGTTCGTGATGCGATAACCGGGACTCCTATTCAGGACGGCCACGTCGACGCTAGTATGAGAAAGTTCGTCTTCGCCCTCGAGTACGAAGCCGGGACGAACCCGGTCGCCGACGTCCTCGCCGACTACCCCGAGGCGTCGATCCGCTCGCTGTCGTGTCACGTCACCAGCGACAGCCTCTGGCGGGTCGATCACGCGGAGGGGCCGGCGGAAGCACTGGAAGCCCTCGAGGAGGCCTACGAGACCAGCGAGTTCTTCGCGGACTGTCTGGTCAAGGACGACTGCGGCGCGGATTGCGAGGTGCAGGTACTGGACCGATCGAGCGACACCCTGGTGGTCTATACCTACTGGGACCGCACCGACGTTTGTACGTCGGTCCCCCACGTCGCGCTCGAGTACCTCGGCGAGGGGCTGCTGTTCGAGACCTACCGCGAGGGCCGGCGCTACCGCTGGCGAATCGTGCTGGGAAACGACGCGCCGATTCACGACTTTTTCGACGCGCTGGGTCAAGAGGTCGGCGACTGTACGGGGATGGAGATGTTGCGACTGACGGAACTCGATCCCGATCACGGTGACGTCGACGTTGGTCCTGAGACCTCGTTGCCGAGCGAACAACGAGAGGCGCTTCACGCGGCCGTCGAACACGGCTACTACGAAACGCCGCGGCAGATCGAACTCGGCGACCTCGCCGACGACCTCGGCGTGCCGCGATCGACGCTCTCCTATCGGCTCCGCCGGGCCGAGGAGAGCCTCGCGACGGCGTTCGTCGCGGAAGACGACTCGATCGAGGCACTCGCTGCGGAACGCTGAACTGTCGAGTGTGGTTGAACAGGAAGCAACTGACAGACTACAGGAAACGGCCGACGACGTCGATTGCGCCGGGGTATCGCCACACCGAACCGGAGATCGCCCTCAGGGTGGCGACGACAGCGTACGCGAACGTGGCGAACACCGCGACCATAGTTGCGAGCAACGCGAGTAAGCCGACGACTGTAAACACCGTATCGACCGGTGACGGGAGCAGTGATAGTTCGGTTGCTGCTCCGCCGACGGTGATCTCGTCAGCACCGAGAAGGACCGTTGTGGCTGTAAGAATCACCAACGCAACCACAGTGACGTGCCAGTTGAGGGCGTGGCGGGCGTTCTCCCGGGTGAACTCGTCGTCCGAAACGGCGTACACGACGGCGGGACCGACGAAGGCAGTGAAAAGCGCCAACGGGTGGACGAGAACGCCGGTGACCGTTCGTTCGTTCGTAAGGGTGTTCAGGGCCAGGCATAGTGGATGTCGTCTTCATGATACTTGTATGTGAGTTTAAGTATGGGGAAAGAGGGATAAAAGTGTGCTGTTATTCAGTCAGAACTCGAATTCGATACTCATATCGTCGCACTCTTCAATTCTCCACCCACCGACACAGACTTCTCCAGTCAATCGGAGACCATCTTCAAAGAAGGTTCCACTTAGCGGCTCAATAGTGACTTCGACGTCCGCAACGATAACGTCTACTCCAAGTGAATTTGATCCCTCGCAATCGACTCGGTCACCACTGCCAGAGTAAATTCCCGTCGAGATTGTGATCCCGTAGTTACAAATCGGATCATCCATATCGTAAATCGATAGTGTAGCTTCGAACTCTCTACCCCCTGCCTCAAAGTCGAACCCCTTTTGCCACTCAGGATCAGGGGTCTGTATCTCGAAATCGTTACTGTCGTTTGACGGCTGACTCTCGGCGTCTATGAGTTCTACTTCGTTCTCCGGCGTTTCATTTATCCAATCAGGGAGATCATCATCTACACTTTTGTTAGACTTATCCCCACCACCTCTCCCATTATTTCCCCTTTTATTAGATTTATTTCCCCTATCTTCTCCATTATTTTTCTTTATGTTGGACTCGTTTTCGTCGTTTGCTGCAGCAGTCGGAATGACGAAGGTGGTTGCCCCGATCCCGGTAATCGTTCCGAGCATTCGTCGCCGGGTCCGATTACATTCTAGTCCATCTTCCGGTTGACTTTTTCTTCCATCGCAATTATATACATAGGGAATACAGTGTTAAATTTCAACCAACCAGATATGTTATCTGCTTTATGAAGATGTATAATGTTCAGATAATGCCACTACATTAATTATGGTAGTGGAGTAATAATACACAACTATTTGCCAAGGATTCTTGTCGGTATGGCTATAATATCTGTGAAGTCTCACTCCATCTCTTGAGACGAAATGTATATTTTAACTATACAAAATTATTGCTATAAATCATTGGTCGATATCTGGTTTTCGTATTGGAGTATAGGTCAGGTATCCGCTCCCTTCTCGAGGCTGTCGTCCGATTGATTGGAGTATCACCGATATGTCGGTACTATTCATCTCCTTGAGACTACTACCTTCATTTCTGCACTTATATATGCCAAGTTTGATGTTTTATATGAGGCATCATCTATTGTTTGGCGCACGCCAAATAACCCGTAAGGTTTCGCCCCGACTAGTGGAGAGCGATGAGCGAGTCGTCACCCTCCACGTCCCCCGACTCGAGTCGGACCCTCGAGCTTCGGGTCCCGGAGATGGACTGTCCTTCCTGTGCCGGCAAGGTCGAGAACAGCGTCGAGCGCCTCGAGGGAATCGACGGGATCGAACCGCGGGTCACGAGCGGACGGCTCGTCGTCACCTACGATCCGACACAGACGAGCGACGCCGAGATCCGCGAGCGCGTTCGCGCGGCCGGCTACGAGATCGAAAGCCGGGCGGCCGAACGCACGTTCTCGGTGCCGGATATGGACTGTCCCTCCTGTGCCTCGAAGGTCGAGAACGCCCTCGAGGCCACCGACGGCGTCGACGAGATCGAGACACGGCCGGCGTCGGGCCGGGTGACGGTGACCGTAGCCGAGGGAACCGACTCCGAGCGGGTAACCGAGGCGATCGAGGGTGCCGGCTACGAGGCGTCACCGATCGCCGACGGCGATCCGGTCGGCGACGAGGAGTCGGTCTGGAAGAGCCGCCGGGCCGTCGGGACCGCGGTCGGCGGCGTCGTCGTCGCAATCGGGATGGCCCTCGAGTTCGTCGTCCCGGGTCTCGATCCCGCGCTGTGGACCGTCGCCGGCCGGACCTACGCGCTCTCACACCTGCTGTTCATCGCGGCCGTCGTCGTCGCAGGGACCCCGATTCTACGGAACGGCTACTACTCTGCACGCAATCGGAGTCTCGACATCGACTTCCTGATGAGTCTCGGTATCGTCGCCAGCGTCGCGACCCACCACCCTTTCGAGGGGGCGATGCTCGCCGTCCTCTTCAGCGTCGCCGAACTC
Organism: Natronolimnohabitans sp. A-GB9; assembly: GCF_030848565.1. Taxonomy (GTDB): domain Archaea; phylum Halobacteriota; class Halobacteria; order Halobacteriales; family Natrialbaceae; genus Natronolimnohabitans. The sequence goes on from NZ_JAVDDV010000003.1 coordinate 313,884, forward strand.
TTAGAGCGGTTCTCGATGGACCGGGCGCGGGACTCGCTGCGCGAACTGATGGAGCTCTCGCCCGACACTGCGACCGTCAAGCGCGAGGACGGCAGCGAGGAGACCGTTCCCGCCGAGGATCTCGAGATCGGTGACGTGGTCGTCGTTCGACCGGGCGAGAAGATCCCGGCCGATGGGGTCGTCATCGAAGGTGAGAGTGCAGTCGACCAGTCGCCGATCACCGGCGAGAGCGTCCCCGAGGACAAGCTCACAGGCGACGAGGTCTACGCCGGGACGATCCCCGAGTCGGGCTACCTCGAGATCGAAGTCGAGAGCGAAGCCGACGATTCCACGCTCGCCCGAATCGTCCGTATGGTCGAAGACGCCGAACGGGAAAAGACCGAACGCGAGCAGTTCATCGACCGCTTCGCGAGCGTCTATACGCCGATCGTCGTCGTCCTCGCGGCCGCTGCCGCGTTCGCGCCGCCCCTGCTGTTCGGCGCGTCCTGGAGCTACTGGTTCGTCGTCGGACTGACGCTGCTCGTGATCTCCTGTCCCTGTGCGCTGGTCATCTCGACGCCCGTCAGCGTCGTCTCCGGGATCACCAGCGCGGCCCGCAACGGCGTCCTCATCAAGGGCGGACGCCACCTCGAGGCCGTCGGCGACAGTGACGTCCTCGCGGTCGACAAGACGGGGACGCTGACCGAGGGTGATCTCTCGGTGACCGACGTGATCCCGCTCGAGGGCGCCACCGAGGACGACGTCTTGCGCCGTGCGAGCGCCCTCGAACGGCGAAGCGAACACCCGATCGGGCAGGCGATCGTCGGCTACGCCGAGGCGGCAGGCGTCACGGACGATTCCGACGAGCCGGCCGTCTCGAACTTCGAGGCCCTGGCGGGCAAAGGCGTCCGCGGCGAGGTCGACGGCACCACCCACTACGTCGGAAAGCCGGACCTCTTCGACGGACTCGCCGACCTCGAACACGTCCACGCGACGACCGACGGCGGCGTCTCGCTGGCCGACATGGGGTACGGCGAGACTGGACAGTGCGACCGCGAGGGCTGTCTCGACGTCCTCGCCGAGGTCGTTCCCGATCTCGAGGCCGAAGGGAAGACCGTCGTGGTCGTCGGCTCCGAAGACCGGCCGATCGGCCTCATCGCAGTCGCGGATCGCGTCCGACCCGAGGCGGCGTGGGCCGTCTCCAGGCTGCAAGACCAGGGCGTCCGCGTCGTCATGCTCACCGGCGACAACGAAGGCACCGCCCGCGCCATCGCCGAGGAAGTCGGTATCGACGAGTATCACGCCGAACTGCTCCCCGACGAGAAACTCGAGTGGATCCGCCGACTCGAGGCGGAATACGGCGACAGTGACGAACCCGCTCACGTCGCCATGGTCGGCGACGGGATCAACGACGCGCCCGCGCTCGCGACCGCGACCGTCGGCGTCGCGATGGGCGCAGCGGGAACCGACACGGCGCTCGAGACGGCCGACGTGGCGCTGATGGGCGACGACCTCACCCGGCTGCCGTACCTCTACGAACTCTCGGGGAAGGCAAACGGCGTCATCCGCCAGAACGTCTGGTCGAGCCTCGCGGTGAAGGCGGTCCTCGCTGTGGGCGCGCCGTTCGGGATCGTGACGGTGATCCACGCGGTCGTCATCGGTGACATGGGAATGAGTCTCGGCGTGACGGGCAACGCGATGCGACTCGCGAACGTCGAACCAGAGACACCCGAAGTCGCCGATACGAGGGCAACGACGGAGTCATGAGCGTCTGAATCGCCGGACGTACCGGTAGACGGTGAGCGCGACGGCCGTATTCATCGTGATGCTCGAGAGGAGAACACACAGGTTGCGTCTGTTCGTCCATCTCGTTTCGGTCGGTTCCTCGTCGGCCCTGAGCGCCGCGAGCTGTGAGACGAGCGCACCGATCCAGCCCGCAAGCGCGACCGTGACCAGCGTCCGTCGAACACGAGGCATGCGCCGAGTTCCACTTGGGATCGCATAACGTCGGGCGGACGTTCGCATCATCTGCTGAGCGCGCGGCGGATCACGTCGGTTCCCGGCCGGCCGTCGGCCCACCACAGCGCGACCCCGGCGACGAGGATGACAGCCTCGAGCCACAGCGTCGTGACCGTCACCTCCAGCCCCGGCACTGTCCCCAGTGGCTTCGTTCCGGTGTAAGCCGGCATCGGCGTCAGCGGCCAGAAGAGAAAGCCGAGTTCGTCGACGTCCCCCGAGATGACGTGCCACGGAACGTCCGTCGCGATATGCGAGAGGTACCCGATGGCGAAGGCGATACCGAGGACGGGACGATCGCGAGCACGTGTAAGCAGCCAGACCGCGATGACGACCGGAATCGCAAACAGCAGCGAGTGACCGATCGTTCGGCCGACGGCGACGAGATCGGCGAGCCAGATCGGCTTGTCGATCAGATCTGGTAGCGCGGCGCCGACGATCGCCGCCAGCGCGGGAGCCTCGTCGGGTGTGCCGTCTCCGTGCCAACGCGTATAGCCCGCATAGCAGAGATAGCCGACCGCGAGATGGACGACCGGTTGCATTCGCCGTCGGTTACGTCCTCGAGCGTCGTAAGCGCCGGGTCGAACGACACCGTTGCATCGTTTGGAACGCGACCTAAATGCGCCCGGCACTAACGTAACGTTGATGACAGGAAAACGCTCCGGCGGCGACGGATCGACGACAGACCGGCGAGAGCCGACCCACGTCCGCGACGCCGCGGGCGTCGAGGACCGACTCGAGTACGAGACCGCCACGTCGACGGATCTCGAGTACGAGACCGTCAGAACACCCGTCCTCGTGATCGGCGCAGGTGCAGCGGGCGCACGCGTCGCCATCGAACTCGCCGAGTCCGGGGTCGAATCGCTGGTGATCGGAAAGCGCGATCACGGCGACGCTCACACGACGTGGGCGGCCGGTGGCGTCAACGCGGCGCTTGGCTCGCTCGACGAGGAGGACGACTGGACGATTCACGCGGCGGACACGCTCGACGAAGGCCACCAGCTGAACGACCCCGAGGCCGTCGAGTTGACGACGCGGGAGATGCCCGCCCGTATCCGCGAACTCGCCGACTGGGGAATGCCCCTCGATCGCACCGAGGACGGAACGATCAACCAGCGCTACTTCGGCGCACAGTCGTACCGCCGCACCTGCTTCGTCGGCGACCGAACCGGCGAAGCGATGCTCGAGACGTTGATCGAGCGAGCGCGGGATCTCGAGGTACCCTACCGCGAGAACGTGATGATCACGCGGCTGCTCTCGGACGGCACCCGCGTCGTCGGCGCGGTCGGCTTCGATATGGAGACGGGACAGGGGCTGTTGTTCCGGTCGAATCACGTCGTGCTCGCGGCCGGCGGGTTCTCCGCGCTCTACGATCGGCACTCCTCGAGAGACGACGAGAACAACGGCGACGCCCAGGCGCTGGCCCTCGAAGCCGGCGCCCGACTGCTCGACCTCGAGTTCGTCCAGTTTCATCCGACGGGGATGGTCGGCGAACGGTACGGCGAGGAGTGGGACGGCCGACTCGTCACCGAGGCGGTACGCGGCGAAGGTGGCCGCCTCTACAATACGGAAGGCGAACGGTTCATGGAACGCTACTCGCCGAACCAGATGGAACTCGACGCCCGCGACGTCGTCGCCCGTGCTATCGGTCGTGAACTCGAGGAAGGTCGCGGAACCGAAAACGGCGGCGTCTACCTCGACATCTCACACCGCGACGACGACTACGTCCGCGAGCGACTGCCGACAATGGTCGAGCGCTTCGAGTCACTCGGCGTCGACATCACCGAGAAGCCGATGGAAGTCGCCCCGACGGCCCACTACACGATGGGCGGCGTCGACATCGACTTCCGAACCGGCGAGACTGGCGTCGGGGGGCTGTACGCCGTCGGCGAGGCGGTCGCCGGCGTCCACGGCGCAAACCGGTTGGGCGGCAACTCGCTGGCCGAGACCGTCGCGATCGGTAAACTCGTCGGCGAACACGTCGCCACGGTGATCGGCGAAGCCGATACGGACCCCGACGTAACCGCCAGCCAGCGGACGCTGGCGGAACGGGAGTTTCGCGCACTCGAGGCGCTTGCTGACGCCGACGGCGACGTCGCGCCGCAGACGTTGCTCGACGACCTCGGGGAGCTACTGTGGAACCACGCCGGGATCCTCCGTGACGAGGCAGGGCTCCGGGCGGGCCTCGAGGAACTCGAGGCGTTGCGAGCGCGGACGGCCGATCTGGACGTCGACGGCGGGCTCACCTCGAAATCATTCGAGTACGCCGTCGACCTCTCGGCCAGCCTCACTGTCGCCGAGGCGATGCTTCGCACAGCCCTCGAGCGGACCGAATCTAGGGGCGCACACTACCGGACCGACTACCCCGAGACGGACGGAGAGTGGCGTGTCAACCTCCTCGTCTCCGTCGAGGACGGGGAACTCTCGATTCGACGACGCGGCGTCGGCGACCCCAGTCCACCCGTCCAGGAGGCCCTCGAGGAGGGGTACGAACTCGACTACCACCACCTCGAGTAGCGTCCATACTGCCGGACAGCAGTCAGTGCGCCGTCGGTTGCGAATTCGCGGCGTCTCCGCAGAGACGGCCACAGTCGTGCGACCGAGACGCCTTTGACGCGTCGGCTTCTGTTTTTCGGTTCGGACACATGAACGAGGAAGCACTCGAGGTGTTACGTCAGGACCCGGTCATGGCGGACCTCGTCGAGAAACACGACCCGTACGCCGAACGCGACTGGGACGAGTTCGAGCGGCTCTGTATCTCCATCATCAACCAGCAGCTCTCGACAGCCAGTGCCGCGGCGGTCAGAGAGCGCGTCTTCGAACTGTTTCGAGACGGTGTAACTCCGGCCGCCGTCCTCGAGGCGGACGACGACGCCCTCCGGGCGGCCGGCCTCTCCCGGAGCAAGATCGAGTACATGCGAAACGCTGCTCGTGCATTCCAGGAGCAAGATCTCACGCGGGAGGGGCTGGCCGACCACTCGGACGAGGCAGTCGTCGACCGCCTCACCGAGATCACGGGAATCGGTGCCTGGACGGCACGGATGTATCTGCTGTTCGTTCTCGAGCGCGAAGACGTACTCCCACTCGGTGACCTTGCGATTCGCCGTGGTATCGAGCAATTGTACGGAAACGGAAACGAACCAGATGAGATGACACGTACGGAGATGCGTGAGATTGCCGAGACGTGGCGCCCGTACCGGAGCGTCGCTACGCGCTATATCTGGGCCGAATACGAGGCCGACGACTGATCCGGTCGGTCGCGTCCAACCGACCTGTAAGCCCGTCGGTGCAGACTGCGGACCGAAAGAAATTGCCATTACTCTGGTCTGCTGAATGACGATCGCGTTGAGACCTCACAAAACGAGTTAGCAGACCGACGAAATTGGCTCTTACCGTTCCTCTGCTGACAAAAGCGCAGATTTCCCGCGAAATGCCGGTGTTGACCGCGAAAACAGTCATCGGGGCATATACACGGTTGCCGTCCCCGTTTCGGGGCGTTCACGGCCGTGCTGGCGGGATATCGACTCGTCACGGCGCGGAAGTCGAGCAGCAGCCGTCACAGAAAACCAGTCCCCGGTGGCAATTCTCCTTTTATGGAATGAGAATGAGCTGAAAGCAGGGCCGAACGCGACTGCACACCTAGTTTCGAAATTAACGCTCGAAATGGTTGTGTTGGATTACGAAACAGCCGGCGCTATTTATGGATATTATCGGCCTACTACCGGTGCCCAACAGGGCGTGAGAGAAATGAGTGAAAAAGATCAGCTCGGAGATTCGCGGCGCGAGTTCATGAAGAAAGGGACACTGGCTGCGACCGCACTCGCGGTCGGCGCTGGCGCTACTGCAGGCAGCGCTGCAGCCCAGGAAGAAGACGACGGAGAAGCCGTGGTGCACGCACACGACTTCTACCCGAACGCAAGTTTCGAGGTGCTTACCGAGTTCGACACGCCGACGCGTGACAGTTTCCTCGAGAACCTCGACGAAGAGGAAGACGTGTTCGACGATCCGGACGACTGGAACGTGCACGCGATCCAGATCGATACGGACGACGATTCGCCCGGGGGGCCGCTGGCCTACATCATGGAAGAGGAGACCCTCAACCTCACCGAAGGCGACATGGGGACGTTCAACGAGTCCGCGTCCTTCCGCTCTCCGGCGCTCAACCTCCTCGAGGTCGACGTCACGGCCGAGGAGGCCGAAGAAGAGCCCGAAGAGGAGGAAGAGGACGACGAAATGATCGACGACGAGGAAGACGACGAAGCGGTCAACGACGAGGAAGACGACGAAGAGGTCGACGACGAAGAGGTCGACGACGAAAACAACAACGGCGTCTTCGGGTAACCAGATCAGCGCCGCTTCGGGTCCGGACGGACCTACGGCGTCATCCGGAGTCGGCCCGCCGTGACCCTCCGGCGGGTCGTGGCGAGATCGGACCCTCTTCTATAATCGTCACTGATACGGACTGCTGTCCCGATCTCCCGCTGATCGCCAGCGAAGAGGCGGCGATCGGCGGGACGTAACGGCAGGGACCGTATCACAAGTACACCGAGCTACGACGCCATCGCTATCCGACGGTGAGACGTCTTCGATCCCGAATGCAGTCGTGACAGGTCTCGTCGGCAGTCACGACGACCCCCCTCGCAGTCGAATGATCGCCAGTGCGAGGAGCAGCAACACTACCGCATAGACCGCCGCTTCGATCCCGTCTCCCGTCGACAACGTCCCGTCGAAGATGGCGCTCTCGAACAGCGTGTACGGACGCTCGAGCAGGAGATAGTCGTCGATCCAGGTATCGACGGGGATGGCTCCAGTCGCGAGAAACGCGTCGAGGTCCACCAGGAAGACGAGCACGAGCGAGCCCTCGAGTTCGCGCCCGATCAGGCCGCCGATGATCACGCCCAGCAGGCCGTAGGTGACTGCGCCGACGACTAGCGCGGCGATCGCTCGGCCCGGCGAGGCAGGTTCGATGTCCGACAGCAGGAGGAACGTGCCAAAGGAGATGAGCGCGACGACGACGCCGACGAGGACGATCGTCAGGATGCGGGCCAGCAGCACCTCCCAGCGCCGATACCCACAGACTTCCAGCCTGCGGTCGGGTCCCGTTGCACCGGCGACCTGGAACACACCGACCAGGCCGGCGAGAAACGCGGCCGCGAACATCGTTCCACCGAGTTCTCCCACGGCCGCTGGCGCGTCGATCCCGGGAACCCCGACGAAGGCGTCCAGTGCGAGATCGTACACGACGATTATAACGGGTGGGAACAAGACGAGCAACAGCGCGTTCGTCGGCTCCCGGAGGAACGACCGGATCGCGGCGATAGTCGCGACCCACTGGCGCGCCGCGATGTCCGTCATGGTCCGCCCTCGCTCTCGCTGCCGACCAGCTCGAGTTCCTCGCTTTCCCCCCGATGCAGGCGTCCGTCCCGGAGTTCGTAGATCGCGTCGAACCGATCGGGGTTCTCGACGAAGTGGCTGATGATCGCGATCGCCGTTCCCTCGGCTGCAAGCGTCTCGGCCAGTTCCCAGAACGCGAGGTACGTCTTCCAGTCGAACCCCGCGTAGGGTTCGTCGAGCAGGAGGACGTCGGGTTCGTGTAACAGCGCCACACTGAGGTTCACTTTCTGGCGATTCCCACCGCTGAGTCGATCGATCCGGGTGTCTAAGTACTCCTCGAAGCCGAGCCGATCAGCCAGCGACTCGAGGCGGGCCCGGCTTCGCTCGCGGTCGAGGCCGTACCCCCGACCGAACAGTCGGATCGTCTCCCGGACCGTCAGCCGGTCGTACAGCAGCGTCTCCTGGGGACACCAGCCGATCGTTCCCCGGCGATCGACCGCGCCCGCATCCGTGTCCAACACGCCGACGAGGATCTGCATCAGCGTCGACTTTCCGGAGCCGTTCCCGCCGACGATTCCGAGCAGTTCACCCTCGTGAATCGACAGCGAGGCACCGTCGAGGACATCTACCGACGGCGAGAACGGAACCCACGAGTCGTAGGTCTTCTCGAGGTCCGTCGCCTCGAGCACGACCGATGGTTCGCTGTCCCGTTTCGATTCGGGCTCGCTCGCCATATGCAGTACAGTTCACGGAGCACTATAACGGCTTCACGCGGCATATCCTGTTTCTGAACGCTGGACGATATTATATGCGGTCACAGTTTCGGTCACTCCCGTTGCAAACACGGCGATCGTCGAATCGTGCTGTCCAACAGTATGAGACGACGATCACAAGAACACACAGCACAGGGATTGAAGCTCATCCGCGTGTGGCGTACACGACGGCTGCGACAGCGACGGCCAGCCCGAGGTAGCCAACCGCCCATCCCGCGTGGCCGATCGCCACGTCGGTCGCGAACGCGGCACTGAGCGCGAGTTCCGTCGCGTGGTGACCTGGCAGCCACGACGCCCAGTCGGGCGCGTCGGCCAGCGGGAACTGGAGGACGAAGATGTCGATCATCGGCATGAACAGCAGGAGATACACGCCCGCCATCCGCCCGACGAGGGTGCCGGCGACGGCCCCAATCGCGCCGTAGACACCCGCGGCCAGCACGAGTGCGAGGACGAACCAGACTGGGTGTTCGGGGACGAGATGGATCGCGAGGGTTGCGGCCGAGACGGTGACGACGACAGCCACGAGCGCCGCAAGCACCCCGAAGCGGGCGGCGAGCACCTCGAGTCGACGGAAGCCGACTACGAGCAGGCGAGCGTCGACCGACCAGCTGCGCTGGACGAGAAAGAGCGCGCTGATTCCGGCCACGAGCGCGCCCGTCACGGGAGCGACGACCGCGCCCATCAGTTCCGCGAACGTGGTGTCGACGACCTCGGTCCCGCTGCCGGCGGCCACTTCGAGCAGGAGTTTCTCGTCGGGGACGATCGCCACCCAGGCACCGATGAAGTAGGCCGGGAGGACGATCAACAGGCCGATGAGAACGGGATCGCGGAGAACGTCCCGCCCGCCGACGAGGGCCGCGGTCCAGGTTCGGTTCAACGCCGTTCCCGCTTCGCTTCCGCCGTGGGCGCGGCCGCTCTCGACGTGGCGGTTCCACAGGACGAGGAAGCTCGGGAGCACGAAGACGCTCCCGAGAAACGCATACACGATCGTCAGCGCGATTATCACCGCGAACTGCTCGAGCACCGCGAGGATTGCAAACGCGAGCATCCCGAATCCCAGGGCGGTCGTCCCGGCGCTGCCGAACAGTGCCCCGCCGGTCCCCGTGACGCTCCGATGCAGCGCGTCTTGCAGTGATTCCTCGCGGCCCCGTTCGATCATGAACCGTTCGGTCATGTGGATGTTGTAGGCGACGCCGAGGCCGATCGTCAGGCTCGTGATCGTCCCGGTCACGACGTTAAACGGGATCGACAGCAGGTGCATCGTCCCGAGGATCCAGGTCACCGAGAGGACGATCGGAGCGAGGGTGATCGCACCGAGCGACGCGCTCCCGTATCGCCACCGATAGGCGACCATGAGGACGAGAAAGACCCCGATCATGCTCACCAGCAGGCTCTCGAACACCGCCTCGAAGACGTCGTCCTCGACGGCGTCGAAGACGACCGGCTGCCCGGTCGCCGTCGTCTCGAGCCCGTTCCCCTCGATCTCGGCCGCGATCGCTTGGCCGTCGTCGGCTATTTGCCCGGCATCCGCGTCGCCGTCGACCGAGACGAGTACCTGAAGTCCCTCGAACTCGCGCTCGGTGGCCGACTCCCCGTTTTCCTCGGTCCAGTCGAGGACGTCGGCAGCGCGGTCCTCGTCTGTCTCGACGAACTCGTCGTAGACCGCCTCGAGGTTCTCGTCGGGAACGCCATCGTCGGTCGTATCCGCGTCGGTGAACGTCTCGTTGAACGTCTCGTTCTGTGCGGCGACGGCTTCCATCTCCGACAGCGGGCTCGTGACGTGTGGCTCGTTGTTCGGGAGCGTGATCGTCGTCTCGAGTTCGTCCGCCAGCGTTTCGGCTTCGTCGATCCGTTCTAACGTGTCGTCTTGGGTCACGTTTCCGTCGACGACTACGTGCAGCCGCTCGTCCAGCCTGAGGAATCGTTCGTCGACGTACGTGAGACTCTCGTCGCTCTCGTAGTCGCCGACCGCAAGGGGTTCGGGTAAGTCATGGGCCCACTCCGGGGGTTGCTCGGCGATGAAATCCTCGTCGTCGAAGGTCGTATCGATCTGAGCGGCACCGACGATCCCCCCGGCCGTAAGCACTACGACGACGACCACCACCAGCCACGGGCTCTGGTCGGACGCCTTCTGCCCGAGCGACAGCACTCCGGAGATTCGACCGCCGCCAGTCCCGAACGCCGGCTTGCGCCGATCGATGCCGAGCCACTCGAGCAGTTCGTCGAGTTCGATCTTGACCGCCGGGACGAGCGCACCGAAGATCGCGAACGCAGAGACGATGCCAAACGCGCTCACGACGCCGAACTCCTGGATCGGCTCGATCGGGCTGACGACGTTCGAGAGAAACCCGATCGCGGCGGTCGCGGTCACCCAGAGGAACGCGACGCCGAGCCCCAGCAAAACGACGCTCATCGCACCCCTGGGCACGGCGTCCGCCTCGTCCATCGCTCGCTCGCGCTGTTCCCGGTGGCGCATGAACACGTGGATCGAGTAGTCGATACTCAACCCGATGAGCAACACCGGCACCGCGATCATGATCTGGTTGAACGCGATCCCGGCCCAGCCCATGAACCCGAACGTCCAGACGAGCACGAGAGCGATCCCGAACAGGCCCAGCAGGATGTCGAGCAGGTCACGATAGACGATCGTCAACACGACGAGGACGAACAACGCCGCAAGCGGCAAGACGAGCCCGAAGCTGTCGGCCATCGACCGGTCGATCTCGTCGGCCAGGATCCCACCCCCGAACACGAGGGCGTCGTCCCCGAACCGGTCGTCGGCGAGTTCGGCCAGGGCGAGTTGCTGGTCGACGATCTCGTCGTCCGCGTCGAAGGCCATCGCCTCGGCCTCCTCGGCCTGCTGGCTCACGAACAGCATCCTGGTGTCCGTCGTCGCCGATCCAGTCTCGAACTCCCGTGGAACGAACAGGAACAGCTCACGCTGGGCGTCGTCATCGAGAACCGCTTCGGTTACGTTCTCGACCTCGGACTCGTTCATCGACTCGAGTTCCTCGACCTGTTCGTCGAGCGTCAACTCGATGTCCGGAATCTCTTCTTCGGCCTGCTCCTCCAGATCGTCGGCCCACCGCTCTAGCGTCGCGATCCTGCTGGCGAAGACCTCGTCTTCGACGGCCTCGAAGCGCTCCTCGAGCTCGTCCGATAGCTCGTCGGTTCGCTGCTCGAACTCCGCCTCGGCGATCGGATCGAACTGCGCGCGGAACCCGACCTCGATCAGTTCACCCTGGACCTCGCGAGTCTCCGCGAGCAGCTCCGCGAAGGCCGCGTACTCCTCGTCGGTCAACGTCTCGCGGGCCTCCGCGTCGATGGCCTCGAACTCGCCTTCGAGACGCTCGCGTTCGGCCTCGTAGGTCTCCTCGTCGATCTCCCCGAGTTCGAACGCCAGTTCGTTCTCCACGTAGGCTTCCTGGACGTCGCGAGTCTCGGTTATCAGCTCGACCGCCCGTTCCGACCGCTCCTCGAGTGCTGCGCTTTGCGCTTCGATATCGGCGATCGTGTCGGCGAAGACCTCCTCCTCGACGGCTTCGTAGATCTCCTCGAGTTGCGCGCTGAGGTCGGCCGTACGCTGCTGGAACGTCGCCTCGTCTATCTCCCCGCGTTCGAACTGGACGCCGGCCTGGAACAGGTCACTCTCTACCTCGCGGGCTTGTTCGAGTAGCTCCGTGAAGGTCACGTACTCCTCGTCAGTCAGCGTCTCGCTTGCCTCGGCGTAGATGGCCTCGAGCTCGTCTTCGAGGCGCTGACGCTCGGCCAGGTAGGTCACCAGGTCGATTTCGCCGGTCGCGTACGCCAGTTCGTTCTCCTCGTATTCCGCCTGCCAATCACGGATCTCGTCGAGCAGTTCGACCGCTCGCTCCGTCCGCACCTCCAAAGCGGCACGTTCTCTCTCGATGTCGTCGATCGTGTCGGCGAAGACCTCCTCCTCGACGGCTTCGTAGATCCCCTCGAGTTGCGCGCCGAGTTCGGCCGTACGCTGTTCGAACTCCGCCTCGGAGATGCCATCGAACTCGTGGCGAACGCCGAGACGGAACAGTTCACCTTGAATCTCGCTTGCCTCTACGAGCAACTCCTCGAACGTCTCGTACTCGTCGTCGTCGAGGACGTCCTGGGCCTGGCGTTCGATCTCCGCGGCTTCCGCCTCGAGGCGTTGACGCTCGAACTCGTAGATCTCCTCGTCGATCGCTTCGAGTTCGTAGGCGAGTTCGTTCTCCTCGTAGGCCTCCCGTAGCTCGAGCGTCTCGTTGAGCAGTCCGACCGTCGTCTCCACGTCGGCTTCGAGTTCCGCGGATTCGTTCTCCAGATCCTCGAATCGCTCTTCGATGAACTCGGCTTCGTCCTCCTGGACGGACGCGGTCGCGACGACCTCGGCAAGGTCCTGGAACGGGTCGTCTTCGACGAGACTCTCGTTTACGGTCTCGTTTTCCCGGAGATCGTGCTGGAACGCAAGCGTCTCGAGCAACGAATCCCTCGAGAGGACGTCGTCGTTCCGCAGGACGATCTGTGCCGTCGTCTCGTTTGCTTCGACACCGAACCGTTCCTGGGCCTCGTCGTACTCCTCGGCCTCCTCGAGGTCGGCCTCGAACTGCTCGAGCGAGGCCTCTTCCTCGAGAAAGAGCATCCCGTTCCCGAGTACGAGCGAGGACACGAGCATCACGGCGATCACCGTCCGACTCCATCCGGTGATCACGCCGACGAGACGGTCGCCTGCGCCGTGAGATTCCGACTCGTCCCCTCGAGTCCGTTTCATGCGTGTGTGGTGTCAAACGGGCGTCGCGAGACGAGGGTCCCGGACGACGATTCGGTCAGTGGGTGACTCGTTACGTCTAGACGTCTCTGAACCGCTGGTAGTCGCCCGCGCGACGATCGGGCATCCCGTCGGTCTCGGCCGGTCTGGACCGTCGGCGATCCCGACGCGGTCGACGACCTCGTGGTTGTGACTCGTCCATCGACGTGTCCGGGACTCGACACCGGCCTCGCTCCGTCTGCTATGCTCGACGGCACGACCGGCGGTCACTCCACCGACGAGGTTCATAACTCCCCCTTGTTTGTCAGTCACAGGGGTCGGTGTCGAACCGCAGTCTCGCTGGCGAGTGCCACGGACGGAATCGGCCACCGAAAACGGCGCCGTCAGCCCAAGATCCCGTTGTCGTCGTTCTCGTCGTTCTCGTCGTCGTTGTCGTCGTTGTCGTTGTTGTCGTTCTCGTCGTTGTCGTCGTCGTTGAACGTGGCTTCGACCTCGAGCAGGTCCCACTCGGAGTCCCAGAACGATGGCGAATCGCCCATCGTTCCTCGATCACCGGGGTCCGGATCGACGTCGTTGTCGATCATGATGACTCCCAGCTCGCCTGCCGGCTCGCCGACCTCGACGAGTATCGAGTAGACCTCCCAGTCGTCGTGATCGGAGAACGCGTCTTCGCCGTCGTCGTACTCCTCGAGAAACTCGACCCGGTTTCGTTCCTCGAAATTCGTCAAAACGACGAACTCCTCGTTCGGGTAGAAATCCCTCGATTTGATGACGACGTCCTGGGTTTCCTGGGCTGTAGCAGTGCCTGCGGTGGCCGAGATACCGGCCCCCGCCGCGAGCGCGGTCGCCGCAGCCGTCTCCAGTTTCCCGTGGCCTGTCGATTCGTCCGTGCTGTTTCGGTCGTTCGACGTCATGATCAGAGATCGACCTCCGTTTCGATCAAGTTCCGCTCGCGGCTGCGAAACGAACCGATCTCGTCCATCGAGCCCGAGTCGCCGGGATCGACGTCCGGATCGTCGTTATCGACGTCGATCATCAGATGCCCCAGCTCGCCTTCACTCTCGCCGATATCGATTCGGATTACGAATACCTCCCAGTCGTCCGGATCCGTAAACACATCTCCGTCCGGATCGTACTCCTCCAGGAAGTCGTTTCGTGTTCCCGTACCGAACTGGGTTAGGATGTCGAAATCGACGTCTGGATAGTAATCACTCCCGTGGAGGACGCCGTCTTCGTCGGGGGCCGCGGTGGCGGTGGTAGTCGCGCCAGCCCCGACCGCGAGAGCGCCCGTCGCGAGTGCTCCCTTCTTGATGAACGCTCGCCTCGAGTCACCTGCTGACTCCTGTTTGTTTTCTCTCATGTCTCTCGTAGCGTATGATTGCTGGTCGTTCGCTCGGCTCGTCTACTGTCGCCGCTCGTTGCGTCCCGCCTGCAATATCACCGATTACTGCCTCGTTGTGAACCTCCGTACACTGAATGAACGGATCCCAGCAGTAGACGTAAACCCCCACAGACAGTCCCGAACGGGATGTGTTCGCCAATACGTCTCACAACTGAACGGCCAGTTCTCTCTCCGTCCGGAACTGTGGTTCACAGCTGAACGGCCTTTGAAAACACTGTTCGGCGACGACCGTTCGCTGGTGTCCTGACCCGGAGAGTTCGCATGGACACCGTCCGTCGATACGGGCACAGCCCCACACGCACGGGTCGGGACTCGCCGAGAAATCGGTACAGCAGTCCGTATCGTACTGCCGGACAGCACGATTCGACGAGTTACTGACTGCTGTCTGGCAGTATCACTCGTGGGGCGGATTACCGAGACCCTCTTCGTCGAGGAGTGTCCGCTCGATCAGGCTCGCGGTGGCGCGGCGAAGCCGCTTCGACAGCGCGCTATCGCTTACCTCCTCTTTCGACGCGAGGTCGGCGAGTTGGCACTCCCGTGGTGTATCGTAGTAGCCGTTTTGATAGGCCAGTAACAGCGTCTCTCGATGGTTCGGCGGGATCGAGCGCTCGGGTTCGCCGTCGCCGGATTCCCGCTGAACCGTCGAACTGGAGAGTTTGCGCAACGTAACCGGAATCCCGTTGTTCGTGACGATCATGTTGAACTCCGAAAGCGACACGTGTGAGTCGAAAAGCAGGGTAAATTTCCAGTGGTTTGCCGTCCCTCGGGCGGTGAGGATCCGTCCTCCGGTGTCGAGAAGTGGCTGGACGATCCCGTCGAGATCGTCGCCCCACTCGAGTTTCAACAGGACGTCCTCGTCGACGGTTGCGAGCCGCTGGACGGCTTCGACGTCGTCAGTCTCGCGTAAGACCGGGAGGACACGCTCCGGTTCGACACCGTTGACCCAGACGAGCGGGCTATTCGTCTCTCCATTGCTCTGTAACGGTATTACCGGCTCGAATTCGACGACCGCGTTAGGGAACGCATCGAACAGGCTGCCGAGAGCGAACGTGTCGGTCGAGACTGTGATTTCGGCCGTTAACACCATAGTAGCGCTTACGAGTCAATGGGCGTTGCCACCCGCGTCGCCATCGGGTATCGTTTCACCCGTCGACTGCGGGGTGAACGCAGCAGACGACCATCGATGGCCGGCTTTCGGCCTGGACGGGTTCATCGCGGTACTGGAGTCTGTATCTCCGCTAACGTGGCTATCCAGCGAGTGCTGGTAGTCAGTTCGCTCTACGCGCCGTTAATTGTTGGCATCAGCCACTCTTCCAACAGAACGGTGATTGATATGCGAACCGTCACCCGCCTCGGGGTCAACTCCCGTGGCATCCGCCTCGGTATTCTGTAACCCGACTGATAGCTACTGTTCGGACGTGGGATTCGTCCGGCCGGGACGGCAGTTGTGCCGTCCCCACGGACGTCGTATACTGTCGGACAGCCGTCAGTACATCGGCGGTCGCGATCGTTCCGGAAAACGAGACGGCCGATCGACGACGTTACTCGAGGTCGAACCGATCGGCCTGCATCACGTCGCTCCAGGCGTCGACGAAGTCCTCGACGAACTCCGCTTCGCCGTCTTCGGCCGCGTAGACTTCTGCGATGGCGCGGAGTCGGGAGTGCGAACCGAAGATGAGGTCGACGCGGCTGCCCGTCCACTCGACCTCACCGGTCTCGCGGTCGCGCAGTTCGTAGACCTCCTCGTCTTCGGAGACCTGCTCCCACTCGTAGCCCATGTCGAGGATGGTCTCGAAGAAGTCGTTGGTCAGCGCCTCCGGCTCGTCCGTGAAGACGCCGAGGTCCGAGTCCTGGTAGGTCACGCCCAGCGTGCGCAGGCCGCCGACCAGCACCGTCATCTCGTCGGCCGTCAGGTCGAGCAGGTCAGCCTTGTTGACCAGCGCCTCTTCTGCCGGGCGGTCGTGGTCGTCCGGGAGGTAGTTCCGGAACCCGTCCGCGTCGGGCTTGAGCGCCTCGAAGGACTCGACGTCGGTCTGTTCCTGGCTGGCGTCGGTACGGCCCGGCTCGAACGGCACTTCGACGTCGTAGCCGGCGTCCGCCGCAGCCTGCTCGATGGCTGCGTTGCCGCCGAGTACGATCAGGTCGGCAAGCGAGACCCGCACGTCGTCGGAGCGCGAGCTGTTGAACTCGTCCTGGATCTCCTCGTAGGTCTCGAGGACCGTCTCGAGCTCCGCGGGTTCGTTGACTTCCCAGCTGCGCTGGGGCTCGAGTCGGATGCGGGCACCGTTTGCGCCGCCGCGTTTGTCGCTGTCGCGGTAGGTCGAGGCAGCGGCCCAGGCGGTCTTGACCAGCTGGGAAACCGAGCGGTCCGAGGCGAGGATTTCCTCTTTGAGTTCGGCGACTTCTTCGTCCCCGATCAGCTCGTAGTCGGCGTCGGGGATCGGGTCCTGCCAGATCAGTTCCTCGTCGGGAACTTCCGGGCCAAGGAGCCGTTCCTTCGGGCCCATATCCCGGTGGATCAGCTTGAACCACGCTCTCGCGAAGGCCTCCTGGAACTCCTTGGGGTTCTCCTGGAACCGCTCTAGGATCTCCCGGTAGTCCGGATCCCGCTTGAGCGCGACGTCCGTCGTCAGCATCATCACGTCTTCTTTCTCCGACGGATCGTCGACGCCGGGTGCGGCCTCGTCGAGTTCGCCGTTCTGCGTGGTCCACTGCCAGGCACCGCCGGGACCCTTCTCGGGCCACCACTGGTACTCGAGCAGGTTGTCGATGAAGCCGGTGTCGAACTGGGTCGGCGCGGTGGTCCACGGTCCTTCGATCCCGCTAGTAATCGTGTCGGGACCTTTGCCTTCGCCGTAGTCGCTCTCCCAGCCGAGGCCCTGCTGCTCGATGGGGGCCGCTTCGGGCTCGGCACCGACGTGTTCGTCGGGGTCGTCGGCACCGTGGACCTTCCCGAAGGTGTGGCCGCCGGCGATGAGCGCGGCCGTTTCCTCGTCGTCCATCGCCATCCGGCCGAACGACTCTCGAATTCGTTCTGCTGCCGCCTCCGGATCCGGTTCGCCGCCTGGACCCTCGGGGTTGACGTAGATGAGACCCATGACGGTAGCGCCGAGTGGCTCCTCGAGTTCGCCCTCGTCGCTGAAGCGATCGGACTCTTCCATCTTGTTTTCGGGGCCCCAGTAGACGGACTTGTCGGGTTTGAAGTCGTCCTCGCGTCCGCCACCGAAGCCGAACGTCTCGAATCCCATCGACTCAAGCGAGACGTTGCCAGCCAGAACGATCAGGTCGGCCCAGGAGAGCTTGCGACCGTACTTTTGCTTGACGGGCCAGAGCAGTCGGCGTGCTTTGTCGAGGTTCGCGTTGTCGGGCCAACTGTTGAGCGGCGGGAGGCGCTGTCGGCCGCCGTCAGCGCCGCCACGGCCGTCGGTGGTGCGGTACGTACCGGCGCTGTGCCACGCCATCCGGATCATCAGCGGGCCGTAGTGACCGTAGTCCGCTGGCCACCACTCCTGGGACGTCGTCAGTACGTCCTCGATGTCCTGTTTTACTTCCTCGAGATCGAGTTCTTCGAACTCCTCGGCGTAGTCGAAGTCCTCGCCTCTCGGGTCGACCTGTTCGGCGTTTTGATCGAGAATCTCCAGGTCCAACTGGTTCGGCCACCAGTCTTGGTCAGAGCCTATCATCACCAGACGATTACCACTTTCGCCTATTAAGATTTTCTAAGTCGGTAAGGAGTACTTCGCTGTGCACCAACAATTCTTGTCGATCCATGAACCACACCAGTGGCTGATTCCCGTGGCGTGTGCGACACGATCACCGAGGCCGATCACTACGGGCGAACGGAACACTGACTCGAGGGAGTGGGGCTCGTCCACCAGGGGGACCGTTCGGAGCCATACTACGGGATTTTTGCTCGTCCGGCCGGAGTTCGCCGGCGTTCGTCGGTACGCTTTGCGAGCGACTTCGACTTCGATACCGGTTGCGGCGTGCCACCGGACCCGTGTTTCGGGACGTCGCCCGACAGCCCTAATTATCGTTGTCGTTCTCCGATTATTTATTCGTGTTGGCGAAACCCGACGACCGGCGGCGCCGACCGTCCCGAGACGAATCGATGCCGACTCGAGCCAGCCGACGTCGGCCGTCCGGACGTTCGCGGTAACGCTCGAGGTCCATCGCTGCGACGTCACTCCTCTTCTTCCGGCGTATCGGGAGCATCACGGTCGGCACGTCGGCTCACGTCGACCTGGTAGTTCTCGAGGATGTCCCGACCGAGGATGACTGGGTAGTCCATGTGACTACGGTCCTCGACGCTCGCGGTGACGGTATGTTGGTTGCCACCGACACCGACGACGACGTCGACGACGGGGCGGCTCTTGGCAGTCTTACTGCTGCCCGAACGAACCCGGGTGATCGATTTGATCGGTCCGGCACCGATATCGGCAGCGAGGGCCGTGTCGATGCTCGTTCGCGTGGCTCCGGTGTCTGCTTTGGCGAGGACGGACTTCGAGCCGCTGGTTCCCGAGAGGACGATCTCCTCGGTGTAGCCGATGGTGCTCGGCTCCGTGGCCGGCTCCGACGTCGTGACAGGCTGGGCCGTCGGCCTGGAGTCGTCGAGCACGTTCGAGAGGTCCCGGACGCGGTCGTCATCAACGTCGCCGCCGACACGTTCGATCGCGAGTTTCGCGATGTAGGGTGCGGGACTGATCTGGGTCGCTTCGTAGAATCCCTTGAAGCCAGCCGTCGGGTTGACCTCGAGGACGAACCAGCCGTCGTCGCCTTCGACGAGGTCGACGCCAGCGTAGTCGAGTCCGATAGCCGTCGCCGCCCGCCGTGCCATGTCGCGGGCCTCCTCGGGGAGGTCGTCGGTCGCGTCTTCGACGCTGCCGCCGAGTGCAACGTTGGTCCGCCAATCGTTGTCAGGCGCGTAGCGGTACATCGCGCCGACGATCTCGCCGCCGACGACGTAGACGCGGGCGTCGTGGTGGCGCACGTCGTCGCGCTCGATGAGGTCCTGTAGGAAGGCGTATCGGTTGCCGACTTTCGCATTGACCGGATCGTCGGGGCCGACCTTCCACGTCCCACCACCGTGGGTGCCGATCGCCGTCTTGTAGACCGCTTCCTCCCCGTACTGATCGCGGGCGGCAGTCAATCCTTCGGCGTTGAGCGCGAGGGTCACGTCCGGTGTCCGGACGTCGTCGGAAGCCAGCGTCGTCGCCGTCGAGAGCTTGTGCATCGCCGTCAACACCGTCGACGGCTCGTTGAGCATCGGTACCAGCTGCGAGAACGTGTTTGCGAGCCCGAGTTCCTCGGCGGGTTGCTCCGTGTTCGAGAGCAGCATCCGGTTGGCGATGACGTCGACCGCCGGCTCGAGGACGACACTGCCATCGGTGACACTGATCGACGTGTTCTCCGCACGGAGCCACTCGGTGTCGTGGCCCAGCGCCTCGACGGCGTTCAAAATCGCTTTCGTTTCCTTGCTGGTGTGAAGACTCAGTACCCCGACGGTGACAGGATCGGCAACGGCCATACACCAGAGGACGACGAGTCGAGAGAAAAGGGTACTGTTGGAAACGGTATACGGCTTTTTCCGGGATCGTCACGTGATCGCCGCCCGCACGTCGTTCGGATCGACCATCCCGCTTGCGACCGCGAGGACGGCCCACATTATCCCACCCAGTCCGATCACACCGATCAACGTCAGGAAACTCGAGACCAGCGGTGTCACGAGCAAGACGGCAGCGGCCATCACGCCGGAAATCGCACAGACGAGCCCCATCGATCGCGCGAGCCGCCCGACTCGAAGATCAAGTTCCAGGTGGACGATATAGAGGTTGACAGCAACGTACACCGTATGCGTCGCGACCGTCGCGAGCGCGGCGCCGACGACGCCGATGGTCGGGATGAGCGCGAGGTTCAACGCGAAGTTGGCCACCGACGTCCCTCCTTTCGCGATCGCCCGATGACGGGCGCGACCGAGGTAGTCCAGACTATCGCTTGTCAGATTTGTGATCGCCTGAAGCACGATGAAGCCGGCCAGGATCTGGAGAACCGGCACTGCACCGGCGTAGCCGGCGCCGAACACCATCGTCACGAACGGATCAGCGACGATGGCGAGGCCGACGGCTGCCGGAATGTACAGCAACATCGTGTTCGTCAGTGCCGTCTCGTAGATCCGTCGTGCTTCCTCGAGTTGACCCGCGGCCTTCTGCTCGCCGAAGTTCGGCGAGATCGTAAACCCGAGCGATTCGGCCGGTGCGAGCACGAAGTCAGAGATCTGTTTCCCGAGCGTGTAGAACGCGACCGCAGTGGGCGTAAGGAAAACGCCCACCAGCACGGTGTCGACCTGTTTATCGAGAACGTTTGCGCTGCGGGTCGCCGTCAGCGGGACGCTGTACTCGACCAGTCGCCGTGAGAGTCCCGCCTCGTACCGCTCTGCCGGTTCGTATCGAGCGTAGAATCCATAATAAAGCAGAACTAGTCCAACGGCAGCCGAGACGGCGTAGCCGACGACGTACCCGAAGAAGGCACCGAGCGCGCCCAGCCCCGCGAGGACGAAGCCGACGGCGAACCCGAGCCGAGCGACGCCGCTGATCGCCTGTACGGCAGCGCTGTAGACGAGGTGGTTGAATCCCTGGAAGAGGATCTGTGCGAACGTGCTAAACGAGCGTGCGATGATATAGAGCACGCCGGCTACGAGAAACGGAGCGGCCGCCGGCTCGCCCAAAAGCACCGCGATCTGCTCGTGAAACAACACGAGCACGTACGAGACGACCGCGATGACGACGATCTTGAGCGTCAGCGTCGACTCGAGGAGATGTGGAATCTGGCCCGGATCCGCGTTGCCGTACTCGGAAACGTATCGCGCAGCCGACTTTCCGATCCCCAGATCAGCGACCAACTGGACGATCGCCATGATCCCGATCACCCAGTACAGCGTCCCGTAGCCGTCGGGATCGAGTAGGAATCGCGCCAACAGGACCATCAACAGCGCGCTCGAGACCATATAGACCGCTCGAGCGACGAGCGTTGCTTTGAACCCGTGAACGATGTGGTCGTCTCTATTCATTCGGTATATCTGTTAGTGTCCGACTATGTCCGCTCGATCGACCGCTCACACGCGAGGCGGCTGACGTACTCGAATCGATGAGTGAATCGGCAATTGTAATGCGGTGACAACAGCTGTATCGTTCCCCTATTCGCGCTGAAAACCAGCCTTACAATACTGTCACCGAATCGGATTCGGACGCTACAGGCGGCGACAGGCGACGGCAGTCGCTCGGTCAGGACGGCTGGATCGCCCGCTTGACCGGTATGGGCCGCATATCGTCAGCGGATAGAATAAAGTGGGCGTGTAGTATCAACGCGCAGCTAATACTGTCGGACAGCAGTCAGCGAGCCGTCGGTCGCGAACGCGCGGCCGTCACCCTCGGGACGGTCGCAGTCGCGCGACCGATCGTCGACTCGTGCTGTCCAACAGTATAAAACGGGACAGTCGGACCGAAACGAGCGGTGGAAGCGTCCGAAACGGACACGACGATCGCAGGTCACGCCTAGAGGTACGACGCGTCCCACCGTGTCGCCTTGCGACGATTACCACAGACGTTACACTCGATCCGACCCATCGTGTCCATCGTGTTGTCCAACGAGTCACAGTTCCCACAGAGCCAACCGTAGAGTTCCTCGCGATCGTTGGTCTCGTAGGTGCTGTAGAACGGTGCCTTGGCCCCGCGTGCAGCCTCGCCGTAACTCACGTAGACCGTTTCGTCCTCGACCTCGAGTTCGTCGACGGCACCCCAGCCCTCGTCGTCGAGTTCACCCTCGGCGTAGACGTTCTCCGTAAACGTTTCCGTCCCGATCTCGACGTCTCGCTGCCCGGCCTGCTCGAAGCCGTGTTCCTGGTAGAACTCGTTGCCGCCCTCGTTGTCCTCGAGAACGAGCCCCTGGACCTGATCGGCACCTGTCTCGAGGAGTTTCTCGCGGGTGCGAACGAGCAGGCGCACGCCGGTCCCAGCACCGCGATGGTCGGGATCGATATGCAGCCAGAGGATTCGGCCGGTATCGTAGCGCTGGCCAACGAGGTCGCTCTGGGAGAAGCCGGCGATCTCGCCGTCTTCTTCGACGACGAGAATCAGCGAGTGTTCGTCCGCGAGGTCGTCGATGAACGCATCGCCGTACCACTGTTCGATCGCTTCGTCGACGGTCTCCTGGTCGAGAAAGTCAGTGTATGTCGACTCGAGGGAGTGTTGGGCGATCGAACGGATGGTATCGACGTCGTCCTCGGTAGCTTCGCGAATCTCCATGGCTGGTGGTACCATGTCTTCCTACAAAACGTATGCCCAGGGGGAGAGTTTTTCCCCGTTTTCAGTTCGGTGCAACGAGCGGTTTCGTCGGAAGATCCACACCGTCGACCCGCAGGCGTCGAGTGCGACGTCGACGGCGAGAGGGCGGGAGAAGATTCACATTGCTGCCCGCGGAGAGAGTACTATGAGTGACACCATGGACGAACCGCCCGACGACGGGTCGTCCGATCGGACTGCCGAGCCGTTTACGTACAACGGCGGCCGGGTCGATCCCGGCGAGTCGGCCAACATTCGCTACGGAATCAGCGAAACGTACCTCGGCGATCCCGTCAGAATCCCGGTGACAGTCGTCAACGGCGAGCAGCCGGGCCCGACGGTCTTTCTCTCGGCGGCGGCCCACGGCGACGAGCTCAACGGGATCGAAGTGGTCCGTGAGGTGGCCCACGACTGGGACCACTCGGAGCTTCACGGGACGCTCGTCTGTCTGCCAGTGATGAACGTTCCCGGCTTCCTCGCTCAGGAGCGATATCTGCCGATCTACGACCGGGATCTGAACCGCTCGTTCCCCGGCCGAGAGGGCTCGACCAGCGCCCGCCGGATGGCCCACCGGATCTTCACGAACTTCATCGAGCCGTGTGATCTGGGGCTCGATTTCCATACCTCGACGCGTGGCCGAACGAACATGCTCCACGTCCGGGCTAACATGGACGATCCGACAGTCGCCCGCATCGCGAAGGCGTTCAGTTCGAACGTCATCATCGCCGGCGAAGGTCCCTCGGGGACGCTCCGATACGAGGCGACACAGGCCGGCGTCCCCACGATTACGATCGAGATGGGGGAGGCCCACCGATTCCAGCGGCGACTGATCGATCGCGCGCTGACCGGCGTCGCAAGCGTCCTCGCCGAGTTCGGCTGTCACCCCGACTCGTCGGTTCACTGGCCGGGCTGGCGGACCGTCATCGACGACGACCACGAGAAGACCTGGATCAGAGCCGACGCGGGCGGTATCGTCGACATGAAACACGGTCGCGGCGAGTACGTCCGCGAGGGCGAAACCATCTGTGCGATCACGAACCCGTTCAAGGAGGAAGACGACATCGTTACCGTCGAAGCACCCTTTACCGGACTCGTCGTCGGCGTCCTCGAGAACCCGGTCGTCTACCCCGGCAATCCGCTCTGTCATCTCGTCGGACTCTCGCCGGACACCCGGACGGCACTCGAGCGCGAACGAACGGCAGAGCGTTCGCGTTCGGAACTCCGATCGGCCCGGTCGGCCGAGTCGAGTGACGCGGAATGACGTCGCCATCGGGCCCCGTCGATCGCCATCGCCCGGTCTCGTGGTAACCGCGACCCCGAACCGATTCGGTCTGACGCCCGACCGAATTTCGTTTCGACAATTGAGTCTGGTAACAAAATCTCTCCAGGAGAGATAAAAGTAACTTCTATACCCCCGCGGTCTAACCGTCAACATGAGCGTATGAGTCAGTCTTACAATCGCGGCCTCATCGAGGACTTCGGTCGCTGGAAGGAGTTCTCGGCCGGCATGTGGGCGTGGATCTTCCACAAGTTCACCGGGTGGATGCTGATCGGCTACCTGTTTACCCACATCGCCGTGTTGAGTAGTGCAATAACCGGTCCCGAAGCGTATACGAACACCATTCAGGGCCTCGAGTCGCTGTTTATCATCCGCGTGCTCGAGGTCGGACTGCTCGCCGTAGCAGTGTTCCACATCCTGAACGGTCTGCGGCTGCTGATGGTCGACCTCGGCGTCGGGCTCGAGGCACAGGACAAGAGCTTCTACGCCTCGCTGGTGCTGACGGCGATCATCACCATCGCTAGCGTGCCGACCTTCATGGACGGGGTGACGCTGTAATGGCGGAACGCTACTCCTCGTTTGCACCCGGTGGCACGACGTGGCTGCTCCAGCGGATCACGGCCGCGTTCTTAGTCATCGTGCTTGCGTTCCACTTCTTCCTCCTGCACTTCGTCAACCACGCTGCAGACGTCACCTTCGCGGGCACGCAGGCCCGAATGGAAAACGTGGGCTACTTCCTGACGATGGTGCTGTTCCTGATCGCAGGGACGTTCCACGGCGTCAACGGCGTCTACAACGCCCTCGTCAACCAGGGGCTGAAAGGAACCCAAAAGAAAGTCGTGCTTGCAGTGCTTGTTATCGCGAGCGTGGCACTCATCGTGCAGGGTATCTACGTTGCACTCGTCATGGCGGGGTGGACCTAAAATGAGTACTCAACAACAGCAACCCGAAACCCAGGAAGCACCGGAAGACCCGGAGATGAAAGGCGCGGAGTCGCCGGTCGACGAGAAAGAAAAAGAAGGCGGCGACATCGACCAGCAGACGACTCCCGAACCCGAACTCGAGGGAGAGACGGTACACATCAAGGTGTTCCGTTACGATCCCGAAGTCGAGGGCAAACAGGAACCACGGTTCGACGACTTCCACGTGCCCTTCAAGAAGGGGATGACGGTGCTGGACGCGGTAATGTACGCACGCGACACCTACGACTCGTCGCTGACCTTCCGTCACTCCTGTCGACAGGCCGTCTGTGGCTCCGACGCCTTCTTCGTCAACGGCAAGCAGCGACTGGGCTGTAAGACCCAGATCGCCGACCTAGAGCAGCCGATCCGTATCGAGCCACTGCCCCACCAGGAGGTCGTAAAAGACCTGGTCGTCGACATGGACCACTTCTACGACCAGATGCACACCGTCGAGCCGTACTTCCAAAACGAGGATACGCCCGACGCAAGCGACCTCGAAGAGCAGCGCCAGTCCCGCGAGAACCGCGAAAAGGTCAAGATGTCGACGCGGTGTATCTGGTGTGGCGCGTGTATGTCTTCGTGTAACATCGCGGCCGGCGACAACGAGTATCTCGGCCCGGCGGCGATCAACAAAGCCTACAAGTTCGCGATGGACGATCGCGAACCCGAAGACGTCAAAGAGCACCGACTCCGCATCCTAGAACAGGAGCACGGTGTCTGGCGCTGCCAGACCCAGTTCTCCTGTACCGAGGTGTGTCCGAAGGACATTCCGCTCACCGAGCACATTCAGGAGCTCAAGCGGGAAGCAGTCAAGAAGAACCTGAAGTTCTGGTAGACAATGTACGAACACGACGTTATCGTGGTCGGCGCCGGCGGCGCCGGCCTCCGTGCTGCGGTCGCAGCGGACGAGGCGGGTGCAGACGTCGCACTGGTCTCGAAACTCCACCCGGTTCGCAGCCACACGGGTGCAGCCGAAGGGGGCATCAACGCCGCTCTCCAGGAGGGCGACGACTGGGAGCTCCACGCCTACGACACGATGAAGGGGTCGGACTACCTGGGCGACGCCCCGGCAGTCGAGACTCTCGCACAGGACGCTCCCGAAGACACGATGCGTCTCGAACACTGGGGGATGCCGTTCTCCCGCGAGGAAGACGGAACGGTCTCCCAGCGACCGTTCGGCGGTCTCTCCTACCCACGTACCACCTACGCCGGTGCCGAAACCGGTCATCACCTGCTGCATACGATGTACGAGCAGGTCGTCAAACGTGGCATCGAGGTCTACGACGAGTGGTACGTCATGGACCTGGCGGTCACCGACGAGGACGATCCGAACGACCGCGAGTGCCACGGTGTCGTCGCCTACGACGTCCAGTCGGGCAAGATTGAAGGGTTCAAGGCCAACCGAGGCGTCGTCCTCGCGGCCGGTGGCCCCGGCCAGGCCTTCGATCACACCACCAACGCCGTCTCCTGTACCGGCGACGGTCACGCGATGGCCTATCGGGCGGGTGTGCCGCTGGAAGACATGGAGTTCATCCAGTTCCACCCGACCTCGCTGCCGTCGACGGGGGTCCTGATCTCCGAGGGTGTCCGTGGCGAAGGTGGCATCCTCTACAACAACGAAGGCGAACGGTTCATGTTCGAGTACGGGTACGCGAACAACTCCGGGGAACTCGCCTCCCGCGACGTCGTCGCACGTGCTGAACTCACCGAAGTCAACGAAGGACGCGGCGTCAAGGACGAATACGTCCACCTCGACATGCGCCACCTCGGTGAGGAACGGATCATGGACCGCCTCGAGAACATCCTCCACCTCGCGGAGGACTTCGAAGGTGTCGACGGCCTCATCGAACCGATGCCGGTCAAGCCCGGTCAGCACTACGCGATGGGTGGCATCGAGACCGACGAGAACGGCCAGACCTGTATCGACGGCCTCTACGCGGCCGGCGAGTGTGCCTGTGTCTCCGTCCACGGCGGTAATCGCCTGGGCGGCAACGCCCTGCCGGAGCTGATCGTCTTCGGCAAGCGTGCTGGCTACCAGGCTGCCGGCAAAGACCTCGGAGAGCCCGAGATTCAGACGGGATACGGCGACGACGTCGAGGACGAGACCGAGACCGAACTCCCCGTCCAGCCCGGTGCGGCCGGCCTCGATACGTCCGACAGCGTCGCTGCAGACGGCGGTGTCACGGCCGACGCCGAAGGCGTCTTAGAGCAGACGGTCGAACGCACCCGCCAGCGCGTCGACCGCCTGATGGACAAAGACGACGGCGTCCAACACTCCGAGATCCGCCAGAAGCTCCAGAACGCGATGACCGACTACGTGAACGTCTTCCGAACCGAAGACGGGATCAAGAAGGCGCTGCGGATCATCCGCGAGTGTCGCGAGGAGTACCAGGACGTCTACGTCGACGACCCATCGCGGACGTTCAACACCGACCTCCAGCAGACCATCGAAACGCGAAACCTGATCGACGTCGCCGAGACGATCGCACTCGGTGCCCTCGTGCGCAACGAGTTCCGCGGTGCCCACTGGCGCCAAGAGAACCAGGTGCGTGACGACGAGAACTGGCTCAAGCACACGCTCATCTCCTGGGACGACGGCGAACCGAAGATCTTCTATCGCCCGGTCATCCTCGAGGGCGAGGACAAGACCTACGAGCCCAAAGAGCGCAGCTACTAACGCTGCCGGGCCGTTCCAGCGACTGATTCGCACTGCTGTACCGATTTACGCCGATCGTCGACCCCGTTGGCGATCGGCGGGACGTGACGACAGGAGCCCGTATTGTGGCCTCGACTTTCGTCGACCGGTATCGGTAGCGGTATACGTGCGGTTCGACTGACTTCGACTAGATGGGTCTCGAGCGATTCATTCGAGTGAACCTGATCCTCGTGCCGTTGCTCGTCGTCGGCACCTACCTGTTCTGGGAGTCGCTACCGATACTCGTGTTACCGCTTCTCGTTGGATACGTCACGTTCACTGCGCTTCTCACCGGCGCATGGGTGCTCTCACACGTGTCGATGTCGATCCGATCGTCGTGAGATCGTAATCCCCCCGTGGGTCGCTGTCGGTCAGTGCCGGCGACCCCACGAACCGCCTGTGGGGTCGCCGTGACATCGGGACCGCGGACCGTATCACCCACAGAAATAAGGTTATCGACTGGGTATCGTGGGTCGGTATGTTGTTGTCGGGGACGGTCATCGTCGACGCCGAAACCGTGATCCACGACGGCGCCGTCGTCGTCGAGGCCGATCGCATCGTTACCGTCGGGGATCGATCGACGTGTCTCGAGCAGTATCCGGACCACGAACACCACGCATACGACCTGCTCGCACCGGGGACCGTCGGCGCACACATCCACTCCGTACAGAGTCTCGGCCGCGGCATCGCCGACGACACCGCGTTGCTCGAGTGGCTGTTCGACTACGTCTTGCCGATGGAGGCCTCGCTGTCGGCCGAGGAGATGCGAGTCGCAGCCGAGCTCGGCTACCTCGAGTTGATCGAGAGCGGGACGACGACGTGTATCGACCACCTCTCGGTTTCCCACGCCGAGGAAGCGTTCGAGGCGGCCCGCGAGTTCGGAATTCGCGGCCGACTCGGAAAGGTGATGATGGACAAGGAGGCGCCGCCGGGCTTGCTCGAGGACACCGACGACGCACTCGCCGAAAGCGAACGGCTCATTCGGCGCTATCACGGCGTCGACGGCGGCCGGATTCGGTACGCACTGACGCCACGGTTCGCCGTCAGCTGTACCGAAGCCTGTCTCCGCGGGACGCGAGCGCTTGCAGACGAGTACGACGGCGTTCGCATCCACACCCACGCCAGTGAGAACCGCGACGAGATCGCGACCGTCGAGGAGGAAACCGGGCTCCGGAACGTTCACTGGCTCGACGAGGTCGGGCTCACCGGCGAGGACGTCGTCCTCGCCCACTGTGTCTGGACCGACGACAGCGAACGCGAGCGACTGGCCGAGACCGGAACGCACGTCACCTACTGTCCGTCGTCGAATATGAAACTCGCGAGTGGCGTCGCGCCGATCCACGACTACCTCGAGCGTGGAATCAACGTCGCGCTGGGCAACGACGGCCCGCCATGTAACAACACGCTCGATCCGTTCACGGAGATGCGACAGGCCAGCCTACTCCAGAAAGTCGACCGACTCGAGCCACAGGCCTTGCCCGCGCGGACGGTCTTCGAGATGGCGACGATAAACGGCGCCCGCGCGGCCGGCTTCGACCGCGTCGGCGCGCTTCGAGAAGGGTGGAAAGCCGACATCATCGGCCTCGAGACCGACGTCACTCGAGCGACGCCGATTCACGACGTCCACTCGCATCTGGTCTTCGCCGCCCACGGCGACGACGTGCAGTTCACGATGGTCGACGGCGACGTCCTGATGCGTGACGGTAAAGTACTCGTCGTCGACGCCGAATCGGTCCGCCGTCGCGCTCGAGAGTACGCAGCGACGTTCGAATCCGCTTCCTGATACTACTGCTCTCGTGTGACGAATCCCGGTTCGTCAGTCGACGTAATCGGTCAAAATCCGAGCCAACCCGCAACGTCGACGCTTAGTTCCAGTGTCTGGACGAGTTTGTACCCCAG
>NZ_JAVDDV010000030.1 GCF_030848565.1 Natronolimnohabitans sp. A-GB9
GATCTATAGTAACAACTGAACCTGTTTGCACACCGATCGTCCGGCTCACGGGTCACGCCGGTCCCCGCTTGCCAGTTCGCGGGGCGCTCCGGTGGTCGTATCGACCCGCACGCCCCTCGCGCGATCGGGTGCGCACTGCCGTTCAGTGGCTACTCTATGCAAGAACTACGGAACGCTTCCATTCTTCGATTCTCTTGATACTGGCGGACAGAACTATTCACCATCGGTCGCACTACTGCGGCCGTTGCCGGCGGTGACAGCCGCGAATTCGCGACCGATGTTTCACTGACTGCTGTCCGTCAGTATGAGTCTGGCGGTTGTGATATCTGTGATACATGTGTTCGCGAAATCGTTCGGTACGAACTAACGGAGCTCTATACGAAACTCGACTGTATGCCTTTTCTCCGTGGACTCCTGTCTTCTCCCCTGTCGAGTTATAGCTGAGTCGTCCCTCTTATTCATAATCCATCGATGGAAAAGGGTTGCACGACCTTTCAGCGCTGTCTGTTGTATAGGTAACTCTGTAAAACCGAGAAAATAGTTGTGTCAGCCACAGTCAGCACTCCGTCTACAATAGGTTAAATAGGTGTAGTTGGTGAGGCAGGTAAGGTACCTATTGTACCTATTGTAGCTACTGTTACTACCTGCCCTACTCAGGATACAGTAGGTAGAATTAAGAAGATAGAACAAAAGATAGTCACAACATCTGTAATGGGAAACCACGTAACAATAGGTTCCTATCGCGAATAATGTGAGTGACTTACCAATGGAAGCTACGACAACTGAACCACGTGCCGTTAGCGTGGTCATCCTGAAAGGTGGTGTCGGCAAATCAACGACCTCGATGAATCTCGCGCGCCAGCTCGCCGAGCGTGGAACGACCCTCTTCGCTGATCTCGATCCGAACGGTCATGCGACGAATGGCCTCGGCTTCGAGGCTGCGTATCAGGACGAGGTCGATCTCGGAGACGTTATCCTTGAAGGTGACGCGACACCACACGACCTGATCCGATCGACCGAACATGGGTTCGATCTGCTCCCTTCCTCGGACACCCTCGAGGACGTCGAGAAGGAGCTTGCGGGCGCGATGCAGGGATCGGCGCGTATCAAATCGAAGATTGTCGATCCCCTACTCGGCGACGAGTACGAGTACGTGGTCTTCGACTGTCCGGCGTATCCGGGGATGCTCAACAACAACGCCCTCGTTGCAACGGGGAACGTCATGATCCCGATCGAACCAGGCTCGAGTGCGATCGGTGGCTACAAGCGGACGATGGAACGGCTGATCGAACCGGCTCGGGAGTACATCGACGTCGATGTCCTTGCGGTCGTCCCGAACAAACTCGGTGACCGGATCGATCACCGGACCGAGGACCGGGAACTGCTCGAGAACTTAAACACCGCGACCTACGAGGTGAACCCGGGGCAACAGTTACAGGAGGCGGTGCCGGACTTCGCCCGGATCACGGGCGAGGAGTTCGACGCGATCGATGCCGGTGAGATGGCACCACCGAAGCCAGGAATTCGTCACCGGTCGGCGCTGTCACGATCGCTACAACACAGCCAACCTCTCCAGGACTACGATCCGGAGAACGACCAGATCGCCTGCTACGAGGAACTCGCCGAAATCGTCGCTGCTGGGGGAGTCGAGCGATGAGTAATCCGTTCGACGATCTCAAAGACGACGACTCTGAACCGATCGAATCGGCGGATACGTCTGCTCAGTCGGATACGGCCGATGCAGCGAACACGACCGATACCACTGCAGCGACCGGAACCCCTCTGGATGGGGACTCGGAATCTGAGACCAGCGATTCGCCGCCGGAGAACTCCTCGAGTCCGAACGGGGAGTCGGACACGAGTCGTTCCGATGACGACGTTACTGACGGCTCGGCCGCGAAGGCGGAGTCAGAGTCAGAGTCAGAGTCGGTCTCACCCGCCGAAATCGGACCGGCGTTCGAATACAGTGACGTCCAGCAGAAGCCGTTCTATGCTCGCAGTGAAACGGTCGACGAATTCGAGAACGCGATCCGGACGACGATCGTTCCGAAACTCGCCGAAGCTTCGGTTCTCGACGAGCAGACGCGTGAGATACACGACGCGGTTCTTCGACTCGCGAACGAACATCCCGAACGGGTCGCCGAACTCGTTCTCGAGGAACGGCGCCAATCGGAACCGCAGTAGTTCGCGGTCAACCTCGGAAAATTCGGCAGTCAGTCTCGAGCGCCCATCGTCGCTCGAAATTTAGTTGGCGTAGCTTCGCGTCCGGAACCGCGCGTGATTCGTCGATTCGAACAGCTCATTCGAGTTCGACGTACTGATTTTCCCACTCCCGTCGTGCCTCGATTTCCCGGGTTCCGCGCCGGGTGACCGAGTAGACGTTGGTTCGCTGATCCCTGGAGCCTTTTTCGATGAGCCCTTTGTCGACGAGCGTATCCAGGTTCGGGTACAGCCGTCCGTGATGGATCTCCTTTTCGTAGTAGTTCTCGAGTTCGTCTTTGATCGCGAGCCCGTGTGGTTCGTCTTGTCCAGCAACTACGTACAGCAAATCGCGCTGGAACCCAGTGAGATCGTACATACATCGGTATTCTCGTACTTCTCATATAAAATCTCGTGGACATCGATGAGAGTGATGTTCTGCTGATATGTGTTGTACGCGAGACCATTGCTGCGCTCTACCAGCTAATCACCGGAAGCTTCCAGTAGCTGTCTGTGCGTCCGCCGAGAACAGCAGAAGTGTTGGGTGAGCGACTGGCTCAAAGTATTTGCGGATCGATCTGCTGACCCAGCTGCGAGAGGAAGTAGTGGTGATCGTTGCTTTCGTTGTAAAGAACGAGTGAATGGTCGTCTATGCCGATGCTCTTTGGTGGACTCTGCCGGAATACTTATCTGAACGAGTCTGCAATTGAAGCTAATGTCAGAAACGGACGATCGACTCCAGCGCTATCTCGAGGACGAACTCGGTGAGTGTCGCGATGAAAACCTCCAGGAGCGACTCGACGAACTCGACGAACTCGAGTCGACGCTCGATGGGGACATCGTTTCGAGTGACGTTCAAACGCTATCCGCACTCGGCAACGAGACGCGATACCGACTCGTCCGACTCCTCGTCGAAGCCGACGAGCCACTCTGTGTCTGTGAACTCACGCCGCTTGTCGACGTCAGCAACAGTGCTGTGAGCCACGCTCTCTCTACGCTCTCCGATGCAGGACTCGTGACGAAACGAAAAGAGGGACGATGGCGAAAATACCGTGCAACCAGCCGGGCAAGTGCGCTGCTGACCGTTCTCGACGGATCACGGTAACGCCACGTTCGATGCTATCGTTTTCCTCGCCTGTGCGAATTCAGATCCGATAGCACGAGATGATAGCCATATTTATAACTGAGCAGATGTTCAGATGTCGTATGGGCGAACCGGTCAACGAAAAGTCGTCACGGACCGCGTTGAGTAGCGAGAGTAAGAGCCAGCGTGAGGGATCGAAACACACCGGTGCGTTCGGAAAGCGGACCGGTCACTCCGATCTCGTCTTCCTCGAGGGGATTCTTCCGGAGACGGACGGAGAGATCTTGAGCGACTGCTCAATCGAAGCGCAAGCGGAGACCAGTTTCGACAGACTCGAGGCAGTCCTCGCCGCGAGGGGCCTGGATCTGCAGGACGTGATGAAAGTGGAGGTTCAACTGACCGATCTGGCTACTCGGGACGTCGTGGACGGCGTGTACCAGTCCCGGTTCGATGGGGAGTACCCGCCGCGAACGACGATCGGCGTCTGTTCGCTTCCCGGCGGCGCTGCCGTTCAGCTCGATGTCATCGCTGCTTCGGAATAAGGAGAAGGAGAAAGGATGACCACTGAAACGACGCCACCGATGGAACGTCGAATCGGCGTTTGGACGAATCGGCCTCGAAGAGGGGATCGGTAATGAGTGATCTCGATCACGAACACGGACCGGATTGTGGCTGTCCGAACTGTGGCGACCCGCGGTCGATGGACGTCCTCGATAAGTATCTGACCGTCTGGATCTTCCTCGCGATGGGGATCGGCGTCGGCCTCGGATACGTCGCGCCGGGCGTCGTCGAGCCGATCCAGGAGTACCACCTCGTCGAGATCGGGCTGATCGCGATGATGTACCCGCCGCTGGCGAAGGTCAACTACCGCCAACTGCCGCGGGTGTTCTCGAAGTGGCGTATCCTCTCGCTGAGTCTGGTGCAGAACTGGCTCATCGGGCCAACGCTGATGTTCGTTCTCGCGGTGGTCTTCTTTAGCGGGATCGTCCCGTGGTTCCCCGCTCGTCCCGAGTACTTCCTTGGGCTGATCTTCATCGGGATGGCCCGTTGTATCGCGATGGTGCTAGTCTGGAACGACCTCGCGGACGGCTCGAGTGAGTACGCGGCGGGGTTAGTGGCGTTCAACAGCATCTTCCAGATCGTCACCTACGGAGTGTACATCTGGTTCTTCGCGCTGTTCTTGCCGCCGCTTTTGGGAATGGACGCGCTGGTCGCCGGCATCGACGCGTTCGACATCACCGTAGGGCAGGTGTTCTGGGCGATCGCGATCTTCCTCGGGATCCCCTTCGCCGGCGGCATCCTCACCCGGCTGGGTGGAGTCCACTCGAAAGGCGAGGGGTGGTACGAAGAGGAGTTCGTCCCGACGATTAGCCCGCTGACGCTGATCGCGCTGTTGTTTACCGTCGTCGTGATGTTCGCCACACAGGGGGACGCGATCGTCGCCCAGCCGACCGACGTGCTGTGGATCGCCGTCCCGCTGACGATATACTTCGTCGTCATGTTCCTCGTAAGCTTCGCGATGGGGCGGGGTATCGGTGCGGACTACTCGACGACGACTGCCATCGGCTTTACCGCCGCCTCGAACAACTTCGAACTCGCGATTGCCGTTGCCGTCGCCGTCTTCGGCGTCGGCTCCGGTGTTGCCTTCGCGACCGTCGTCGGCCCACTGATCGAAGTACCCGTCTTGCTGGCACTTGTCAACGTCGCCATCTACTTCCAGGAGAAGTTCGACTGGGCGGGCTACGAGACCGGCCAACTCGAGCGCACGGTGCCTGCGGGCGATGACGTAACGTCGTCGAAAACGGACGACTGACCACCCATGACATTTGATACACTGCTAATTCCAACGGACGGAAGCGACCCGGCCGAAGCCGCCGCAGACCGTGGCTTCGACCTCGCAGCACAACTGGAAGCGAGCGTTCACGTGCTCTCGGTTGCGGACAGCTCCGTTGCGACCGGGGCTGGATACTCCGGTGATTCGGCGTCGATCCGCTCTCGCCTTCGTGAACGGGCCGACGCTCGTGCGAAGTCGCTCCGGGAACGCGCCACAGACCGTGGCCTCGATGCGACGGCCACAGTCCGCGAAGGGATTCCGGCCGAGGAAATCGTCCGCTATGCCGACGAGCAGGCACTCGACGGTATCGTCATCGGGACATCCGGTCGTGGCGGGGTTGCCCGTGCGATCGTCGGCAGCGTCGCGGACAAAGTCGTCCGCACTGCTCCCGTCCCCGTCGTAACGATCACTCCAGAGGCAGCCGACACAACTGCAGCCACGTTCGATTCGGTACTCTGTCCGACCGACGGCAGCGAGCCGGCGACGACAGCGATCCAGCGTGGTTTCACGCTCGGAGACCGACTCGAGGCGACCGTCCATTTGCTCTCGGTGGTCGACGGCGACCTCGCAAACTCCCTCGTGACCGTCTCGGACACCGATATCGATCCCTCGAGCGCGCTCTACGAACGGGCCGAGTCCCATCTCGATGCGCTCGCCACTCGCGGCCGGGACCGCGGTCTCGATGTCGTGATGGCGACGAGAGACGGCAAACCAGCCGAAGCGATCGTCGACTACGTCGAGACGGAGGACATCGACCTGATCGTGATGGGAACCGCCGGTCGTGGCGGATTCGAGCGTGCACTCGTCGGCAGCGTGACCGATGCAGTCGTCCGGACGGCACCGGTTCCCGTCCTGACCGTTCGACCGGACGGGACGACTGACGAACAGTGATATCGTAACGGTCTCCGCTCCATCCGGCTGTCTCCTATCACTATGGTAACAACTGAAACGGTTTACACACTGATCGCTGATCCGTCTGGCGATCAGGTGTGCAATGACTTGCAGTGGCTACTATAGCTGTACACAACATCCGATAAAACTCACCATATAATATATTATATAAAAAGCTCACTTCTGTTACGGAATCCGATCGTTGACCGAGAGACAGCGTAACCGGCCACTCCCGTACACGGATCACGGATTCGTCGACGTCCGAACGTCCACAAATCGGTAAACCACCTACGAGTTGTAAGCCTCTTGGGCGAGCTGGTGGAAGCGGTGGACGGTGTGTTCGTTCGGACCCAACTGGGCCTGGGCGAGTGCGCCCGTTCTGAGTCCTTGCCACTGCCGTTCGACGAGTTCGAAGTCCTCCTCCTGGAGCTGGCGGCTCGTGCGGACGAACTCCCGTTCTTCCTCGGAAAGGTCGCTGTCACGGAAGTAGTAGTCGGTGACGAGTCGGAACCGTTCGGTGTCAATGGGGTCGATGATGTAGGTGCCGTAGCCGTCGGCAGTGCCGTACATGTTGACCGTGAAGTTCGGCCAGAGGTAGTGAAACTGGGCTTCCCGTTCGTCGTGGATACGCAACTCGTCGTCGATATCGGCCTCGTGGGTGTAGTGGAGCACCCAGTGGTAGTCGTTGACCTCGAGTTCGGACTCGTCGAGTGCGATGCCTTTGATCCAGTCCTGGTGGTTGGCCTGGCAGTGGTCACACTCCGAGTAGTTGCTTGCGAACACCTTCCAGTTGCACTCGACCTCCGAACTGATGCGACACGCGTGTTCGTACTCCTCGAGTGGAAGGGCCTCGAGGCGGTCTTTCATGATGCCGGCCTGTTCGGCAAGCGGCATTGGATCGTCGTTCAGGTTGACGAAGAACAGCGGTCCGATGCTGTCGACGTGGACGTCCTCGAGGTCGTCGAGGTCGTTCGGATCGATGCGTTCGGGATCGGTCATCGCCACGTCGCCGACGATCGGCGCGCCGTCGCGATCCGAGGCGTTCTCGACGGCACGCACCTCGCCGTTTTCGTCACGGGCGACGATCAGGTCGCGCCCGCCGACGGTCCGGGTGAAGAACTGGCCGGGCTCGGAGATGGTGTTCCCGTGACCCGCGTAGATCCAGTACCGGCCGAAGATTTTCTCCTTTTCCGTCTCGAAGACCTCTTCCTCGGTGAAGTACTTCGCTGGCAACGCGTTCGTTTTCTCCGTGATGTCTGGACTCACTGACTTCGCCTGGGCACTGTCCCATTGCGTCATACAGTACCACAATTGACCCAATTTGGGAAAAGGGTTAACCAGGTATATCGAAGACCATTATATGACGGGCAACGACAGCCGCCGAGACGGTCGTTTTCGGAAGGGGATGTCGATCGTTTATACTGTCGGACAGCAGTCAGTGAGCCGTCGGTCGCGAACTCGCGACCGCCACCGTCGGGACGGCCGCAGTCGCGCGACCGATCGTCGAATCGTTCTGTCCAACAGTATTACGCATCACGCTCGATCTCGTTTGCCCGCTCGAGCACCGTGCTCGTTGCTTTCCGGATCCGACTGCGTGTGATGGTATAACGCCCCGTCATTTATCACACCGACGCTTATCCGCCGTCGAGTTGCGACAACACGTGCCGATGCGATGTCCGAACTGCGAACGGACGATGGTCGAACCGTACGAGCGATCCGAACCGATGTGTGAGGGGTGTGGGCACGTGTTTTCCGCCGGTGCGGACTAGCGTAGCCACTGAACGGCAGTGTGCACCCGATTGCACGAGGGCCGTGCGATCGGTATGTGCATTGTTTTGTCCGGTAGTATTCCCATACGATTCCGACTCCAGTTCGGAGCAGTCAGCTATTTCCGTCGACCGACGGGAAAGACGTGTATGGACGACGGAAAACAGACCAGATTCGGCTCCGGCGGGGAGTTGCAGACCGACGAGGAGGGTGACGCGACCGAGGCAGACGACTCCGAGTCCGACGCAGTCAACGACTTCGGCGAGGAACTCGGCGAGAACGAGACCAAGTCGGGAGCGAACCGATACGCCGTCTCGAGTCTTCTCCAGAAGGCGGTTCGTCGATCGGACGAGGAGGTCGCGGCGTGGGCCGCCTGGGAGCTGGTTCGCTCGGGATACGCCTGGAACTTCTGGGACCGGATCAACCTCTACGTCGTCGAAGACCTGCGTGCCGGCCACCAGGTCGCACTTACGGTGAGTCGCTACGAGGAACTGGCCCGCGAGCGGTGGTCGGAAGACTCCTGGCGCGGACGACTCTGTGCGGTCCATGCCGCGCTGGCGGCCGCCCGTGCGCCGTCGTCGCGCGAATCTGCACACGCAGACGATTACTTCGGCGAACTCTCCGCGGAGCGTGTCGCCGCCCACGAGGAAGGTCGTGAGCCTCGATACGACCACCCTGTCGACGAACTCGAGCCCGGCGGGAGGTACGACGTCGCCTTCGATCAACACACCTACGAGGGTGCACGACTCGGCCGCGACGGTGCGTTCTTCCGAACACACGGTGCCCGCGTCGGTCCCGAGGAAGAGCCGGAGTTGAGCCAACAGTGGCGCGTGCGGAGTATGCGACTCGAGGACCGCGACTATACCGAAGACGAACTGGTTCGGGCCGTCGAACCCGTCGATCCGGACGACAGGTGGGGTGCTGACGAGAACGAGGACTAATCGCGACGGTGTACTGCAGCTGCGCTTCTATCGCTTACCGTATTCGATTCCGGTGAAACCGTCAGAACGCACCGAGGTGATCGTCCTGTGGCTCGTAGAGGCTCCCGGTCATCCGCACCTCGTGGATCTCGTCTAACGTTTCGCCGATCGACTGTCCGCGCTCGCTCATCACCGCTGCAACGACGCCAAACGGGACGCCGTTTTCGTACTGGTCCTGTAGCTGCCCGACGACGTCTTTGAGGCCGTCGCCTGTGACGTCCGTGTCGATTTCCGGCTGGGCGTGTTCGATCTGTACTTCGTGGCCCGTCACGCGGTAGTGACGGCGGTAGAACGCGACGATCTCGTTGGGCGTTTCGGTCCGGAGATCGACGTCACACTCCGGACAGGATGCGACGTACGATGCCTGATCTCGTGATTCCTGGTCGTGTGTGCTCATGGGTTCGTGCTGTTGTGGGGGTTGGTAGTCGTCGAACGGAACTGATGCGGTGTCGATCGTGTGTGGCTTGCGATCACGAGTCGTAGGCCTCCTGGGCGAGCTGGTGGAAGCGGTGGACGGTGTGTTCGTTCGGACCCAGCTGGGCCTGGGCGAGTGCGCCCGTCTTGTAGCCCTCCCACTGTCGCTCGACGAGTTCGAAGTCCTCTTCCTGGAGCTGGCGGCTCGTGCGGACGAACTCCTGTTCTTCCTCGGAGAGTTCGCCGTCCTGGAAGTAGTAGTCGGCGATGAGCTGGAACCGATCGGTGTCGATGGGATCGATGATGTAAGTGCCGTAGCCGTCGGCGGTGCCGTACATGTTGACCGTGAAGTTCGGCCAGAGGTAGTGGAACTGGGCTTCCTGTTCGTCGTGGATGCGCAGTTCGTCGTCGACGTCGGCCTCGTGAGTGTAGTGGAGCACCCAGTGGTAGTCGTTGACCTCGAGTTCGGACTCGTCGAGTGCGATGCCCTCGATCCAGTCCTGGTGGTTGGCCTGGCAGTGGTCACACTCCGAGTAGTTGCTCGCAAACACCTTCCAGTTGCACTCGACCTCGGAGACGATTCGGGTGGCGTGTTCGTACTCCTCGAGTGGAAGGGCCTCGAGGCGGTCTTTCATGACGCCGGCCTGTTCGGCAAGCGACAGTGGATCGTCGCTCAGGTTGACGAAGATCAGCGGCCCGATGGTATCGACGTGGACGTCGTTGAGGCCGTTGGTCTCGCAATCGAACTCCTGGACCTCCTCGTCCTCGAGGTCGGGGTTCAGGCTCGCCTCTTCGAAGCTCTTGGGCGTGCTCCTGAGTTTGCCGTCCAGATCGTACGTCCAGAGGTGGTAGGGACACTGGATTCGACTTCCTTCGCCGGGGTCGGTCATGGGTGTGTCCTCGACCATCTTCGAGCCGCGGTGGGCACAGACGTTGTCGAACGCCTTGACCTCGCCGTCCTCGCCCCGAACGATGATCAGTTGGCGATCGCCGATGGTCCGGGTAAAGAACTGGCCGGGCTCGGAGATCGTGTTGGCGTGGCCCGCGTAGATCCAGTACTGCCCGAACACCTTGTCCTTCTCCATCTCGAAGATCTCCTCCTCGGTGAAGTACTTTGCCGGCAGCGCGTTCGTGTCGTCGGTGATATCATCACTCACGTTCTGTGTCCGTGAGTCGTCCCATCGTGTCATACGGTAGCATCAACACAACAGTTCCCCAAAACGGTTCACCTGTGATATTGAACATAAATATAAGTGGTCGATCGATTCACCGCAGAGAGGGGTTCGATCGACCGATCCGAGGACTCGGTGGTGTTCGATCGGCGACTGATATACTACCGGACAGCACTATTCATACTGTTGAACAGAACTATTCGACGATCGGTCGCGCTACTGCGGCCGTCACCCACGGGGACAGCCGCGACGTCGCGACCGACGGTTTATTGACTGCTGTCCGGAAGTACGACGACACACATTACTCGAGGGTCGCACTCTCGCGGATCCGATCGACGATCTCGTCTCGGTCTGGCCGACGTCCGGGGTCGTCCGACGCGTAGACGCGTTTCACGACGAGGTCGATCAGGTTCAACTGCTCGAGTAGGTCCCGTGCCCGTTCACGCTCGAGATCGAGTTGCCGACTGACGTCGTGTAACGTCATGGACGTCTCGAGTGCGTCCAGCAATGCGCCGATCTCGACGTCTTCGGGAAGTCCGATCCCGTCCGCGACAAGCTGTTTCTCCGCCGTGGGTTCGGCCGGGTCGTCGATCGCCGTCGTGCCGTCGACGTCCACGTCGTCCGTTCGTTTCGACTCCGACTCGGCATCGGACGCTGCGTCGTCGGGCGTGGGCGTGTCGTAGGACGCCGGCTCGTGGATGCCGGCGTCGATCATGTACCGGCGGACGGTCTCGGACGCGACGTCCATCTCGAGTGCCTTTGCCATC
Source organism: Natronolimnohabitans sp. A-GB9 (assembly GCF_030848565.1). Taxonomy (GTDB): domain Archaea; phylum Halobacteriota; class Halobacteria; order Halobacteriales; family Natrialbaceae; genus Natronolimnohabitans. The sequence goes on from NZ_JAVDDV010000030.1 coordinate 11,109, forward strand.
GCGGTAAACGTCTCGAAGGAGTCGTACAGACACTGCAGGTACTCGACGTCGTCGTACGGTGGGAGGTCTTCGTTGCGTGCAGTCGCGAGCGCGCGTTCGATTTCGGGGTCGATTGCGGCGTCGTCCGTGCTTTCGCCCTCGTCGACCGAGTCCGGCGCGGATCGGTCGTCGGATTCGTTCGTACTCGCCTCCGCTTGCGATTCCCAGTCGTCGTTCGCCGCCGCGTTCTCGAGCGACTCGAGTGGTGTGTTCTGACCCGCTTGCGACGCTTCTGTGTCGTCATCGCTCGTTTCGTCCTCGCCGCTCGTCACCGCAGCGGCGGTTCGCTCCGTTTCCTCCTCGAGGCCGAGCGTGAACGTGACGAGGACGGTTCCGTCCGCGGTGACGGTCGCTCCGTCCTGTACGCTCGAGACGTCTGCGGGCGTGTACTCGTCGATAGCCGGTACGACCGACGGCGGGAACTCGAGTCTGAGACCGCCGTCGTCGTCGATCGTTACGTCCGCCGGCGTCGAGTCGGTGGTCGACCGTCCCGTAGACAGTGGCACGGCGACGTCGACCGAAACGCTCGGCCCGTCGGTATCGTCACGAACGGTCGCGTCGACGCGGTGGATCTCGCCGTTGTCCGCCTCGTATCGCTCGATTGTTTGCGAGAGTATCCCAATCGAGGCACTAACTCCCATGATACTGGTATCCTGCCGAGCAGTGGGGATAAGACTACGTGGGGAATAGTTCACCCCTTCAAATGGAGCGTATCGAACGCCGGTTGCTGACGGTGCTACGCCGGGGTTCGTTCGTCAGACGTTCGCTCGGCGATACAGGCGACCTTTTCGCCGGCCGTCACGACGGACTCCCGCGTCAGCGAGTAGACGACGCCGTCGTCGCTCGCCGTCACACACTGGCGTTGTTCGAACGTCGCCGGACAGTACACCGTCCCGAGTTCGGTTCCAGCGGTCACGTAATCGCCGACCGTAACCGACGGATTCGGCTCGAAGAGCCCGGACCGGTCCGTCCCGATACGGCCCTCGTCGTGTCGGAGGATCGTCTGTGATGGCGTCGGATCCGGCTCCTCGCGCAGTAATCCGAGTTCACCGAGGACGTTCCGAACTCCCTGGACGCCCCGGCGTGCCGCGTCGTGGTCGACCTGCCGGCTGTTCGAGAGTTCGGGAACGATCGCCGGAATCCCGGCCCGTGCGGCCGCCGTACGAAGCTTCCCTTGAAACTCCTCGTCGTTCGTCTCGGGATCGGCCGACGTATCGGTCAGCAGGTACTCGGTTCCGAACGTCGCCGCCAGGCTCCGGGACTGGCGATCGTCGGGCTGGAATCGTACGTGCTCGAGCATGTCCGGTGTCCCGGTGTGCAGGTCGATGACGACGTCTGCCGTCTCGAGTAGTTCCCACAGTCGGGCGACGACCCGCTCCTGTAGCGTTCCGTCCTCGTCGCCCGGCCACACCCGATTGCAGTTCGGGTTGACCGCGTCGACTGCCTGTGGTGTGACGTAGGATCCGTGGTCGAACGCCAGCGAGTTGACCACCGGAACGGCGATCACCGTTCCGGCGAGCTCCGTCGTCGTCAGATGGTGGTGGAGTCGGCGTAACGCAGCCGTCCCGTTTAACTCGATCCCGTGCTGTGCGGCCTGTACGTACGCGGTCGGACCCGTCCCCCCCTCGTATCGGTGGACGGTCACCGAGACGTCGGTTCCGGACGGCAGGCGGCCAAGCCGGCGCTCGGCCGTCGTATGCGTAACGCTCTCGTACTCCATACTCGTTGAACCCGTGGTCGGGGCATGTAATACTGCCGGACGATGCGATTCCTTCGGCCCGTTCGAGGAGGTGTTTTTATGCGATCGCGCCGAGAGGTCGGGTGTATGCACCTCGAGCGCGCAACCTGGACGGCGGTCGACGCAACCGAAACGGATCTCGCGTTGCTCCCGATCGGGAGTACCGAACAGCACGGACCACACGCACCGCTGGGAACGGACACGCTCAACGCCGAGACGGTCGCGGACGCGGCCGCGGAGCGCTACGACGACCCGGTTGTCGTCGCACCGTCGGTCCCGGTCGGTATCGCGGAGGAACACAGACAGTTTACCGGCACGCTCTGGACGTCGGAGTCGACGTTCAAAGCGTACGTCCGCGATATCGTCGGGAGCCTTTCTCATCACGGATTCGACCGGGTCGTCCTCGTCAACGGCCACGGCGGGAACACCGCCGCGTTGCGGGACGTCGCCGGTCAGATCTCACGCCACGACGACGCCTACGCCGTCCCGTTTACGTGGTTCGACGAGGTCGGCGACCACAGCTCGCGGATGGGCCACGGCGGGCCCCTCGAGACGGCGTTGCTTCAACACGCGGTTCCCGATGCCGTCGACGACGACCGTCTCGAGGAGGCCGCCGAGAACGGGAGCGATCGCTGGGGCGACTGGCAGGGGCGGGTCAACCTCGCGTTCGACTCGGCGGAGTTCACCGAGAACGGCGTCGTCGGCGATCCGCGCGAGGCGAGTGCGGCGTTGGGCGAGGAACTGCTCGAACTGGCGGCCGACGCGCTGGTCGATCTGCTGTCGACTGTCGCCGATCGGGACCTCGAGCGTCCCGACCACCGGTGACCGACCACCGTCCCGGAGCGTTCGTCGCAGCGACTCCGATAGAATAACACTGATATCACTGTTATTTCTGTCGGGGACTCCCATCGACCGCTGAAACTCTACCTCTCGAGTATGTGATGCGTTGTTGGAAATCAGTGGAGTGAGCGATAAATATATCCGTCCGTCCCCGGCATATCGCACTGTCAGTTATGAACACACACGATAGTCTGCCGGCCGAAGCCGGGACCGTCATCGTCGGCGCCGGTATCGTCGGGTGCAGCACTGCGTACCACTTGACCCAACTCGGGCGCGACGACGTGGTCGTCGTCGACCAGGGGCCGTTGCCGACGACCGGCGGCTCCTCGAGTCACGCGCCGGGGATCATGTTCCAGACCGCAGACGACAAGGTCCTCACCAAGTTCGCGAGATACAGCCGCAAACTGTACTCGCAGTTCGAGGACGAGGACGGGAGTTCACTGTACAGCGAGACTGGCGGTATCGAGGTCGCACGAACGGACGAACGGATGGAGTACCTCCAGCGCCGTGTCGAGCGAGGGACGGCCTGGGGAGTTCCGGATCCACAGCTCCTTTCGCCCGAGGAAGTCGAGGAGAAGCTACCGCTGGTCGATAGCGACGTCATCCAGGGCGGCTACTACTCACCGACCGACGGCCAGGTTTCCGGCGTAAAGGCGTGTGCGGCACTGGCCGAGGCCGCGATGGACCAGGGCGCGCGCTTTGTCCCCCACACGCGAACCGAGGACGTCGCGGTCGACGACGGCGAGGTGCAGTCGGTCGTCACTGAACACGGCGAGATCGAGTGCGACGAGGTCGTGATCGCCACGAACATCTGGGCACGCCAGCTCGGCGAGCAACTCGGCGTCCACCTGCCGGTGACCCCAGTCGAACACCAGTACACGATCACCGAGCCCCTCGAGGAACTCGCCGAGAGCCACCAGGACGTCTCCGACGACCCGGTCTACGAAAACTACCGGGACGTCTCCGGCGAGAAGGCCGACCGGCTCCTCGCGGATCCGGACCGGCCGATCCTCCGGGATCAGGACAATGCGTTGTACTTCCGGACCCACGGCGACGCCTACGGGATCGGCTCGTACAACCACGAGCCGCTCGTCCCGGATCCCCAGGAGCTCGGTGGCAACGAGGACGACGGCGAGCAGGGGTCGGTCCACGAGTTCTCCGACTACCACATGAACAACGCGACCCACCCCGACCGCCCGGACAAGGCGCCCCGGGAGGCCAGCGACGAACTGTTGCCCGCTACCGAGGGGAGGGAACTCGAGCACAAGTACAACGGGATGTTCGCGGAGTCGCCCAACGGACTGCCCGTGATGGGGCCGGTCGCGGAGTACGACGGTCTCTGGTCTGCGGCGGCGATCTGGGTAACCCACGCCGGCGGCGCCGGGAAGGCACTCGCCGAGTGGATGGAAAACGGCGTCCCGCGCCTGCCGGAGGGGACGATCGACCTCTCTCACTGTAACGTCAACCGCTTCCAGCCCCACGAGGGGAGCTGGGACTTCGCCCGCGACATCGGCGGCGAGGAGTACCGAATCGTCTACAACATCGTCCACCCCAAGTGGACCTGGACGGACCACCAGCGCGACATTCGCCGGAGCTCGGTCTATCACAAACTGAAAGACCTCGAGGCCGAACTGTGGGCAGAAGCCGGCTGGGAGGAAGCACAGTGGTTCGACTCGAACGCGGACCTGCTGACCCAGTACGGCGATCAGATTCCCGACCGTGAGGGCTGGGAAGCGAAGTACTGGTCGCCGATCGAGGGCGCCGAAGCGTTGCACGTCCGCAACGCCGTCGGCCTCCACGACATGACCTCGTTCAACAAGATGGAGATCAGCGGCCAGGGTGCCGGGGAGTTCCTCCAGTACCTCTGTACGAACGACATGGACATCGATGTCGGCCAGGTCCGTTACACGCTCATGTGTAACGAAGACGGCGGGGTTCGTGCCGACATTACCGTCACCCGACTCGACGACGACAGATATCTGGTGTTGACGACCGGCCGCGAAGTCGGACAGAACCACCTCGCGTGGATCCGCCAGCATGCGCCCGAGGACGTCGTCGTCCGCGACGTCACGTCGAAGCTCTCGTCGTTCGTCCTCACGGGGCCGAACGCCCGGAAGGTACTCGAGACGGTCACCCGCGCAGACCTCTCGAACGACGCGTTCCCCTACTTCAGTTCCCAGGAGATCTTCGTGAAGAACGTCCCGGTCACCGCGTTGCGGGTCTCCTACGCAGGCGAACTCGGCTGGGAGCTGTACACGCCAAGTGAGTACGGCGAACAGCTCTGGGAGATCCTCTGGGAGGCCGGCCAGGAACACGACCTCCGGCCCTACGGCAACGGCGCGCTCGACTCCCTGCGTCTCGAGAAGGGCTTCCGGCTGTGGGGAGAGGACCTCCATACTGAACACAACCCCTACGAGGCCGGCCTGAGCTTCGCCGTCGACCTCGAGACCGACTTCATCGGCAAGGAAGCGGTCGTCGAGGCGGCTGAGGGCGACAACCTCCGCCACAAGGTCGCCTGTCTGACCATCGAGGACGAGGACGCGGTCGTCTTCAAAGACCGGCCCGTGCTCGATGGCGACGAGACGCTCGGCTACGTCCACAGCGCCGAGTACGGCTACACCGTCGGCGCCTGTATCGCCTACACCTACCTCCCGCCCGAGTACGCCGAGCCCGGAACCGAGGTCGAAATCCTCCACGAGGGCGAACGCTACACCGCGACGGTCCGCGAGGAACCGCTGTACGATCCCGAGCGCGAACGCGTGCTCTCGTAGAGCCGCGGTTCAACCGCGATCCCGATCACCTCGCACAGACAACTGCTCCCATAGCACACACCTTTTGCGTGGTACTCGAGTTCGGACTGATACTGTCTGCTATACTATCGGACAGCAGTCACTGAACGGAAGCGCCGAACGCTCACGATAGTGCTGTCCGGCAGTATACTACAGTGTGGCTCGTCTTGTTTGGACCGTTACACCTTGAGAACACGTTTCATCGACGGTGTCGTACGGACCGAGACGGGAGTTGTTACGGACTACCGTCCCGCTGTCCCGCCGGTCGCCACATGGGGTCGGCGGCACGTGACGACAGTAGACCGTCGTGTCGTTCGGCATGTGATTCGGTGTATGATACGGACTACTGTACGTCGTTACCGGCGCAACCGCGACCCGGGCTGCGGTTGCGCCGGTAAATCGTTACAGCAATCCGTATGAGGACCCGAGGCGTCGGTACTGGTCAGTCGGACGCTCCCTGTCCCGGCCGCCGGCACCACTGTGCGGTGCCAGTTTGGATGACGGACCGCAGCCGGATATATCTAGATCGCGAATACTACTGGTGTATATATCAGTACGGCGTGATCGTCGCCGAAATCCCCTCGAGCGAGTGGCTCGCGTGGCGAGTAGCTTCGAGGATCGTTGGTCTCGCGTCCGACGACAGCGGTCAGCACCTGGATTGATTACGCCCCTCCGAAATCGTCTAGCCGGCGTCGCTGCGAGCCCGTGGGTTCCGTCTCGAGGAGCGACGGCGTCGGTAACGGTCGTGGTAACGGGTCGTCTCCCCTCGCGTACTCGAGACACCTGCGCTCGCAGCGGCGCGAACTCAGCTATGACACGGATCATCGACGGTAACGAGATCGCAGACCGAATCACTGCGGACCTGGAACCATGTCTCGAGACGCTCGCTGACGCCGGCGTGACGCCGGGGCTGGCGACGGTCCTGATGAGCGACGACGGTGCCAGCGAGACGTACGTCTCGATGAAACGCCAGGCCTGTGCCGACCTCGGCATCGAGAGCATCCATCACGAACTCGAGCCGGACGCAGCTGCCGACGCGCTGTTCGATCGTATCGACGAGTTAAACGCCGATCCATCGGTCCACGGCATCCTCGTCCAGCTCCCGGTTCCCGACCACGTCGAGCGACGGGCCGTCCTCGAGCGGATCGATCCGTTGAAAGACGTCGACGGCTTCCATCCGGAGAACGTCGGTCGGCTGGTCACCGGAAACCCGCGGTTCAAACCGTGTACGCCCCACGGGATCCAGAAGCTGCTCGAGGCGGAAGACGTCGAGACGGCCGGAAAAGACGTCGTCGTCGTCGGCCGCTCGAACATCGTCGGCAAGCCACTGGCCAACCTGTTGATCCAGAAGGCAGACGACGGCAACGCGACGGTGACGATCTGTCACTCGCGGACGGAGGACCTCGCTGAGAAGACCCGCCGCGCGGATATCGTCGTCGCGGCCGCTGGTGTACCCGAACTCGTCGATGGCTCGATGATCGGCGAGGGTGCTACCGTGATCGACGTAGGTGTCAACCGCGTAGACGCCGACACCGAGAAGGGGTACGAACTCGTCGGCGACGTCGAGTTCGACTCCGCCAGCCGGGTCGCCGACGCGATCACGCCCGTGCCCGGCGGCGTCGGTCCGCTGACGATCACGATGCTGTTGTACAATACGATCACGGCGGCGAGCCTGCAGACGGACGTCGACGTCTCGCTTCCCTGACCGCCGCAAGCGGTGCGGGCATGCTCGAGCGTCGCCCCGTCCGGCAGCGTGATTCCAAAAGCTATCAGATACGTTGCTAATTGTGGATGGGGACACACTGCAGAATGTGCCGCATTCGCGACGTCACTTAAGTGAGCGGTATACTTATAGGACATACCCTGTCATGTGTGTGTATATCACATGAGCACAGAGAGCCTCCCCTCGAGAGCCGAGACAGTGATCATCGGTGCTGGGGCTGTCGGCTGTAGTGTCGCCTACCACCTGACGGAACTCGGCGCCGAAGACGTGGTCGTCGTCGATCAGGGACCGCTGCCGGTGACCGGCGGCTCGTCGACACACGCCCCGGGAATCATGTTCCAGACGTCGCCGTCGAAGATCCAGACCAAGACGGCCCACTACACGAGCCGTCTGCTCAAAGACGCGGGCGTCTACACCGAGGTCGGCGGGATCGAACTCGCCCGCTCGGAGGAACGGATGGACTTCCTCCAGCGCCGTGTCGAGTGGGCGACCTCCTACGGACTGCCGGAACCACAGCTCCTCGAGCCCGAGGAGGTGTCCGAACACTTCCCGCTCGTCGACGAGGACGAGATTCTGGGCGGCTACTACTCGCCGACCGACGGGCAAGTGGCCGGCACGGACGCGCTACAATGGTACATCGAGACGTCGTCGGCCCGCTTTTTCGGCAACACCGAGGTGACGGACATCGAGGCCAGCGGCGGCAACGTACAGGCCGTCGTCACCGACAACGGCCGTATCGAGTGCGATCGGTGCGTTCTCGCGACGAACAACTGGGCGTACCAGACCGGCCAGCTCGTCGGCCTCGATCTCCCGATCGCGCCGGTCGAACACCAGTACGTCGTCACGGAACCGCTCGAGGAGCTCCAGGACAACGAGACGTCGATCGGCGACGCGACCGCCGGTCTCGAGGTGCCCGGTGATCGCCAGATCACCGAGTTCATGGCCCAACCCCCGGATCGGCCGGTGGGTCGTGATCAGGACAACTCGCTGTACTTCCGGACCCACGGCGACGGCTACGGTCTCGGCTCGTACAACCACGAGCCGCTGGTCGTCGATCCCGACGAGATGGGGACCAACGGCGAGGAGAGTCAGGCGTCGGTCCATAGCTTCACCGAGGAACACTGGACGGAAGCGACCCACCCGAACCGCGACAAGTCGCCCCAGCAGGCGTTCGACGAACTGCTGCCCGCGACTCAGGGGACTGACTTCCGCGTCACCGAGAACGGGATCTTCGTCTACACGCCCGACGGGATGCCGGTGATCGGCGAGACTGCAGCGATCGACGGGCTCTGGACCGGGCTGGCGATCTGGTGGACTCACTCCGGTGGCTACGGAAAGATCCTCGCGGAGTGGATGGAAAACGGCGTCCCGCGGCTTCCCTCCGGACCCGTCGACACGAGCGGAATCCACGTCAACCGGTTCGAACCCCACGCCGGGAGCAAGGAGTACTTTACCGACCGCGGCGGCAAGCGCTACCAGCAGGTGTACAGCATCGTCGAACCCCGCTGGCAACCCGACGACCATCGCGGGCTACGCGTGAGTCCGTTCTACGACCACCAGCAGGACCTCGGTGCCGAGTTCTACCAGAGCGGCGGCTGGGAGACGCCCCAGTGGTACGAACACAACGCCGACCTGGTCTCGACGTACGAGGATCAGATCCCCGACCAGGACGGCTGGCAGGGGATCAACCGCTCGCCGATCGAGGGCGCCGAACACCTTCACACCCGCGAGAACGTATCCATGTTCGACATGACGACGTTCAGTTCGATCATGGTCGAGGGGAGCGACGCCGGCGCGTTCCTCCAGCGGGTCTGTAGCAACGACATGGACATCGACGTCGGCCAGGTGCGGTATACGACGATGTTGAACGAGGGTGGAACGATTCTTGCCGACCTCACCGTCGCCCGACTCGACGACGACGAGTATATGGTGACGACCGGTGGCGGCAACTCGCCGGGGATCCACGGCTCCTGGCTCGAGAACCACGCACCCGAAACCGTCTCCGTCACGGTCGAGGAGTCCGCGAAGTGTACCGTCGGTCTCTGGGGACCGAACTCGCGGCTCCTGCTCCAGCGTGTCACTGAGGCGGACGTCTCCAACGACGGCTTCCCCTACTTCAGCTGTAAACGACTCTACGTCGGCGACGTCCCGGTGATCGCGCTCCGGGTCTCCTACGTCGGCGAACTCGGCTGGGAGCTGTGGGCCCCAAGCGAGTACGGCCGGAAGCTCTGGGAGACCCTCTGGGAGGCCGGCCAGGATCTCGACGTCAGACCGATGGGCGCCGGCGCCCTCGAGTCGATGCGCCTCGAGAAAGGGTTCCGGCTGTGGGGAACGGACGTCGACACCGACGTCGATCCGTTCGCCGCCGGCATCCCCTTTGCCGTCGATCTGGACACCGATTTCATCGGCAAGGACGCTCTCGTCGAGACAACGGAGTCCGGTATCGACACCGAGGTCGCCTGTCTGACACTCGACGATTCGACCGATGTCATGCTGAGCGGTCGCCCGGTGTACAAAGACGGCGAGGCCGTCGGCTACGTCCAGGGCGGCGACTACGGCTACAGCGTCGGTGAGTCGATCGCCTACACGTACCTGCCCAGCGAGTACGCCGAGGCCGGAACGTCGGTCCGGATCGACTGTGAAGGTGAGCGCTACGACGCGACGGTTCGCGACGAACCGCTGTTCGACCCTGGCCGCGACAAGATCATCCGATAGCGGCCGACAACCCCTTTCATTTCAGTAATATATGAGCGAAACAACAGAACGAGAGCGAGTGGTACAGTACGAGGATATCGAGCAGGCACGTAAGCGCCTGACGGACGAGACGGTCGTCAAGCGAACGCCGGTCGAGCAGAGCACGTCGCTTGGCGAGATGGTCGACGCCGAGGTGTACCTGAAGATGGAGCACCTCCAGTGGACCGGCTCGTTCAAGACGAGAGGGGCGTACAACAAGATCAGACAGGCGGTCGACGACGGCGCCGAGGAGTTCGTCGCCGCGAGCGCGGGCAACCACGCCCAGGGTGTCGCATTGGCGGCGACGAACTGCGGTGCGGACTCGACGATCGTGATGCCGAAACACGCCCCGCAGGCCAAAATCGACGCGACGCGGAGCTACGGTGCGACAGTCGAGTTGGTCGGCCAGGATTTCCAGGAGGCGATGGCGTACGCCCAAGAGTATGCGGCCGACGGAAACGGCGAATTCGTCCACGCGTACGACGACCCACACATCGTCGCCGGACAGGGAACGCTGGGCATCGAGCTGTACGAGGACTGCCAGGACGTCGACACCGTCGTCGTTCCCATCGGCGGTGGCGGGCTGATCAGTGGCGTCGCCACTGCACTCGACCACCTCTCACCGGAGACGCGCGTCGTCGGGGTTCAGGCCGAGGGTGCCGCGACCGTCCACGAGAGCCTCGACAAGGGGATCCCGGTCACACTCGAGGAGGTCGACACCATCGCCGACGGTATCGCGACCGGCGGGATCTCGGAGCTAACACTGGAGCTCATCGAGGCCCACGTCGACGAGGTCGTCACCGTTTCCGATACGGCGATCGCAAACGCCGTCCTGTTGTTGCTCGAGCGAGCGAAACAGGTCGTCGAAGGTGCTGCCGCCGCTCCGGTCGCGGCGATCCTGAGCGATCAACTCGACGTCAGCGGAGAGACCGTCATGCCCGTCCTCGGCGGCGGGAACCTGGATATGACGATGCTCCGAACCGTGTTGATCCACGCGCTTACGGAGCGAGGACAGATCCTGCGCCTGCGCGTGAAAATCGACGACATGCCCGGGAAGATGGACGAGATTTCGGGCATTATCGCCAACCACGGCGCCAACATTCACACCGTCAGGCACGACCGCGCGGTCGAGGATCTCACCGTCGGCGAGGCGTATCTGGTGTTCCAGATCGAGACCAGCGGCATCGAACACGCCGCCGCGATCATCGACGCACTCGAAGCCGAGGGATACGTCGTCGAGGACGTCAACCGCAGATGATCAACACGGCATCATGTCGTGGAAACCACCTCCATACCGTCGAATAACGGGTTTCCTAGTTACCCGAACCTGTTCGATGTTAGATGAGAGAATAAATTTATAACCGATACGCAAGACAACCCATGAGAGGTAGTAACTAACAATGATCGATACGAGAGAGCGGACGACACGGCCAACAGAGCGCGCGGAGGACCCGGCACAGAAACCGTTCGAACGGTGGTGGCAGGTCGCTGCCCACCGGCGACGACTACTCGGAGATCGGTGATAGACAATGGCGAAATCAGAGCAAAACGGACCGATCGGGCGGTTCGTCGACGAACTCGACACTCCGGTGTTCGTGATCAGTTTCGTCGTCGCTACGGTGGCGGTACTCGCCTTTATCCTCAGACCGGAGTCGGCGTCGACGTATATGGGTGGTGCAAACGACTTCCTGTGGACGACCGTAGGCTGGTGGTACCTGGTCGCGATGTTCGTCCTCGTCGCGTTCGTCGGGTTCCTGATATTCGGTCCCTGGGGGAACATCAAACTCGGTGAAGAGGACGAAGAACCCGAGTTCTCCTTTCCCGCGTACTTCGCGATGCTGTACTCCGCGGGGATCGCCGCCGGGATCGTCTTCTGGGGGCCCGCCGAGGCGATCTTCCACTACGACGCCGTCTCGCCGTTCGTCGATGCGGAAGCACAGTCGACCGGTGCGGCCGTCGGCGCGATCCAGTATACGTTCTTCCACTGGGGGCTCTCGGCGTGGACCGCCTACGTCGTGATGGCGCTGCCGATCGCGTACTTCGCCTACCGTTACGACGCGCCGCTTCGCATCTCGACCGTGATCGCTCCGTGGGTCGGCATCGACAACCTCGACAGCCCGATCGCGAAACTCATCGACATCCTCGCGGTGTTTGCCACCATCGGTGGCGTCGCGACGACGCTCGGACTGGTCGGCAGCCAGTTCCTCGTCGGCGTCGAGTGGACCACCGGGGCGAGCGTCGGTGACCTCGGGACGGTCCTCGTCATTACGGGACTGACCGTCGTGTTCACGATCTCGGTCGCGCTCGGCCTTCGCAAGGGCATTCGCCGGCTTTCGTACTTCAACATGGGGCTGTTTGCCCTGTTGACCGTCGCGACGTTCATCCTCGGCCCGACGACGTACATCATGTCCGTCGGTACCGAGGCACTCGGCGGCTACATCAACCAGTTCGTCACGATGAGCTTCTACACCGGCTCCGAACAGGCCGCCGGCGGCGGCGTCGCCGAGTGGGTCGGCGGCTGGACGATCTTCTACTGGGCGTGGTGGTTCTCCTGGACGCCGTTCGTCGGGCTGTTCATCGCGCGCATCTCCCGGGGTCGGTCGGTCAGACAGGTCGCCGTCACGGGCGTCCTCGCCTCGACCGGCGTCACGATCCCGTGGTTCGCTACGATGGGTGGCACCGCCATCTTCCTGCAGGACAACGGTCAGGCCGACATCCTCGCCGTCGTCGGTGAACTGACCGAGGCCGGGTCGGGCTACCCGCTGTTCGAGGCGTTGCCGCTTGGCGGGCTGCTTACGTTCCTGTTCCTCGTGCTCGTGACGACGTTCCTGGTCACGTCGGCCGACTCCTCGACGCTGGCACTCGGCATGCTGACGACCGGCGGTGCCGAACAGCCGTCGACGATCAACCGCGTCATCTGGGGCTTTCTCATCGGTGCGCTCGCGTCGCTGCTGATGGTCACCGGCGGTGTCGACGCCCTGCAGCAGGCCGCGATCATCACCGGCGGCCCGTTCTCGGTGATCGCTCTGATCGCTGTCGTCGCGATGATCGTCTCCTTCGGGAATCACAGACCGCTGTTCCTCCGCGACGAGGACGACGTTTCGCTGCCCTCGCTCGAGCCCGAGCGTAGCGAACGAGAGGTTCCCGATCCATCCGACGACTGATACGAGTCTCCGCTCTGTACCGGTTTCCGACACGACCGCAGGGCGGTCGCGGGTGTGCCGGGACTGACGTGCAGTAGCTGTCCGAGCTGCCACCTATCGTCAGTGCTGCCCCGTGCTCGTCGCTCTCTGTTCCTTCTGGTCTCGATCCCTGTCACCCGTTCCGTCGCTGTCGGTGTCGAGGCGAGGTGTAAGACGAACAATCGAATTATATCGTGATGAGACGCCTTGCGGATCCAGGAGCCGAGTACAGCGTGTCTACAACGCCTGAAAAGCTATCGTAGCCGCTGACAGGCAGTGTGGGCTGATCGCTCGAGAGCCACACTGGCGGGCCCCACGGCCTGTATGCGCCCTGTGGCTCGCGCGATCGTCGAATAGTGCTGTCTGGCAGTATCAGTAGCTACGCTAGTATATTACTCGTAGATCGGGAACGACTCACAGAGTTCGTCGACCTGCGACGAGACGCGATCGGCGACGGCAGCGTCGTCCGGATCGTCCAAGACGTCGACGATGAGATCGGCGATGAGTTCCATCTCCGCTTGCTCGAGGCCGCGGGTCGTGATCGCCGGCGTCCCGACGCGGATTCCGCTGGTCACCATCGGCGACCGCGTCTCGCCTGGGACGGTGTTTTTGTTGACGATAATTCCGACGTCGCTCAGGGCCGCTTCGGCCTCCTTGCCCGTCAGTTCGGGATGGGAGTCACGCAGGTCGACGAGCAGGAGGTGTTTGTCGGTCCCGTCGCTGACCAGCGAGAGCCCACGTTCGGCGAAGACGTCAGCGAGTCGTTTCGCGTTCGCGACGACTCCTTCGGCGTACGCCCGGAACTCGTCGGTTCTGGCCTCTTTGAAGCCGACTGCCTTGCCGGCGACGTTGTGCATCAGCGGACCGCCCTGTGCGCCGGGGAACACCGCCGAGTCGATGTCGTCGGCGTACTCCTCGTCGCACATGATGAGCCCGCCCCGCCCGGCACGGATCGTCTTGTGGGTGCTCCCGGTCACGAAGTCGGCGTGTTCGGCCGGCGACGCGTGGACGTCGGCCGCAATAAGTCCGGTCACGTGGGCGATGTCCGCGAGGTGGTAGGCGTCGACGTCGTCGGCGATCTCGCGGATCCGCTCGTAATCGAATTCGCGGGGATACGCCGACGACCCGCTGACGATCATGTCGGGCTCGACCTCGCGGGCCTGCCGTGCGACGTCGTCGTAATCGATGTAGCCCGTCTCGGGGTCGACCTCGTACTGCTCGACGTCGTAGAGCTGGCCCGAGAAGTTGACGTTGTGGCCGTGTGAGAGGTGCCCGCCGTGGGAGAGTGACAGCGAGAGGATCGTATCCCCCGGCTCGAGGACCGCGAAGTAGACGCCCATGTTGGCCTGTGTCCCGCTGTGGGGCTGGACGTTCGCGTGGTCCATCTCGAAGAGCTCTGTCGCGTGCTCGATCGCCAGTTCCTCTACCGTATCGACGTGCTGACAGCCGCCGTAGTATCGGCCACCGGGATACCCCTCGGCGTACTTGTTCGTCAACACGCTTCCCTGTGCCTCGAGGACAGCCGTCGAGACGTGGTTCTCCGAAGCGATCATTCCGAGCGTCGATTCCTGTCGCTCGCGCTCGAGCGAGACGGCTTCGGACACGCTCGGCGCTATCCGGTCGAGTGGCTGTTCGAACGCCATATCACAACTGAAACGGGTGTTTGTAAGTATCTTGCGTACGGGAGATATTCGACCACAAAATGTCGAATATCTTATTTTTTGTGTGAGGGAGTGACACCGGAACCGAGATTTAAGGTA
>NZ_JAVDDV010000031.1 GCF_030848565.1 Natronolimnohabitans sp. A-GB9
GTCTTTGACGTCCGAATCCGAAAGAACACCGTCTGGTTGAGGTATGGTGAACACATTCTCTCAACCGGACATTCTCCCAATCAGAGCAACGCTTTAGCTTCGGCTCTCACACCGGTCGGGAAGTACCGACATTACGACCAACGGTCCACCCGCCGAGAAAGACGAACACCGTCATGATGGCTGCAGCCGTCGTCTTCTTCACAATCCCGGCACCGACAGGCGGTCCCCACGCGATTCCAGTCGATGAACCGCCGATATTGAATCCGACGAAAACTGACGCGATGATCCCGACCAACAGAATAATCTCAACCATCGACAGAGGGTATGGCTGTACTCGTAAAATAAGTACGTAGCAGAATTGGTATCTAGCTCAGTACATCTCCGCTCGGTACTGAGCGACCACTACCTTCGCAATGCGGTCAAGAGATCATGTGACCTTCGCGTATATATTCAGCAGAAACCAAACGTTCTGCTCAGATTCTGTCAGAATGGGTCTGCTGAATCCAGAGCGTGAGTTCAGCACGGCCGTCAGTACGAAGCAGACGACGAGCGACAGTCGAGTCACACCGACGCAGTCGACAGAATGTTGATGTTCGTGCCCTTGTCACTCAGCTTGCTCTGCTTCGGGAAACTGATAGTTCCCGTCGAGGATTTCCTCGCGCGGTTGATAGAGCCGGACGATATAGATCCACTCCTCCGGGGTGTAGAGGAAGTTCGACTGGTCGGGATCCCCGCCGAAGTGAATCGTGATACTGGCGTCGCCGTTTCGCTCTGCAGTCACGTCGTTAACCGTGTACGCGTCGTACTCGTTCTCCGCGAAGTACCCCTCACTGTTGTAGACGCTGACCGACCAGAACCTGTCGGCAGGGATGTCTTCGTCGACGGTGAGTTCGTGTGGCGTTTCGCCGTCATTCTGGGCGGAAATCCGTTGGACGAAAAAGTCTTCCGACGGCTGCGGAACGCCGGTCCACCTCGATGCAGAGCCGATGAAAAATTTCACGGGGTCGACCTGGCCGACGTCACCATACGCGCCCGAGTAGTCGTCCACCGTGATCACGAGTGTTCTGAGCGCCTCGTCGAGTTGTTCGAATACTGCTGCTCCCAGTTGGGAATCTCGAACGTGCCGGCCGAGTCCTGGCTCACTGCGAGTTCGGCCTGTAACCCATGAACGATCTCTACGTCGTCCGGATCGTTCGGGTTGACGAACGTACGGACTAAGACGCCAGCATACCGAGTCTCTGTGAGACCGTGTGTTATCGTGTACGGGCCAGGTTCGGTGACGCACAGCTTCCCATATTGGTCCTCGTTCTGGACGTTCATCGACTGGTATCGGTCACCGCTGTCTGGAAGGGTGATGGTGACTGGTTCGGTCAGATCGAAGACCCCCTACGAGTAGAGAAAGTCACGACTGTACCCGGGGACAAACTGATCCTCGATGGGGGCCAGCTCCCGCATAGGATAGAACTGTCCGAACCCACCCTCGTCGACGGTTGATTGAAATCCAGCATGACAGCTGGCGCGTGGATAATTTTCCCACGTCACCGGGACTGACTTGTCATTTTCTGACGTCTCGTTCTGGTCCTCGAAGACGTTTGACCTCGGGGAGTCCGTCTGGGCCGTGGCGCTACCGGCGCCCAGCGCGAGTACGCCGGCGAGACCTGCCCGCGAAGTGCGGTTCGGCGCGTTGTCTGTAGTGACTCGGATTCTGGTTCCACCGTCTCGTGGTGTGTTTCGTTGTTCATGGCTCATGCCTCTCTGAATGGCCCACAACAGCGATGAGGACCGATTCACACGTTCGCACTCCTCAATCCCATATAATACAGTGGCGAGACTCGAGAAGAATTTCATGACATGATAACAGTGTTAGAAGACAAGAGTGAATCGCCGTTCTCGGCTCACGTTCACACGTGGGAAACGCAGTCTCTTCCGGATGGGCAATCCCGTTCAGATCGGCGCGTGCACGGATCGCTTCGGTCCCGCCGACGTGGTCCCGTCGTGGTGAATTAGGGTCACCAGCCAGATGGCCTCGAGCCCATAGCCCAGATCCGAGAGATAGACTTCGAGAGCTTCGGCGATCCCCTCGGGGCTGACGTCGATCAGAACGAGGCCACGTTCCGTCTCGACGGGTGTGGGCGTGATTGGCAGCTCGAGGTCGCTGTACTCGACGGTGACGGCAGGGCGTGAACGTATCCGAATACTCTCATATCGGATGGTTCGCTCGGACGGCCCAACGCGTTCGATATCGACACTCGGAACTGCATCGGCCTGCGCCTGCAAGTGATTACACTATTACCGATATCGCCGTTGATGACAACCGCATGACCGAAAATGGCGTGAGCCGACGGCGAATTATACAGGTCGGCGGCGGTCTCGTGGTGGTCAGTGGCGTCGGAAGTACCGCAACTGCCTCGAGCGACCACGAACCGAACGACCAGCCAACCGATACCGACTTCCAGACTCGAGTTGCACACCTTTCACCCGACGCACCCAACGTCGACATCTACGTCGACGGAGAGCGGGTCCGCGAGGGCATCCCGTACGGGACGGTCACCGACTACCGCGACCTCGCACCTGGCACGTACACAATCCAGGTCGTTCCCGCCGGTGACGACCCGGCCGAAGCAGTGCTCGAGGAAACCGTCGAGGCCGGCGACGTGGACCCCACCATCGACGGGCTCCTTGCAGTGATCGGCGAAGTGGCCGCCGAAAACCAGCCCCTCGAGGCGCTGTTCCTCGACGACGACAACAGCCCGGTCGATCCGGGTACCGCTCGCATTCGCGTCCTCCACGCCTCACCCGATGCGCCTGCGGTGGACGTCGTTGCCGGTGAAAACGGGGACGCACTGTTCGAGAACGTCGCGTTCGGCGAATCCGGCTACACCGAAGTCCCGGAAGGCGAGTATCCGCTCGTCATCTATCCTGCGGGTGACCGGGAGACCAGCGTCTTCGACGTCGACGTGTCCCTCGCCGGAGGGACCGTCTACTCCGCGTTCGCGATTGGCTACCTCGATCCGGAGAATGCACCCGCCGATGAGCCGTTCGAGATCCTCCTCACGGAGGATGCCTTCCCGGACGAAGCGGACGTTGCACCGGACGAAGAGAAGCCTGAAGAAGACGAACCGGAGAAAGAGCCTGAAAAGGAGCCGAGAGAAGACGAACCAGAGAAAGATGAGAAAGACGAGAAAGAGAAGAAGGCTACGTGATACTGCCGCCTGCCCGCCGTGGAAACTTCTCGCTGCCATTGAATAGTGAGTGATTTCACGCAGGTACAGCCGAATGTATGAGCAAATGCGACACGTTTGCGATGTTCGAAAACCTCACAACGATACGAGTAAGTCGGTAGGAGGACAGGCTCGTCAGGACGTCATTGACGGCACGGGTGTTGACGCCGACGCCGACTTCGATCATCACCGTAACACTCCCCAGACGAGTCAAGATGGCAAATTGAGCCAGGTCCCATGCGCATCGGCGCTCTGTATCTCAGACGCCAGAACATCAATGTCTGCGCTCGCGTCACTCGAGCGGCTCGGCTTCGGGGAACTGATAGCTCCCGTCGAGAATCTCCTCGCGGGGCCCGTAGAGCCGAACCAGGTAGAACCAGTCCTCTGGGGTGTAGAGGTAGTTCGGTTGATCGGGGTCACCGCCGAAATGAATTGTGATACTGCCGTCGTCGTCCGGCTCTGCAGTCACGTTGTTGAACGAGTACGCGTCGTACTCGTTTTCCTCGAGAAACCCGTCTCTGTTGTAGACGGTGACCGACCAGAATCCGTCGACGGGGACGTCGTCGACGGTAAGTGTGTGTGGCGTGTCGCCGTCGTTCTGGTCGGGGATCTCTGGCATATAGATCGTGTCTGGCTCCGGAACGCCGCTCGGTGTCACACTGGCGAGCAAGTACTTCACGGGGTCGACCTCGTCGGCGTCGCCAATCGCGTCGCTGAAGTCGTCCATCGTTTTCATGAGTGTGACGAGCGCGGCGAAGAGTTCGTCGTGTTCCTGGCGATCCCAGTTGGGGACCTCGAACGTGCCGGCCGAGTCCTGGCTCACTGAGAGTTCGTCCTGTAATCCATGGACGGTCTCTACGTCGTCCGGATCGGTCGGGTCGACGAACGTGCGGATCATGACCCACGTGTACCGCGTCCCGATCTCGTCCTGGGTCAACGTGTACTCGCCAGGATCGTGGTGCGTCTCTTTCACATACGCGTCCTCATCGAGGACGACCATCGACTGGTGACGGTCACCGACATCCGGTTTGGTAACGGTGACCGGCTCGGTCAGGTCGAAGACTCCACTTGAATAGAACGTGTCCCGATTGGGTAAGGCTAAGAACCGCACCTCAGGGTCGACTACCGTTCGGAAATGATGAAGCTCGCCGAACCCGCCCTGTTCGACGAGGTTCTCCATTATTAGATGTATCTCTGACCGCGGGAAGTTCTCCCACGTCACTGGGACTGTCTCGTCATTTGCTGACGTCTCGTTTTCAGCCCCCTGGGTGTTCTCCTCCGAGGGGTTCTGGCTGGCAGTGACACTGCTACCACCCAGCGCGAGCAGTCCGGCGAGGCCCGCCCCGCGAAGTGTGGCGCGGCGGGTTGCTCGCAGCGGTTCGAAATCCGATTCCGCAGTCGTGTCTGGTGGTTCGTTGCTCATGGCTCGTGTCTCTCTGAGTGGCCCACAGCAGCAGTTGCGACCGACTCATACGACTCCACTCCAGCATTCCATATAATCCAGTAACGATACTCGAGAAGGACTTCATGACACGATGATAGTGATTGATGGATGACTATCTCTGAATTCTCGATCAACTACCTAATTCTGTAGTGACCGATCACCGATCGTAGTTCGTGCTTCACCCGCACCTTCTATTCGACTCGTCGTGATTACCACCGCGTGAACGGTGTACTCGTTCATTTCGACCTTCAGCGACAGCGCTGGCTAGCAATAGTAACAATCACCTTCTCAACAACGGGGTATAATGTCGGTAGAAAGTGTATTCGGTCGAAGGCTGCATGAGCACGGTTGATATCCAACAACACTCGAACCGTGGCGTTCCAATCGGCGTCAGACATAGCCGTGAGCCAAAAATCTCGAGTGTCGACGAACAGGCCGCGATCACGCGTGTACTCCTCGAACGATGAACTTCCTGGTGATTCTCCCGCTAGTATTCGTTATGATCGGTGGGCCGCAAATCCTCAGCGCCATCTTTCTGGCCACGAGCGAGGACTGGCGGCGGAATTCGGCCGCGTTCGTCTTCGGTGCCTCCCTCTCGATCAGTCTCGTCGTCACGCTCGCGTATTATCTCGGTAGTGGCGTTCGTCAGGGCGGGTCGAACCGCATGCTGCAACTGCTCGTGCTCGTCGTTCTCCTCGCCGCGATGGTGAACGTCTACCTAAAACGCGAGCAATCGGAGCCACCAACGTGGATGGGGAAACTCGAGACCGCGAATCCGAAGTTCTCGTTCCAACTGGGATTCCTGTTGATGGGGTTCTTTCCGACCGACATTCTCACGTCGATCACCGTCGGGACCTACCTCGCGAGTCACGGCGATCCGCTGTGGTACGCGACCGGGTTCGTCTTACTGACACTATTGTTTCTGGCCGTTCCATCGCTTTCCCTGGTTATGATCGGCGACCGTGCGGAAACGCTCCTTCCGAAGGTTCGCACGTGGATGAACACACATTCGTGGATCGTGAGCGAAATCGTGATCCTCATCTTTGTCGTGATCACCATCAACAACATCGCCGGGTGACTCTCTATCGAAGAGGATAGTGGCGCCGGGACACCACGAAAAAGCGGTGCTTCCGGGTACCGTGTACACGGATAGCGACCGTCGCGGTCAGCACTGAGGCGTTACTGTCGATGTTCCTTGAGTACAGGTTCAGGGCAAGGACACTCACGCCAACCGCCGGAAAGCTACTTTAGACTCATTGTGGGGAGTTTGAGTGGAAGATGTCGCGAAGATCTACCGCCAGTGGACAGAAGCGGCGGAGCACGAATCGTCGACGAGTTTTGAAAGCGACCGGGGGAGCAGGCGTCGCCGGCCTTGCAGGCTGTCTGGGTGGCGAATCGACGGTAACCGCCACCACTTCCAAGGCGGACGATAGCAGCGACGAAGACGACGGGGGTCACGAGACGCCGACGGATGCGATCACGCTCGGCGGATCGATGAGTCTCTCCGGCGACCTCTCCGACCTCGGACGGCTGTATGCGGACGCGTACGAACTGACCATAGAGCGCATCAACAACGCCGGCGGCGTCGAAGCGGGCGACGGGGCCACCTACGGCCTCGAGTTGGTCCTGCGAGACGACGAGAGCGACCCCTCGAGGAGCGAAGCCATCTACCAGGAGCTCGTCAACCAGGCGGGGATCGACTACCTGGTGGGGCCGTACTCGAGCGGGATTACATTGCCAGCCAGTGACGTGGCGGCGAGCGCCGAGCGGCCGATGGTTGCGGGTGGCGGCGCTAGCAGCCAGATATTCGAACACGACAACGAGTGGATTTTCAGCCTGTTACCGACCGCCGACACGTACCCCACTACGAGCATCGAGATGGCGATGGCGCAGCCGGATCCACCGTCATCGGCGGCGATCCTGGCCAAAGCGGATCCGTTCAACCAGGACGTTGCGGAGGGCGCACGCGGAAACCTGCAGTCGGCGGGAGTCGACGTCGTCGTCGACGAGACGATTCCGGATGAGACGACCGACATCTCGACGGATCTCGCGCTCGTCGAGGATGCCGACACGGACGTTCTCCTCCTGTGCGGCTATCAGGACGACGTGGTGATCGCGGCCGACCAACTGGCGAACGAGAACGTCGACGTCGACGTGGCGTGGGCGCCGGGTGGCAACCTCACTGACTCGTTCAGGGAACAGACCGGAGCGAACGGCGACTACTGGTATGGCCCGTCACCGTGGGCGACCACCGTCGACTCCCCGGACGACGTTTTTGAATCGACGAGCGAGTTTCTCTCGGTCATCGAGAGCGAGTACGGGTACGAACCCACCTATCACAGTGCGGCAGCCAGCGCCGTCGTCCAGACGTTCCAGCGTGCGTTCATGGCCGTCGACGAGCTGGCGCCGAGAACCGTGCGTGACGCCATCCGCGAGACTCAGTTCGAGAGCCTCTACGGCGCGGTTCAGTTCGACGAGGACGGCGCCATCCCAAGAGAGATGGCCGTCTTCCAGTGGCACCCGGGTGCGGGCAGGCAACTCGTGTGGCCGGAGGAGAGCAGCGAAGCCGACCCTATCTACCCGACGCCGGCCTGGGACGAGCGGTGAATTGTGCTCGAGCCCCCGGTCCGAAGCACCGCTTCTGACGTTGAACTCAACACGATGGCCTCGTTTGGTTCATGTTGAATTCAATGAGCCAGCCGTTCAGTAGAGACGACCTACTTATCAGCCAATTCACCGTAGAGGTAGCTGTAATCAACTCCATGAGAGACTTCTATGACACCCTCGCTGCATTCAAAAACTCGTTGACCGAAGCAGCGTCTTGCAGGGTTGCGGTTGTGCTGGACGCACTTTCCGCACCCTGCTGCTTCGTACGTGACGGGTTCTGTGACACGCTCGTCTAGTTTAGCACCTCCGCTAGTGTTTGTTCGTTGAGTGACTAATATGGTTATTGTGTGTTGTAGTAGTGTGAGATTCCAACAATCAATTTGCTGACACTCGCCCGACTTCCCACCTACGAGTTATGAAAGTTGTCAATCCGCATTTTGAGGGGATGAAACCACTTTCGATCAGGTTTCGTTCAACGTAATCGGATTGACCACTCAGTTTTAATCAGGAGAGGGCAGTCAGATAGCCATATCCATCGACGAGAAGCACGGTCTCCGAGAGATCTCGTTTCGCGGTAAGTCTGTGAAAAACGTTACAGCTGGATCAGTACCACACCTTCTCCCACATCAAGAACCACTCTTGACGCGGCATCTATTGTATTGTACACCCAAGACCACTGACCATTGGTACTGGCAGCGTTCTTATCAATGGAGACCCGCGATGACTTTACCCTCCTCAGAATGCGAAGCGTTCTGATGGACCGTACGAGAGGGCCACTCTCGTGGACGTCGGCGGATCTGGCACGCTGTCAGCCGGCCGATGTACTCGGTGCCAGATCACTTGATAAGACGTTCTACGTCGATCAAGCGACGGATCACTTGTGTCTATCGAAGTAAGCCCTGGTTGCGTGGAGGCAGACAGCGACCACCCTGATGAACGTCGCCATCCGCTCACGCTGCCAAGCTACATCAAATTCCGCCGCGTAGCACCCGCTGAGAAGCTGGACAGATGGGTTCGGTTGATCGGTACTGACTAGTATAGCGTTCATCTCCCGCCGCTTTTTTGAGTTTATCGCAAAACTCCTCTTGCCCGTCTTCGTCGGCTTCGACGGCTGAACAGCGTGGTTTCTGATAGCTCAATCCAGTCTCTTTCAACAACCCGTCGATCGCTCGAAATTTGAACATCACCTCAGTGGATTCCCACTAAGATTCGCTAATCACTATCGATTTCCGTCCGTCAGTGTGTGTTACTCGAGTTCGCTGTCCGGACGGACGACGACCTTCCCGAAGCCCTCTCGGTCCTCGAGCATCTCGTGGGCCTGTGGGGTTTCACTCATCGGGAGGACATCGCGGATTGCGGGCTCGAAGGTGCCGTCCCAGATAAGTTCCATGACGTCGTCGACCTGTTCGGGCGTGGCCATCGTCGAGCCGATGATCTCGAGTTGGTTCCAGAAAATCCGTGGAATGTCGGTTTCGGGGTTGCCGCCGCCGGTGCCACCACAGGTGACGAGTCGGCCGCCTTTCGCCAGGCTCTTGATCGAATCCTGCCAAGTGGGCGCACCGACGTGTTCGACGACGACGTCGACGCCAGCACCGTCGGTCTCCGAACGGACCCACTTCGCGAAGTTCTCCTCCTCGTAGTTACAGACGTAATCCGCGCCGTGTTCTTTCGCGTATTCGAGTTTCTCCTCCGTACTGCCGGTGGCGTACACTTCCGCGCCCGCGTAGTCGGCGATCTGGAGGGCAGCGTGGCCGACCCCGCCACTGGCACCGAGTACCAGCACTTTCTCGCCGGCCTCTAGGTCCGCCCGGTCGATCAGCATCCGCCAGGCGGTCTGGAAGACAAGCGCACTCGAGCCCGCGACCTCCCAGTCGACGTGTTCCGGGACGGGGATCAGGTTGTCCTCGGAGATGGCGGTGTATTCGGAGTGGACGCCAGGGACGTGCTCGCCGATAATGTGGAAGTTCGGATCGAGGGTGGGGTCGTCCATCCGGAGGTCGCCGACGCCGGCCGAGACCGCCACGTGGTCGCCCTCTTCGAAGCGGGTGACGTCCTCGCCGGTCTCGACGACGACGCCGGCACCGTCACTGCCCGGGATGTGTGGCATCTCGAGGTCGAGCGTCGGGAGACCTCGACGGGTCCAGACGTCCAGATGGTTGAGCGCAGCGGCTTTGATGTCTACGAGGACCTCGTCGCGATCGACTTCTGGGTCGGGGTACTCGCCGTATTCGATGACATCGGTGTCTCCATGCTCCGTGATCTTGACGGCTTGCATACCCATAGCATGGTGGAACCACTACAAAATAGTATCGAAGACTGCTTCGACACCTGTCGAAAGATCCGGCTGGCGATCGGGATTCGCATATTTCGTGAATCGGCCGTATTCCTGGAAGGAATCAGCCACGGCTTTAGATGACCTCGTAATTGGTTCTGATACTATTCTCGACGAGGGCAGGACGTTGGTCGTCGAGTAGATACGCTGCGCCGTACCCATGGTATCGAACATTCCCGTGTCGACGTCGTACAGTTTCGAACACTGTCCGGCCGTGACGTCCCGGACGTCGCCGGTTTGCACATCCGTATCGATGGTCGTGGATCGTAATCCGCGTATGACTGCCAGCTAGTTCAACTGCTCCCACTAGTTCGGCGTGTGCTGTCTGGTGCGAGTGCGTCGTCGTAGATCGTCACGAACAGGTCTTCAATTTCTGCTTTCGTCGGCTTTCGGGGGTTGTTATCCGGCGATCCCGACTCGACGGCGTCCTGTGCCATCTTCGGGACGATGTCGAGATACGTTTCGCGGTCGGGGACCTCGCCGAACTCGTCGAGATACGAAGACAGGTTCACGTCGGTACACAGTTCGAGGACCGCATCGCTGGCCTTTTTTGCAGCGACTCGGTCGGCGTCCGTCTCGCTGGCCACGTCGAACAGCCGTGCGATTTCGGCGTACTTTTCGGGAGCGGCCATCGCCGAGAATTCCATTACGTACGGAAGGATGAGGGCGTTTGCAAGCCCGTGTGGGATATGTAGCTGTGCACCGAGCGGACGGGCCATTCCGTGAACGAGCGCAACTGACGAGTTGGTAAACGCCTGTCCAGCCTGTAACTGGCCGATCATCATCTCCGTTCGGGCCTCGACGTCGTCACCATTCGCCCACGCTTTCGGGAACGAGTCAGCGATCCGGCGGATCGCAGCCCGCGCGTAGTCGTCGGACACGCTGTAGGATTTTACCGAAACGAACGCCTCGATAGCGTGCGTGAGCGCGTCGATTCCGGTAAACGCGGTGTGACTCTGCGGTAGGGAGAGCGTCAACTCGGGATCTTCGATCGCGACGTCGGGAACCACGTTCTGCGAGACGATGAGAAACTTCGTCGATGCTTCGTCGTCGGTAACGACGATCGATCGCGTCGCCTCACTCCCGGTTCCTGCAGTCGTGTTGACCGCGATCAGCGGTGGAGTGGGGTTCGGAACTCCCTCGTATCCAGCCTTGTCGACGGCGAAATCACGGATAGAACCGGAATTGTTCGCCAAGACGCCGACGGCCTTTCCCGTATCGATCGAGGATCCACCACCCAGTGTAACGATGACGTCGCAGTCTTCCATCCGCCACAGTTCGTATGCGTCCTCGATATTGCTGATCGTCGGATCCGGCCTGACATCCGTATAGACCGCCGTTTCGATGCCACTCTCCTGGAGCGTCTCGAGAACCCGATCGCCGTGAATGTCGAATATCTGTTGGGTCGCGACGACAAGCGCCTTCCTGCCGTAGAGTTCGACATAGTCACCAAGTTCCGTGATAGCTCCACTACCGAGTACGACCTTAGCGGGTGAGACGACGACGCGCGTTCCGTGTGCCGGTGTTGGGTAATCGTGTTGCATGTAGTTTTGTCACCTTCGTGGTGGTTGTGCCGGTTTTGTCAGCTGGTTCGTACAGCACTACTCCTGTCCAGATCTAACATACTACTCAATTTTTTCTAATATATTAATTCTTGTGTTACTGTGGTATATGATATCTAGCCGTCGTCATGCCTTCACGAAGCGTACCGTCGGTGATGGGGTAAACCGAGGCGATATCGATGAGCTCGGTCGGCATCCGGTGCTCGACTTGCCAACAGAAGGCGGAATCGACGGGTCGGGAGAGGCTGTTAGAAGATATCCGGGAAAAAGACGTAGACGAACAGCATCGTCCAAAGTCCGACGAACACTGTGTAATAGATCACGGGAATCAGGTTGAGGCGAACAACGCGTCCCTCCTGTCCGACAAGACCGACGGTCGCCAGTGCCGCGACGACATTGTGGACGGCTACGATGTTTCCGATCGCTCCGCCAACCGTTTGTGAAGCGATGATGATCTGTGTAGGAAGTCCGAGTTCCTGTGCTGCGGTGAGATGAAAGCTCCCGAACGTGATGTTCGAGACCGTATTGGATCCAGCCATCGCGGCGCCGAGCGCGCCGATCAGTGCGACGATCGATGGGTACGCATCCCCAGCGAAATTGGCAGTACTAATGGCTAAGACGTCCATCATACTCCCGGCACTGTGTGCATCAGGCATACAGTGGAATCGCAACGAGCGCGCTACTGAGGAGCCAGAACCCGGGGGCATTGACCCATTCGATGCTGGAACTTAGGTTCTCGTAGCCGAAAATCGACTCCCAGCTAATCACGAACGCGGACGTTTCGGTGATGACGGTCGGAATCGGATCGACGACTCGCGTCACGACCAACAATCCGACGAGAATAACGTACGGCGTCCAGGCCTTCAGCAGCGACATCGAGTTGTCGTCGAGATTGACTCCGCCATCGTCATTGCCGTTGGTTCCGGGCTCGATCGTTCCGACCCAGTGGCTCGGCCACTCCGCTTGCGGTGGGAAGTCCCACTCGTCGTCGGGTTCTAGATATCCTGCACGGAGGACGGCGATGGTGAGCGCACCGCCGACCATCGCACCGATCATCGATGGAAACTCCGCGGTCAGAAACCACGCTGAGAGCCAGTACGGGATGACAAACGAGAGTCCCGCAAACAGACACAGCGGCCAGACACTAAGAGCCGGTTTGATCGACCGCTCGTCACGCGGGCCGAAGAAGTACACGACCATACTGACGGCGAAGAGGGGCATAATGAAGCCGACGAGCGCGTGAAATGTCGCCGCCCACGCAGCCACATCGATCGCGAACGCACTCAAACTCATCCCCCCTTCCTGGACGATGTAGTCTTCGTGAATCTCCAGAGGGACTTCGACGCCGACGTGGATCGGCGTCCCGACTGCGCCGTACGTGACGGCGATCGAGTGACCGATGAGTGCTGCGACAACGGCTGCAAGTGCTGGGAAGCCGAGGGCGAGCATCAGTGGTGCAGCGACCGCTGCAGCCGAGCCGAATCCGGCTGCCCCCTCGATGAACGTCGTGAGGAAAAACGCCAAGAGGACGACCTGGACGCGGCGATCGTCCGAGACCGTAGCGAACCCCTGGTTGATCCGATCGAACGCACCAGCCTGCTTCAGGACGTAAAGCAAAACGAGCGCACCGAAGATAATCCAGAGAATCTCGAACGCAGTTATCATGCCGACGATCGACGCCCCAAGCAAGTAATCGAGCGGGTTGTTCCAGACGACATAGCCGATACTGACCGCGGTGAGCCAGGCCACTGGGGTCGCTCGAGTCGCTGGCCAGAGCAACCCGACGAGTAACACGCCAACTAGTAACAGCGGGAGCATTGCGAGCAGCACATCTACGGTACTAGCCATCGTAACCACCCGTCAGTTGGTGTGCCGATACAGTTCGCCGTGATACTGGTGTCTGCCACATGGTAGGGAGTAACACCCGATTCGGATATCAAGACTATGATATATAAATATTTGGTACATTTATAATTATGTATGCATGAGTGGGGTATGTTGGGATTTTGATGGTCTAATTCTGTTGCTGAAGGAAAAGAGGCGAGTGATGCATTATCGATCGCGGCCGAATACCGGTTCGGCAATTAGGCGTCTGGCCACCGCTCGATGTAAATCGTCTTGTCGGTGTAGAAATGAATCATATCCTCTCCCTGCGCGTGGAGATCACCAAAGAACGAATCCTTCCGACCGCCAAAGTGGAAGAACGCCATCGGCGCGGCCGTTCCGGCATTGACGCCGAGATTGCCGATATCCGTCTGATGACGGAACTTACGAGCGTCGGCCCCGCTCCCGGTGAACAAGCTCGCTGCATTACCGAAGTCGCTCTGATTGAGAACGTCGATCGCCTCGTCGACGTCAGCGACCGGCATCAACGCGAGGACCGGACCGAACACTTCTTCCTGGGTGATGACCATATCGGTCGTTACGTCGCCAAACAGTGTTGGGCCGAGGAAGTTCCCGTTTTCGTACCCATCCACGGAGACATCACGCCCATCGAGCAGGAGTTCCGCGCCTTCGCTGATACCCGCCTCGATATAGTTACGCACGCTCTGTTCGTGTTCGGGGGTAATGAGCGCGCCAATGTCGGTTTCCTCGTCAAGGCCGTTTCCGACGACTTGCGACTCGGATATCGCGACGACCTTGTCGACGAACTCATCGTACACGGACGCTTCGACCACGACGACGTCGTTCGCGAGACACCGTTCTCCGGCGCAGGCAAACGCCGAGCCGACGGTCTTTTGCGCTGCAAAGTCCAGGTCGGCCGTCTCGGTGACGATGATGTGGTTCTTCGCGCCGCCTTGAGCCTGTACGCGCTTGCCGTTCGCCGCGGCCTTCTCGTAGATCTGTCGCGCGACCGGTGTACTACCGACGAAAGAGATCCCCTCGATATCGTCGTGCTCGAGCAGGGCGTCGACGGTATCGACGCTCCCGTTGACGAGCTGTAACACTCCGTCTGGAAACCCAGCCTGATCGATGAGTTCGAAGATCCGCTGGGCGACCAGTGGGTCCTGTTCGCTCGGTTTGAGAACGAAGCTGTTTCCAGTCGCCACGGCGTAGGGAAGGAACCACAGCGGGATCATCGCCGGGAAGTTAAACGGCGTAATCGCGGCGAAGACACCGAGTGGCTTCCGAATCGCGCTCTCGTCGATCGCCGGCGCCGCGTTGAGCAGAGTTCCGCCCTGCATCATCGACGGGATCCCGCAAGCGACCTCAACGTTCTCGATTCCACGTCGAATCTCGCCCATCGCTTCGCCGTGGGTCTTCCCGTGTTCCTGGACGAGCAGTTCAGCGAGTTCCTCTTGATGGTCCTCGAGGAGTTGCTTCAGCTCAAAGAGCGGCTGGATGCGCTCTTCGACCGGCCGCGTAGACCAGTCTTCAAACGCCTCCGAAGCGGCTTCGACGGCGTCGTCGACCTCCGACGGCGAACTGAACGCGACGTGAGCGAGCGATTCCGACGTTGCCGGGTTGACGACGTCCTGTCCGTTATTGCCGGACGGGGTCTGCCAACGACCATCAACGTAGTTCTGTACTGTACCAGTGTCTGGGAGTGACTCTAAGCGAACCACAACCAAAGTCTCGGTATCACTTGTTATAAAAGTTGGGTCGGGAGATATGTTTACATTTCGCTCTCTAGTTCGCGCCGAGAAAGTATACGCGACGAAGTCCTTTCAACATCGCCGAAACGACAACGATCGATCCAACCCCACAGTGATTTACATCCGTATTAATGTAATATATGGCAGTGTGATGGGACAGCAACGAACCAAACGGAGCGGTATTGCCGCCGTAGACTGCTTTCAGAAACGCGGTCGATCGATTGCTTCGTTTCCACATGCCGAAATCGAGATCAGAAGGGTTGAGTTTGGCATCGGTCGGTCGAATCCGCGAGGCGAGGCACAGCGGACCAACGAACGATACATATTTAGTATCAAAGCGGTATCTTCTATATATGTCAGATACAGCGTCGGGGAGCGGAACGGTTAAAGCCGCCGGGACAGTCGTCGACATTATCGAAACGGTGAGCGAACTCGAGCAGGCGACGCTGACCGAGCTATCGGATGAACTCGACATGCCCCGAAGTACGTTGCACGGGTATCTGACGACGCTCGTCGAGCAGAACTACCTCCGGAAGGAAGACAATCAGTACGCGCTTAGTCTGCAAGTGTTCACACACGGAGCACGGGCACAGCGAATGAATCCATTGTACCGGGAGTCGAAACAGTTTCTGAAACAGATGGCAGATCAAACGAAAGAGATCGCCTGGCTGGTCGTCGAGGAGTACGGCCGTGGAATCTGTCTTCGGAAAGCAAAGGGAGAACTCGCTGTCCAGCCGTACAAGCGGATGGGAGCTCGCATCTCATTACACGACACTGCAGCGGGGAAGGCAATCCTCGCTCAGTGCCCGGAATCGAGAGTGCGATCGATCGCAGACGAACACGAGCTAGCCGCTCGGACCGAAAACACGATAACCGACGTTGAGGAACTACTCGTGGAACTGGAAACGGTCCGTGATCGCGGCGTCGCATTCAACGACGAAGAGTCGATCGAAGGATTCCGAGCGGTCGCCAGCCCGGTTTCATCGCCCGACGGCCGAATCGGTGCGGTCGTCGTTTCCGGGCCGAAAAACCGTTTACAAGGGGACCGATTCACCGAGTCCATCCCCGAGATCGTCTCCGGGGCGGCGAACGCACTAGAACTCGAACTCTCATCGACGAGGGAGTAATACTACCGGACAAAAGTCAGTAAACACCCGATCGCGTCTCGACGTCTGTCGCGTTCCGCGACAGCGTCTCGAGTGCGATCGGTGTGTGCATCGTTTTGTCCGGAAGTATAACCACCCGGTCATGGAGAGCGCTCCAAAACCGATAGAGAAGCCCCAGGAGCGTCCCGCGTTTGGACCGGACGATTGCAACCAATCGGAAGCGACCCGTGCTCCGCCCTCGTCGATCTGAAAAGAACACCCATGATCCGCTGATACGGATTGCTGTAACGATTTACCGGCGCAACCGCAGCCCGGGTCGCGGTTGCGCCGGTAACGACGTACAGTAGTCCGTATGAGGCCCCATTAGATATCGGCACCCTACTCACAGAGAACCCGTCAGCGATGTGTGAACTACCGCGCCCTACTCACCTGCAATTGCGGGTTCCTTGAGGACGCGGCTTCCTGCGTCAACGACGCAACGTGCATCCACCTCGACGAAGGACGAGCCTCCGTCAGTGGACGTAGCGGTCGCAGTCTCCACAGGCGTTTCTTCGGAGTGAACCACTCCTAGTCGTTCCAATCCGCGCTGCAAAACATTGTACGCGGCGTTCACGTCACGGCCGGCCGTGAACCCGCAAGCCGGACATGAGTGTTCACGCACCCACAACGGTTTCTCCGACACCGTTCCGCACGATGCGCACTCTTTCGTCGTCCCATCCGGATCAACGGTAAGAACGTGGCAGCCGTTCTTTTCGCCGTGATGCTCGAACGTTTGGATGAGATCGCGCCACCCGACTTCAGCTTTGTTCCGTGCATTCCCACGGCCTTCGAGCATCCCTTTGACGTTGAGATCTTCGAGGAACACCGCGTCATACTCCGTAGTGTAGAAGTGCGCCAACTTGTGTTTGAAGTCGTCCTTCTTGTTCGTCATGCGCTTGTGCACGTCTGCAACGCGGATGCGTTGCTTCTCCCAGTTGTTCGACCCGTGTTCTTTCCGTGAAAGGGATCGTTGCTCTCGTTCGAGGCGCTCCCGTTCGTCGGAAAGGTCGAGGCGGGAAATTGCGCGGGCGTCTGAGTCGGTGATGTAGTCAGGATTCCGAGGTCGATCCCAACGCAACCATCGGGTTCAATGTCTTCGACGTCCGGTTTGGGCGGTGTTTCGACTTTGATGGTGAACGTGGCAAACCATTCACCGGTGGCGTCCTGTTTGATGGTGAGTTGTTGGACCGACTCGTGGTCGGGGAGGTCACGGTGGAGGCGGATTGGAACGTGGATGGTGTCGCCAACCTCTTTCTTGAGCGTGAGTTCACCGTACCCGTCAGGGCCGCTCTTCTTGTCGAGCTCGAAGCCCTTCTTGTTGTACGTGAACGATATGTACTCTCGTGGCGCTTTCCACTGCAACTCCCCAGCGTCGTACCCCTTCTGTTGGAATTCCTGGAGACTTCGCTTGTTCTGTCGGATGCGCATCACGGCGTTCTGAAGGACGGTGGAGTAGACGTCGTTGAGGTCGTCCCACCAGTCTTTCATCGCGGGGAGTTCGTCCCGTACTTTGATGACGCGTTGCCGGAATGTTCCTTCGTCTTCAGGGATTTCTTTGAAGCGTTTGAGCCGATCGTTGTAGAGTTGCCGCACGACGTCGACAGTCCACGAGAGCTTCTCGTCATGCTCGTCGGTTGGGTTGAGCGCGTATCGTGGACTGTACTTGTACGTCATGCGACCGTGCCAGAACCCACGGTGAGAATCCACTTAAACGCCCGGAAACCGATTCGATCCGCGCCGCGCTACACACAGCAGTTGGTTCTGTATCTCCACCCTACTCACTCCCGCGGGTCGTTCCTTGAGGATGGAGGCCTAGAACCAACATAGGCTAAATTCACGTTCCAGCACGCTAGATCGTCTCCCGCATATCTAACGTACAGGTTCTGTTTTTCCAGTTCACGTCACGCTTCCGTTCTCGATGATTCGTCTCTTCGTAGGCGAACGATCGATGAGCGTCATCACAGCCCCTTCTGGCAGTGTATCTGGGCAGTATATAGAAAAAGTGTGGCCAGTTATACTGACTAGTATTACTATTCCATCTATCAACGTCCTCGTCTTGGTGTCGCTGAATGAACTGAGCAGACTGCTCTGATCCAATTCCGATCTCTGGGTCGGACGCTGTCGTGTGGGTCGGTTCGACCCTGCAGTCGACAGTTGGAGGACTAGAACTGCTTGTACGCCGATCGCACGACTCACGGGTCACGTCTCCCCGCTCGCCAGTTCGCGGCTCTCGCTCTGGGGATCGCTGGTCATTTATCCAACTGAAGTGTGTCTATTTGTCGAGGCTATGCTTGAAGGCGCCGTCACCGGTACACCGAATCATCGTTCTTCCGCCACCTTCAGTTAGCGTAGTTTGAGAAACTACGTAATACGCCACCGCCCGATTCACTCGATCCGAACACAGGTGTTCAGGATTGCCGAACACAGTTTTATTACATCCGTATTGATGTAATAGACACAAAGACGAGTATCTCGGTGCCGAGAATACCTATCGGGCAATTATGAACGGGTTCGACCGTCACCGCTTTGACCAGCGTTCGGGATCGCTGAACGGAGTTGCCGAAATTCGTGAGCGGTACACCACACGAAACCACAATCTCCGAACTACCGTTCGGGTTTACCGAACAGCGCTTCCTACAGTCTGGTGGAACGATTTGCCGGTGCAACCAAAGAGCGGATCGCGGTTGAACCGGAAACGAGTGGCGCTACGATCGACTCCAATGAACCATGGGGCTTATTGAAGCTGCCATCCTCTGTTCGTACAATGCCGGGAAACCCAGATCAGACGGTCAAATCGGCTGATACCCTGTTCGGAGTGTTACAGGCCGTTCACGAACTCGGTGGCAGCGGAGCGACGGAGGTCGCAGAGGAACTCGGCATCGCCAAAAGCACGACCCACAACCACCTCACGACCCTCGTCGAACACGAGTTTCTCATCAAGGAAGGCTCGACCTACCGCGTTGGACTCAAATGCCTCCACTACGGGATTCAGGCGAAAAGCCGGATCGAACTCGCAGAAATCGTCAAACCCTCTCTCGAGCAGATGGCCGGCGAGACCGACGAAATCGCGTGGTTCATGGTCGAGGAGTACGGAAAAGGCGTCTACCTCGAGAAGGCGATGGGTGAACGCGCGGTCCAGCCTTACGGCGAGATCGGCAAGCGGGTTCCCTTGCAGAACATCGCCGCGGGCAAAGCCATCCTCGCTCATCTGCCCGAGGAACAGGTTCACGACATCGTCACGGAACAGTCGCTTTCCCAACGGACCGAGAACACGCTTACCGATCCCGACGAACTGCTCGAAGAGCTCGAGCTCATCCGCGAGCGCGGTTATGCGCTCAACGACGGGGAGACCTTCGAAGGCTTCCGTGCGGTCGCGAGTCCAATCGTGGAGGACGGCGAGCCGCTCGGTTCGATCGTTGTCTCGGGACCGGAGAATCGGCTTCGGGACGAGAGATTCACTACGGAACTACCCGAAATCGTAACCGGGGCGGCAAACGCGATTGAACTCAGTCTGGCGAGTCGGTAACAGTCTACTGACGGTCGTGAACTCACTGCCAAGGAACGACGATACAGACAGATCGCTGCCTCGAGTCAATCGAAACTGTAACACGGCACAGAAGTTAGTACCAGGCCGTCCCGGCGTCGACGTTGATATCCTGACCGGTGATGTGGCGGGCGTTCGGTCCGAGGAGGAATGAGACGGTATTGGCAACGTCTTGTGCGTCGACGAGGTCGCCGAGCGCGGCGTCGTCCGTGAACACCTCTCGCTTTGCTTCCTCGGTGGAGATATCGCGCCGCTCGGCCTGTTTCTCGATGACGGCGTCGATCCGCGGCCCCTCGGTCGCCCCCGGACAAACCGCATTTACCGTCACGTTGTCGTCGCCCAATTCGAACGCAAGCGTGCGCGTGAGCCCGATCACCGCCATCTTCGACGCCGTGTAGGGAGTTCGGTCCTCGAGCGGCCGCTTGCCGCTGATCGAGGAGATATTCACGACAGCGCCGCGATCACTCTCGGTCAGATGGGAGACAGCGTGTTTCGTTACCAAGAAGGGGCCCTTCGCGTTGACTGCCATCGTCTGGTCCCAGTCGTCGGCGTCGACCTCGGTGACGGGTGCAGTAGGCCCGGCGATACCGGCGTTGTTCACGACGCCGTCAAGACCGCCAAAGGCCTCGACTGTGCGGTCGACCAGTGCGGCGACTGACGACTCGTCGGTCACGTCCGTTCGGACCGGTAGCGCTCGGTCCCCGGCGTCTGCTATGTCCGCTGTTTCTTTGATACCGTCGCTTCGGGCCGCCAGCGCGACGTTTGCGCCGTTCTCGAGCAACTCGAGGGCGATCGAACGGCCGATTCCACCGCTCGCTCCGGTCACGATGATGGTTCGATCGTCGTGCATATCCGGCCATTCGGATTCACGGCCAATAATTATCCCGGCCGATCACAAGACTCCGATTCGATGGGAACGAAACCTGCCTGTAACTATCCGGCCGGGTAACGATCGAACGGATCCTGAATGTATGTTCGTGAAGACCAACACGAGACCGGCTCGCAATCAGCCGACGAGGTCGCCGACGCCGCCGCGGACGTCGGCGTGTCGGTGGCAGGCGACGTCATCGAAAGACCCCCACGAGCACCTCCTCGAGTACGCAGAGCGGAACGAAATCGACGAATCCCATATGTTTTATAATCAACCAGGAGTATTACACACTTGTGAGCATGTCTGACACCGTCGAGTATCTCAAAGAGGCGGGTGATGCCTCGATCGAGATCGATCAGGAAGTGGTGGATTCGGTTCACGAAATCCTCTCGGAAGTGAAAGTGCATGGCGACGAGGCCCTCCACGAATTCACGGAGCGGTTCGACGGCGTCGAAGTCGACGAGTTCCGCGTCAGCGACGAAGAAATCGAAGCCGCGGCCAACGAACTGACTGCCGCCGAGAAAGAGACGATCGAGAACACGATCGAAAACGTCCGTGAGTTCCACGAGGAGCAACGCGAGCAGATCTCTGGCTTCGAAAAGGAGTTCGAAGAAGGCGTAAAACTCGGCCAGCGGGTCGTCCCTGTCGAGACTGCAGGAACGTACGTTCCCGGCGGCCGCCACCCGCTCGTGGCCGCACCTGCGATGTCGATCGTTCCCGCCAAAGTCGCTGGCGTCGAACGGATCATCACCTGTGCGCCGCCCCAGGAGGACGGCAGCATCCAGCCCGCACAGCTGTACGCGATGGATACGGCTGGCGCCGACGAGATCTACAGCATCGGCGGTGCGCAGGCCATCGGTGCCATGGCCTACGGCACCGAGTCGGTCCCCAACGTCTCGAAGATCACTGGTCCCGGCAACGTCTTCACGACCGAGGCAAAGCGGCAGGTCTTCGGCCACGTCGGCATCGACTTCCTCGCTGGTCCCTCCGAGGTCCTCATCCTGACCGACGAGACCAGCGACACCGAACTGGTCGCGACGGACCTGCTCGCCCAGGCCGAGCACGACCCCAACTCCCGCCCGATCCTCGTTTCGACTGACCGCGAGGTTGCCAAGAACGCCGTCGAGGCGTTCGACGAGCAGGCTACCGACCTTCGCACCGAGGACGTCGCCCGTAAATGCTGGGAGAACAACGGTGAGGTCGTCGTCACCGACACGATAGACGCCGCCCTCGAGGTCGTCAACGACTACGCAATCGAGCACCTACAGGTCATGATCGACGAACCGCGCTCGGTCATGGACGACCTCTACAACTACGGCTCGCTGTTCCTCGGCGATCATTCGCCGGTCGTTTTCGGCGACAAAGCTGTCGGAACCAATCACAGCCTTCCCACCCTCGAAGTCGCCCGCTACAGCGGCGGCATCACCGTCAACACCTACCTCAAGATCCTCACTCACCAGGAAGCGACCGAGGAAGGCGCCGCCCGCATCGCTCCGTGGGCCGCTAAAATCTGCGAACTCGAGGGCACCCACGCCCACCAGCTCTCCGCGGAGGCGCGATTTCGCGAAGACATCAGTCCCGCCTACGGCCCGCAGGAGTAATCACGGACGCGTATCGTCCAACGCGAGGTCGACCTCACACCAACCGCCCTCTTCCAGCTACCACGGAGATACGCGGAGACGGTGTCCGCGGTCGGTGGAAGTCCCGATCGGTTCATCATTCTCGAAATCGGTACTGTCCGTACCCTACGATCGTTCGTCTATAGTAACTATTTGATCGTCGGCCACGACTGCGTCTCGAGCCGTTCAGTAGCTCGGATCGAACGTCTGGTTGAGCGCCACCAACAATCCGAGAGCGACGAGCGGTCAGATCGGGAAACGAACGAAACGACACAGCCGAGCAGATCGGCGAAGAACCCACGATGGTCGGCGTGACGGGTCCGCGACCGACACGGCGGCATTGCAAGTCCGGATCACGGAATTGAGTATCCAGCATTATTTTTGCCAAAATATCACTTTCAGATACTGTTTATATATTAGAGGAGTTTGTGTCGGGCGGCCGGGATCGATAATCCACAAGTGGGTGCAAAAGGCCGATTTGCAACCGTCAGTTGGAACGTGGCCGGATCACGTTGCGCTCGACGAAACTGTGATTCGGTTCGACAAGCGACGCCACCGGCTGTACGCCGCTTTCGATCCCAATCTGAGCGAATTTCCACACTCCAGGCAGTATTCGATTTCTTTTCGATTCAGCGCTAATCCTCGAAGCAGCACTCAATCATCTTAGGCTCCGGTTTCGATATGAAAACATGAAAATCGGAGCGCTGTCGGAAATCTCTTTCAAGAGATAAAGTAGTTTACTTCCCAGCTTAGTGAGACTTCAGAAACGCCGATCCAGCAACCGCTGAAACATCGTACAGATTCGTAGGGTAACCGAAGAACGTCAATAAAAGGTTCCTATAGTCCACTAATTCGGTCTACTGCCGTCACGCCTCGCCGATCGACGACACCGTACTGGCGATCGACAGGACATCGTTGCGCAGTCCGTCTGCAGTCTCAAATATCGGCACCCCACTCACGGAGAATCTCTTCAGCATCGTCTAAATTCTGCATTCCAGCACGGTAGATTGCCTCCCGCATATCTAGCTTATACAGATCCTTGTCGAAGCGATCCTCCAATTCACGGCGCGCTTCCTTTTCTCGATCACTCGTCCCTTCGTAGACGAATAGCTGATGGACGTCATCACGATCTTCCTTGACAGTATCTCTAGTCAGTATTCGAGGAAGGTCTGACTGGTCATACTGGTCAGTATTACTGGTTCGTCTGTCTACAGTCTCGTCTTGATCTTGCTGATCTGGCTGGGAAGACTGCTCTGATCGGTCGACCTTCTCATCAGGATGATCAGTCTCCTCATCAGTACTGGAGTCATCGGCAAACGGATCAGTTGCACCGGATTTCATGCTGTCGCCTCCGGAGTCTGGAATTGCTCGGTGATGTACTGGGCTAGTTCATCGAATTTCTCGAGAGTCGGTTCCTCGTAACCGCGAAGATCGCGGTAAGAATCGTTCTCTGCGAGTTCGTAGATCGATACCTGATTATCCCATGCATCCCCAAGCATCGATCCACGCTCACCGATCGACACGGGAGCGATGGGTAGATCTTCCTCCTCGAGCGCGTCGAGGTACTTCTGGTTGATATTCGTACCCTTCACTTTGTTCGGAACAGTACCGAGGACACCAACGTCGATATCACCAAGTTCGGATTCCAGTCCGCTAACTACATCGCGAAGCCCCTGAACACTCCGTTCACCTTTGGGTGATGGCTCGAAGGGAATGAGGAGATTGCTCGTTGCATACACAGCGTTATAGAGATGTTGTCCCTGCGATGCCGGGGGATCGATAATGAGTACGTCGTACTTCGATGGGACGTCACCATCGACGAGAACCCGACGAAGCTGTTTTTCCTCTTCGAACTCTACATCGCTCGTTTGTTCTTCGAGGTCTTTGGCCTTACTGAGGAGGTCGGTAAGGTTCCCGAGATTATTATGGCTTGGAATAAGATCGATACCCTCGCTCGAGCGGATGAGGTCGTCAAATTCCCCCCGAGCTCTGTCGATCATGTGGAGGACCAAATTGTCGGCGTCACTGTCGGCTTTCTTGTCGTCGAGTCCGAAATGATTTGTCAATCCTCCATCTTGGGGATCCATGTCAATAGCGAGGACGTCTTGATCCAGATTTGCGTGCGCACGTGCGAGATTCGCCGCTAACGTTGTCTTGCCGACGCCTCCAGCCTCCGACCAGATCGCATACGGGATCATACAACAAATACAGACAGTGTCTCTATATAAAATACTAGCCAAATGAGCCAGTAACACTGCACAGTATTACTGTTCAGTCTGTCCAATTGATCTGCCTTAATGTTCGGCCTATCTAACTGCAATTCGATATCCGACATACGGTTGTCTGAGTCAGTCTGGCCAGTATTACTGACTGTCTCTACTGACTGATCAGCTTGAGTGGATAACTTCACTAAAGGGTGGCCGGTGGATCCATACGACCACTTCATGAGTGGCCAAGTTAGATCATGAAAGAGTGTGTGTGTGATCCGTTAGAATTACGCGGTGCTCACAGGCAAGTCGGACGAACCCGCTATACTTCCATCACCCTACACCCGCACATCGCCGGTACGGTTCGCTTCTCGAGAACGGGACCTACCTGCAAAGGTTACTTTCGTGTATATAGCCAATGCCGGATGAAAGTTGGTATGAAAGGGAGCAGCGAGTCGCTTTTCCCAAAGAGTCTCCCACTCCAGTACTCACCGACACGCAGGCGGGCTTATCTTCCGTGTTCGGGATGGGTACGGGAGGATTCCCACCGCTGTGGCCGCTGTAATACCGACCGGCGGAATCGAACCGCCGTCAGACCACTA
>NZ_JAVDDV010000032.1 GCF_030848565.1 Natronolimnohabitans sp. A-GB9
AAAGGGAAAGCTGTAACAAGCAACCGTGGCTCGCGCACTTATTTGGCTAGGAGACAAGGGTAAAGATTGATTTATGAGATGTTGTCTTTCGACCTCTCACTCGTGGCTCTAGCACATCACCCGACGCCGTATCCCTATTCAACAGAGCAGTTACCAGTATTTTCCAATTTCGAAATCGGCTTGGACAGGGTCAAAGCCGGAATGTCCTGCACCTGGAGCGAGTGTTATTTCTCCGAATCGAATCTCTCCTTCTTCTGGATTATACATGTCTACCCTAGCAAAATCAAAGTCTTCGCCAAGTGTTTCAGCAATCTTGATCATCTGCTCTAAATCACTAGGTTGTTCGAGATCTGGACCTCTTGGATACCCTTTTTTGAAGTCTAAAACTTCCCAATCCTTACTATATAAAGTCATTTTATGTTGTGAGAATCTTCCAAAATCTACTTGTATGAATTGCACGTTCCCATGGAATACGAAAAATTTATAATCTAAAGGTGCCTTTCTTTCACCAGAATCTATATATTCTTCTATTATTATCTGCGGTTTGATGTCCTGATACCAATACTCATTAGTGTTATCACCGTATTTTGTATTCATCCATATTTTACATGATTCTTTAATATCACCAAAGTTTATACTGTCTTTATCTTCAACTATTATTACATTACCACAACTATGAGTAGGCTTGATCACAAACTTCTGAGGAAGATCATCAAAAGGTATTGTCTCGGGATCGTCAGTGACATAATAAACATCGTTTAATATTTGATCCCCAACCTTTTTATTTACATATTCTCTCACCCTCCATTTATCTGCAACTTTTGAGTAGAGGTCCTTATCAGTAAAGAGCATTCTATGCATTATTTTTTCATTGAGTGATCGAGGTGAGCGAATATTCGGCCAGTAACCAAGTGTAGGGAATGATATCAACTTTTGATGATATGTCTTCCCTAATAATTTCTCTACAAATGGCGCAACTACGGAATGTTCAAGGAGATATAACCAAACATTTATAACAACTCCTTTAATGCCACTATCTCGATACGACTGAGCTAATAGTTCAATCTTGCTTTTAGTTTTTACTTTAGACATATTTACGTACTATTTATGGTCGATCTATAGTCTAGTCTTATTGGCAGACTCCGTTTATGAACATTATCCTAAATATCTTTCGCTTGGATCTTGAAGTGTAATTCCACCGATTTCGTCGGACCGTCACCGATCAGTTTTCATTATCAAAATTACAGATATAACTAGGTCGGAAGTTTAAGTATGGACATTTGCTCTGTCTCCCTAGTCAATATGTTAGACGAGTTCCCTCTACGCTACTGTTGATGACTTATTCTTTGAGTTAGATACTCACGTCACTCACGTGAGTGCAGTCGTAACCTCTTTAACATCAACAAGTCCAATTGCAACAGATAGAGTCGCATAAATAGTGACACCAATTCCAACAACCAGGATCATCGAAATCCATCCAGTTATAAAGTCAAGGATCGAGAAAACGCTAATCGCCATCACCATTGTAATAGAAAATATTTGAATTATATCAATAAGAATCACTTTTAATCTGAGGTTAATTTCATTATATACTATATATGTGTTCCCAAGTGCATAGAGAGAATAGGTGATTACCGTCGCTATTGCCGCTCCGATTACACCGAGTTGTGGGATTAGAATTATGTTGAGGCCAACGTTCATAATCGAAGTTATCCCTTTTAGAATGGCACGTATTCGTGCTCGGCCGAGATAGTCTAGTGCAGTAGAAATCACCAGATTAATTGACAATAGTACTGCATAGATACTCAGAATCTGAAGCACTGGTACTGCACCCAAATATTCCGTTCCGAATAGGAGTTCAATCATTGGTTCAGCAACCAGCGTCAGCCCGGCAGCAGCTGGAACATATAACAGAAATATATTGGTAAGTGCATTCTCATAGATTCGCGATAACGACCCAGTATTTCCAGCGGTGCTTTCGGCCGCTGCTGTTGGACCAAGTGTGAATCCAAGTGCAGAAGCGGGCCGTTCTATGAAAGTCACTATCTGTTTTGAAACGACATAGTAACTAACGGCCATCGGAGTAAGGAAAAATCCAACGAGAACCGTATCGAGTTGATTGTCAATTCTGCCAGCTGCTTGTGTACCAGTTAGTGGAATAGAATATTCGACGAGACGCCGTTTGAGGCCCGGTTCCATAATGGGTCCCGGTTTGAAGTTTCGGTAAAATCGGAAGTACAGCACTAATATACCGACGATCGTACCTAAAAATACGCTGACAACATATCCCACATAGGCGCCAAGAGCTCCGTATCCCAGAATCACGAATCCGACGGCGAAAATCGGCTTAGTTAGTCCTGCTACGAGTTTAATCTGTGCAGACAACTCAATTGCCTCAAATCCCTGAACCAGCTTTCGGGTATACTCATGAACGGTCGTGAAAACTAAATATAGCGACCCTATCAACAAAAATGGAGCAAGATTGGGTTCTCCAGCTAGTTCTGCGATGTAATGACGACCAGCGATGAGACCCATAGAAACTATAAGAGCAAGAAACAATATCACTAAGAAAGATATTTGAATGATATAGGGAACTTGGGTGCAGTCTTCCTCCTTATATTCCGCAATGTATCTTGCAGAAGAATTTTTCATACCAAGCGATGAAAATACCTCTGCAATTGCAATATACGAAATTGTTAAATAAAGAAGTCCGTACGAATCTGGATCCAGGAGGCGAGCGAGTATAACCAGAAGAATAGCAGTGGAAACAGCCTGTCCTACTTGTGCCGCTAATTCCCATCGAAATCGATTACCTATCTGTGACGTTGTTACCATTGACTGATA
Source organism: Natronolimnohabitans sp. A-GB9 (assembly GCF_030848565.1). Classification (GTDB taxonomy): domain Archaea; phylum Halobacteriota; class Halobacteria; order Halobacteriales; family Natrialbaceae; genus Natronolimnohabitans. The sequence continues at coordinate 2,845 of NZ_JAVDDV010000032.1, forward strand.
ATTGAAAGTTATAAACCAATATATTTGAATTCGATGTTAACGGACTACTACAGAAGGTGTTTAACCTCCAACCCATAATCAATATTTCTATAATCGATGCAGCCAGGTTGCGGGTACGAAAATTTATAGACGACTTATATTTAACACTGTTGTATTCAACTATAATATTGAAAATATTTAATTCTTGTTTCTGCACAACTTGATTTCAAATTCCATCATTGATTATATTCTAATAGAAATATTATAAAATAGAAAATAGTTAATTTTATATTTTTATTCCATTCTTGCGGAAAAACCGTCTCACTCGTGAATCCTTCAGTAGCGGGTCGTGGATCTGGATAACACGCGGATTAGGGTAACTGTTTCCCTCTAGTATTTTAAATTCTCCAGGACTAGTGACGATAATATCCCATCCGACGTACTTTAGTTCCGGCGTCTTTCTGGTGATCTCGACCAGTTGCTCTTTGATTGACTCCCAGCCCGGTATCTGAGTCCCCTCAATCAGCTCGTCCGTGGATGGGTGAGAGTCATGCCAGCGTAACTTGTTGGTCTCAAGTCGTGATGCCGCTTTTCCGAGTTCCCCTGTTTCAAGGTTGATACGGGCCGACAATCCCCGTTGGGTAAAGTTATCCAGAGTGCCGGATTGACTAGAACCAATACGATGAGCTGCGCCAGCAATAAACGGGTCGCCGTGATCCGGATGGATCGTGAGCACTCGAATCGTGTTAGCCGACTCGGGATAAATACGTTTAATGTAGTTTGCTTGGTCGCAGTATTCGGTGACGATCATGTTGTTGAGTTCTGAACTCTTTTCTGAAAGGTGACTTACATTACCACCTCGCCCGAGTAGTACTGCTTGTTCATTATCTAAGGTACAGATATAGACATCCTTACCACCGCCACCGGTGATACCTTTTATTACTAATTTTCGTTTGTTTTCTAGAATATGATTAATACTGTCATATTCCTCACTAATAAATTTACCATTCTTTATTCTTCCGTAAAGAGTGGGAAGATACTCTTGAAGATCTCGATCATTCATATACTTATGAAAAGAAAGTTTATTATCAAGCAGGTCAGGAGACTGGTTAATGATACCTGCTCGGAGCCGATCTACCGAACTCAAGTAGTCGCTTTCATCGACTCCATCGTCAAATCCATACAGGCTAAACATCTCTGCTCTATATCCCTTCCTCACAGCGTCGATATGTTCTGACGGACTCAAAGAGCCGAAATTTACTATGTTATCAATTACGACGTAACCGTTGCTCTTCACAGTCCGGTTAAATTCCTCCGGAAGGAACGAGAACGCTTTGTCATAAACTGCCTCACAACTCTCGACAACTGATCTACTACCAGTACCCATTTTATAATGACACGATACATTCCCGGACTTTTAGTCTTAGGGTTTCCTTCAATAGATTCATCTATACCCTCACTCATATAACTATATTTGACAGTCAGGTGACTACCAAATTTGAGCTTGGCCGCCTTACAGTCAACTCTCATATACCTAAATAAATTTTCTTTAACACTGCTATCAAAAATCATTTCCTCCCATGCGACAATCTATCTGCTTACGTTCATATTAGATGCCTGGAAAATTCCGTGTAGTGTAATATGATACTGTCTAGTTAGCTTGAGAAGCGAGGGGGCATAGAACGTGTTGGATATGCTGCTCGTGGATTTGCTTAGTAAGTCTACACGGGGAATTGGTATATCTTAGGAGTGTAAACGAACGGCGCCGCGCGTTGACCGCTTCCATAACTCATAGGTCGGCAGGCAGTCGAGTGCCAATGAGTGTCTTGAACTATGTGAACACTACTATATGCAGCGACTGTACCAAGCACTCGACGGACAAACGCCAGCGGAGGAGCCACACTAGACAGTGCCTCTAATATTCAATCATCTTATTCCGAGAATATCAATACTCCACTATTGTCATAAATTCTATTATAACTATTATCATATACTGGTTTAGGTTCCCACGTAAGCTGGTACCGGGTATGTTGGCCTTCATAGACATCCACTGAAGTCCGGTGGGCAATATAATTGTACTCTTGTTCGAGAACGGTCTTCTCATAGAGCGGTGGTGGGTCTCCCCGATCTAGTGAGCTATAATTACCACAGTACTCAGACTGAATATAAACTTCTTGTGCATAGTAGGTATCTGTATGGACCGTATCGGAAATATATTGGCAGCCAAATGACTTTGCTTCTACTTCATCTTTTTCTAAATAGTATCGTGGATTGTTTTCATACTCCGGGGCAGCAATTGGTGTGAAAACTTGGGTGATTATAAATACACCTACAACGAGCCATATAAAAACCGTCCAGAGAAGTCGAGTCTTATTTTTATGAGAAACCACCCATGATATGATTGCGATAAGAAATACCTCGCCGAGGAGTAACGTCCGACTTGGATTAAGACCACTGACACCCCCTACACCAACGACGGTTAAACTGACCGTCACAGCGATAATTGAGAGTATCACCGCTGAGTTGGTATCATCATAATTTTTGATGAGTAGTATAGCATAGGCAAATCCTGCAAACAGGAGCAGGAACAGCATATAACTCCTCTCAAAGATGAGGACAGTCATTGGTGTGTTTGGGAAGGGAAGTATGTTTGGGAGGGTTCCAGGAACAGCGGGAATAGCCTCCGACGCTTCGTACGCCTCAGTTTCCTCACCAGAGAAAGCGCTTATCAAGCGTTGTATCCTTATAATGGCCATTCTTAAATAATCTGATATATATACCATTTGGACTATAACAATAACTCCAGAGAACAGTAATAACGGCAATATCTTCCGCATACACCCACCCTCAATTATTCTATTGTTTATTATACTATATGTATAGAAAACTGCCAAGAAGAGGAAAACTATTGTTGGAGGTAGTTTATGAGTTAGTGCAAGGACAAATATTAATAAAATGACAGTAATAGCTATGCTAATCTCTTTCTTATTATGCTTTTGAATGTAAAAGAAGAATAGTAAGATGAAGGTAAGCCAGATAAATGTAGCATGAACCTGGGCTTTCGGACGATAGCTAAATGTCAGCAATGTTGGTGAGATCGATGCCAAAAGCATAGCAAGAAACAGTGATTGAATGGTAGTTCGTTGAGGGAACCATCTTACAACCGCGGCTGCAGCCAATGGAAAGACTATTCCTCCAAGTAGTGGGTATATAATAAAACTATCTTGTGTTGTCAATGAGGTAACAACACTAACGATACCAGTACTCACAAGAAAGATGGGCGCTGATTCATAAAAGTTCAGCCCCATTGATTCAATACGCCCAGATTCTACAAGAAGTTGTGCCCAGTATGCATAGATATCTGGGTCGACACTAATTAACGATTCAGGGTGCTGGAATATAATTATACGTATACTAACAGATGATAGTATTATTAATATAGGAGCATAGATCAGACTATTATTAAATAGAATATAAATTAATAGTATAAAAGACGCAGATAGCATGCCAAAATGCAGATAGGGGTACAGAGAACCAGTTAAATTTATAGTAGTTATAATTATCGAGTATACAATTAATAGAAGAGAAATACAAAGTTTGAAAGCGTTCTTGTCGTCCATATGAAATGGCTTTATGATTTAGTGTGTGAGAATTCTCCCAAGAATATATTAAATGCACCGATGCTTTTTTTGGTTAGTTTCATCCTCAATATTATTTAGGTCCTCGTGGCTTTGTACACGACATGTGACATTTCCCGATGCATTCGGCAGCGCTAGTGCCTATATTTTATTGACTAAATAGATCGTCTGACCGGACTGGATCAACAGGCCGATTGCGTCGCTGATCCCGAATTCACCGTGGACGGAAGGCTGAACGAGGCCAAGCTGAACGTGTAGAAACTGGTCATCACGAGGTTCGACGGCGACTCGTCAGGCTTCTCGATGACGTCCGTGATCTTACCATAGAAGTTCGCGTCACAGATGCCGTACGGCTTGCTTCCACGGCACTTTCTCGACGAGAAAGGCAGCGTCGGCGCGATCATCCTGTTGCCGACAGACGACATCCTCAAGATTTCCCTCGCCCAGAATCAGCATGGAGTCGTCGTCGATGTGATCCTGCTGTTCTCGAGTCACGCTTCGCGTCTCATAACGAGACGCTCAAGAAACACAACGACCGAGGCCGCACTCAACAAGGCCGAAGCAAACAAGCGGCGCGTCCGCGCGCTCCAGGCCCGCGGAACTCAAGAAGGGGACCCACCTCCGGGCCGACTACGTCGCCCCTCACGAACTCAATCGTGAGGGCGACCACGACTTGAGTAATTCAACGACCGACGAACTGCCGGAGACAGATGACGTCCTCGGCTGACCGTGGATACCCCCTCAAGAGAGCACTCGACGCACAACGTCCACTGCAGCTACCTGCGATCGACTCGCTAGCTGGGATAGGTAGCGACAGATCTCACCGATTAAGCAGTCTCGGCAGTCCGAACGGGGGACGGCCGTAGTTGCTTGTCCGGAGATGACGGGGCTGTCAGTGGGTAATTTGACCTCCTTTCGTTCTGAAAATCTAATCGACTCCGATCACTTGTCAGGGTGGCAGAATTATCCCTGGGACGACAATTTAATCCCGTGGAGCCTGCGAAAAGATGGTCGAACTGTATTCGTGACAGCGAAATAATGATCAATCGTTGTTGAGTTGTTCTCAAACCGGATACGACTTCTTATGTCATGTATATCCTATACTTCCAATACGGTTTGGTGTGTAGAACAACGTTCAGTTGTTGTCAGAGGATATCGTGATGCTCAAGGAACCGACGGTTACGTTCATCCACTAAGAGTGGACGATGTACCTGCATCATGTTTAGAGTGGGTCTTGAGTTTCCCTCGATTATTTGCAGTCCGTCATCGGTGACGACAACATCCCATGCGTTCATCGGGAGATACCAGACGCTGTCTGCCATTTCACAAGTTGCTGAGCAGATCTTATCCCAGTATGGAATCTCTACACCCTCGATCTGTGCACCGGTATCTGGGTGTTCTGAAAACCATTCAAGTTCTGGAGAGTCTGGATCACGAGTGGCTTTTTGAAGAACGCCTCGCTCAAGATCGATACCCGCAGACAAGCCCCTGTTATCCCAATTATCAACAGGTCGAGACTCATCAGTTCCGATCCGATGGATCGCATCTGCAACGTATGGTTCGTTTTTATCGTAGTCCCAAAACGTAACGACACGTATTGTGTTAGTGGAGTCTGAGTAGAGTTCGTCAGCGTAATCGGCCTGCTCAACGAATCCAGTGACAATATAGTCACCGTCGCTGATCCTCCCCGAAAGATCGTCTACTTTACTGGGTTCGTCGTTGATCGTTACCCCCGAATCGGTATATCCCACGATGAAGACGTCATTACCACCATTTCCATTCTCCGGTTTGAAAACAAGTTTTTCACTCGGTTTGATCGTCTCAGTCACCCACGATCCAATGTCATTCGACAGTACGTTCATCTCTGGGTCCAGTACTGTCCCATCCCTAATCACGGCGTATAGGTCCGGAAGATACTCGGAGTGCGTGTAGCGAAGCAGTCGGTCAAAGACGAATTTGTGAGTAGCAATTGTCTTCTCATCCCCGTTTGCTTTGAGGCGTTTATAATACTGAATATCGTTAAGATAGTCTTCGGGATCGTAGTTATCAAAATCATATAGAAACATCGATGATGTCAAAAACCCACGCCTCCACCACTCGAGTCGCTGTCTCAGTGGGACTTGAGAACTGTATGTATTCCTGATCTCCCGCCCAGCGAACGATCCCCAGGACTCTGCTCTCTCTTGGAATCCTAAATAACATCTTTTAAGCCTGTTTCTCGCCTCAACTAAGACATCCATACTTGTCTGAAGGCATTATACACATTGATCATAGTCGTTCTGGTTGACGGGTCTGGACATCTATTTTTACAGTAATCGATCGCTCTTACGTCGACAGATGTCGACTGTATTGCCTCGTATTACTGTAACGCAGGCCGAAGAGTGGAAGTTAGCAATCGAGACGAGTACGGACTCAGGAAAGCACCGCTGAAAGCACGACGTAGCCGACGTACAATATGAGAGCGAGCACGGCGAGCGATACGATCGTACTCACGACCCACGAGACGAGCCCAATGACGATCGCCACGAACTCGAGCAGCACCCACAGCGCGGTGATCCCGACGACACCGAGGCCGACGATCCGCAGTGCACTGGTCATACGTAGACGTAGTGAACAAACCACCATGAGTGTTCGTGCCTTCCGTCCACCGCTACAGCGACCGATCAAACTGCTGTAGCGAAATTGAAAGGGATAACGTTGTGCTCGAGGTTCGAGAAGAAGCAAGCTTAGAGCCAAGCGAACCACAGCACTCAATCGCGTTAGGCATTCCGGTTAGTAACACCAGTAGCGGTCTACTCGAGTTGCCGTACACACTCTGCTGGTGTTAAGCCATGTTGAGCCGCAAATCGTTCAGCAAGAACCCAAGCACGCTCTGCATTTTGGGGCTCTGCTTCTTCGAACTCTCGGGCGTACATCGAGAGTCCAACGACAATAAGCAGGTCATCTTGTGGATGATCTGTAAGCATCATGCCCTGGTGGCTGCCCTTTCTTATTTAAACTCTCTGCCGGTCTCTACGACGTATGTTACCCATAGACTGATCAGACAACCATCGATGACAGCCGGCCGCCCTTACACTACGGGTGGGACTGAAAGGGGCTGGCGGGTTCGAGGAAGGCGGGCGACGCCCTCGCGAACGAAGTGAGCGAGGGATCAGCGAGACGCTTTGCGTCTCGCGGAGTAAGGACCGCAGGCCGAAGGCCGAGGACCGCAGCGAGCCCCCCGACTCGAACCCGCCAGGGGCTTTCGAAGTCTACTCTTCTTGCTCGAGTTCGTTCGCGTCGAGTTCACCCTCGAGATAGGCAGTCCCCTGGTCGGTAATCACGTAGAAACCTCGAGATGGCCGATCAACCAGTCCATACGAAGCGAGCTTTCGACAGCGAACTCCGATGTAGTTATTGTTGCGATCGATTTCGTCAGCAATAGATTTCGGCGTTCCCGCACCCTGTGAATCGAGGTACTCGAGAATCTCGTCGTCTGCTCGCGTCATCCAGTCAGCGCGCTTTCGCATCGCTGTAACTATGCTTGGCAGAGTTCTAAGTAGGTGAGCGTATCCGTCTCCAAAACAACTCTTTCAGTATCTCTAGACAACGAATAGCTCTCCAAAGAGATCAAAAGCATAGTTTTTTGTTGGAATAGAAATCAATGTTTGGCAACGGGATTGCGGATGACGTATCGTCCGTAGAACGTGTGGGACGGTGATGGAGCACCGACCCACGCCAGCTCCCGTATCCACAGTACGGAAGCCATGTCCAACGACGATTCACGGGATAGTAAAACTCCCGACCGACGGAACGAATCGCCCACGACGATCGCGGCCCGCCTCGAGGCCATCGACACCCTCACCCGGACGCTTCTCGAGGACGTCCACGACCCACAGGGGACGGCCCTCGAGGACACGAGCCGTGACACGAAAACGACGGTCCGAGAACACGTCCTCGAGATCCGTGCCCAGGCGAGTCTGCTGGGGATTCGCGTGCTCGGCCCGGAGGCGGCGATCCCCTACCGACCGGCGGACGATCCCGACGAAGGTGGCTCGCCGCCGGGCTATCGACCGGCCGCGACGACCTACAGCGGGCCGACGCCGGAGGCCCTCGAGCGCGAACGTGAGCGCCAACGCCGACGGATGGACGACGGGGCCACGATGGACGACGGGGCCATGGACGAGCCGGCGACGGAGTCGGCCGACGACGGTGACGAAACACCCGACGACGATGCGGACGCCTCCGACGACGAGAACACGGCTACCACTGACGAGGAACGCGAAGCCACCACCGACGACGAAGCACAACCCACCGACGAGGAGGGCGAGGACGATGACTGAGGCCGACCTCGAGGCCCGCGTCGACGCCCTCACCGATCGCCTCGAGACGCTGGAGACGGCCCTCGAGCGAAAGGACGACCGTATCGAGCGCTTAGAGACCGAACTCGAGGCCCGCGAGGACCGCATCGAGACACTCGAAACGCACGCGCGTGACCTCGAGACTCAGCTCGCTGCGCTCGAGTCACGACTCGAGTCCCACGACGAAACGCTCGAGCAACACGACAACCAACTCGAGACCCACACCACACACCTCGAGTCCCACGACGATCAACTCGAGGAACACGACGACCGCCTCGAGACCCTCGAGCCGAAGCTGACGACGACGGCGACGAAGACCGAGGCCGCACTCAAAAAGGCCGAGGCGAACAAGCAACGCGTCCGCGAGCTCCAGGCCCGCGAACTCGAGAAGGGGGCGCATCTCCGGGCCGACTACGTCGACGAAACCGAACTCGAGGTCGATGGGGGCACACTCGAGCGGATCACGAAAGCCGACGGCCACACCTATTATCGCCTCCCCGAGCAGGCCGACCCACTCGCACGGGGTGGTGAGGTGACCCTCGCCTACGGCGATCTGCTGCCGATCCAGCAACTGGCCCGGATGGACGAGGAGATGCGTCGGTCGACGACCAGCGCCCTGCCGACGAGACTGGCGGCGAAACTCTGGAAGGCACGGACGGACGCGAGCGTCGGCGACGATCCCTGGGAACCCGGCGGGAAGGGGATCGACGCGTACGTCAGGGCCAGCGATCTCAAACACTGGATCAGGAGACAGGAGCCCGGCACGAGCGACGCCTACGCGAAGAAGCTCGTCTCACGGATTATCGACGCGCTGCTGGATCTCTCGAGGAACCGCCTCGCCATCAGAAAACGTACCGAGCGAAAGAACGGCCTCGAGTACACCGAACGCCGGATCGTCTTACCCGAAGATGTGGATATCCCTGGGGAGACGACGAACGCAACTGACCGATGAGAGTGAAGCGAACGCACCGGTGACAGCTGCCGTCCTCGGATGACCGGGGACAGGGGGGAGACAGCGACCTCGAGAGAGTCCACACGTCTCAGGGAACGAACAAATCCATCTCACGAACGCGGGTGGTTGCAGGGTCGGGTAGCGATGGGTGTCTCCCTCGAGTGGTCGTCGGTGGTCAGTCCGACGGACGGGGTTCGAAGAAGGGTCTGGAGACGACAGCTGTCGCCGGGTTTGCTGAGCATAATCGGTCGACAACCATCACCGACGTCACTGCGACGAGACCAGGCAGTGACCGTTGAGAAACGGTTAACAGACGGCGTGAGTAACTCAAGCGTGTGACTGACGACATCGCGTATCCCTCTGTCGAACTTATCCTTGATCTTCACGAGCAAATCGTGGCAGAAGGCGACAGCACAGAGCCAGGCGTTCGATCAGAAGACGCGATTGCATCAGCACTGCAGTACATTTCGGAGGGATTCTTTGGGAAGGTACCAGAGACGATCCACGAAAAAGCGGTTCATCTGATGCGGCTGCTCGTTGCGGAACATCCGTTCGTCGACGGGAACAAGCGAACAGCACTCCGAACGGTGGTTGTCTTCTACATGATGAATGGGTATACATTCGAGTACGGTGACGAAATTCGAGCTCTTTTACATCGCTTCGCAACTGACGAAGCTGCAGTCGACACAGACACTGCAGTCATCTATTTCCGGGCGTGCGCTCGACGCAACTGATAAATGGCTACACTGAGTACGTCCAGCATAGCAATGGCGTCCAGTACCGATTCCTCGACGACAGTCGACGATGAAGTCCGCAAGTTGTACGAGCGGTATCGAGCTGCCGAGAGCGATTCCGAACGCCGCGAAATCGCGCTCGAAATGGGGAAGCTTGATGGACGCCGTCACGCGGAAATCTACGCAGCACTCGAGGACGAGTGAACGCTCTCGCTTCTTGATTGGAAGCTGATCGGATCCAAAAGCGATCTCAACCACTGGATCAGACAGCAGGAACCCGGCATCGGTGACGCCTACGCGAAGAAGCTGGTCTCGCGGATGATCGATCCGTTGCTCGATCTCTCGAGGAACCGCCTCGCCATCAGGAGGTCGATCTCTCGAGGAACCGCCTCGCCATCAGGAGGTCGATCTCTCGAGGAACCGCCTCGCCATTAGAAGGCGTACCGAGCGAAAGAACGGCCTCGAGTACACCGAACGCCGGATCGTCCTGCCGAACGACGCCGATATCCCTGGGGAGACGACGAACGCAACTGACCGATGAGAGTGAAGCGAACGCACCGGTGACAGCTGACGTCCTCGGATGACCGGGGACAGGGGGGGAGACAGCGACCTCGAGAGAGCCCACACGTCTCAGGGAACGAACAAATCCATCTCACGAACGCGGCTGTATTCGAGGTCGAGTAGCGATGGGTGTCTCCCTCGAGTGGTCGTCGGTGGTCCTGGCTACAGACAGCGGTGGTGTGTGAACCTGAAGACGACGGCTGTCCACGGATCGTGTTTCGACCAAGGAACACTGGGTGGATAGCGGTTCGGGGTCTCGAGAACGGCGTGTCGGTGGTGTTTCTCGAGAGTGTCGGATCCCGTTGCCAAATGTTTATGCGGAGTACCATCGTATATTGAATACGATGGGACAGAACAGAGATGTGCCAACGGCAGAGGAGGTCGCCGAAGTAGCCGGGGGAGACGTTGAAACGGCTCGCCGGGCACTGGCTGCTGTGCGTATTCGAGACGAGGACAACGAGTGAAACAGTGACGTCGGAATCGCGATCTTCCGAATTTGAATATCAGTTACAGGCGCTTTTCCAATCCGAAATCGTACCTGATAACCGACTGAGTGACGCTGATTCAGTTCGTCTAAGCGCTGCAAAGCGAACCGTCGACCAGAATTACTACGAGCTCGACGAGTACATCGACGGTGATCTTCAAACGAACCCTGTATTTATCTGCCACAAAGATCGAGTTGACGAAGGGATTCGAAGCCTTGCGGCTTCTCCACAACTACCTCTCTTCGCTGTATTCGCTGAACGAAACGGTTCGTGTCCTGTGTAATCAATATACACCCCGCGATTTCGAACTGACGAGTGGTGATTTCACCGCTGTGTCAACTGATGGATCATATTATGGGCGCAAACTTGGGTTTCTTCGGGGGCTGCGAACCGACTTTCAGCATGGAGGCTTTTCCTGTCTGTCCTTCGATAAAGTCGGCGACCTCGGCAGTTTCGAAGGGTATCACGTCGTCTTTGACCAGGCAGCGTTCATTAACGAAAGCGGTCTACGAGAACCAAACAGATTCTTACAATCGACAAACGAAGCCGAGCAGCGGTATCCGATCAGTTATATCGGCTCGTTTCATCAACAGACGTTACAGGAGTTCTACAACGACGTCGAACGTTGGTTTACTACCGCAGATAGGTAACACTCCATTGGTCTTTAGCTAAGCCCAACAGTAATATTAAGTCCTGAATTATGCACAGCAGTATTAAGGGCGAGAAGAGTCATGGCTTGAACTCTGGTGTTGCCGATATCGGTCGATACGTTCTCCTCGCAAGCGCTATGTTCTCCTCATAGCCGACTTGTGAGGGTTGAATCTGGATAGAAAACAATGCTGCTGAGTATTACTGTGAGTACTAACTAAAGACGGATGGGTAACACTCTATCTTGCGTACCGTGGCATCAAGGGTACTCGTCTCGTCACTCGAGGTCGTCCACGCCGGGTTCCCCCTCGAGATACGCAGGCCCCTTCTCGGTGACGTCGTAATACCCGTCCTCGTCGACGTTCTCGATCAGTCCGTGTTCCTCGAGGACGCTAAGCCGTTGTCTCACCGTCAAATAGCCAATCTCGTAGCGATGACGATTCGGATTCCGATAAAGTGATTTCGCGGGCAACTCGAGGTCGTGCATCTTGGGGAATCCGAGGTCACCAACCGATTCGCGGCCGCCCTCCCCGAGAGTGCCAGCCCAAACGACAACGAGCGCCGCGAGTTCACACGCCATTGCCGGGAGAGTCATGCGAAATCCGAGTGTGCACGTCGGGCGCTGTTGACCGGCGAGATGGATCAGCGTGTAACGTCACCGCCAACGATCTCAAACACTGGATCAGACGTCCTCAGAAATCAAAGATTTCTGATGGGCTGCGCAAGAGCGCTGCTCTTGCGAACGACAGGAACCCGGTATCAGTGACGCCTACGCGAAGAAGCTGGTCTCGCGGATGATCGATCCGTTGCTCGATCTCTCGAGGAACCGCCTCGCCATCAGGAAACGCACCGAGCGCAAGAACGGCCTCGAGTACACCGAGCGTCGGATCGTCCTGCCGGCGGATGTGGATATCCCTGGGGAGACGACGAACGCAGCTGACCGATGAAGAGAACGCACCGGTGACAGCTGACGTCCTCGGGTGACCGGGGACAGGGGGTAGACAGCGACCTCGAGAGAGCTCACACGTCTCACGGACCGAACGAATCCATCTCACGACCGCGGGTGGGTGCAGGGTTGGGTAGCGATGGGTGTCTCCCTCGAGTGGTCGTCGGTGGTCAGTCCGACGGACAGGGTTCGACGGGATGTCTGGAGACGACAGGTGTCTCTGGGATATCTCTCAATTCGAGTTCCCTCCCGGCCGAATGTTTATACTGCTTGTCGGACAACCTGCGCACAGTAGGATGGCTAGCTCTGTAAACGGCGGAAACGCTCACGAGGATGAAATCCATCTGTGGCGTGAAGGTAACTGGTGGATCGCTAAAGACATTGATACCGGTGTCACGACGCAGGGACAGTCACGAAGAGCAGCGCTAGAGAACCTCGACGAGGCTGTTGCACTTCATAACGATGAAATTGGAGGTGAGCCAACCGACGAGGAGCTTCGAGAGTTCGGTATCGATCCCGAGTCGAACACAACTGGTGACCAGGAGCTGCCAGATACGCTGAAGTAGGGATGGGACGACGGACGTTCTCCGGACGAGCGGTCGTCAAAGTGCTTGTCAACATTGGTGGATTCGAATGGCGACGAACGACAGGAGATCATGCACAACTGTACTATCGCCATCCGACGAACCCGGACGATCAACGACGTGTGACCGTTCCGCTACACAACGAACTCAAGACAGGCACGCTTCGAAACATTGCTGACGATGCCGGTGCGAACGATTTTGATGCGTTTTGTACGTGGATTGATCGGCATTCGTAGTGACATCCGCGGCTGATCGGGGACAGAGGGTACGCAGCGACCTCGAGAGAGCCCACACGTCTCACGGACCGAACGAATCCATCTCACGAACGCGGCTGTATGCGAGGTCGAGTAGCGATGGGTGTCTCCCTTGAGTGGTCGTCGGTGGTCAGTCCGACGGACAGGGTTCGAAGAAGGGTCTGGAGACGACAGGTGTCACTGGACGATTCCGTAGCCACTGTCGCTTTTGGCCCAAGGTCTTTGTATTCCTGTGAACAACCGTCACGTATGCGGACGATAGACGTTCCGTCAGACGTATACGATTCCTTGCGTGTTCCAGAAGACGAGCGTGAGGACGTTCTTCGGCGGGAATTAGCAGTATCGCTGTATCGAGAAGAGATTCTCTCCTTCGGGAAGGCGCGAGAACTCGCCGGAATGTCCCATCGTGAGTTCCATCGCCTTCTCGGCGACCGTGCCGTCGAGCGCCATTACACGGCAGAAGAACTCACAGAAGACCTCGAGTATGGACGACAGTGAGCTGGTCGTTTCCGATACCTCACCGCTTCTCAACCTCGCGTTGATCGATCGGCCCGATTTCGTCCGCGACCAGTTTTCGACGGTCGTCGTGCCAGAACACGTGTGGTCGGAACTGATGAACGGAGAAGACGGTGTCGAGCGACTCCGGTCAGCACGTGATGACGGAACGATCGAAATCGTGTCACTCGAGGAGACGCCACTTTTCGTGGAATTTCGGCGGAACCTCGACGTCGGCGAAGCGGCAGCACTTGCGTATGCCCTCGAGGAAGACGCAGACCTTGTTTTGATAGATGAACGTGACGCACGGCAGATCGCTCGGCGACACGGCCTCTCGATGACGGGTGTCGTGGGGATTCTCATCCGTGGAAGTAACGAAGAAACGGTTACATTGCGCACGGAACTCGACCGACTTCGTGAAGCTGGGTTTTGGATATCCGACGAACTGTACGAGACTGCGCTCGAACAGTCTAACAGCAAGTGAACAAAGCCTACGCACCAGTCGCGTGCAATACCCGGGAACAGGAGACAAACAGCGACCTCGAGAGAGCCCACACGTCTCACGGACCGAACGAATCCATCTCACGAACGCGGGTGGGTGCAGGGTCGGGTAGCGATGGGTGTCTCCCTCGAGTGGTCGTCGGTGGTCAGTCCGACGGACAGGGTTCGACGGAATATCTGGAGACGACGGGTGTCCCCGGTTGACCCCGGACGAAATCGATTCGCCCCAGTGTTTATAGGCTGAACAGGCGCAATACCACGGTCTTTAGGCCGTGGATACGCGCCGTCACTCAACGCCACATTCCACCGGCTCCAACAGGGCCGGATATTCCACCCCTATCAAACACCAAAATTTACAAGAGAGGCGAGTATAAGTGATTATACAGACGTTCAGAATGCTGGAAGTCCATCGAACCTATCGAGCGGAAATCCGCAACCACTCACAGGTTGAGGACCCCCTCGACCGCCACGGGTGGAGTGCCAGCAAACTCTGGAACGTTATCAGACTACGTCTGATAGCCCGTGAGACGTAGTCTCACGACGTTGCAAACTATCACTCCCGAGAAGTGTGGGAAGAAACGGGCGAGATTCCTGATCACGGGGAGTTGAAAGACGAGTTGAAGACCCATCCAAAGTACAAGGGACTGCACAGCCAGTCCAGTTCGTTCGAAAGGCGAAGCCTTTCGTGATGCCAATGAGCTTCGCTCATTGAGCACAGCGGGTTCTGGAGGAACTCGCTGAAGCCTTCAACTCGTGGTACTCAAGTGACGATGATAGGGACAATCCGCCCGGCTACCGCAAACGCAACTACTACGACGACGAGAGTCGCCGCGTCCACGAAGAACATCCACGAAGCACGGTGACGTGGAAACAGAACGGCATCCGCCACGACACCAAGAACAACCGTGTGCGCCTGTCAAAAGGTGCGAACCACAAGGAACATCCCCGAGCATGGGAGTACATCCTCGTCGAATACGAGACACGCCCCGGCGTCGAGGTTGAGAACCTGCAACAAGTCAGGGCCGTCTACGACCAAGCGAAGGAGCGATGGGAACTGCACCTCGTCTGCAAAGACGAAATCGAGACTCCCGACGCACCCGGCAACGAGACAGCGGGTATCGACCTCGGCATCAGCAACTTCGCTGCCGTCGCCTACAGTACCGAGGACGCCGACCTCTACCCCGGCAACCGCTTGAAACAGGACGGCTACTACTTCCCAAAAGAAATCGCCAAATGTGACGACAGCGGTGGCGACAGGGCCACTCGACTGCACCACAAGTGGTCAGAACGCCGCACTCACTTCTTCCACTCCCTAGCGAAACACATCGTTGAACGGTGTGTTGAGAAGGGTGTTGGCCGCATCAACGTCGGGGACTTGGCGGGCGTGCGTGAGAATGAGAACGGCGAATCGAAGAACTGGGGCAAACACGGCAACCTCGACCTACACGGATGGGCGTTCGACGGCTTCACCTCGATTCTCGAGTACAAGGCGAAGGTTGCGGGCATCGAGGTCGTGGAAGTGTCCGAACGCGACACGAGCAAGACGTGTTGCGTGTGTGGTAAAGAAGACGATAGTCAGCGTGTTGAACGCGGTCTGTACGTGTGTGAGGAGTGTGATGCGGCGTTCAACGCCGACGTGAACGGGGCGGAGAACATCCGTCTGGACATCAACGACGAAAGTAACTCCGAGTCTGCACCCAGCTTGGGTGGGGATAGGAGTACCGGCTGGTTGGCACAGCCCGGAGTCTACCTTCATGACCTCTCCCGAGGATTCCAACCTCGGACAGAGGTGGTAGACTGCAAACCGTAATATCCCAACCCCGGGATTCCTCCGACTTCAGGCGGAGGAGGATGTCAACACTGATTCAGCCGTACCACGGACTAAACACTCAGATAATTGGTCCAAGGTAAATTATTTGCAGAAGCACGTCTTAGGGGAGGCCAATGGGAAACTCAGATCGCGGGACGTGGACAGAAACGCTGAGTGGCCGTGAACGGGTCCGCGAAGTCATCGAAGTACTAGACGAACCAACTCCTGTCCAGGAGATCGCCGACCGAGCAGATGTTTCACGGGCGACAGCCGACGATGAACTCCAGCGCTTAGAACGTGATGACTGGGTCATCGAAACGACGGTTGACGGCACGAAGGCATACGACGTGAACCCAGTTCGAATGCTCTTCGACGAGGTTACAACCCATATCAAGGAGCACACACGGGATGAGTTAGAAGAGCAACTCACAGAGTTGAAGGAAGAACAAGAAGAGTTAGCGTCGGAATTCAATGCGAACTCACTCGAGGAGTTGCGTGAACAACTCGCCGAAGAGGAACTGTCGGCCGCGGAACTCCGTGAACGACGGAATGTAATCGCCACGTGGGAAGCACTCAATACGGAACTCGCGCTCGTGAAACACGCGCTCCACCTGTATGGCGATGTCGTCGAACTCTCCTCACCCAAAAATAGCAGTTCCTCTTCACTCGCCTGATGGTCGTTTTTCTCGCAAACCGAGCCAACTTACAGAACAAGCGGCTCCACGATCGCATCCAAAACCGACTCAGTGCCCAGTTCAATGATGTTCACCGACGCCGCACCAAACCGCGGGAAGCCGGGTCGTATCGCGTTGTCAGCACGGTAAACCCACGACAGTTCTTAGGCGATCAAGAGTATCCGACGACGACCGCACGAGTCGAAGTCGGATTCCAACTGCAGACAGGCGAACCGTACGAATACTACTGGTTCAACTGGACCGAGCCGGATCGACAACTGCTGGTTGGATGGCATCAGGACGACACGCATGACGATTTTGGACCAGTTCATCTACAACTGAACGATGGCTCAACAGCCGTTGAGCATCAACCAGCCAACTTCATCGACTCCCACCCCCTCGACGTTATCGAGCGGAGACTCGAATCACTCCCAGGTGCAGTCACCGAAGTTGAGTGGGAAAATGGACGACCGATTGGATTTCGATGACAAGCACAAACAAAGACCGAGATCAGAACTCCATGATCGCGAACCCGAAAAGGGGACACACCTCCTAGAGGAGATTGTCGGTCCTCACAACGTCGGCGTCGCGGATGGGCGCCTCAAGCGGCTCACGAAGGACGATGGCCAGCGCTACTACCGCCTGCCCGAGCAGGCTGACCCACCCGAGCGAGGCACCGTCTCGCTGGCGTATAGCGATCTGCTACCAATCCAGCAACTCGCTCGCATGGACGATGATATGCTGCGATCGACGGCGACCAGCGAACGATTTCGGCAGAACTCGTGGATGCAGTCGGCCGTAGCGACGACGATCAGGATATCGCCGTCTATCTCGATCGTCACGGGATCGACGGGCTCGCGACTGCACTCGAGTACGCACGCGAGTACGTGGACGGGACGGTCAACCACCGAATCACGGCTCGAGAGCTCGATCTCTCACCGCTCGAGGCCGAGATTATTCTCCAGGCGCTCGAACCGGTTGTTCGTGCCCACCGCACTGACGACTGAGCACGGCATATCTCGCAGACTCGGGCGTTTTCATCCGGTGTGGCGGGCCTGAGCGGTGTCTCGAGTATCGATACGTGAGAAGAGTATCTTCTGACCGTAACTGCGAACGAGTTTCTCGAGTGAGACGTAGCACTCGACGACGGGGGTGTCACCGTCGGACCTATAGTAACAACTGCAACGGTTTACACACTGATCGCCGATCCGTCTGGCGATCAGGTGTGCAATGACTTGCAGTGGCTACTATAGAGCCACTCCGGGTAACCACTCCACCATCGAGGAGTATCGACGCGGTCCTCGAACTCTCGACGAACCGGCTGGCCTCCAGAAACGATGCCAGCAAAAGAACGGCCTCGAGTATACCGAACGCCAGATCGTCCTGCCGAAAGACGTCGATATCCCTGGAGAGACGACGGGATCCACAGACCAGTGAAGGGAATGCCGGTGACAGCTGCCATCCTCGGGTGACCGGGGACAGGGGGGGAGACAGCGACCTCGAGAGAGCCCACACGTCTCAGGGAACAACCCACGACACACCACGACCGCGGCCGATCGCAGGGATGGCTCGCCTCGAGTGTCTCCCTCGAGTGGTCGTCGGTGGTCAGTACGGCGGACGGGGTTCGAAGAAGGGTCAGGAGACGATTAGGGTTTGCAGTCTACCACTTGGTCACGCGGTAAGAATCCGCGTGGCAAGTCATATAGGTAGACTCCGGGCTGTGCCAACCAGCCGGTACTCCTATCCTCGTCTAAAGATAGAGTGCACTCGCATTTCGCGGAACGTGTGGCCCGCTCATCTCGTTCACGATCACTCATCTGTTCGGCTTAAGACTTCACTCTCAAGTTGGGATATTCAAGCGTTCCCAACTTGGTCAGCCGAACAGTTACGGTGAAAGAAAACAAAACCAACGTCTATGAGCAATGGCGGGAACGGCACCCAGGAACCTACCGGCGCTTCATCCCCATTTGGTGGTGATGAGGTCATGCCGTTCGAGAAACAGCGGCGAGCACACCGGTTTCTCACCCAGGAGACCCGCTATCATATCGTCCAGGCGATCCTCGGCCATCCAGCACATTTGGCCACACTCGACGAACTCGAGTACCTCGTGCCGAAAAACCGCTCGACGATCCGTGAGCATCTCGATCGGCTCGCCGAGAAACACATCATCGACAAATACGTCTACGACGGCGATGAGGCCGGCCAGTATGACCCACGCGAGTTCTGGGGACCGACCAGCTACGGTATCACCCTCCTCGATGAGTATGGCTATCTCAGATACGTCCCCGTTTTGCGAGCACTTCAGGATAACCTCCATCTCACCGAGAAGATTGAACGTCACCGGAACGCACCCCGACCAACCCTGCCGACTGACGTCGATCGAGCGTTCACCGCGCCCGAACTCGAGGACGAGACCAAAGAGGCGGTCGACAGTGCACTGGCTGCACGAAGGCGTGGTCAGCTGTTCGATGCACCGCTGATCGAACCCGATTCCGACGCGGAGACGAACGGTGACGCAGAACGTCCCCTCGACGAACTCTTCTGAATCTCACTTGTGGTTCACCGTGGGACTCTTCGGCTGTTGGATCGTAGTTCCATGAGCCAGCGTCGTTGTGTACCAGACGAATCCGTGCTGGAGTTCTCTCGTTACTGGGCGTGTTCCGTAGCAGTAGTTGGTAATACGGTTTCTTTATTCCGCTCAGGATTGGAACCATCAACAAGTGTCTTGTGTTTGTGTCTGTGTACACAAACCATGGGAACAAAAACTATCGGCATCCGGGATGACGTATATGAGCGGTTGAAGGCTCGAAAACGAGAGGATGAGAGCTTTACAGACCTTATGAACCGCCTATTAGATGACACGACTGTCGATTGGCGGGAGGGATTCGGAACACTCTCCGAAGGAGAAGCCGACGAACTCGAGCAAATCGTTGCGGACTCCCGTGACCAAACGAGTGACGGGCTGTCCTCACGGCAACAAGAGGCTCTTGATGAGTTTGCGGATATAGAGGCAGACGATGAAACTGCTTGATACAACATTTCTCATCCATTATTGGGCAGGACGGGAGGCGGTTGAAGACTATCTTGAGACGCACGAAGAAGCGGAGTTTGTAACGACGACGCTGAACATCAAAGAGATTGCCGTCGGAAGGGAGATGCAAGGGAAATGTAACCCAGTCGAGATCCGGTCAAAATTCGAGTGGATGACCATCCTCCCGTTTCAGGTGGAACACGCCGTTATTGCTGGCGAGTTAGAAGCGGAATTTCAACGGGATGAAAATATGAATCAGGATAAAATAAATTCCCTTTCTGGAGATCTGTTGATTGCCGCCGTTGCTAAAGAGGCAGGCGCAACAGTTGTCACGAAAAACACGGACGACTTCCAGCTATTCGATGGAGTTTCTGTAGAGACCTATTGAGTGAGAGACGGCAACAGCTGGTCGGGAGAACCGGGTGCACACGACACGGGTTGATGCCGGAGAGACGCTTTCCGGGCCGTAGACGAGTGAGCGACGATCCGTGTGCCGGTATGTCAATCCAATCGCAACGAAAACTCCACCCGCATCGACGGGGAGACACACCACTCACTTACTCGTCCCCGAGTTCCTCGTAGATCCGCTTGCGAAGTGAGACGTCGTCCGCGAGCTCCCGAAGCAGCGTTCGCAGCTCCTCGGCGGACGCCGTCTCGAGGAGGTCGTCCAACGACTGGTCTTCGCCGACGGGATCGACGTCGTCGCTTGCCAACACGGTTGCGACGATATGCTTACAGGGAACGGTATCGTCGGGGCAGCTACATCGGCCGGCTTCGTACTGCCCCGCAGAGAGAGTCACCCGGACGTCATATGGGCGGCTCCCCTGGACGGTCGCCTGGAGCACGTCGTCGACGCGTTCGAGTTCGGTCACGGACCCGCGTTCGTAGTAGCGCATGCCCCGTTCGTAGCGGCCCGGGTCGGTCACCTGTCGAAGCGCCTCGAGGTCGACCGACTGCGTCGATGATCGTCTCCGGAGACGCGGGAACGCGTCCGTCACGGGTTCGTCGCCAGGAATCGAAGGGGTAGCCCCGCGGCGGTGACGCCAGCCCTGTTCTGGCCAGCCGATGGGGACCCAGTTGGCTGGATCGCGTACGATATCCCAACAGTCGCCGATCACCGACGCCCGGTCGTCGGGGAAGATCCCCTCGAGGGTGACGGTCCGTGGCGTCCGCCCGACCTCGAGTGTGACGTCGGTCTGGTGGGCGTCGTCGTCGGCGACCCCGTCGGCGTAGCGCTTGCGGACACGCTCGAGTGCGTCGAGGCCGTCGGCTGCGAAGGCGTGGCCGGTCCGCTCGAGTTCGAACACGAGCGCTGCGTATTTGTGCTTGTCACGGTATTTGATCACCGGCCGGTTGCTCCCGACTAGTTCGGTGGGGTCGTACTCGGGGAGTGTCGTTCCGAACACGATCGGTGTGATCGGCTCCGCTGGCGTCTCCGGCAGGCGATCCGTGTCTGGCGCGTGCTCGGCGGCCGGCTCCCCAAGCGGCGTCTCGAAGAGCCGTCCGCAGGCCGGGCACACGGTACAGCCGAGTCGCACGCTGTGCCACGTCGTGTGTTCGTGGGCGCGACACCAGTCACAGGCCTGCCGGGTGTCGTGTTCACGCACCGTCCAGTCGACGTCGCGAACCGGCGTCACCTGCTTGAGTTCGGCGATGATCCGTGAGCGGCGCTTCTGGTGGGTGTCCAACCGGTGGCGACACGAATCACACAGGTCGGCATCGTGCTCGCGAACGTCGGTCGGCAAAACGAGTCGTTGTTCGTCACGGTTCCGTATGGACGGCGGGCCGAGAGAGACGGTGGTCGGACTGGACTGCTCGTCGGCTGGCGGTTCGTAGGCAACGATATCGGTAGCTGTGACGGTTTCGGCCGGAGAATCGGCTGTCTCGTCCGCGAACGACCGCCCATATCGGCAGCCATCAGGGCCGACGAGATGCCACGTTCCGGACGCCGTTCGACCAAACGTTGGCACGGTAGTCGAGAGAACGAGACCGTCCCGC
>NZ_JAVDDV010000033.1 GCF_030848565.1 Natronolimnohabitans sp. A-GB9
CGTGCCGAAGTAGTCGCGGACGGTCTCGCCCTCGTAGCCGATCACGAGGACGACCTCGTCGGCGCCGGCGTCGACGGCCGCATCGACTGTATGGGCGGCGAGCGGTCGGTCGGCGACCGGTAACATCGGTTTCGGTCGTGTCGCAGAGAGCGGTCTAATCCGGGTGCCTTCACCGGCAGTGAGAACGACTGCTTGCATCGTCGACTGCTACCCCGATCCGCCGGATAATTATCCGGCTGTTACAGTTTTCCCATCACTACCGATCGTATATGCTGTGTAATAAGTGTCATACAAATGACCAGTATCGATGTATTTGTTCGACTGTCGGTCGTTCCAAAACGGTCGCCGACCACTTGCGACGCGGTCGGCAGAGACGGCCGGTCGAACCCGGCTGTCGACCCGGTAAAACAGCTCATTAACGCCAGGAAATATTGAATTTCTGCTGTATTGAACGGTAACACTGCCGATCGCCGAACTGTTTCTAGACGGCAGTTATCGAGACTGGTCGCCGCCGGACCCGTTCTCGACCATTATTATGCAGTCTATAGTAAATACCCTTCTGTGGTTACGAGTTGGTGATGTCGACGGAACCATCCGATGCGAAGTGGACTCCCATGACGTCCGGCCAGCAAACGACTGCTCCCCGCTGTGTTAACTGTGGTAACCAGGTCACTCGGCAGTTCGCTCGTGTTTTCGGAGACAATCGCGACGTCGTTCACGCCTGTCCCGACTGTGCAACGTACCGAGAGATGAAGACCTCCGATTTCATTCCTGAAGATAAGCGATAGCGTCGTTCGTTCTGAAGGTACCGTTCTAAATCGTCGACGACGTCCCCAGTAGCGTTGTCTCCGCTCGTCGCGGCGCCAAGCGATTGCTCGTGACGTGTTTGCACGGTGTCGATATCGGCGACGGTTCGAGTCCGCTATCGTTACAGCAGTCCGTCTGAGGCGTTGCACTCGACGCCGTTCGACCCGTTCCGTTTCAGGCGGACTCCCGTCACACTGCCGGACAGCAGTCAGTATACTGTTTTCCAGCTGTTTCAGTGCTCGAACGGCACGTTAGTCGCTCCCTATCGTTTTGAACTGTCGCTATCGTATATGTGTGCCACGCGTGTTGGCCCCGATGAAAATGGAGACATCGATTACGGACTCGATTGCCGACCGTACAGCGCGACTCGAACCGCCAGGAGCCCGACGACTGCTATGAGTGCTACCGAATCCGACCCGGAGGTCGATACCGAAGAGTCGACGGGCGAGCCCGTGCTGACGGAACTGCCACCGAGCTCGAAACTCGTCTACAAGGTCCTCGAGTACGAAGGGTCGATGACCCAGGAGGAGATCGCTGACGAGTCCCGGCTCTGTGCTCGGACGGTCAGGTACGCACTCGGGAAACTCGAGGACGAGGAGCTGGTTACTAGTCGAGTCTATCTCGAGGACGCTCGTCAGTCGAAGTACCGCATCGCCGACTGATACGGTCTACTATCGTCAGACCGTTCGCGTTTTCGCCGACACGCTTCGACGATGGACGCTACCGCAGCTTCCGGTAGCGATCGACCATCAGGTCGATCCCGAACGTGCCCGACGTGATCTTGTAGTGGGTCTCGAGACGCGGATTGAACTTCGCCTTGTAGCGGTTGATACTTGGAACGCCTGCGCCGACGAGGTCGTACCGTTCCAGTCCGTCGTGGAGTCCATCGCACATTACGTGCCAGTCGAGTAAGTCGTTGATCGGGATGTCGACGTCGGTGTCGGGCTTGACGCCGCCTTGCCATCGGTAGCGAGCCCGCTCGGTCTCGACGACGAGAATACCACCGACGAACTCGCCGTCGACGCGACAGACGTACGGTCGAATCGATCCATCGGGGAGCTGTTCGTAGACCGCTCGCGCGAACGACGGGTTGAGCTGGAACGATCGGCCCTGGCTCTCGTATCGCTTTGCGACCTGGTCGACGATCCGCTCGACGTCCTCGCCGTTGCCCTCTTCGATGACGTAGCTGTCCTCGTCGGCGTTTCGAATGTTGCTCCGTGCGTCGCTGCTGAACCGTTTCAGTAGTTCCTCTTCGGAGACGTCGAGATCGACGACGTAGGTGTAACCCGGTTCGACGTCGTACTCGTTCCAGATAAACGGCCGGACGTCGTCGAACTCGGCAGTGACGAACCTGGCGTACAGCGGCGAAATCTCTCGGTCGATGTAGGTGAGACAGCCCTCGAGAAACCGTTTCGTCCGCCGATCGGCCTTTCGTTGTTTGAGTTTGTCGACGTTGAGCAACGCCGGGCCGAGATAGCTCGACCACGAGAACGGCGCTGGCGAGAACGCGCCGGTGAGTGGCCCCTTGCTGTACTCGAAGACGGGAAAGATGCCGACGGCTTCCTGTCCCTTGAAGCCGGCCAACAGATGCAGCGTCGTTCCGGTGTCGTCGGCCTGGAGACGGAGCGCCTCGGCTCGATAGAAGGGGTTCGTGCCGTCGGATCGTTCGACGTATCGGTTCCACTCGTCTGCGTCGGCTTCTGGATCTAGCGTTGTGACCTCGATGCTCATTGTTAGAGATACCCAAGATCGGAGAGTCGGTCTTCGACAGCCCTGTCGTCGGTCGCGCTGATCGGATCGGCCTCGTAGTCCGGATACGTCGCTTCCGTGCCATCGTCGACGACCGGCAGCGTCGTGCCGTCCATCTCGGTGTCGATCGGGACGTCGAACAGCGTACAGATCGTCGGTGCCACATCGAAAATCGTCGCGCCCCCGAGAGCGACCGACTCGTCGAAGTCGCTGCCCGCGGCTGCGACGATGCCGGTTCGCTTGTGGTTCCAGGGCTCCATCGGCTCGCCGAACTGGTCGACGCCGACGTCGGCGGAGATCGCGTTGTCGAACGCCGCTGGCACCGTCACGATGTCTGGCGCTTTCTCGACGTGTGGGCCGTCGAAGTACGTCTCGCGGGGAGCGACCTCGTCGAACACCGGCTCCCTATCGGGAGTTCGAACGTTCGAGAGCTGCTCGATGAGTTCGTCCCGAACGTTCTCGTACTCGGATTCGGGAACCTGGCCGTTGGGTTCCCGCCCCTCCAGGTTGATCCGGATCCCGAGTTCGCTTTTCGACCGGACGTACGCCTCCGACTCGGGGAAGTCGACCTGTTCGCTCGCCGCCCGGATCATCTCGTTCGGAACGCGCTTGCCGATCGGCTCTTTCAGGCCGACCGTATCGAGCGTGTTTGCCACGCGTTGTGTGGTAACCCCGAATTTCGCGGCGACGTTCATCGCTTTCTCGAGGACCCCCTCCTCGTGTTCCCCGGCGCTTTCACCCTCGAGCAGGTCGTTTTGCCACGACGTCGACCAGTCCGGCATCCCCTCACCGCCGCTTTTGGCCTCGAGGCGACCCTGCTCGCGGAGGAACTCGTTGACCCGGAACTCGTGGCCGGTCACCGTTCCCATCCCGTGGTCGCTGACGATCAGGACGTTCTCCGGGTCGGTCTCTTCGATCGTCTCGGCGACCTGTTCGTCGACCGCGCTGTAGACCGCTTCGATGGCTTCCTTGTCTCCCGGCCGTTCGTGAAAGACGGAGTCGGTCAACTGGAACTGGAGAAAGCCAAACTCGGGATCGATCCGTCGACAGAGATACCGGAACGCCGCTCCGCGACACTCGATCGTCCGTTCGTATCCCTCGATCGATTCTTTCGGCGTGTCGGTGCTCTGGGGATAGACGTGGTAGTCGCCACAGGCCATCTTCACGTCCTCTAGAATCCCCTCGGGATGACAGGGCGGATCTTCCGGCGCCGTCAGTCCCGGGATCAGGGCGCCGTCGAACTCCCGTGGGGGGTGAGTGACCGGCAGGTTGACGACGACGCTCGAGAGGCCGTGTTCACTGAGCAGTTCCCACACCGGTCGCTCCCGAACGTGTGTCGAGTTGACGACGTCCCAGTCGTAACCGTCGAAGGAGAGAAAGTCGTAGACGCCGTGTTTGCCCGGGTTCTTTCCCGTATACATCGAGGGCCAGGCGCTTGCTGTCCACGGCGGGATCTGGGACTCGAGCGGGCCGCTGGTCCCGGTCTCGAACAGCCGTTCTAACGTCGGGATTTCGTCCGCCTCGAACAGTGGCTCGAGTATCGGCCGACAGCCGGCATCGAGCCCGATCACCAGCAGGCGGAGATCATCTTCGTCAGTCGAATCTCCCATGGCCGGAGTAGTTGTCCCACCCCGGTTTTGTTATTGGACTACTGGATCGCTGTAAGCTATGGCTGCGATCCGGACACCAACCGACTCCGATCACGTGTCCGTCCCCGTAAGCAGTGGTTGTCTGCCTCTGTCCGCCGGCCGCAAGCGACGCTTCGAGATCGTTCGCGGGGATCCCACCTACGGCGTGGCGTCGCGACCGACTGCTCACTGCCTGCTGTCCGGCAGTACAACCCTCGAGCGAACGTCGTCGCTGAGCGCGTACGTTCGCTCGGCGGGCCGGTCGAGGACGTCTTCGGTCCGGAGTTCCGAGAGCAGACTCTGGACGGCGATCGTCGAGCGGCCGACGTCGTCGGCGACGGTCGTCGTCTCGAGGGGTCCGTCTCGTGCTAACACGGCGAGCACCTGCCGTGCCGTCGTCGCCGTACACCGGGACTGTCCGCTCGCCCGCTCGAGTCGCTCGTCGATCCACTCACCTGTGAACTCGTCTGGGGACGGTGATCGCCCGGCCGTAGCCGCCGACCGGTCGGACTGCGGGTCGTCGATTCCGTTCCCCTCAGTTCGCTCTGCAACTGCGGTATCGACGTCTCGTCGGTCACGCCTTCCCGTGGTATCGGGGCCGCCGAGTGTCCGTTCGGTGGTATCGCGTTCGTTGATCCGTTCGAGTTCCGTTTTGATCGACGTGAAGCCGAACTCGACGTCGTCGCCGCCGGCACGGACGATATCATCAGGTTCCGACTCCGTCGCGGTCGGTTGCGATGGGTCCGAGTTGGGCTCTCGAATCCGCTCTCGGAGGCGCTCGTTTTCCGCGCGCAAGCGTTCGATCGTCTCTGTTCGTGACTCGAGATCCGCTTCGAGGCTCTCGATTCGATCCGTTTTCTCCTCGAGGCGTTCTCGGAGTTCGTCGGTCTCTTCTTCGAGGTCGACGATCTCGTCGTGGAGCCGGCGCAACTCTTCGTCGCTTCCCCCGCCCAGTTGCGTCTGGACCGTCTCGGATCGTGTAAGCGCGTCGGCCATCTGTTTGGCTGCCGAGGAGACGTCACGTGCTGACTCGAGTTCGTCCTCGAGGGTCTCGATGCGTTTTTCTTTCTTCTCGAGTTCTGACTCGAGTTCCCGAATGCGATCCTGCTCGCGGTCCGTTCGCTCGGAGATCTCCTGGAGTTCGCCGACGAGCGCGTCGGAAACCGACTTGAGTTCGGGCCGCTCGAAGTCGTCCAGTCCGGGCGTCGCGCCGGCGTCGAACGTGCGCTTGCGTCGGAACTGTACCTTCCGGACGTCGACGTCGGTCCAATCGGTCTGGACGAACGCCTGCCCATCGTCGAGGTCCGAGACGAGTTCGGCGTACTCGGTGTCGATGATCCGGCCGACGACCTTCGTATCGTTGTCCCAGGTGAGCCGGTGCCAGACGAGCCAGTTTGCCTGTGTGATGAAGTCTTTCTTGACGTCGGCCGGCCGTTGACTGATTCCCAGAATGCCCAGGCCATGTTTGCGCCCGCGCTTGCTGATCTTGATCAGCAGGTTCCCCGTCTCGCCGACGCCGCCGCCTTCCGGAATGTACTCGTGGACCTCCTCGACGACCAACAGGAACGGCTTCTTTAACTTCTTCTCCTTGACGAACAGTTGGCGAGCGACCTCCCGGAGGAGTTCGTCCGCCTCGTCTTCGTCGAGATAGCCGGAGACGTCTAAGATGATCGGGACGTTCTCCTCTAGGGCCAGCGTCGCCATCTGCTCTGCGTGTTCCGGACCGATCTGAATGTCACACTCCTCGTCGGCGCCTGCGTGAAGCATCTCGTACTCCTCTTTGAGCCCGTAGTACTCGCCGTCGGTATCGACGATCAACAGCGGGTAGCCGGCCTCGAGGAGTTCTTCGGCGATGACCGACGCCGTGTTCGATTTCCCCGATCCCGACTTCCCGGTGACGAAGCCCCGACCAGTCAGCAGTTCGACCACGGGAAGCCACAGCTCCGAACCGTCGTCGGTCTCGCCGACGCGGATCTCTCGTTGCTCGCTCACCGCAGTCCCACCTCGAGGGAACACGACGCGTTCATATATCAGTACACTTCGAACACGGACTCTTGAATATTGGCCTCGAGAGACCGTTCGGATCGTAGTAGTTGGTACGGATCGCTGTCTGTCAGTTCCGTCACATCCACAGCAGGGTCGCGGTCGTGCCGAGACATGTTGTATCAGTTGTGGTGTTTCCGCCTGTCTACAGACACACCTCTGGAACAGTTTCCACTGTTTCCACTGTGTAGAATGTCTACAATGCGTAGACATTCGAGACAGCGTTGTCTCGACGCCGGTGACGACCTCCCGATCCGGTTCGGTACGGACTGGTCGACGGACCCAAAGAATGTTCACACCGTGTAAAAATTCTCCACAGTTCACACTGTGTCAAATGCGATCCAGGGGTCGGTGCCGATCCGTGCGCTCGGTACGGGCGACCGTGGCGACTGTAGACCGTGTGCGCTGTCGAGACGGTTTCCACATCGTGCGAAGAGTACACTGCTTACACTGTGTAGACAGTTCGAACTGTCTCATTTTGATCGCCACCCTCGAGTACCCGCCTTTGAGACACTGAGACTCGAGTTTGGAGTCGTTTCTACGACACTGTGTACACATCTCATCTAATCACCACCTCTCAAACAGTGTAGACTGTTTAGAATGTGTAGACTGTCCCCGATACTGTTAAGTCACGCTAGTTTGATGATAGGCGTGTCACTCGTCGCGTCCGACCGAGTCGACTCACGCACGATGTCCCCACTGTCTCCACTGTGTCGACCGTCCACACCGCGAGCACCGTTCACACCGTCGATGGGTCGAGAGCTGTCCGAGCACATCGCACTGTCCACACAGTCTACACTGTTCAAACAGTTTACCCGGTTCGAACTGTCTACACTGTTTCCACAGTTAGCACGCTCCCGGGATCGAACCCCGTTCGCTCACCGCGTTCGCACCGACTCCGTCGACGGTACTTGGCGACTGTGGAGCGTGTGTCGGTCCGGTAGCGAACGGTCACACGCTCGAGACGGTCTACACATTCTACACTGTGTAGGCGGTGGGGACGGTCCTCGGCGGCGAAACGATTCACGCCGGGCGACTCCGACTGTGGTCGGACGCGGCGATGGAGGTATACAGAATGACAGCAACCCCACGTGCCGTCAGCGTCGCCCTCCAGAAGGGCGGCGTCGGTAAGACGACCATCGCGATCAACCTCGCCGAACGGCTCGCCAACCGCGAGAACGACGTCTTGCTGATTGACCTGGATCAGCAGGGCAACGCCACCGAGGGCGTCGGTTTGCACGACGCCTACTCGAGCGACGTCCACATCGGCGACGTCTTAGAAGACGGCTCCGAAACGACCCTCGGCGAGGTGATCCGATCGACCGACGCGTTCGACGTCCTCCCGGCCCACGAGGACTTGGATAGCGTCGAGAACAGTATTCGCAGCGCGACCTTTGGCGAGTTGTGGATCCGAAACGAGATCGTCGATCCCGTCCTCGGCGACACGTACGACTACGTCGTCGTCGACTCGCCACCGAACCTCGGCCCACTCGCGGACGCGTCGCTGATCTCGACACAGAACGTCATCGTCCCGCTGCGAATGAGCGAACCCAGCGTCAGCGGCTTCGAACGGATGTACACCCAGCAGATCGGTCCGATCCGCAAGGAGATCGACCTCGATATCCTCGCGATCGTTCCGAACTCACTGGCCGGCGACAACGAGGAAAAACGGATCATCGGCGACCTCGAGGATTCCCAGTTCGGCGAGTACCTCCCGCAGTTTGCCCGCTCCGACCATTTCGACGATCCGGACTCTCCAGGCCCCGGCCTGCGCGAACGGATCGCGTTCCGTCGCGCGTGGCGCGAGGGTGTCCCCCTCGCCGAGTACGATCCGGAGAGCGATATGCTCGATCGACTCGACGAACTGGCCGCGGTCGTCGAACGCGGAGGTGT
Source organism: Natronolimnohabitans sp. A-GB9 (assembly GCF_030848565.1). Lineage (GTDB taxonomy): Archaea > Halobacteriota > Halobacteria > Halobacteriales > Natrialbaceae > Natronolimnohabitans. Next base: position 8,121 of record NZ_JAVDDV010000033.1, read on the forward strand.
CGCCGATGCCTGACGACAACCGGTTCGCGGGACTGCGCGAGGCGGTCGACGAACCCGACGCCGAATCAGACGAAGCGCCCTCGAGCGAGGCCGATTCGACGACGGAGATCGAGTACGAATCGGCCGTGACCGACTCCGAAACGGACGCCGGTTCGGAACCCGATGAGGCGGATTCCGAGTCGACTGATCCCGACGATCCGACCGCGTTCCCCTTCGACGCAACCGAGAAGAAGACGGTGTACGTCCGCCCGGAGACACTCGCCGACCTCGAGGACGCGCAAGCGTTGGTAGACGCGCAGTTGCGAACCGACCACGACGTTCGCGATCTGACCGGCCGGGAGTTCTACGATGCTGTCTTCCAACTCGCAGCCGACGATACCGACGGACTGATCGAAGCGATTCTGGAGGCTCGCGACGACTGATACGGACTGCCGTAGCTATCCGCCGACAGTGTCGCTACTGCGTCTCGGATTCTCCGTCGCCGTCTTCATCATCCCGTCTGTCCTCGTTGCTCTCGTCTCGGTCGACGGCTTGCTCGCGGATCGTCATCCCCTTGCGCCCGAGGTGCTGGAGCTGTTTGCGGGCGAAGTCCTCCTCGCGGGTGCCACGGGTCGCGAGCACGTAGACTAACGCGCCGCCGGCGGGACGCATCGTCCGGCCAGCCCGCTGGGTCCCCTGTCGGCGCGACCCACCGAGTCCGGACGCGACGATCGCCAGATCGGCCGTTGGGAGGTCGATTCCCTCGTCGCCGACCCGCGAGACGATCAACAGATCGCGCTCGTTGCGTCGGAACTCATCGAGCAGCCGCCGGCGTTGGTGGTGGGGTGTCTCGCCGCTGAGAAACGGGACGTCCAGCGCAGCCGACAGCTCCTCACCCTGCTCTAAGTAGTCGACGAAGATCAGTGCCTTCGAGTCGGGATGGGCCGACAGCAGGTATCGCACCTCGTCGATCTTCCCTCGGTTCTTCGCGGCGATCCGGTACTTCTCCTGGCCGTCGGCCGAAGCGTAGGCGTTGCCCTGTTCTTCGTCGCCCCACGGAACGTAGCGGATCTCGAGTTCCGGTTCGGCGACGAAGCCGGCTTCGAACAGCGCCTCCCAGTCGGTGCCGATCGGCGGCCCGACGAGGGTGAAGATCTCCTTCTGGCGGTCGTCTTCCCGGATGGGACTGGCCGAGAGTCCGAGTCGATGGCGTGACTGGAGATGCGTACTCCGCCGGTAGACGTCCGAGGGGACGTGTTGACACTCGTCGAAGATCACCAGCCCCCACTCGCGGTCGTCGAACAGCGAGCGGTGGCGATCCATCCCCGCGATCTGGTAGGTCGCGATCGTCACCGGGCAGACGTTCTTCTGGCCGCCGTGGTACTGGCCGATCTGATGGGGTCCGAGGGAGGTGTACTCGAGGATCGTATCGGCCCACTGCCGGGCCAGGTCCCGACTCGGAACGAGGACGAGCGTCTCACCACCGACGTGGGCCATCGCGCCCATCGCGGCGACTGTCTTCCCGCTTCCCGGCGGGCCGACGAAGACGCCCTCGCCGGCTTCCGCGAAGCGATCGACCCAGGTGCGCTGGTACTCACGCAGGCTGACCTCGAGATCGATCGGCAACTCCTCGCCGGACTCGAGTTCCCGGTGGTCCTGTACTGGATAGCCTGCCTCGTAGAGAATCCGTTTGATCGCGGCTTCTGACCCCTCTCGGACCCAGTCTTCGGTGTCGGAGATCGGTGCGTGGACGTGTTCCTCGTCGAGTTTCTGGCGGGCGACGTTGCCCATCATTTCCGGACTTTTGGCCTCGAGGACCGTGTAACCGTCCTCGTGGGTCGTCAGCCGGAACTGGTGGGCCCGGTCCCACTGGCTCTCGACCCACTCCTCGAGCGCGTCCGACCGTTGCCCGAGTGCCTGACGCATCGTCCGGGCGAGGGTCTCGAACGAGTCGTGGGGTGCCTGCCAGATGTCCTCCGGCCTGACGACGTACCGATACCCTTGCTCGCCGTTCGTGTCCGCGAGGTGGGCGAACTGCGAGAGCTGTGCGCGAGTGAACTGATCCGGCTGATCGACGACGATTTCCCGACGTTTCGGAAAGACGATCACGCGCTCTCGATCGGTGAGATCCTCGAGTTCGCTCGGATACCAGACGACCGGGTCCGGCTCGACGGAGAGGCGTTCGACGTCACCCCGAGATTCGAGGCGTTCGAGGGCTTCACGGGCTCGATCCTGAGAGATCTCGAGTCCACGTGCCAGCGCCGCAGCCGTAAGCACGGGCCGGCCTGCCGTCTGGGACGCGTCGTGGAACTCCGCGAGCGTGAACTGGTCGGTGTCCTGCTCGTCCGTTTTGACGTCGTCGGTGACGGTATCGGCCGCCGGATCGCCGGCCTGGCGCTGCTCGTCACCCGTCGCGTCCGAAGAACGTTCGTCGGTCACTGGAGGTGCTAACGGTGATGGGAGTAAACCGATTTCGTTCGGGTCGCGTCTCGACTTGGCGTGTCACAATCCGGCGTGTCACGCCGTTACGACCGTCACGCGGTACTCGCCGCCGCCGGCGTGATCTGCGATCCGTGCGGCCGCGTCGGCCGTGTCGCCGACGACGGCGCCGCCGTCACAGATCGTCCGAAACTCCCCACCACCGATCAGTTCCTCACTGCACTCGAGCGTTCCGTCGGTGGTGACGTCGACCGTTATCGGGTAGTCGAGTGCGGTCGCGATGTCTGGCTCGTCGTCCACGATCGCCACCTCCTCCGTTCGCCGCGACCCGTCCGTCGGAAGCGTTTTCCTTTCGCGTGCTGTCTCGCCGCCCGAGAACCGACTCCCGGTCAGCTCGATCTCGAGGTCGGTCGCCGACGCGGCCGTGTATCGAACTGTCACTTCGGACGCTGTCCGATGGGAGAGGGCCTCGTCTTTTCTCGTCGAGCCCTCGACGGCGACCGATGGTCCGGATTCTGTCTCGAGGCTGAGCGTCCGGACGGCCAGTTCCCCGTCTGCAGTGTGCCAGTGGCCACTCGTCTCCTCGTGTGCATCGACGAGGTCGGCGAGGAACGCGCCGTCGGGATCGTCACCGCCGTACTCGTCGTCGAGGGATGCTCCGTGAGCGATCCGCTCGAGGGAGTCATGGCCCATCACGGGAACGACGCGGCCGTAGGCGATACTCGCCCGCGTCGTCCCGTGCTCGTTTCGGAGTGCGACTGTCGTCCCGTCGATCTTGACCCGGGTTGCGTCGTGCTCGTAGGTGCCGCTGGCGTCGGTCGTGGCGCCTGCCGTTCGTTCGATCGTGTTCGCGGCCTGCGGTGCGTCCGGTGGCGGGCCCGCCGGTAGTCCGATGGCGACGACGCCGACCCCCAGGCTGACGAGACTGACGGCCAGCCAGACGTACCACGCGTCGACGGGTGCCTCCACGTCCATGCACCCGGTTGCTGCGGTTTCGTATTTGAATGTCAGCGTGTAGCTGATACTGCCGGGAAGCAGTCAGTGAGCAGTCGGCCGCGAATTCGCGGCCGATCGTTGAATAGTGCTGTCCAGCAGTATGACTAGTGGCGGTCCACGCCTGAACTGATGGGTCGAATCCTGCGGTGTCGTCCGATTCGACCTATCAGTCGACGGTTGGAACGGTACTAGAGGAAGAGATCGATGACTGCCACGGTTACGGTATACAACACCATCGAGGATGTGAGCGCACGACCGACGTGGTAGCCGATGAGCGCCCGGTCGACGCCGTGTCGAAGCGCGATCGAGAGTGGCAGGAGAATGAAACACAACAGCACGAGATAGACACCGACGACCAGCGCAAGCGACTCGGCCGAGAACGTGGCTGCGTCGAACTCGCTTTCGGTGAACGCGTCTTCCTCGGTCATCATCGCCGCCATGCCGACAGTAGCTCCGGCGACGAGCGGGGCGAAGTAGGCCGCCGTGCTGTCGAGCGTCTCCGTCACTTTCGCCAGGTTTCGCTTGGTCTCGGCTTCGACGTCTGACAGCTCCTCTAGGTGATCGGCCATCGAGACGATCGCTCGCCCGGCGGGCTTGCCCTCGCTCGAGGCGATCGAAAGCAACGCTGCCGTCCCACGCGCACGTGGACTGGGGACGTCTCTGAGCGCGCCGTAGGGGCCGAGGAAGGCCGATTCGACGCCGACCTGAAGCCGACGTTGGACGCCGGCCGCATGCTCGAAGACGGTACCCGTCTCGCCCGGGACGCGGTCGGCTGCGAGCTCGACGGCCGACTCGACGGATTCGCCGTCTGCGACCTGTCGACCGACGATGTAGAGGGCGTCGGTCAGGTGTTCCTCGACGTCGCGGACGTAGTGTCTCACCGTGAGAATCGGTCGGTAGACGGCGAGCAACGCGACGCCGAGACCGACACCGACGGCGACGATCGGTGCGAGATGTCTGGGACCGACTGTGGCCGTTATCGTGTAGCTAGCGATGCCGGCGAGGACGCCCCACAGTCCACGCAGCCAGAGCCTGCCGGGGACGTCGGGATGGGTGTGACCTACCGAGGGTGGCGGAAACGCGACTGGCCGGCGAACGAGCAACCGAAGCCCGACTGCAACGAGACTGGCCGGAAGCACGACGTTGTACAGGAGGATCAGCATCCAGATGTTGACCCGAAGGCCGACCATCGGAACGGTCGGCACGAGCGCGATCAGTGCCAGCGGAAGCATGACGCCGAACGCGAACAGCCCCGTCGTCGGGGCGCGGATCGACGCAGTGAAGTCAGCCATCCGGCTCCGCGTTCCGTCGAGGATCGCTGCGAGCGATCGATCCAGCGTCCGGGAGCGTTCGCCTGCCGGTGCGTCCTGGGCTGCTGCGAGCAGATGGGCCGAGCGTCGAAGTGCCGGGAACCACTCAGCCCACTCCTCGGCAAACGAGAGCATCCCCGTCCGCGGCGTTCCCACCGATCGATCGACGTGTGCCGCGAGACTATCCGAGAGCGGTCCCGTTCCGGTATCGGCCGCGAACCGAACGGCGCTCTCGAGTGCCGGCTGGATCTGCATCCGGAGGACGGCACGGCCGACGAGGTTCGGCGTCTCTCCGAGCGCTTCCGTTCGTCGGAACGCCGCCTGCAGTCGCGGGAGCGATCTGACTGTGTAGATCGCGGTAGCCGGCGTCACGAGGAGGAAAAACAGGGCGACCGGGGGCGGAACACCGACTGCTGCAAGCGCCAGTGGCGGGACCACAGCGGCGATACCGGCTCCGTACCCCGCCCGGACGATCGTCTCGGCGTCGTGTGGCGAGTCGACGAACGACAGCGCGTCCTCGAGGTCTGTGGGCGTCTCCTTGACGGTCGCTGGATAGAGCGCGGCGAGCGACCGTACGAGTGTCGCCAAATAGCCCTCCGCGCTGGATTCACGTCCCATCCGTTTACGCGCGTTCGGGCGATCGCCGGTGTTCGGCATAGGTCTCCGCGACGTCTCGAGGGCTCGTTCGACCGTCGGCTGCGAGGGAGTCCAACCGGTTTGCCCGCCTCTCGAGGGCCTGGCGAACGTCGGCGTACGTCTCGGCCGGGCCGGCGAGCCGATCGACGAGTCGGCTCTCACCGCGGTCGATCCTGCCGGTCGGAGCGGCCCGTTCTCCCTCGAGTTCGTACAGCGGCTCGAACCGGTGGTCGTCGCCGTCGCCGATGACCTCCTCGATTCTGGCGAGCCGTCGCGTGCGGCCTTCTGCTGTCCGGTAGGACTGAACGGTGACGATCAGATCGGTGGTTCCAAACGAGGAGGGGGCGACACCGAGATCGGAGACGACCCGTTCGTAGACGTCGTCGGCCCCGTCGCCGTGGATCGTCCCCAGGACCGCGTTGGCGTTGGCGCCGACTCGCATCGCCTCGTAGAGCACGCAAGCTTCCGCACCCCTGATCTCGCCGACCACGAGCGCGCCGTCGCCGAGCCGAAGCGCCGTTCGTAGCGCCGCTTCCGGTGTGATCTCCGGATCGTCTTCGCCGCCGGTCCGAAGCGCCTGTACGTCACGGCCGACCGACTGGAGTGCATCGACGGGTAGCTCGGGTGTGTCCTCGAGAACGACCGTCCGCGTCTCCGGCGGGAGTTCGTACAGCAGCGTGCCGAGCAGCGTCGTCTTCCCCGCGCCACGGGTTCCTGCGATCAACGTGGCGGCGTTGCGCTCGACGGCGATCGACAGCAACGCCGCTGCGTCGACTGGAACGGTTCCGTTCGCGACCAGTGCGGGAAGCGTGAATCGATCGTCTGCCCGCTTCCGGAACGCGAACGCTTCGCCCTCGCTGACCGGCTCAGTGATGCCGGCGACTCGCAGCTCGGGGCCGCTCATGAGCGTCGCCGTCGCGTCGACCGTTGGGCTCGCTCGCGAGAACGCGCGGCCGCTGGTCCGCCGTACCCGAGACGCGAGCGCTTTCGCGCCGTCGCGCGTCAGGTAGACGTTCGTCGCCATCGATTCGCCGTCGACGACGACGCGAAGCGGGTTCTGTGAGACCGGCGCCGTCACGTACACGTCGGACAGCCGCGGATCGGCGAACAGGTCCTCGAGAACGCCGTAGCCGCTCGTATGCTTCGTGAGGACGCCCTTGAGTACCGGGTTCGGCGGCTCGTCGGATACGTCCTCGAGCGCGCGTTCGGCCGCCCGCTCGCCCTCGACGTCGCCTTCGGCGATCGCCTCGTATCCTTCCAGAAGCCGCGTCCGCTCTTCGTTCGAGACTGACAGATCGACGATATCGAGAGCGTACTGGGGAACACCACGCTGGCGCTCGTAGATTCGGACCTCGCTACCCGTCTCGAGGCCTCGCACGTCCCGTAGCCGAGCGTCGTCGGGAACCGTCGGATCGAGCCGGTAGTGTCCGATCGTGAGGCCGACCGTCGGTGACAGTACCGACTCGTAGCCGTCGACCGACTGCACGATATCGACGAGCTTCGACTCGCTCTCGAGGTCGGAAGCGCCGGTGACCCGTGACTCCAACTCGTCGACGACCGAAAGCGGATCTCGCCGCACGGTCGACGCGAGCCGTTCGTTTCGGTCGTCGATCCGGTCGACGAATCGTCCGGCCGCAACGAGCAGTTCGACGCCGCGTCCGCGGTAGCGATACTCGAGGCCCGTGTCCCGAGCGACGATTCGGTTCGCGTCTCGATCCGCGAGCGTATCGACGACCCGCTGTCGACAGTCCGGTGCCGTCGCCAGATTGCCGTCACAGCCGTCCGCGTCGACGACGAGCGTTTTCCCGTCGACGGAGACCTGACACGAACACGCGTTCGACGGATCGTCGTCGTTTCGGCCGATACCGTCGAACACGCCGGCGACGTCGAACTCGCCGATAGCCGCTCGAAGGCTTCCGACGGTCCCTTCTCGAGTCATAGCGACGCTGGTCGCGTGATCCGATATAAACTCACGCCTCGCTCGCGACGACGACGGCATCGCCGTCCGGATCTGCCCGGAGTGTGAGGGCGAGCCGTCGCTCGCCGGAGCCACCGAGTTCGACGGGCTCCGTAGCCGCCGGATCGTCCCAGACGATCCGCTCGTCGATCGTTCTCTCCCGCGTCGTTCCGTCCTCGAGGACGTACCGTGCAGTGCTGAAGTCGCCACGCTCGTGGGGGACGATTTCGACGTGATCGACGCCGGTCGTCGTCATCGAACGTGTCGGCAGCGTCACCGTCACGACGCGCTGTGGGTTCGGATGCCCATCGGGCGAGAGTTCGTCGGTCGCCGCAAGCGACGTCGCCGCCTCGTCGAGCGCCGCGAGATCACTGTCGAGCGTTCGTTCAGTGTTCAGCGTCGCGGCGTGATCGATCGCCGGGACGGCGATTGCGAGCAACGCGACCGCGAGGATCACGGCGAGGACGTACCGGATCACGGCTACGACCGTCGCGACCACACTGGGCCATCACGTTCGTCACCGTGTTTCCGTTTCTCGAGCCGTCCTGCGCCCTGACTGCCAGGAAACATAGCAGCTTCTCGTTGCCCGATCCGGTTTCAATGCTCGTGTCGACTGCCTCGCTTGTCACACCGTGGCGGTCGGTCTCGCCCGGGCGTGAACGAACTCGAGCGCGACCCTGTCTCTCATACTTAAATTGTGGTTCTGTAGTTTAAGTCGAAAGCAGAAGCCAACGCAGGGTATGGATTCGACCCGATCGACGGCTGGTGACGTCGACAGGAAGCACCGCTCGCAGAACTCGTTCATCCGAGACGACCGTGCGATCGAGGGGTTGCCGATTCGATTAGTGATCGCACTGGTCGTCGGCGTCGCGGCGCTGGCGCTCATGCTGAACATGCTCGGCGGTATCGGTGACGTCGGCGATACTGAGGTTACCGTCGAAATCGAGGACGACGAACTCATCGAGGCGGATGAAGACGGCGAGGCAGGAGAAGTCAAAGTCTCGGTGATCGACGAAAACGGCAACAACGTCGAGAACGCGACGGTGATCGCGACCGCTGCCTCGGCCCAACTCGACGGCGTCGTCGAGGCCAGAACGGGTGAGGAACCGAGCTCGCTCTCGGGCAGTTACGATCTCGAGGATAACGAAGCCGTTCTCGATTTCGACGGCGATCAGAGCCTGCGGGCCGATCAGGACATCGGCGAGATCGAACTCGAGGTCATTCCGCCGTCGGACAGCAACTACATCGACGAACAGCCCAACCCCGAGATTCGAGTCGTCTCGAGTTTCTGAACCGAGCCGTGGCTGGTGATCTCCCGACTATGATCTCAGATCGTCGACTCGTCGTCCGTCCGCGCCGCCTCGAGATGGCGCCGCTCGATAACCACCTCGTCGGCCCGTTCGTTGGCTTCGTCGGGGTCGTACGCGTCGGCGACTTCACGGATCGCCTTCATCGAGGCGGTTCGGACGAGCGCCTCGAGATCTGCGCCCGTATACCCCGCTAACTCCGCGGCCAACGCCGCGATGTCGACGTCGTCGGCGAGTGGTTTCCCGCGGGTGTGGACCTCGAGGATCTTCTCTCGAGCCTTCCGATCGGGCTCCCCGACGAGCACGTGCGTATCCAGGCGCCCTGGTCGTAACAACGCGGGATCGATCTGGTCCTTGCGGTTAGTCGCGGCCAGTACGACCAGATTGGGATTCTCGCGCATCCCGTCGAGTTCGGTCAACAGTTGCGAGACGACGCGTTCGGTAACTTCGTGACCTTCGCCGCGGGCGGCAGTGATCGCGTCGATCTCGTCGAAAAAGACGATCGAGGGGGCGGCCTGCCGGGCGCGTTCGAACACCTCGCGGATCGCCTTCTCGCTTTCCCCGACGTAGCGGTCGATTATCTCGGGGCCGTCGACCCGGACGAAGTTGACGTCGGTTTCGCCTGCGAGCGCGCGTGCGAGGAGGGTTTTCCCTGTTCCTGGCGGACCGTACAACAGCACGCCCGACGGTGGATCGGTGTTGGTCTCCTCGAAGAGTCGATCGTAGGTCAGCGGCCACTCGACGGATTCGCGAAGAGTCCCTTTGGCGTCCTCGAGGCCGCCGACGTCCGAGAAGTCCGTCGTCGGCGATTCGGCGACGTACTCACGCATCGCTGACGGCTCGACTGAGGCGAGCGCGCTGTCGAAGTGGGCCTTCGTGACGGTTGGATCGCGGTTCCACGCCTCGCGTTCGTCGGTGTCGGTCGGCCGGTCTCGAATCGCGGCCATCGCCGCCTCGCTGACGACCGATTCGAGGTCGGCGCCGACGAAGCCATGCGTTCGACGGGCGATCACCTCGACGCTGACGTCGTCGGCAAGCGGCATCCCGCGGGTATGGACCTCGAGGATCTCCTTGCGTCCTTCTTCGTCAGGGACGCCGATCCCGATCTCGCGGTCGAATCGGCCACCCCGGCGGAGCGCGGGATCGATCGAGTCGACCCGGTTCGTGGCGCCGATGACGATCACGTTGCCGCGGGCGTCGAGACCGTCCATCAGCGTCAGTAACTGCCCGACGATCCGGTTTTCGGCGTCTCCCTCGTCGTCGCGCTGACCGGCGATCGAATCGATCTCGTCGAAGAAGACGATCGTCGGCGCGTTCTCCTCTGCCCTGTCGAAGACCTCTCGGAGTCGTTCTTCGGACTCGCCTTTGTACTTCGACATGATCTCCGGCCCGGAGATCGTCTCGAAGTTGGCGTCGACCTCGTTGGCGACCGCGCGAGCGATCAGCGTCTTCCCAGTCCCGGGTGGCCCGTGAAGCAAGACGCCAGCAGGCGGCTCGATACCGAGACGCTGGAACAGCTCCGGCTCCGAAAGCGGGAGTTCGATCATCTCACGGACGAGCTCGAGTTCCTCGTCTAAGCCGCCGATATCCTCGTAGGTGACGCCGGATGCAGGTTCCGCGTCGGCGTTTGCACCCGTCGCCTGTGTCCCGGACGCTGCCGATTCGTTCGCGTCGCCGTCGTCGCGTCCGCTCTTTCGACTGGAACTCGAGACATCGCTTCGCGCCGATTCCGTCTCGCCGCCAACGATCCGGACCGTCGTCGTACTCGTGATTCGGACGTCGCCGCTGGGGTCGGTGTCGGTGACCTTGAACGGCCCCTGTCCGAGCCCTTCGATGCGGATCTGTTCACCAGCTCGGACCGGACGATTCCGGAGCGTCTTGGCGGCTTTCCGTTCGGGAGTACCCTGTCCGGTGGCGGTAAACGACGGCGGCGCGGACAGCGTGACGCGATCCGCTTCTGGAATCGTCGACGTATCCTTCGCTCGGACGGTAACCGTGTCGCCGACGTGGACGCCGGCGTTCGCTCGAGTGTCTCCGTCGACCTGGATAACGTTTTCCGGTACCGATGGGTCTGCCGGCCACATCTTCGCGACGGTCGCCCGGCCGCCTTCGATGACGACGGTATCGCCGCTCAGAACGCCGAGTTTCCGTCGCGCTGGCTCCGGAATCCGTGCGACGCCGCGGCCCGCGTCTCGCTTTTCTGCGGCTCGAACCGTCAGCGAGACGCCGTCCGAATCCGACTGGCTCATGACCGTTCGTTTCTCCCGCGTCGCCTTGAGAATTGTCCTGCTCGCATCGACGGAGAGACCTACCGACACCGGACGCAAACGCATTTCGGTGTTCACAGTGAACACCACCCTATGGTAGTCCAGACCGAGCGTGACGACGCGACCTGGTGGGAGTGTGAGACGTGTGGACTCCTGTTCGACGAGAAGTCGGACGCGGCGGAACACGAAAAGCGGTGTGACGACAGCGACCCGTCGTACATCCAGTGAGACGGGCCGCTGTCGGTCAGTTTCGACGCACCCGAAACCGGGTTGCGTTACAACCGCCAGTCACTCGAGTCGCTTGCGGTGCTCAGCGGCGAGTTCACGCGCTCGCTCGAGCGTGTGGGCCTCGTCCCAGCGGACACGGTCGGCATCGCCGTAGGCGAGTGCCGTCTTGAGTTCGTCACGCAGGACGCCGTGACCGATCGACTGGACCGTCCCCGACGCGTCACCGAGTTCGTAGACGCCGGGTCGGTCCGGCGCGCTGGCGACCGTCTCCCGATCGAGGTCGCGCCACGGTTTCTGTAGCGGCATCGTCACCCCCAGTCGGTACGGCTCGTGTCGTCGTTTTCGGTACGGGAGGCGACTTCGTCGGCGTCCGCGACGAGTTCGTAGGCGTGTTCGCTCATCTCGTCCTCGGCGAAGACGAACACCCGTCCGTCGACGACCGACAAGTCCGCCTCGACGCGGATCGAGTACGCCTCCGTCGTGACGGTAACGCCGGGGAACAGCTCTTCTTCGTCGTCGCTCTCGAGCATTACCCGTCCGACGCCGGTCGACTCGAGGATGTCGTCGTGTGTGTTGCGGTCGTTGACGTAGGTCATGACACCTTCGACGCCGTCGGGGTCGGTGACGAGGACGTGAACTTCCTTGCCAGGAGGCGTTTTGATCGACTCCTCGACCGGTTTCGGAGGACCGTGGTAGAATACTTCGCGGCCGTCGAGATACTGGACGACGACACCGCCCTCGACCAAGTCGACACCGATCGTACTAGGTGCGACGTTGTTTCGCGCGCTCATTTGGCGGCTATTCGAGCGGATCGGGGAAAAACGGTCTGTTCCGTCGCTATCGGCCCCTCGGGGCGGATGGAACAGTGTTCCGCCGATGAGACACGATTTCACACGATTCGGACCGTCTACCGGCCACACGAGACGATCGTGTTTGGAATCGGCTGATCGACCGAACTCGACGAGACCGTCAGCCGTAAATACACAGTCTGAGAGAGTGTGATCATGGACGGCCGCGCCGTTGCCCCTGCAGCCGGAACGGTTCTCAACGCGCTTGCGACTGGAACCGGGTCGGCGTTTGCGATCGACCTCGAGACGACAGCGACGGTCGAACTCACCAGCGATGGCGATATCGACGCCGAAATCGCCGGACGACCGGATGCTGATACGACACTCATCGAGCGCTGTGTTGCACTGACGATCGAGGAACACGCCGCGGATGCGGGGCTCGATGCGTCGACAGTCGGCGCACACGTTCGAACCGAGAGCGACGTTCCGATGGCGTCGGGCCTGAAGAGTTCGAGCGCCGCGGCGAACGCAACCGTGCTCGCGACGCTCGACGCTTTCGAGATCTCCGATGCCGTCGAGCGGATCGACGCCTGTCGACTGGGCGTTCGGGCGGCCCGCGACGCCGGCGTCACCGTGACGGGCGCGTTCGACGACGCCAGCGCGAGCATGCTCGGCGGCGTCACGGTAACCGACAACGAGACTGACGAACTACTCGACCGCGGTGAGGTCGAGTGGCACGCATTGGTCTATACACCACCCGAGCAGTCGTTCAGCGCCGACGCCGACGTCGAAGCGTGTACCCGGCTCGCGCCGATGGCCGATCTCGTCGCCGAACTGGCCCTCGATGGGCGCTACGGCGAGGCGATGACCGTCAACGGCTTTGCCTTCTGTGGTGCCCTCGGTTTCCCGACCGGACCGATGCTCGACGCCTTGCCCGACGTGGCCGGCGTCTCGCTGTCCGGGACTGGTCCCAGCTACGTCGCTGTCGGCGAGCGAACGACTCTCGAGCAGGTCCGTAAACAGTGGGAAACACGCGATGGAACGACACGATTACTGGAGACGCGAACAGACGGAACACAGACGACATGACTCGAGAACCCGAAACTGCTGACGACGGAACCACGACCCGAACACCGGACGAGATGAGCCTCGACGAACTGCGCGAGGAGATCCAATCGATCGATCGCGAGATCGTCGAACTGATCGCACAGCGAACCTATGTCGCCGACACGATCGCACAGGTCAAAGAAGAGCAGGGCCTGCCCACCACCGACGAAGAACAAGAACAGCAGGTGATGGACCGTGCCGGCGAGAACGCCGAACAGTTCGACGTCGACGCCAATCTGGTGAAGGCGATTTTCCGACTGCTCATCGAACTGAACAAGGTGGAGCAAAGGGATAGTAGATAGCACTAAGTGGGTTTCTAAGCGCGTGTAGCGCCCAATAAGCGATTGGAAATCTTCCGGTTGCTGTTCAGTTGGTTCGTGTTGAATGGTTTGAGCAGTAGACCGATCACCAGAACCAGCGGACACTACACGTGCAAACTGCTCGCTTCGCTCGCAGTTTCTGAATCGGCCGGCGCAGTGTTCGAGACGCGCGACAGCGCGTCTCTCTGCGGTACGGCGAAGACACCGCGAGCGTAGTGAGCGGTAACTGAGCCGTCTAAACTGATCACAGCAGATACGTCAGTCCAGTCCGAGACTTAGTTTCAACGCCCCGTCCACCGCCTCCATCGTCTCCCCGTCGAGGCTTCCAAGCACCGAGTGAATCCGCTTTTCGATAGAAATGACACGAATCTGGTCGAGGCGGATCGAGGAATCTTTCTCGAACGGCGACTCCGCTGCTTCGACGAGAACCTCGAACGGATAGCCTCGATACGTTCCCGTCGCAGGTGCGACAATAGTTGTACTGGCGTTTTCGTTCCCGACGTCATTCTGGACGACTACTGCGGGGCGAGTTTTCTTCATCTCGTGTCCTTCCGCAGGATCGAGTCGAACGATAACGACATCACCGCGACGAATCTCCGTGCCTTCGCTCATTTATCCAGTCCGCCCCACGCTTCATCCGACGCTTCGTCCCACTCGTCCACAAGTTCTTCCGCACTCTCAGAAGCCTCGCGATACGCGGCAGCCAGTTCATTTTCGTCTGGCTGGTCGGATTCTACTTCAACGACGGCGACAGTTACGCGCTTGTTCGCGTATTCCGTCCCGAGATAGATTCGACCTCGGTCGTCGGTCTCGTTGGTTTGGAGGTCTCGCGCATCCACTTTCGTCATGCTCTCAACTAGATTCTACTGCTGGATAAGCTTTGCCCACTATTACCCACGGCAGCGATTTCAACGAAGCGTACTATGGATTTTGTCTATCTGAACAAGGTTGAGCAGCGCGAGAACAGGTAACAACCGGCACTAATTTCACGGATCTACTACTGTTCCTCCTCGTCACTAGCTTCAGCGTTCTGACGCCGAAACACCTACAGTAACACGCACGTAATACAAGCGTATGTCCGAAGCGGCCACAAACAACGGCGACGACGAGATTGTCACGGTGAACTTCAAAGTTACACGGTCGTTTCTCAACGAGATCGAAGACACGTGGCAAGGACGAGGATTCAACAGTCGGAGCGAATTTATTCGGTATACCTTACGCGATGCCGTCGAAAACCCTACGTTCGACCGCGATGAACTCGTTGCGCTCCTCAAAGCTGAAGAGGACGTTCGTGAAGAACGGACGATGAGCGCCGAAGAAGCGCGCGAACGCTTCGGCACTGACGACACGAATGAGTGACGACGGGTGGGCGTGGGAACTCGCATCGAAAGCACAGGACGACCTCGATGCGCTCAATCCGAACGAACAGCAACGCATTATCGACAAACTCGACGAAATCGTCGATTCTCCGTGGCGCGACCCACCAGACTATGGCGAACCGCTCCAGAACAGTCCACGCCGTAAGGTACGTATCGGTGAGTACCGTCTTGCAGTCACGTTCGATCAAGACGAGTACCGATTGGTCGTTGCTCGAATCAAACGTCGCGGCGGCGCGTATACCGCTGACGACGACTGAGTGGATGAACCAGAACCCGGTAAAGTAGGCGAAATCTGTAACATCAGTCTAAGACCTGAACAAGATCGAGCAGCGCGAGAATAGGTAACTCCTCACGCGGTCAGAGCCTAGTAAGACCGTACTTCGAGGGTGTCGATTCGTCCAAAGTGCTTGGTGTTTCTCGTGATAAGTGGTTCATCGTTGAGAATCGCAGTCGCAGCGATAATACAGTCTTCTCGCTCAATCCGTTCGCCGCCATCGATTAGCTCACCGGAGAGTTTTCCCGCTTTTCGCATCACAGTGTGGTCGGCACTCACGACGTGCTTCGTTTCCAGTATCTCGAGAATTTGCTCTTGCTTCGTATCCGGTGTTTGAGACCGAGCAACGCCCTCGTAGAGTTCCAAAACCGTTACGGAGGACACTTTTTGTGGTCGTGACTCTTTTTTGACGATATCGAGAAGTCGTTTTGCGTTTTCGTCACCGCGTAATATGTCGATAATGAACGATGTATCTTGGATCATTCCGACGTCTCGTCGTCAACAGCTTCGTCCAACGCTGCTGTGAGGCGGTTACTCCGTTCTCTAGATCTCGTTCGACCCTCCTCGATAGCGGCCTCGAGGTCTGTCGCCTCGTCATCGGTGAGAATGCCTGTCACCTCGTTCCACGATCGTTCTCCTGCAAGGCGCTTGACGGTTTCACTGAAGCTTTCCCCCTCTTTTTTTCGGGCCTTCAGCCGCTCGTAGGCCTCCTCGTCGAGTGAAATCGTTTTCGTCGCCATCGTAGTACACAGTACTACATGCACGCTTAAAAACACTGATGCGGTGCGCATTCGTTTAGCCGAACACTGACCCAACGTAGCGAAAAGTCAGTAAAGTAT
>NZ_JAVDDV010000034.1 GCF_030848565.1 Natronolimnohabitans sp. A-GB9
ACCGACGAACTGCTCGAGCGCTCAGCCAAAACAGCCATCACAATGGAGGTGTCAACTGAAGCTACCAGAGGCGAACTCTAGACGACTTTGGGACGGGACCAGAGAATCGCGATCCACGCTCCGAGTGCAATCACGTACATAACGATGGCAATGAGCGGAAGCTGACGAACACTGAAAACCCCCTGTCTCGGTTCGTGTGTTGGCATATTCGTGGGAAATCGTGAATACTGAGTTCAGGTGTTTGCCATCTCGAACTCGCCGAAATACGAGTTATTACCGCTGACATCCCACGAGAAGTCGTCGTCGAAAGCGACAGTCGCTTCAGTCGTCTTGCCGGTGTTTGCTTTCTCCGCTGGCTGAATGAACGGGTGAGGGTACACCGATCCCTGCTCGTCTCCGAAACCAACGGCGCTGTTAGTCTCGATGGTGACGATATCGCCGGCACTGAACGAGAGATGGCCATCCTCTGCCGAGTAGGAAAACGGCACTACGACGCTGTCTTCAACAGTATCGATCAGCGGCGCGGCGGCTTCGAACAACCCGCCCGCTTGACCAGAGAAGATGGTTTCGAGCGCCTCCGCTTGCTCTTCGTTAGCGGCTTTGTCGATCACGAGAACCACGCGCCATCCGCCTTCGAGGAGAACTCCCTCGTCTATGAGAAGTAGCCCTGCCCCTAGCCCGTCTAAGGACATGTCTCCATGTGTCCCCTCTTCGATATTCCAGAACAGAGCGACGGTACATCCACCGTCATCTGCCGGTTCCCACCACAGACACTGGCACGGGACTGTACAGTTGCACGCCTCGATGAAGTTGCCTTTGAGGTTCCAGTCTTCTGTCATTGTACTCATCTCACCCCTCCACGATTCCGTCCAGTAGTGAACTGACTCGTTGAGGGGACGTAAGACTCCCACGGGAAATTGGAAGTAGTTACCTGGTGACGTTTTTGCAGTTGCTGGCATTTGTGTAGCAACTGAGACGGGATCACCAAGCCTACGGACGACGGTGATCTCTCATACGGATCGCTGTAACTATGTACCGTCGATCGCCGACCCCGGATCTAGCGATCGGTGGTAGTTGACTACAGCAGTCCGTATCAGTCCCCGTTCCAAACGAACCGTTTCGTGGAGAAAATCCGGAATAAAGGACGTTAATCCGCTGAACTCATGCTCCTATGAAAATCTGGCTCTGTTGAAATCCTTAGTGAGTTACAGGTTCAGTCGGTGGTTTGAGTAGATGCAGACCCTCCCAAAGTCTCGGTTGCTCCGATTTGTTGAGGAAGCATTTCAGTTAGCGAAACGTGCCGTAGCTCGATACTCCTCGAAGTTCTCGAAAAAACGCTATACGCTCCATCAGCACATCGTTCTCCTCTGTCTCAAGGTTCGGAAGAACACGACGTATCGAACACTCCTCGACGAACTCATCGAGATGCCCCGTATCCGGAACGCGATCAATCTCACTGAACTGCCTGTGCCGTCTACGCTATGCAAGGCGTTCAACAGACTCGATATGGCCGTCTGGCGAGTGTTGCTCAATCTCTCTGTTTCACTGCTCCCGACCAACGGCATTGCGGGAATCGATGCTTCGGGATTCGACCGCAGTCACGCCTCGAAACACTACACGAAACGAGCCAAACTCACGATTCAGCAACTCAAAGTAACACTGCTGGTCGATTCCAAAGTGAACGCAGCCCTTGATTGACACGTGACGACGACACGAAAACACGATAGCCAGATCGCTCCGTCGTTGATCAAACGCAACCCCGAGACTATCGACATCCTACTCGGGGACAAGGGCTACGACGACCAGAAAATCAGACGACTTGCCCGTCAACACGAGATTCGTCCACTAATCAAGCATCGTGAGTTCACACCGCTTCACAAGGCATGGAACGCACGCTTAGACGCCGACCTCTACGGCCAATGGAGTCAATCAGAGACGGTCAACTCAACGCTCAAGCGAAAGTACGGCGCGTTCGTCCGTTCACGACGCTGGTGGAAGCAGTTCCGTGAACTCGCTCTTGCATGTCTCGTCCACAATCTTGACTAAGCAATCTAACGACCAGTACAGACGGCTCAGTTACCGCTCACTACGCTCGCGGTGTCTTCGCCGTACCGCAGAGAGACGCGCTGTCGCGCGTCTCGAACACTGCGCCGGCCGATTCAGAAACTGCGAGCGAAGCGAGCAGTTTGCATGTGTAGTGTGCAGTAGATTCACGCGAATACATATCTAAAGAATAGGGTTTGAACAGAGCCGAAAATCTCGCACTGGGCTCTATATTTAATAGACCTCTTCTGATAGAATCTGAGTAGAACGTTCAGTTTCCACTGAATACACAGCGCGTATCTTTACGATTAGCCCACCGCTCGGGGGCTCTTTGATCATCCCCTGCAGATTTTTCAGTAGATGAATCTATGTGATCGCCTCACAAAGGTAAGGGTGATTCAACTCATGCGAGAAGCCACATCAGCCGCCGAACGGCTCGAGACGCACATTTGTGAGCCTACCACTGTCCTGAGTGAAATCGGTCTCGCTATCGATGGCGAGTCAGTTGCAGACGGCTACGTCGGACACGTTACCAGCGCAGTTGAAGAGATATGTAGCCCGGACGGAGACAGAGAATTCGTCGTCAAACAGCTGTGGAGAGATCATGATTGACGAGAAAGATCTCACTGCCTGGCAGCTTGAGCAGAGTGCCTCGGATGCGTATGAAGAGTACCTCGTCCCGCCAATTTTGGATCCATGGGCGGAACGACTGATCAACTCGGTACGGTTAGGATCAGACGATCGCGTTCTTGATGTCGGCTGCGGAACGGGTATCGTGGCTCGTCGAGCCATAGCCGAGTTGAATGCGGATAGCACGGTCGTCGGGCTCGACCGGAATGAACGAATGCTTGCAAAAGCTGAGGAAGAAGCGGGAGGTTCCGAACCAGCGATAGAGTGGCGACAGGGAGATGCGGCCGACTTGTCGTTCGCTGACGAGCAGTTCGACGTCGTCTTTTGTCAACAAGCTCTCCAGTTCTTCGACCAACCCGAGACGGCGCTCGCAGAAATGCGTCGTGTCCTTGCTCCAGACGGTCGTATCGCTTGTAGCATCTGGCGGCCGATCGAATACCAACCTGGATATATCGTGCTGGCAGAAGCGTTAGAGCGTCATGTTGGTGACGAGGCAGGACTGATGATACGAGGGATATTCCCGGGATGGAATACCAACTCTGTCCGGAATCTTGCTCGGGAAGCTGGATTCGATGATGTAACACTCACGATCGAGATAGGTGATATACGGTATCCCTCTATTTCGGAGTTTGTCCGTCGTGAGGCAGCGAGCTCACCGTTAGCTGAACATATCGCAGGGGTAGCGGAAGATGTGAGAGAGGAGCTCATTGGAGAGGTTACAGATAAACTGATAGACTATACTGACGACGAGGGAATCATCTCGCCGATGGAAACCTACGTCATCAAAAGTTACCGATAGCACACCGATTTGATAAATACATACGTGTAGTGATCAAACTGCAGATTCAGTTTCAGGTACAATTTCGATAAAGAAACTGCGTTACTCGCTACGGATAAGCACCCCTTCGTAAACAGCTTCTCCGAAGCTGATGTCGGCGTATATATTCAGGGGTTTACATACGAAATTTATACTTTCATTAGAAGCGGCTGATTTGTATAGCGCTATGAAGTTCACGGCTCTTTGGACCAGTCAGTCAACTACGTTGAGGTAGTCTCCGAGTTCGACGAGCCTGGACAGTATCAAATCCCATCACACTAGTGTTCTGTCAACCCTCATCCGCTAATCCGGCAGTGTGGAGCGATTCGACCCGGTGTCGACAGTTGAGAGGGTACTAGGATCGACTGGCGCCGCCGTGGTGAGTGGCCGTTGAGGTGTCCCTTCACCGAGACCCGACACAGCCCAGCAATCTTCTGGTGTTCTGTGAGACGAATCACGTGGGTTCCGTCCCGTGGACAATAGTACTGCGGCGCGCTTCACTCCCGCTCCTGATGGGTGGGAAACTCGAGTTGCGTTTCGGTTGACGGAAGACGAGGATTGTCGGTCGATCAGAACATGCCGTATGGGAGCAGATAGAGGACGACCGCTAGGAATGGAAACAGGGCGAGTAGCATCACAGCTGCGTACCCGAACATTTCGCGAGCCTTGATGCGCGTGATGGCCAAAAGTGGGATCGCCCAGAACGGGTTTAGCAAGTTCGTGTGTGCTTCACCGACGGCGAAGGCCATCGTCGCGTGACCGAACTCGACACCGAGCTGGTCGGCGGCTTCGAGAATCGACGGCCCCATGACGATCCACTGGCCGCCCCCGGACGGAACGAACAGATTGAGGATCGCTGCCGCCAGCCACGCGAAGATCGGAAACGTCTCGACAGTCGAGAGCCCGATAATGAGCTCGGCGAGCGCGCCCGCAAGACCCGAATCGGCCATCATCCCCTGGATCCCGGCAAAGAAGGGAAACAGCAGGATGATGCCAGCAGCTGCCGGTGCCGCCTCGCCGAACTTCTCCCGGTACGTGGACGGATTCGTCCAGACCAGGACCCCGGCCATCAGGAACGCGAAGTTGATCGTGTTAAGATCCCACACTTCGATTCCTTCAGTAACGAGTATCCAGAAGACGTATGCGACGCCGGTGATTGCGACGAGTCCACCGAGAACACGGCTGTTGTTGATACGTTCTGCCGGAACCGTCCCGTCAGTATCAGGTTCGTCCGGTTCTATGATATCTTCGCCGCCGTCAGTACCCGTCTCGTACAGTTCGTCTTCCGGAATATACTCGGTGATACCCCGTGCTCGCTCCCCTGACGGAGTAATGAGGTATAAGACGCTCACCGCGAAGAGGATCGAAAGGATCGTCAGCGTGATCGTATACGGGTGGATGATGGTTTCAGTTACTGGAATCGGATCAGAAACCATAGCGAAGGCCGTTCCTTCACCGACTTCCGTCTCGTCGGTGAGCAACAACGGTGCGGATCCGGACCATCCCCAATGCCAAGTCAAGCCAAGGCCCATGTATCCTGCGACACACAGCAATGGATAGTGTACGTCGACCCCCCGTTCGTGTGCGACTTTCCCCATCTCACGGGCGAAGATCGCACCCAGAATGAGACTGAATCCCCAGTGAATCCACGCAACCGCCATCGAGAACCCGGCGACGAGAACGACTGCCTGTGGTGGTGTGTTAGGGAGTCTGGCGAGTCGGACGAGAAGTTTGTTGGCTGCAGGGTGGTATGCGAGCACGAATCCGGTCATCAGAATCACGACCATTTGCATCGAAAAGCCGAGGAAGCCCCAGAAGCCGCCGAACCAGAACTCGATCATGTCGACTGGCCCAACGGCCCCGCCGCCGTTTGCCGGTTCGATCGTTCCGGTTTGATTTAGGACGAGCCCTGCCACGAAGACGAGGTATGTCAGCAGAATTGCAAATAAAAACGGACTGGGCATCCACCGCTCGACGATACTCGAGAGTCTGTACCCGAACCGCTCGATAACCGATCTCCCTGTGTCATTGTTACCCATGATAACTGTTGTATATTGCAATAGGAATAAATCATATGGTCCGAAGAACGCTCGTTCTCACCGATCACGCACAGAGCGGACTCGAGTCACGCGTGCTGTTGCTGCTGTTGAAATGTCAATACTGGGAGTGTGGGCACCCTTTGCTGGACCCCCGATGCGCTTAAGTTGCAAAAGTGCGAACAAATAACAATGGAAGATCTGAGCTCGTACGAGGTCGGCGACACTGTACGTGACATTAGAGGAGACGGAAACGAGTATGAAATCGTCGAGAAGGAACAGTCTTCCGTCGGAAAGGTCAATGCCGTTATCGTCAAACCGGTCGGCGAAGACAGCGAAGAAAAGCGGATCAGGATTCCCCAGTCAGAGTGGAGTGGGACATGGACGGCGTGAGTAGGACGAGGATCAGCAATTACCAACTCCGAAACCGAGTTGACACAGCGTGAGCGGCGTCTCGCGTCGGTGACTCGAGGGCCGACGGATTTCGCGCGACCAGCGAATCTGGCTGATCCAGCCGAGAACAATCGTTCGAGGTCGCTCAACTCGAGCAACGACCTGGTATCGTCGGATCCTCGGCGGGACCGTCGACGAATCCGTTCTCGAGAACAGTCTCTTCTTTCAAATACGCCGTTCAGACCCGCTGTACCGATCTTTCTGAAGTCCGTGTGAAGTTTTCTATGACCGACGCGACAGCCCACGACAGTTCCACGGTGGCAGTCAGGATCCCTCGAGCAACGAGCGAGCCCGCTGCACGTAGCTGTTTGCGTCCCAGCTGCGAGCGTCGCTGATTCCATCGAGGAGCTGCTGAGCATCGGAAGCTGGCAGCTGCTCGCTTCGGACGAGAACTGAGAGCAAGGTCGGAGTCGTCACGAGCCGAGTATCAGCGAGCGACGCGTGAATCAAGCCGAGTTGGTTGAACTCATCACAGAGAAACAGTGTGGCATTGAGCTCGTTCGCGAGGGTGACAGCAGCGTTCTCGCCGTCATCGAGTGGGAACTCGGCGTCGAGGTCGACCGACTGTGTCTCGAGCATATCAGTTCGATCGAGCACGACGGTTGCGCCACGACCGTGCGCGTCATCGTACGAGGCGATCTCCTGGAGTTCTTCGATAACCGCTGCTGGGACGACCACCTCGTATTGGGCCAGACAGATCGAGAGTGGATCGGGATTCTCGTCAGCAACGATTCCGAGACTGACGAGGGCGGAAGTGTCTGCGATAAGCTGTGACATCTATGTGTCGGCGACCTCGTCGATGAAGTCCTCGTCTAGCTGCTGTTTCAACACCCGGAGATTCGCCGCTTCTTCAGCGCCGACGAGTGCTTTGAGCTGCTCGAAGCTGATTTCGTCGTCGTAGTAGGCGGCCGCGATTTCTTGAGTGAGTGTGTCGTCGTGAGCGGCCTCTTGGAGGTACTCCCGGAGCGCAGTCACGAGGATATCCGTTCGATCCTCCCCGAGGACATCCGCGAGGGCATCGGTTCGATCGATGAGCCGGTGTGGCGCTCGGAACTGGACGCGCTTTTTATCACTACTCATTATGTGTACAATGTGAGCCAGCTTACTTAGCCCTTTTCGTGTGTACAATGTGAGCTTCCCTGGGATTGTGTCGATGAGCTCCCTGCCTGACGGCCGACCAGGGATAGTTGGATAGCGGGTTTCTAACCGCAAGACAGCGTAGGGATGGTGTCAACTGCCACGGGCGCGGTGGCCCGTGGCTTGTCAGTGGACTTGCCGCGTCGTGCCCGAAGGACTTTCGGGCGTTCACGGGTCGGCATCCCTAACTTCGGGGCCGGTTGACTGCGGCCCGTGGCCGACGACAACTGTGGGCCGCCGACCACTACCAGATTAGTGGGATGCCATCCACTGAAAGACTGGTGTGGTGCAGCGAGTGTCGGCTTCCTCCCCGCCCACGGTGTTGACGCAAATCGAAGATTTGCGAAAGCCGAAAACAGCGGGTTTTCGGAAGGGCGAGGAATCCGCCTTGGTTTTCTTTTGAAATCATCAGTTTGCTATTGTGGGCGCCCGTCGGCTAATCAACTCTTTCGGATCTATCTGTCCGCGAATGCACGGAACACGCTGGATGCATATTTCAACTTCCGCGAAGAGATGGATGGCTGGATCCGCGACCTCTTCTACGGTGATGAACACGCAGCTGAGAAGCTCTCCCGCGTCGATTCCTACTGGAAAAGTGCGCTCCATCGGCCTGATGCGCGCGACGACTGGTATTTCCTATTTGATCTCGACGATATCAGCGACCTCGAGCGTGACGAGTTCCTTGCGAAGCTTTCTACAGACGTCCACGCGACGATCACGACGCCGAACGGCTATCACGTCGTCACCGAGCCGTTCAACTACACTGACTGGGATCCACCGGTCGAGTACGACGATCTCGATACCGGCGGGCAGCTGTTCATCGACGAGATTGCAGGCAGAGTTGATACAGAGTACCAACAGTGACAAGTACGCGAAGAAACTCGTCTCGTAGCTTATCGACGCGGTGCT
Source organism: Natronolimnohabitans sp. A-GB9 (assembly GCF_030848565.1). GTDB lineage: Archaea > Halobacteriota > Halobacteria > Halobacteriales > Natrialbaceae > Natronolimnohabitans. Next base: position 8,026 of record NZ_JAVDDV010000034.1, read on the forward strand.
TGACCCCTCGAGGAGTCGCCTGGCAGTGACGAAGAAGGCCCAGCGGAAGAACGGCCTCGAGTACACTGAACGACGAGTCCTGCTGATGAACGACATCGACACTGACTTCTCTTTAAGTGCTTCTGGTCACAAGGTAGAGCTACGAAGGGATTTTCGCCGTGCATCTGGCCGATGAGCAGTGCTCTCACCGGTAGTACTCGAGACGGTGAGGTACGGCTATCGACCGCTCAGCACATCGGAGTGGTAACACTCTCGAGTGACTTCCAGATCGAAGTTACTCCGGGAGCGCCAACCACTCTTCGTCCATCAACTCCTCGACCATTGGTTCGAGAATATCCAGTGCCGTTTCACCATCGCCAGCATCGAGGGCTGTTTGCGCCTGGTTGAGGAAGTCTCGGAGTTTCTCTACATCGGTTTCGACTGCGGCATACGGATCGTGAGCGTGTTCTGACTTCCCATCTGATGGTCGGAGTACGTACTGGACGTGCTGGCGAATCGAATCGCGGTTGATATTCGCGGTCGGACAGACGCATCGTCACCTTGCCCCGTCTCAAGTCGTGTTTCGACCCGACCTGCCAGTTCTGGATGGTGCTCGACGAGATCAAGAATCACTTCTCGGAGGTCCGCCGGGTCTGCATCCGCGACCAGTTCGGACACGGAAGGTCGTTGATCGATGCTGTCTGGATCACGGACGTACGTTAACAGAACCGTGACCCGGTGTTTGCAGATTCCGCCGTGATCGTACGGACAGGAACACGTCGTCTCCACGATACCAGTGTCATCTAGTTCAATTCGCACCTGGTAGGGTTCATACTGGCTCCCTTCGACCTCACCTCGCAGAGTATCGCCACGGTGAGTGATGTCGATGACGGCACCCTGGTCGTAGTGGTTCTCACCGTGGTCATACGACTTAGACCGTGCGAGACGCTTGATCGCTGCCTCCGTAACTGTCGGTCCCTGCTCCATCGCGTCCTCTTCGTTCTACGAGTCCAATCGGTAGAAAACCCTGGGCAATCCTCACACTCGCTGAAGATGAGGCGTGACACGGTCAGAGCGTGACGAGGTGGTGCATCTCTGTGCTCACCGAAGAGGGTGGGATTGAGGCTCCCGGAAGCAAACACACTCGGCTGCTGCTCTCATGATGCTTCTTCCTCGTCGATTGCGAGTTCAGACAACTCGTAGTGATCGGTAATCCAGGAAGTGATGTGCTCGGCAAGGGTCTCAAACACACCCTCGTCATCACGGTCAACATCGGTCACATCCAGTGAGTGGGCAACCTCCCACGTGCCCATCTCGGGATTATAGCCGTAGGCAGCGAACAACCGTCTGCTCTCGATTGGCTCGTCGAACGCAAGCACGAACGAGACGTACCGGTCATTGCTCTGGTGTCGTGTGAAGGGAATAGCCTCAGGAATGAACTCTCGGTCGCTGATGGCCGTGATCTGTGCAGCCGTCAACGGTTCCTGTGGCAGGTTCTCCGCGAACCCTTCCAGCGGATCGTTGAGGTATCCTGCCGGTTCAATCTCGTCCTCGTCGTACCCAGCGTCGAGTTGCTCTGTCAGTCGGTCATCATCAAGTCCGACGTCTTCGGTGAGTCCTTCCCACGATCCGGTTGAGTCAACCTTTTCCCAGGCGCGCTTCTCGGGATCGAAGATTAGGACGTGCACCTGCTCACCGACGCCGAGAAACACCGAGATAATCGCATCCTCATCATTCACAAGTTGATACACAGGATGACAGATATCGATTTTGGGATGCCCAGTAAGTGCGTGAATATCGGAGCGTGTCAGTGGGCGGTTCGGCAGCCCGCCAACAGGATTGACAGCCATACCATGCCATAGTAACTATCGGACGTATATTACTTTCTGAGACGTCATTGGCCAACTTCAGCAACGTCGGTGAACTACCCTACCCTGCTCTCTGGTAGGTAACTGTTCTATGACGCCCTCCCACAACACAAGCGGATCTTTCTTCGACCACGTCTGGATCGGGAAGGTCAAATCAGGAAAACTCCTCTACTCCCGACGGACCCTCGTCGTCAACTGGATCCAACTCTGATGATTCTACTCAGTCAATTGAGGAGATGCTACTCGAGTTTGATGAACAAGAGGGGATAATCCGTGATCGGTCGCTTCTCGACCCAAATTACGTGGTTGAAGAGGATCGAATCGTCGGCCGCGATGACCAGCTCAAAGAAGTCACCAAGATGCTTCGTGTTGCGCTTGGGGACAACCGCCCGCCAAATCTCTTCCTCTATGGGCCATCTGGAACTGGGAAGTCACTAATTACGAAAGCGGTCTGTAACAACATCAGCCGCATCTGTGAAACCCGCGACATCAGTTTTGGAACGATAGAGGTCAATTGCCAAGATCTCGATACCCTTGGTGTTGCAGTGTATGAACTGACGAAGCAGACCGCCGATCATGCTGGTGTAGATGTTCAGGTACCGAAACACGGCGTTGCGACGAAGGAAAAGTGGGATGAGCTCTACCGGATCGTGAACGAGCATTTCGATTCTGTCGTATTCGTACTGGACGAACTCGATATGCTCGTCGGCCGACGTGATAAACAGGAACCGGCATTTTCGAGGCTTCTGTATCAGCTTTCTCGATCTGGGGCAAACGATGATCTTTCAGCGTATATTTCTGTGGTCGCTATTTCGAACGATACCAGAATGATGGAGTCTGTTGGCAGCCGAGCACTGAGTTCGTTCACTCCGGAAGATGTCCACTTCGATGATTACGACGCGAATCAGCTCCAAGCAATTCTCCGTCGACGACAGGATGCCTTCTACGATAACGTCGTGGATGACGATGTGATCCCTCTTGCAGCAGCGTTTGCGGCCCAGACTCATGGTGATGCGCGAAAGGCGATTGATCTAATGCGTGTTGCCGGCGAGCTTGCTGAACGGGAAGGGGACGACCGAATCCAAGAAGAGCACGTCCGGGAAGCCCAGGAGAAAGTCGAGAAGAACCGCGTACTCGAGGTCGTTCGTGGTATCAGCACTCAAAAGAAGCTGTGTCTCTATGCAACGGCGGCAGTTGCAGCTCAAACTGATACCGAATCTGCTCGGAGTACAACCGGCTACCGGGTCTATCAGTACCTCACCGAGACGCTTGATGCTGATCAGTACCACCAAGAGACATACGTGAACAAGATGAAAGAAATGACGACGTATTCGCTCGTCGACTTCGAACGCCGGAGTCACGGCCCCAGTTCTGGGATGTTCTTGGAGTTCCAGTTCGGCGAACGACCAGAAACGATCCTTGAGACGCTTCGTGAAGACTCACGGATCAGTATGGCTTCCTCAGACGAGGTCAAGTCAGTCGTGAAGGCTCAACTCCGAAATCAAACGTAGTGCAATGCTTCCCCAATCTGGTGTATTTGACCGCTATCAAGACACCCCTCTATCGATGTGTTTGGCCATCTCTGGACTGGGATCTCTGGTCTCAGCGCTCAACCGAACAGTGCTCCTCAGGAGTAGTCAGTCGAAGTTCAGAGTCGATCTGGTAGAAGTATCCCCGGTTGAGCAGGCGCTCGAGTGCGTAGGTGGCATCTTCGGGCTCCAGTGGGTTTTCACAGTCAGTGAGCAAGTGGTGGACAGCCTCGTCTCGATCGATCGTCTGTATGTCTTCAGCTCCATCTTCGGGTGGACACAGCTGGGGAAGGAGACACTCGTAGCACTCGAGAATCCAGTCCGGGAGTGGGGGGCGTGGATCCGTGGAGCCAGCCATTACTCAGAGATGAGTCACACTGCCGTATAGCATTTCGGGAGCAAGAAGTGCCCTGATTAGACATGTAACGTCTGGACTCGATCTTCGATCCACTCCAATACGGCAAAGAGGACATCCAGATGATGGTCAGACTCGAGTGAGGACTGCTCTACATCTGCGGACGCATCTGGTGGTGGATGGTAGTGTTCCCGGGGTGCCTCTGGTTTTGGGTGCCGGTCCCATCGACACTGCCAGGTCTCTTCTTCACGAATCTCGAGATAGTGGACTGTATAGTCGCCTCCAACAAACCACCGGATGTCGATCCGAACCTCACGTACTGCCGAGGGATACCGTGCTCTGTCTAACTGGAGCTCGAGGACACGCGGAGAAATTGCATCAGGCCGGAACTCCCATGTGGAAACAAGCGGATGGGTTGCTGCACGCTGTGCGAGGACCTCGAGCGTCGGAACATCGAGGGGGCCGCTTGGCGCTTCGTCTCGCCCCGTCACGTCTTTGACTGGATTTGACCATCATTTGGTGACTCAGCCCGTTGAACAGCGCGTTTCAAGATTGTAATGTCCTGACGGATTGTACGCCATTCTGTAAGGTCGTCCCACCGGTCGTGAAGCGCTTCGTGATCTTCGACAGGATCGTCAGAGACGACGACAGCATCCGGATCTGGTACCCCATACGTTTCCTGGAGATCTTGGTCTGCTTCAATGAGTTCTGCCAAACGCGAACGAAGCTCACCTGCACTGTGTTCGCGTGCAAGTGTTTCAACACGCTTCCACTGAAAGTACGATGGATTACGCTGATACTGAGCTGGACGGGTTCCTGTTCGTTCTGCAATCCCCATCTCGACAAGTTGTTCAAGTGCCTGACGAGCACCAGTCTCAGAACAGCGAGCCCACTCTGCGAACTGTTGTGCAGAAACGGGATCCGTAGTGCCTACGAGAATGTCGTAGACACGCTGGAACGTCGTCCGATCCGCATCCCACTGTTTTGACGGATCGTTTGGGGAGGTTGATCGTTTTGTCATACTACCTTCTTCGAGGGCATAGTGCATATATCTTTCCTGGAAGACAGATATATGGCCCCAATATCCAAGTTCTCTTCAGCTTGTTTCGTCCATCTCCTCCTCAACGACGTCGATGATCTCCTGCGCAGTCGAACTGATCCGTTCAAGCCGCTCGAGAATTGCCTCCGGTTCATCACTTTCCCACGCGGCGAGGTAGAACGCTGACCCACTCGTGTCCAGCCCAAAATACCGACCGACGATATAGCCGACTGCTTCGGCCTCGAGTTCACGTTTCGCCCGTTCGTCGTCGGTATCGATGCCACCGTGCAACAGTGCGTGCGCGTACTCGTGAACGAGTGTGACGGCGAAATCGGCCTCGTTTTCACGGTCACGGACTTCCACGAGTGGCTGTCTCTCCAGCCGATACTGACAGACGCCCTTGGCGCTGCCGTGGGACCACTCCCGAGGGGAGACGACCTCGACATCCACCTCAAGGACAGCTGCTGCCTCGAGGAGCGCTGGCACCAGCTCGTCGGCATTGCCGTTTGCCTCAGTCTCGAGTTCTGGGAGTGCCTCTCCCTCTGTCTGGGAGACATCGAAGACCGGTGCTGGCCGAAAGCCGACGAGTCCCTTGTTCCACTCGTCGGGTTCCGTTTCGTCGTATTCGCAGTCACTCCGTTCGTGGTACGACGACGAGTTTCCACACTTGGGACACTTCCTCGAGATGATCGGCGCCCAGATCCAGATCGCTTTCTCGCCTTCGCTCACACATCGACCGAACTCGTTTTGCCACGTTCTGTAGCCAGCGACTCGAGTCGCGTGCGGACACTGGAGTTTAATCAGCAGTGTGTTTCGAGGGGAGTAGTCGTGGAACTCACTCTGGACGTCGAGCCACTCTCTGAACTGGTCGCTCGAGACCGCATCGTCGGCCTCACAGACGAGGTCCTCGAGCCACGTTTCGATCGTACTATGCATTTCGTCGTGCCGGGTATCCGAATCATCGAACGTTTCCCGGGTGCTGCTGCTCGTAGCCATGTTCACTTCAGGTCCCTCGAGTCGAACTCGAGAAGACCGCTGGCCATCAGCGGGTCTCAAAAACGCCACCGTGCGGTCAGCGTCGAGACGGTGGACGAGTTAGAAGAAGGCTCAGCAGCGTTGTAGAACGGACCCCGCCCAAATCACAGCGTATCGTCGACGTACTGGTCTTCCCACTGGCGTCGATCTTCGATCTCTCGACGTCCTCGACGAGTCACGGAATAGATGTTCGTCCGACGGTCGGCTTCACCTTTCTCGATCAGTCCTTTATCGACGAGGGTGTCAAGATTCGGATACAGGCGGCCGTGGTGGATCTCCTTCTCGTAGTAGTTCTCGAGTTCGTCTTTGATCGCGAGTCCGTGAGGTTCATTGAGTCCAGCAGCCACGTACAGGAGATCACGTTGAAACCCGGTCAGGTCGTACATGGCCGATTCTATGGGAGGTCTTCAAGTAAATTTACGGAATTGTGACTGATACACTCTGTTGAAATCCTTGATCTGTGATGTATTTTAGGAGTCTTGCTGAATAGACAGCGCGAGTCTTGCACGAAGGTCTGGCTTATAGGCCACTGTGAGCGAGTGTAGCGACGGTAAGTGAGAGACAAAATTATATTTCATCAAGCAGGATTATATGCTGTGCTTGAGTTCACCCTCAGAGGGATACTTGCGTTCGGTATGGTGTTCGGAATTATTTTCATCCACGAATTAGGACATTATTTAGCTGGCCGATGGGTGGTCGGTATTCCTCAAACGGATATTACAATCGTTATGACAGAAGTTCCTCAGCACGTGGCGTTGCGTGCCGACAACAAGTGGGTTGGGCCAAATGAGTTCGAGCAATACAGTGCTCTGTATGAGGAATACGACCCTGATCACGAGTATCTCGAACTGTACATTGGAGCTGGAGAACTCGTTCAGACCATTGGTGTCGTCACAATTGCAGCGACCTTTGTCGGAATCGGACTGCATGGTGTAGCTACTTCACTTGTGGTCATTTCACTTCTCATGGCAGGCTTATATCTTGCGTGGGATGTTGTAGGATCAGTATATACTGGACGGCCAATAGGGGATTACTCAGCACTTTGGAGAGCCTCACCGCTGGCCGCTGTTGCGGTCTTCTTGGGATTTTTGCTTCCTCATATCCTGATTTATTTATGGATATAGTCACCAACAACGGTCATTTCACAGAGTTACCGTCCGCTTGATTCATCGGAACAGATCTGAACTCAATAATCGCCAACTGCTGACTACAAGCTCTCTATGCAGCAGTCAGTACTTGTCATCTTCTGAGTGGTTCAACAAACCCAGCTGATGTGATTTTAGACATATTTGCGAAAGCCCGGCAGAAAAACGGCTTCCAGCCGTGAGCTGCCCGGAACGTGGAGGTGGGTGGGGAGGTGGGTAGTGGGTGATCGGGCACCAGCAAAAAAGAGATCTCGTTCGGCTACTCCCACCACCGGCCGCGCTCTGGGAAGACGATTTCCGACCAGTGAGTCAGCGCAATCGAACACCGTCCATTGTACCAGTTCTTGGCCGCCGCCCTGAACCGCACTCGCTCACCCTCCTGCACCATCGTCTGCCGACTCGCTTTCCAGATCGTGAACTTTGTTCGGCCAGTTTCGTCCTCGAGCAACCCAACCTGTTGGATACTCGGACTCGAGGGCTCCCACAGTTCGAGTACACGACCTTCCACCGTGACCTCGCCTCGCCTGATTTCTTCGAGGGCCCCAATCGGCACGATCGTCCCTGCCTCGTGGTGCATCTCTTCTTTCGTATCCATCACTGCCTCGAACATATCCGCGCCCTCGAGCACCCGACTGGCGATCCGCTTCGCGATGACCGCTCGCGTGTACCCACTGTTGACGTTCTCTGACAACCGCTGTGCCTGCCGATTGACCTGGCCCAACGTCGCTCGTCCAAGTTTCTCTCGAGGATCGACTTCCTTGGCTGGCCGCTGATCACGACGTTCCTGTTCAACCACTGCTCTCGTTCGCTCCGCTCGTCCTTCCTGTCGACCGAACGCTGCCTGTGCACTGATTCGCTCGAGTTCTTCCTCTCTGGCCCGAATGCGCTCTTCCTGGGCCAAGGTCACGCCGTAGATCCGATCCTCGCTCGTGTCGACGATCCCGTCTGGGTGGTTTGCATCGACCTTCGCCTGAATCTCCATCTCCACTGTAGCCCGGAACTCTGGAGTCTCGTCGACGACGTCTTCGTGGTCCGCTTGACCCGCTTCCTGCTCGTACGCCTGTTCATCGACCGAAACGATCTTACTGACTGAATTCTTACTAGGCATTGGATTCTAAGTCCAAAGGCGCTCACTCGGCGTCTTTCCGACACCACGACTCTCCAGCCCTGGCTCTCTCGCTGTCCAACTCATCCATCACACGCGTCTCGCTCGCGCCTTCGAAAGCGCCCGTCAGGGCGCGAGCGAGACGCGCCGATGACAGATCCAACCAGTAACGCGCGGCGCTTCAATCGGAGCGAGCGGCCAGTTTTAAGCCGTTTTCGCGTCTGAGCGCAAGCGATGACCGAAAGCGCGCTTAATACTGGCATCCGAAGAGCGAGAGTGAGTGGAGGGCAGAAGCGGCGAGCGGGACGTGCCGTCTTTGAGGAGGGATCAACCGCCCTCGACAGCCAGCTGATCAGTCCACGTGGGTGGGATTGACTCGATGGAAATTCTGCTATCACTGGAGTGCGTGAAATAGGATGGGACGCATGAGACCGTGCCCCTTTCCGCACCATAGAGTGCGTGGGATTGACTGGTCCAAGTGCGTAAGAAGTCGAGTCATGGGCACGACAGCCTGGGTGGCGCGGCCTGCGCCACCCAGGAAAGCCCGGATAGGTGAATCTCCGTTTCACGCACTACCGTCCCAGAGGTGACCAGAATGTACCTCGGAATCGACGTACACAAAGATCACTCGAACGTAGCAGTACTCGACGACACTGGTCAGTATATCGAAGAGGTTCGCGTCAAGAACGCGAACCTCGAAGACATTGCTCAGCGATACGCTGGAGCCAGCGCTGTAATTGAAGCAACGACCAACTACTACCACATCCACGATACGCTGTCGGAACACCTGGATGTGACTGTTGCTCACCCTACCGAAGTTCGATTAATCGCTGAGTCTGACAAAAAGACTGACCGCGTTGACGCGCGTATGTTGGCGCGGTTAGTGCGTCTTGAGGCTGTGCCGGAAAGCTACGTTCCGACTGATCAGATCAGAGAGTGCCGCGCACTCGTGCGCGGCCGGCAGACACTGGTAGAAGATCGAACTGAATACGCCAACAAGGTTCATGGATTGCTCACTGATTACGGTTTCACGCGCAAGGTGAAACCATTGAGTAAGAAGGGGCGAGAGGCCCTGCGGGACCTCTCGCTCCCGACACCAGCCGACGAACTGCTCACCGTCTATTTGGAGATGATCGAGACGCTCTCGACCGAGATCGCTCGTCTTGAGGAACTTATCGACGAGTACGCTGCGTCTCTGGAGGAGACGCAGCTGTTGACGTCGATTCCTGGTGTCGGTGAGTATGCTGCGATGACAATCTACGCCGAGTTAGGCGAGATTGATCGCTTTGACAGCGACAAACAGGTCGTCAGTTACGCAGGACTGAATCCAGTGGTCCGCGAGTCGGGGGACTCGCGGACCGAAGGCGGTATCTCGAAGCAAGGATCACGTCGACTTCGATGGATTCTGGTTCAGTGTGCTAACGTAGCTGTTCACACCTGCAACGATCCATACCTGAAGCAGTTCTACGATCGATTAGCGAGTCGAAAAAACTCGAAGATAGCAATCGTTGCAACTGCTCGAAAGATGTTGGTTTCAATCTATCACATGCTCGACCGCAAGGAGGTGTATGATCCACCAGGTGTAAGTAGCTGAGCGCCGCCGAGCGGCGGCGCTCGCTGGCCGGGTCGCAGACCGCACAGCCACAGCTACCGCAAAAAGATGTCTTCCGCCTGCCGGCTGATAGGCACAGTATCTGCTCTCAGTCTTGTGATTTTCCTCGCTCACTACGGTAGCGATCTAGATCTGCGTAACAATTATGCAGATAACGGTTGTTAGTTTAGGCAGCAGAATTTCCATAGGCGAAAGGGGCCGACGCGTTGAGCGAACGCGGAGCGTTCGCGATGCTCGGAAGGCGCGAAGCGTCTTCCGTTACTCGGGGAACCCCGTCGATGCTAGCACCGCAGCCTGTGAGGAGCGCAGCGAGATCTTCGCGAGTGAAACGAGCGAAGGCCAGCGAGACGTGTGCGTCTCGCCAGGCGCGGGACTCGAGCGCGTCAGGGGCTTTCAACGTCTATATCTCTGCTTTGTCTCATGGAATAGAAAGTGTCATAGAAGGCTTCGCACGGCTTCAAAAATAATCAGTCCAAATAGATATAGTGTGTTAGTACATAGCACATATACGCAAGTACCTCAATAATAGAGACTATGGACGAGTGTTTCAAGGCGTTATCGAACATCCACCGTCGCAGACTGCTCATCGCCTTACTCGACCATAATCCACAACGGGATAACGTAGATGTGCCAGAGGACGTTCACGAGAGGGAAAAGTCGTTAGAGGCTCTTCAGATAGATTTCAACCATGTACATCTCCCTTCATTGGAAGAGGCGGGGTTCATTCGCTGGAATAGAGACGCTGGTGAAGTGGTGAAGGGGCCGAGGTTCGATGAAATCCGTCCACTCCTTGAGCTGATGCGAAATCACGCCGATGAGCTGCCAGACGACTGGCTGTAAGTGCTCAGTCTGCAACTCTACTGATCGTTGTGAATGATTCTATGACACGCTATCATGGAATACCGAACGATCATGTGGCGACAACCGAACCACACAAACGATGAAACGACTTCTCTTGATTGTTCTCGTCGCAGCAATGCTCGTTCTTGCTGGCTGTGCTGATGGGACTGGGACGGATAACGGTGAGCCGACGGTAGAAACAGATGATGGCCTCGAGGATACCGACTCGAACGGTGCTGAAGATGATACTGCAGCCGATGGGGATGAAACCGATCTAGAAGAGACCGACGAAACTGAGGCTGATGAACCTGACTCAGGTGACGATCCCGATGTCGACGGCGACCTCGAGATCCACCACATCGACGTTGGCCAGGCTGACGCCACGTTACTAATCGAACCCTCCGGTGAGACAATGCTCATCGACTCCGGCGACTGGCGTCAAGGAGGCTCCGACGTGATCGAATACCTCGAGGACCAGGACGTCGATCGGATCGACCATCTCGTCGCAACACACGCACATGCTGACCACATCGGCGGTCACGATGAGATCATCGAGCACTACGAAACCGAACGTGATGGCATCGGCGCAGCCTACGACTCCGGTGTGGCGTCCACAAGCCAGACGTACGAGCGATATCTCGACGCCATCGAAGACCACGATGTCGAACTGCTGGTCGTTGAAGACGGCGATCACATCGAGTTCGGCGACGCGACTGTCGACGTCCTCAACCCGCCTGCAGGAGACTCGGGTTCCGACCTTCACTACAACAGTGTAACACTCTCCATCGAGTTCGGTGAGTTCTCTTATCTCACGACTGGCGATGCGGAGACCGACGCTGAAGAGCGGATGGGTGACGAACATGGAGGCCAACTCGAGGCAGATGCCTACCAGGCAGGCCACCACGGTTCGACGACGTCCTCGACAACGCCGTTCATGGACCAAGTCACACCGGACGTGGCAATTATCTCGAGTGCGTACGACTCCCAGTACGGCCATCCACACGATGAGGTTCTCGAGGACTTCGCCGATCGAGGAATCGAGACCTACTGGACCGCCGTTCACGGCGACGTCGTCCTCACGACTGACGGGAGCGATGTCGAACTCGAGACAGAACACGAGTTCTCGACTGATGCTTCGGATCTCCTCGAGGAGAAACCAGCTGACGATGACGACACTCAAGCGTCGCTCACCCACTCGGTTGACGTGCCTGCAGCACCACTAGTCGGCTAATGGCTGAAACCTACACCGCGACGCTCGATCGGATCGTCGACGGACAGACAGCGGTGCTCTTGCTCGAAGAGGACGGCGAGACCGTCGACCAACTCGATGTCGACGTAACAACGCTGCCACCAGCGGCTCAACATGAAGGGGCAGTTCTCGAGATCGCTGTTGAAGCGAGCGAACTCTGTAAAGCCGAATATCTTTCTGGAGTCACACAATCCCGCAAGGAGTCTGCACAGGAGCGCCTCGATCGGTTGTCGAAAAAGTTGTCCGAGCGAGATTGAACCGTTCCGACACTCAATTCATCTTTCCGTTCTGGTTCAAGTCGGGTGTGTCTTGTACCGGGTAAGGAGTTCGTCGCCGTCCCGGATGACGGTTGCTTGATACTGGTCGGGAACCATTGTCTTTCGACCGCTGCTAACCGTCAAGTTCTGGTTCGTCGAGATAACAGTTCGGTACCGAGCCAACTGGGAGTACTCACTCGTTCTCAAGGGCTTCGTAGATCTCCGAGTGACGTCGTCCGTCGAGCTTCCCCATCTCGAGGGCGATCTCACGACGTTCGTCGTCGCTCTCGGCCGCCTGATACCGCTCGTACAGTCGGCGGACTTCTTCGTCGACCGCCGCCGAGGAATCGGTACTGGACGCCATCTTTCTATTGAACATACTCCGTGTATCCCTTTATCAGTTGCGACGAGCGCATGCGCGGAAGTAGATGACTGCAGTATCTGTGTCGACCGCGGCTTCGTCAGTTGCGAAGCGATGCAAAAGGGCTCGGATTTCATCGCCGTAGTCGAACGTGTACCCGTTCAGCATATAGAAGACGACCACCGTTCGGAGCGCTGTTCGTTTGTTCCCGTCGACAAACGGATGCTCTGCCACGAGTAACCGCATCAGATGGACTGCTTTCTCATGGATCGTCTCGGGTACCTTTCCGAAGAACCCCTCCGAAATATACTGTAATGCGGAGGCAATCGCGTCCTCCGACCGAACGCCCGGCTCCGTGATGTCGCCTTCCGCCACGATCTGTTCGTGGAACTCGAGGATAAGTTCGACAGAGGGATACGCGAAATCGTCAGTCACGTATCCGGCTTTCTCATACTGCCGGTTAACCGTTTCTCAACTGTCGAAATCGGGTTTCGTTGTCGTCGACAGCGTAGAGAGTGAACCAAACTTTTTCTGCCAGAGGCATCTCGAAGATACTCTTCGACGACGCTCCGACTTGGCTCGTTGTAGAGGTATGCGATGATCGCTTCGATGTCCAAGACGTACCGGTCGCTCATTCATCCTCCGAGTCAGCCGGTCGGAGTCGGTCAGCATGGGCATCTTCGCGTCGGCGTTCCCCATGTTTCAGTTCGTGAATCTGGTTGAGCACGTTACCACGCTCGCGATCGGTGTCGGCGTGAATCCCGCCTAACTCTTTGAGTGACGGAACCGGTTCGATGATAATCTTCTCGTCTTCCTCGTAAATAAACACCTCACAGGGGGTGTCGATCCCGAGCTTCTCTCGGTGTACCTTCGGAACCGTTGCCAGTCCCTTCTGTGAGACGCGTACGACCTCTGGATCTCGAGTACTACTCGACATATTATGTTGCACTACAAGCTCTGGCTACCACTAACTATTGGGGAGCAAATCTTCTCAGCCCATCCCTACGTCCTCATTCGTGGGAATCTGACTCTTCGGGGGCACCATCTACCTCGTCAAGAGAAGGAAGGTCCATTTGGTCGTGGACATCCGGAAACAGATGCTCGAAGAACGGATCGTGGGTTCGGCCCACAGTCAGCGCTGGCTCGAGCGCGTAGATGATCATCATTGCTTCGGTCTCGCGAACGTCGATATCGGTCGCGACCATCCGCTGAGTCGTCTTCCCTGCGAAGTGCAGCCCCGCACCCCGTAATGCAGCGATGAGTTTGCCAGCACCGTAGCGGTTCATGAAGTACTCGACATCCTCGTCGACTTCCTGGAGTGCAAGTGCGTGCAACACCGTCGGCGTAATGACGATGGGAACGTACTGCTCGACGATGATGATCGGATCTGCAGTCAACTGTTGCGGACGCGTTGAGTCATCTCGATCGACAAGACCGAGGTCGACGAGCTGATCGACGTACTCGTAGGTCGTCGATTTCGATAGCTCGAGGTTGTCCATGATCTCCGGCGGCGAAACCGGGCCCCAGTAGCAGACGTAGACATACACACGTGCCAACGCCGGCTGATTGAGGAGTTGAACGACTGTTTCGAGTCTGGGCGCGTTCTGCGCAAGCCTCGCTGGCTCGAGCGTCTCTTCGTCCATGATGTCCGTCGGTGGTGGATCTAAGACGTCGATCCCACCGTCAGGACGAATGCGATTCGTATCATCCATACTCGCTTGTTCGAAGTCCATGTACTTCAGACTACCGCCGACTCTTCTCACGAGGTCAACTCCAGCTTCCTCACGGAGCTTTGGAGGCTGATGGCAAGCTGGAGCGCTTCCCGTACCTGGATGTTTACTCCCATTCCTCGATCGTCTCGAGGCGCTCACGTCGATCGCTGGACGACAGATCCTCACGTCCAATACTCCGGCGAAGTTCTTCGAGTGACTCGACGTCGTACGCTGCTTTCCACGAGTCGATTCCGTCACCAATTGCACGCAATTCGTTGGTGAGTTCGTCTACAGACTGTTCTTCAGCGAGGGTGCGGACTTCGCGCAGGAATTGTGTGACGTCGTCTGGCTTGTAGCACGTACCGTCAGCTGTTTCGACGACCTCAAGGTCGCCCTGATCGGCCATGCGATCGAGATATTTCACAGCCGTATCCCTCGAGACGTCTGCCTCTTCAGCAATCCAGCCAGCATTTTGTGGCGTCGTTCGAGTCAACGCAACATGCCTGACGCGGTCAGCAGCGTCCATCTCCGCTGGCCACGAACGCGGGTGATCGCTCATTGGTCCCTGTAGAGTCGCCTTGGACCAATAGTTTGACACACCTCCGAATTATTTCGTATTCTCCCGCTGAGGAAGTTGTTTGGTCGGTTTGAGCACGAAACGGTCACATCGACACGTTACATCGAGATCCGGATCTGATGTCTCTGGACGAGACCGTGACAACCGGTTCACGAGCTCTGTTCGAAGTTCCTCCCGAACGAGTGTCTCGGTATGCCAACCAACTCGAGCATCGTAGTGATGCTTCGAGAAGATCTCTCCTCGAGGGTTCTCTGCGGTATACTGTGTGCGTCTGGTGCCCCAGAGATGTGACGACCGGTACTCTGCAGTGAGGTTTTCATGCGTGAGTTCGATCAGAACCCACTCCACGTACGAGATGATTGAGACTCTGCTACGATCGTTTGGAACAGAGAGGTGTCGGCGAGTCTTCCGTGGTGTGACCGTTATCTCTCGAGGCGTCTTGTAGCCGACTCCCAGTTTCGGTGTTGGTGGTTCAGAACTCATAGTCAGTGAGGGGAGTCTATGTTCCCCTCACCCCTTCGGGGATGAGAAACCGTTCTGGTGAGCAGCGAAATTACTCGAGCAATTGTTCTCTGACAGTGTCATAGAACGCTTCCCAGGACATTAATTACAACCCATACTTCGGCGAACTAGCCGATGAGTAGGTATGCGGGTTGAACGCTGGGATTCCTACCAGTCAGCGTATCTCTTCGAAGAGTCGTGATGAATACACAGCGCGAATGTGCCATCGGCTGAGTGTCGATCGACGTGGGTAGTGATCGGTAAGTACAGGGCGAGTAAGTAACGGAGCAACCATTAGTCAGACCCACGAACGGACCGCTGGCTCAACACTCGTTCTGGTGAAACTCCACGTCGTCAGTACCGATGAACGCTACGTCGTCAGTATTGTAGATTTCAATATAAAACGCATCCTGTTGTTCGCTTCCATCGGGATTGGTTGCACCAACGCACTGCATCGTGAACGTCTCCTCGAAGCCTTCCCCGGAATCCGATAAATAGACCTCGGCCGAAACTTCGTCGCCGTTCCGTCCCGTTAGAATTTCTTCAGCTATTTCAGGGGACCCTGTTGAATAATCGAG
>NZ_JAVDDV010000035.1 GCF_030848565.1 Natronolimnohabitans sp. A-GB9
TCTTTCTCGCATATGGACTAAGAGAGTTCCTCCGGGCTACAGGAGGCGGATACTATTGTTGTCGTCACAGTCTCTACCAGAGTCAAGGAGTGTTTATTACATTCTTCGGATGGATGATTTTACTTGTTACATTCATCAATCTGTATGGGGGAATGCAGTAAGTACCACACGTCGTTACCGAATCGCCTGCTTCAGTTTCAGGTGCGAGACCGTATGAATAACGAAATCGTGTTACTATCTACTGCTGTTCTTCGCTCGTCGTGATATCGGCCGACAGCCCCTGGGCCATCTCGATCTCCTTCGAGTTGTTCATCGTCCAGGCGGTGCGTTCGGTGACGGCCTCGATGGCTTCGCGGGCCGACGGATAGCCGTTCCCAGACTTCTTGACGCCGCCGAACGGCAACTGGACCTCCGCGCCGATACAGGGGAGGTTGGCGTAGGCCAGTCCGAGTTCGGCCCGATCACGGAAGTAGTTGATCTGGCGGTAGTCCTCGGAGATGATCGCACCTGCGAGGCCGTAGGGCGTGTCGTTGTGGATCTCGAGGGCGCGTTCGATGTCGCCGTCGTACTCGAGTACGGCGACGTGGGGGCCGAAACACTCCTCTTCGAGACAGCGCAGGTCGGTCTCGTAGTCGATCTCGTAGACGAAGGGGCCGACCCAGTGTCCGTCTTCGTGACCGTCGGGAATCTCGTCGGCCTCGAGTTCGAACCGGTCGACCAGTACGTCGGCGCCCTCCTGGACCGCCAGCTCGTTGTGTCGGCGGATCTTCTCGACGTGGTCGGCCTCGATGGCCGGCCCCATGAACGTCGACTCCTCGAGGGGATCGCCGACGGCGACGTCGTCGGCGATGTCGACGAACCGCTCTTTGAACTCGTCGTAGATGTCCGTGTGGACGATCAGGCGCTCGCTCGAGACACAGCGCTGGCCGGTCGTCTTGAAACTCGACATGATCGCCGAGTGAACGGCGATATCCAGATCGGCGTCTTCGGTGATGACGATCCCGTTCTTGCCGCCCATCTCACAGGCCGCGAGTTTGCCGGGCTCGCCGCCGACCGTGCTCGCGATCTCCTGGCCGACCTCCGCGGAGCCGGTAAAGAGGACCGTATCGACGCGGCCGTCGTCGGTGATCGCCGCGCCGGCGTCGCCGTAGCCCTGGACCATGTTGAAGACGCCCTCGGGAACCCCGGCGTCGTCCATCATCTCGGCGATGATCTGGCCACACCACGGCGTCTGTTCGGCGGGCTTCCAGACGACCGTGTTCCCCTCGACCAGGGCGATGGCCATATGCCAGAACGGAATCGCGACCGGGAAGTTCCAGGGCGTGATACAGCCGACGACACCCCGGGGCTTGCGGCGCATGTAGGCGTCCTTGCCGGCGACCTCGCTCGGGACGACGTCGCCGTGGGGGTGGCGCGCGTTCCCAGCAGCCCACTCGACCATGTGCCAGGCTTCGGTCACGTCGGCTTTCCCCTCCGAGATCTCCTTTCCACACTCTTTGGTGACGATCTCGCCGAGTTCCTCGTGGCGGTCACGCAGTTCGTGGTAGATGTCCCAGAGGTACTCCGCGCGGTCGATATACGACAGGGACCGCCACTCCTCGAAGGCGTCTTCCGCGGCCTCGAGGGCGGCGTCGACGTCGTCTTCCGTGCCGCGCTGGAACGTCGCCAGCGTCTCCCCGGTTGCCGGGTTCTGGCTTTCGAAGGTCGATCCGTCGCCGTCGACCCACTCGCCGCCGATGTAGTGGCCGTACACCTGTTCGGTCGCTTGCTGGCTCATACCTAGTCCGACGACGAGTGCCGTGAAAACCCTGATGGTGGTTCACATATGTCGCATAGGGTAGCGTCGACCGTTGGAACGGTACTAGCGATCGGCGGGAGATCGAGACAGCAGTCCGTCTCAGGAGACGAGTTTCGTATCGCCGGTCTCGCCCCAGCGCTCGAGTCGGTCGTCCGTGACGTCGTAGTCGATGTCGTACGGCGTGCGTTCCTCCCAGCCCGCCTCGCGGAGGTGGTCCGTGACCTCGTCGGCCGCCTCGTCGTAGTGGTCGCCCCGGTGGAAGTGAGAGGCAGTGAGATCGATCACGTCGAGGTGTGCGTGGATCGCGACTCGGTCGTCGTCGACGCCCCAGACGTGGACGTGGTTCCACTCGTCGCCCAGTCGCGGCCGTCGATAGGACGCGTCCGGCGGGACGAACGCGTCTTCTTCGGCGTCCCACGCCTTCGCCGTCGCGTCGGGAAAGGCGGGCGTCCACTCGAGGGTATCGAGCCCGGAGAAGGCGTCTTCGACCCGCTCGAGGGCCGGTTCGTCGCCCGACGCGCGGACGTGGACGTTGATCGGCAAGGCGGCGGTCCACTCGCCGTCGTCGTCCGGTTTGTACAGACAACGAGGATAGTCGCCGTCTCCCTCGCGGTCGGCGCCGACGACGGCGTCGACTGGCCGTTCGCTCCCGCTTGCGACGCCGGTCGCGCCGACGGCAACGACACTCCCGACGCCTGCGATCGTCTGCCGTCTGGTCGGTCGTCGATCCACGGACGGTCACCCCCAACTCGAGTCGGTAGCGCGTGTCTCGTCGCCGCCGGCGTCGGCCCTGTCGGAAGCCGCGTTCGACTGCATGCGCGCTCGTTGGGCGACACCCGGCACAAGAGTTCGGCCTGAGTGGGCGTGGTCGCACCCGTCTCGAGACACCCCGTCCGGGCCGTCTAGTGGGGTGGCGGCTGCTGACATGGCAATCCTTTTCCGCGGGCGTGCTGAATCCGAGGGTATGTCCGACGAAAACGAAGCCAGCGACAACGGCAACGGCGACGAGGAAGAGAAGTCCTTCCGAGAGCGAGTCGAGGAGATCCGAGAGAAGCGCGCCGAAGAGGGCGAAGAGGGCGAGCCACCGGAGAGCCCGTTCGGCGGCGGTGGCGGCCCCGGCGGTATGGGCGGCGGCGGCAACCCCTTCGCACAGATGATGGGCGGAATGATGGGCGGCGGCCCCGGCGGTATGGGCGGCGGTCCCGGCGGCCGCGGCGAGGAAGAGGTCGGCAACGAGGAACTCGTCCGTGAGGTCCGCCAGCTCCGCGACGAGATGCGCGACCAGACGCGCGCGCTCAAGCGGATCGCCGACGCGCTCGAGGACAACTGAGACGGACTGCTGTTCTCTCGCTTTTTGCGGTCACTGTCCGACGGGAAGCGCCGCCGCTGTACAGCGACGAGGCTGACAGCACGAGTTGACGACGCGATCGCCCTCGTCGAGGATCAACCGCCTCGAGACGACTGTCCCGACGTCTGATACGGGCTGCTGTACGTCGTTACCGGCGCAACCGCAGCCCGGGTCGCGGTTGCGCCGGGAAATCGTTACAGCAATCCGTATGAACGAACCGGTCGGCTAGTCCCGGAGCCGACCGGCGACCCAGTCGCTTACCGACCAGCGACCGACCAGCACACCCGCGAGTTCGACACAGACGTACGCGAAGACGATCCCGGCGACGACGTCGATCGCCCAGTGGATCCCCAGATACATCGTCGAGATCGCGACGGAAACGCCGAGGATCGCCGCGACGACGGTCCACAGCGGATAGCTGTCTCGAGTCCGATAGGCGAGAAATGAGACGGTCGCCGCAAGCGAGGTATGCAGCGACGGGAAGACGTTCGTGTTGCGATTGACCTGCCGCGTGAGATGCTGGTACCGGGGATACGTATCGTACAGCAATGCGTCGACGAGGTCGGGCAGCATGTTTCGGGGGCCGTAGGCGATGACGACGGTGTACAACAGCAGGCCCAGCGCGTAGTTCAGCGCGTAGGCCGTCAGGAGTTCCCGCAGTGGGTGTGTATCCGAGAGCGCGAAGTAGGCGACAACCGGGAAGACCAGCATGAAGACGTAGCCGTAGATGTAGATAAACGAGAAGTAGGCGGTCAGCCACGGCGTCGCCTGCGACTGGAGCCAGACGATGAACTCCCCCTCGAGGTCGTAGATCATCGACGTCGCGTTCCAGGCGACCCCCAGCCGCCACTCACCGATCCACGAGAAGTCCGGCACGACCTGGCGCGCGACGCTGTTCAACAGCAGAATGACGGCCAGAAAGATCGTTATCGGCGCGGCCGCCCGGAGCCGGTGGCGCCACTCCGAGCGCGTTCGGCGACAGCGATCGCGACCGACGAAGAGCCCGACCGAGACGAACACCATGGCGGTCACGACGACGATCAGTTGGGCGAGGACGGCCCCCAACATCAGTGTCTCACCCGGAGAGTACCTTCGCTATCGTACCGGAAGCCGGCCGCCTCGAACTCGTCTCGCGCTGCCTCGCGATTGACCTCGCCGTTCGAGCCCAGGAACGGCAGCTCCGGATCCTCGCCGTCGTACTCGAGGTGTTCGGGCGTCCACGCGTCGGGAACCGGCGCTGCGATCGGTTCCGCGTAGCCGTGAAACACGTCCTCGACGAGCCACGCCTTATCGATCAGCCGGGCGACGACCTGTCGGAATCGCGGGTTCGAGAACGGCGCCTTGCGCGCGTTAAATCCGAGCTGGTAGAACGACCACGAGGGCGATTCGACGACCCGCGTGTCGTCGCGGTCCTCGATATCGTCGATCACGTACGTCTCGAGTGGCGTGCTCGTCACGTCGGCGTCGTCGTTCTCGATCAACTGTATCGCTGACGTACTTCGAGGATCGATCTGAACGCGAAGTTCGTCGGCCGTCGGCTCTGGCAACTCGACGCCGTCGCGTCGCGTGACGTGGTCGTCGAACCGCTCGAACGTGACGTGTTCGCGTTCGGTCCGGTCGTGGAACTGGTAGGGGCCGCTGCCGATCGGCGGGACGTTGTCGGTCACCAGCGCCTCCGTCGTTCCCTCCGCGACGCTGACACCGCGGACGGACGCGGACGCCGACCGGTCGGCCCAGACGTGTCGGGGAAGTATCGGGACCGTCAGCGCGCGCTCGCCGACGTCCTGGCCCGTTCCGACGGTGAACACGAGCGTTTCGTCGTCGCGGGCCGTGACGTCGTCGATCGCTGCAGCCAGACCCCGAAACCGTGGCGACGGCGCGGGGAAGGGATCCCCACCACGCGTCGTGTCGGCGACGAACTCGTAGGTGAATTCGACGTCGGCGGCGGTCAGCGCTTCGCCGTCGTGGAACGTCAGCTCCGATCGCAGGTCGACGACCAGCGTCGACTCGTCCTCGAACACCCAGTCGTCAGCGAGCCAGGGCTCGAGTGAGCGATCGCCGTCGGTGTCGACGACGTCGACCGCCAGCGAGTCGTACAGCAGCTCGGTGATCGTTCCTCGGTCGCGATACTCGGCGGCCAACGGATTGAGGTTCTCGGACGGCCGTGGGTCGGTGTGGACGGCCCGGAGCCGGTCGTCGGCCCCTCCGTTTCGGGACTCGAGACCGAGATACCCCGTTCGCATCGCGAGGTGGCCGTCGTCCCAGCCGTCGAAACGATCGTTTCGGACGAGTCGGTGTTCCGTGGGCCGACAGATCGGGACGAACGGCTGTTCGACAGCCAGCGCCTCGAGTGTCCGTTCGACGGCGTCCCGTCGCTCGTCGCCGTCGGCCTCGCGCTGGGCCTCGAGCAGGTCGTCGACAAGCAGGTTCGTAAAGCCGAAGGGGTTCTGCCAGCCGGACTCGTCGGCATACAGCGAGTGAAGCGCCTCGTAGAGGAACGCGGGATCGGGACTGCCCGGATGCCGACCGACGTAGACGTCGAAGTCGTGGTTGATCAACACCGAGCGCAGGAACTCCTCGCTCGCTCGCATCTCGATCGAGACGTCGATCCCGGCGGTCTCGAGGGCGTCGGCGATCGCACGGGCGAGACGGATGCTCTCCCGGTCGGAGTCAGCGGGGACGGTCGTGATCGTTAGTGACAATGGATCGACGTCGTCGCGGTTGACGGCGCTTCGGAGCTGGCGAATACAGCCACTTGTCGAGACCGTCAGGCCGACGGTCGCCGTCAGTGCCGCCCGGCGGCTGATCCCACCGGATGCGGGTCCGCGTTCGTCCCCGTCGTCCGGCTTCCGGGCCGCCGTCACGGCGTTTCGGTCACTCATTCCGTTTGTTGCAGTTCGCAGGCGGCGATATAACAGTATTGCGCTGGTGGTCGGCGAACATTACCAGCGATCGGTTCGGAGCCGCTCGCGCAGTTCGTCCCGCAGTTCGGTCAGCGTCCAGCGGCCAACGAGTCGGTCGGAGAGGGCGACACAGGCATACGCGAGGATCAGTCCGGCGACGACGTCGATCGCCCAGTGGATCGCAAGGTACATCGTCGAGATGGCGACGCTCGCCGCGAGCACGACGGCGACGGGGAACCACGCCCGATAGGTAGCGCGAGTGTGGTAGGCAAAGATGCCCACCGTCGCAGCCAACGACGTGTGCAGTGACGGGAAGACGTTCGTGTTGCGGTTGACTTCCCGAGTGAGATACTGGTACTCCGGGCTGTGGTCGTACAGCATCGTGGCTACTTCGACCTCGGTGAGGAAGACGTTCCGCGGTCCGTACGCGATCACCAGAACGTACAGTACGACGCCGAGCACGTAGTTGAGCGCGTAGGCGGTCACCAGCCGACGGAACGTCCTCGTGTCCGACAGCAGGAAGTAGGCGACGCCTGGAAAGATCAACAGAAACGCGTAGCCGTAGACGTAGATCCAGGAGAAGTACTCCGTCAGCCACCAGGTCTCGATCTCCTGGAAGACGAGGACGAACTCCCCCTCGATACGACGGATCGTATCGGTCATGTACGTCGAGAACCTGGTGTCGGGGTTCGTATCTCGCATCCACCGGTTGAACACCAGCGTAACCGCCAGTAAGGCAAGCGCCGGCGCACACGTTCGAACGCGGTCGCGCCAGTCGTGTTGCAACTGCCACAGTCGCTCCCGGCCGACGAACAACACCAGCGCGACCGGCAACATGAGACCGACGACGATCGTCAGTCGGAGCAGTACGTCAGCCAGCATCAGCCCAGGATTCGTCCCTCGTCGTCGACTCGATAACCGATCGCTTCGAACGCGCGGTGGGCGTCCTCGATCGCGTCCTCGTCAAGCTCCCCATCAGTGCCGAAAAACGGCGTTACTGGGTCTGTACCGCCCCACTCGAGGCGCTCGGGCGTCCACGCCTCGGTCACGGGCGTCACGAGTGGTTCCGCATGGTCGTTGAAAGCCTCGTCGACGATCCACGCTTTGTCGATCAGCCGTGCGATTCGCCGCCGGAAGAGTTCGTTGCTCGTGGGACTGGTACCGGTGTTGAATCCGACGTGATAGAACGTCGGCGGCGACGACTCCACGAGTTCGACGTCGGATTCGTTGTCCGCCGCTGCCCGCGCTTGCCCGACGGTGTTCGACGAGACCCGCGACGACGTGAGGTCGGCACCGCCGCCGACGATACGGCCGATAGAGGTATCACTTCCAGGATCGACGCTGAACCGAAGCTCTTCGACGAGTGGTCCGCGAAGATGCGTCTCGTCGTCCCCGTCACCGACGTCCTCACGAAGCGTGAAGTGGTCGTCGAACCGCTCGAGCGTGAGGTGACCCCGTCTCGACTGGCTCTCGAACCGGTAGGGACCGCTCCCGATCGGTGCGACCGAGCTGGAGGTGACGAGCCCCCACTCTCCCTGGGATGTCGAGAAGTCGGCGGGATCGTCGATCCGGTCGTTGAGCTCGTCGACCCAGACGTGTCTGGGGAGGATCGGGACGGTCAACACTCGCTCGCCGACCGCGACGTTGCCGTCGACCGTGAGCCGGAGTCGATAGTCGTCTTCGATCTCGATCTCGTCGACTGCACTCGCCAGGCCGCGATAGCGCGGCGCCGGCGACGAAACTGACGCCCGGCCGAACGCGGTGTCGTTTAGGAACCAGTACGTGAACTCGACGTCTTCGGCGGTGACTCTCGTGACGTGTTCCTCGCGGTCGTCGTCTTCGTCCACGTCGTGGAACCGGCAGTCCTCCCTGAGCGTCACCGTAACCGTCGTCCGCCCGTCGTCGTGGGTTTCCGTCTCCCACTTCTCGGCGAGCCACGGTTCGACCTCGGACTCGCCATCGTCGTCGGGCACGACGGTCGCAAGCGAGTCGTAGACGAGGTCGATGATCGTATCGTACTCCCGGTTTATCGGCGAGAGCGGATTGATGTTCGCTGACGGGCGCGAGTCGGTTACGAGTGCGGTGAGACGGTCGACGTCGTCGACCGGTTCGAGACCGAGGTAGCCATGTCGGGTCGCGAAGTCACCGACCTCGTCCCATCCCGTAAACCGTTCGTCATCGTCCCTGTAGAGCCGATACGCCGTAGGTCGACAGATCGGATCGAACGGCTTGAGCTCGGCGACGGTATCGAGGAGTCGCTCGAGCGACTCCTCGCGCTGCTCACCGGTTCGGCGTCGTTGATCCGCTAAATCCACGTCGACTAACCTATCGGAGAAGTTGTACGGATTCTGCCAACCGGTTTCGTTGGCACTGGCATACGTCGAGTGGAGGGCTTCGTAGAGGAAGTCCGGGTCGTACCCACCGGGATGCCGGCCGACGTAGATGTCGTACTCCTGTTCGAGCAGGATCATCTCGAGGAAGTCCGACGGGTTCCGGAACGTCAACTCGGCGTCGATGCCGACTTCCTGGAGGTTCGACTCGAGGTGGCGGGCGATGTGGAGGCTTTCCGGATCGTAGTCGCTGGGGACCGTGGCGATGGAGAGCGATAGCTGATCGCCTCCATCCCGGTTGACGACGCTCCGAACCGAGTCGATACAGCCGCTCAGGGAGAGCGAGAGCCCGGCTGAGCCAGCAGCCAGCACTGAGCGTCGGTCGACGCCGTCAACCGGACCTGTCGTGTCGTAGTTCATTCAGTCTATTACACCTCTTTGCTGTTGATAGATAACAAGATTACGTACTGTGTCTCCCAGTGGGAGTCGTTAAGAATTTTTTCACTCACGCCTGCCTTCTTGTTGTTTGTAGAGGGGATTTATCGCTGGTCGGTAGCTGCACTGTCTACGAAGGCCGGGTATCCACGAATGCGGACCGCGAGAGCGCAACATCAATAGGTGGACCCCAGAAAGTGGACGTATGGAGATCGCCGCCGAACGGATCGAGCGCCTGCACGAACTGGCTCGAGCGGCGGCAGCGGACGGTGACGACGATCGGGCGCGGTACTACGTCCGCCTCGCGCGTCGTGTCGCCGAACGAAACCGGCTCACGCTTCCCCGGAAGTTCCGTCGGTTCACCTGTGATCGCTGTGATGCGTATCTGCGGCCCGGGAAGAACGCCCGGGTGAGATTACAGGATAACCACGTCGTGATCACGTGTGACTGTGGCGCGCACGCGCGATATCCCTACGAGGACGAGGACGAGCACGGGGACGACGCCTGACCGCCGGCCGAGAGCGGCCGCCATCGAGACCTCGATTCCGCGGTTTTGATTCGAGAAGATTCAAACGGCTCGGTTCGCTATCCAGGGCTATGGATAAACAGCAACTCAAGCAAGAAGCACACGACCTCGACGTCACCGTCTGGGTCGGTAAAAGCGGCCTCGAGTCGGTCGTCGACGAACTCGACGATCAGCTCACGAATCGTGACCTCGTGAAAGTCAAGTTCCTCCGGGCTGCCCGCGCCGGGAGCTCGACCGAGGAGAAGGCGGCCGATCTCGCCGACCGTGTCGACGCCGACCTCATCGACACGCGCGGACACACTGCAGTGCTGTATCGATGAGCGTCGGGTTCGGTCCGTTCCCCCTCCAGGCCGAGGACCTGGATCCGATCGGCAACGCCCTCGTCGACGCGGGTCTCGAGACGGCCACTGCGCTGAGCGTCCAGCGTCTGCTCCGGTTCGTCATCGCCTTTGTCGTCCTCTGGATCGTCGGCCGGGCGGTGGTCGTGCCGCTGATCAGCCGTGCCTTCGATCGGCGCGATCTCGACCAACACGTCCAGAACCCGCTGTTGATGCTGACGAAGTTCGGAATCGCCTTCGTCGCCGTCGCGGTCGCGTTCGGGTTCGCCGACTACGGTAACTTCCTCGTCTCGATGGCCGGGATCGCCGCGGCCGGCGCGTTCGCTATCGGTCTGGCGATGCAAAACGTCATCTCGAACTTCGTCGCCGGCGTGTTCATCTACGTCGACAAGCCGTTCCGCATCGGCGACTGGATCGAGTGGGACGGCGGCGACTACGCTGGAGTCGTCGAGGATATCAGCCTCCGGGTGACCCGCGTTCGGACGTTCGACAACGAACTGCTGACCGTTCCGAACTCGGAACTGACCAACGGCGTCCTCAAAAACCCCGTCGACGGCGAGAAACTCCGGCTGAAGTTCGTCTTCGGGATCGGCTACGACGACGACATCGAACAGGCCTCGAAGATCATCGTCGAAGAGGCCAGGCGCCACCCCGACATCATGGACGATCCCGCGCCGTCGGTTCACCTGACGGAACTCGGAGACTCCGACGTCGGTCTCCAGTCACGGATCTGGATCGCCGACCCCTCGAGAGCGGACTTCGTTCGCATCCGCGGTGAGTACGTCACGAGCGTCAAGCAGCGCTTCGACGAGGAGGGGATCGACATCCCCTACCCCGTCCGCACGCTCGAGGGCGGACTCGCACTCGAGGGTCGAGAGCCGATTAGCCAGCCGGCCGAGTAACGTCTTCATCGAACTACTTCCGTCAGTGTCGGCGCGACCACGATCCGTTCTGCGGTCGCACCGGAATATCAGGACAGAAGACCGTATCAGGACGATTCGACGGTCACGTTCTCCGGCGGCTCGAACGCGAACGTCTCGTCGTCGACGTCCTCCTCGAACGAGACCGACTCGAACCGCTCGGTCATCTCGTAGCGGTCACCGTCAGGTCCCTCGTAGACCAGTCGCTCTTTGATCGGATACTCGTACTCGGCGTCGATCCAGACGATCCGCTCGAGGACGTCGAGGTCGTCCTCGCGGTCGACCGTCTCGAGTGCGTAGACGAATTCGGTGTCGCCGACGAGAACCGAGAGCCCCTCCTCGACGGCCTCGTCTCTGGCCTCGACCTCGAGGACGTAGGTTTCCCGGTCGGCGATCGTTTCGGTACCCTGGTAGTCGAGATCGTACCACTCACGGAGTTCGGCCGCCCGGTCGGCGCGATCCGATCGCACCGCCTCGTTCTCGTAGGAGTCGTCGGGTTCGTAGTACGTCGCCCACTGCGAGTCGGGGGAGTACCACCACGAGACCGAGGCGTTCGAGACGTAGACGTCTCCCGCCTGTCGGTACGGGTCGTCA
The DNA here is from genome assembly GCF_030848565.1 of Natronolimnohabitans sp. A-GB9. Taxonomy (GTDB): domain Archaea; phylum Halobacteriota; class Halobacteria; order Halobacteriales; family Natrialbaceae; genus Natronolimnohabitans. The sequence goes on from NZ_JAVDDV010000035.1 coordinate 11,193, forward strand.
GTCTCGAGGACCGTCTCGCGGTAGTCGACGTACGGTCGTTCGACCACGCGGACGGTCTCGGAAATCGTCCGATCGCCGTCGATCACTTCGGTCGTCACCTCGCCGGAGACGGCCTCGAGGTCGTCTCCGTGGACGAACCCGGCCTCGAAGAGGGTCTCCGGATCGGGGTCGTCGGCCGGCGGAGAGACCGCGACACAGCCACCGAGGACGACCACGGCGAAAACGGCGACCGCGACTAGAGTTCGGCGTGCAGTCATCGACCGGACGATACTCGAGAACGCTGCTAAACCTTGTTATTTTCAGAACACAGTAATGGTGAACAGCAGTTCGTCTCGTATCGCGCCGAACGGTCGATTACCGTCGCTGCTACGAACGGCGACACTGCTACCGAATGGAATGAAACCAGTATGAATGGTGGAAGCCGCGATTGCCCGGCGTTCCGGCCGGGGGAATCCCGGTTGCCTTCTCCACCCCGCAACCCGTCGAGCGACAGGTGTCCGGCGGTCCACTGCTCGCTTCCGCGCCTGATGGGCTGTCGCCGGCTAACCACGATGGGACGTCCCTGCGGACGATCATCGTGGACCGCTGTCCCCGACGGACGAGGCTTCCACGTTGGCTCCCGGGGCCCCGGCCGGTCTGACCGGACGCCCACGGTATTCGGTCCCCGCTAAAGGCCATAGGGCGGGTTACGAGCAGGGCCTAACTGCCCGACCTATCCATCCCATCGTAGGGGGTAGGAACTTAAGGGCCTTTCGCCTCTCCGATCGACAGACGACGGAGGGATCGTTCCCCAATAGCGTCGCTAGTGGCGGTCCACGCCTGCACTGCTGGGTCGAATCCTGAGATGTCGTCCGATTCGACCCATCAGTCGACGGTTGGAACGGTACTAGTCGACTCGAGCAGAAGTATCGAATCGCCGGTCGTTATACTGTCGGACAGCAGTCAGTGATCCGTCGGTCGTGAATTCGCAGCCGTCACCCTCGAGGACGGCCGCAGTCGGGCGACCGACCGGTAACTCGTACTGTCCGACGGTATTACTCGAGGTCGCCGTGATCGGCCTCGCCGGATTCCCCGCGTTCTTTCGCTGAAAGCGGGACGGCCAGGACGAGTAACGTGAGGTAGTACAGCGCGACGGCGGCGACGACGACGGTGCCGTCGATTCCCGGGAGCGACGCGCTCTCGAGGAGCGTCTCGTCCGGCTCGAACGCCCAGAGGTGAAAGATCCAGCCGATCAACATCGCGGTCATCAGGGGGAGGTAGACTCGCCGCAACCGGTGGCTGAACGCGCCGCGGTAGCTGATATTTGTGGCGGGTTCGCGGTAGTCCCGGCTCAGTTCCCGCCGCCAGGCGTCGTGTTCGACGCCCTCGGAGGGATCGAGCGCGTTCGCAAAGAGGTTCTCCTGGAGCATCCTGACGCGCGAACGCCAGATATCGTAGTCGCGAAACCGACGCGCCTCGATGAACAGAAAGACGGTGCCCATCATGAGGCCGGCGAGGATCACCGCGTGGGACACCTCACCGGAGAAGGCGTAGGCGACGATCGCGGACATCACCGTCACCGCCCAGTTGGTCGTGGTGTCGAGGCGGTCGCGCCACTCGACAGTACGTTCCATCTCGCCGCGGTAGAGATGGGCCGCGACCGAGCCGAGACCGGTGCTCTCGTCGACCATCTCGCGGCCGATCTCGGCTTGCTCCGAACTCTCGGGGTCGAAGCCCGAGTCGTCTGTCATACGCATATTACGACGCGAAGGGGCAACGGTTTTCGCACCGTCAGCCACACGTGACCGTTCGGACGAATCGATCAATCGCTCGCGTACGCGTCCTGCAACTGAGTGATCTGCTCGTCCGTCCCGGCGACGACGAGTCGATCGTCGGCGGTCAGTTCGATGTCTTCGATCTCCGAACGGAGGTCGCCGTCGCGGACGAATCCGACGACGACACAACCCGTCTTTTGCCGGACAGTCTCCGGATCGAGTTCCGTACCGGCGAGATCCGATCCTGATACGGTGCTGAGTTGGAGTTGGTTTCCAAGCGGCATCACCTCGTAGTCGAACGTCCTGAGCGTGATCATCCGTCCAGCGACGTTCGCCAGGGCGAGGACGTAGTCGGCTCCTGCTTCACGTAACGCACGTACGTTCTCGGCGCTGTCAGCACCGACGACGATCTCGAGGGACGGCTCGAGCTCGCTCGCGGTCAGGATTGTCCGGATCGCGTCGTCGTCACACTCGAGTGCGACGACGAGCGTCTCGGCGTCCTCGAGACCTGCCTCGATGAGCGTCTCTTCTTCCGTCGCGTCGCCGACGACGTCGACTTCCGGTCCGGGTTCACGGTCAACGACGATCGTCTCGTGTTCCGCACGGTCGAGACTACCGTCGGTGACCGTCCCGACGAGTCCGCGGCCGGCCACGACGACGGGATCGTCGGCCATCCGATACCGACGCCCTGACGAGGCCAACATCTCCGAAACCGACTCGAGTTCGTCCTGGCTACCGGCCACGAGCAAGGCCGTGTTCTCGTCGATCTGGACCTGTTCCGGGAGTCGAGTGACGAAGTCGCCACGAACCCACGCCCCGAGGATGGCAACGCCGGTCCGTTCGATCCGACCTGCGGCAGCCACGGGCTGTCCGAAGAGGTCCGCCTCCGGTCCGACGTGGTACTCGCGAAGTTCGAGGTCGGCACCGAACTCGACCTCGTCACCGAGATCGGTCGCAACGACGTTTCGGACCCGGTCTCCGAGCGCCTTCCCGAGTCGCTGTTTCGGTAACAGTACCTCGTCGACGCCCGCGTATCGGAAGTATCGTGCTTGGGAAATATCTTCAACGAGCACGAAGACGTTCGCGTCGGGGTCGCGACTTTCGATCGAGATGACCGTCTTGATCGGATCGCGCTCGGTCGCATCGACGACCACCGCTAGCGCGTCGTCGAGGTGACTTGCATCGAGCGTCTCGTCGGCTGCTGGATCGCCGTACAGGACGGTGAACTCGTCTTGATGGAGCGTCTGTGCGCGATCCACGTCGTCCTCGAGGATCACATACGGCGTCCCGCTGGCCTCGAGTTCGTCGACCAGGGTATCACAGAGGGACGTGTACCCAACGATGATGACGTGGTCCTCGAGACCGGAGATCTCCGTCGGCGGCGTCGGTTCGACGAGCGTTTCGAGCCAGGGCACGACGAACTGCGGGATCGCGACGAGCACGTAGGCGATACCCGTCACCTGGATCAACACCACGAGTGCGGTCATCTCGAGGGTTTCCCAGGGGGCGTCCTGTCCGTACCCCGTGGTCGTCATCGACTGGATGACGATCTCGAGGGACTGATACCACGTCCGCGACTCGCCTTCGTAGGTCGCCATCCCCCACCGGTAGGCGAACGAATAGAGGACGATCAGGAACAGCAGCGATCCGACGTAGACCGCGAGCCGTTTCGGTAACGCTACCACCGTCTCATACCCCCGTCGTGAGGGTACGATCGGCCGGTTGTCTGATGTCGATCATGCGTTCGACGTCACCGTCGGCTCCTATTTTCTTTGCCAGCCTCCCAACAGCGTGAAAACGAAGCACTGGCTCGACGACGGCGTGGATTACTCTGTTTCAGTACTGGCACCCTCGAGAACCCCGTCGAACTCGCCCGCGCTGGGACCGGTCTCGAACTCGGCAGCCGATTCGGGCGAGACCTCCTCGAGGGCCTGCTCGAAGTGATCGGTAGTCAGTTCGATCTCGTCTGCATCGCGGTCTCGGCCTTCAGCCTCGGCCTGGACGTGTTCCCGAACGGCGATCGTCGCGGCCTCGCGGCAGACGGCTTCGACGTGGCGGTCCAGCCGGCCCGGACGCAAGAGCGCGTCGTCGGTCAGTTCCGGCCGGTTCGAGGCCGCGATCACGACGACGTCCCCGAGTTCCTCGAGCCCATCGAGTTCGGTCAACAGCTGTGAGACGACGCGCTCGCCGACGTTGGAGTCGCCGACGCCGGACCCGCGTTCGCTCGCGATAGCATCCCCTGTTATCCTTTCGCTTGAGCGGGCGCACGCGGAGTTGCATGGTCCTGTCGAAAGCGAGTCGCGTGGCTCCGACGCGTGAACGCGAGCCAAAACCGCTTCAGTGTGAAAAGTCCCGACCAGTCGATGCGCGGACGAGGACGATCACGCGTCGGAGAGCGAGAGCGGTTCACCGGACGAGGCCGGGTGCCGATTCACCGACGACTGCCCGCGGTTACCCCTCGAGCGGGATCTCCTTGCCGCGGGCCCTCGTGTCGGCGACCGGTAGCTCGACCTCGAGGACGCCGTTGGTGTACTCGGCCGCAATGGCGTCGTCGTCGATGTCCTTGGGGAAGCGGAACCGCCGGTGGGAGGTCTTCTTGCGGCCGCGCTCGTCGTCGACGTGTTCGGCGGCCACGTTGAGGACGCCGTCGTCCCACGCCAACTCGATCTCGTCGGTCTCGAAGCCCGGCATATCGATCGTCAGGACGAACGCGTCGTCCTCCTCGTACAGTTCGTAATCGCTGTTCCCCCGGTCGCTGAACAGGCGGGACGGCATGTCGAGGCTCTGTGCCCAGGTGCTTGGGGTCGGTCGGAGCACCATGGCTGATCACCTCGAATTCAGTTAGAGATTGTCCGCGGTTCGTAAAAAATCTGTCGATCCATGAGTGTTGGTAACTCCTATCGCGGTATAGGTGGTACCAGTCGACGCGATGGAGGAAAAGGCCCATTAGTTCTCCGACACATCACCGAAACATGGGACTTGGCAGCACCGCAAAGAAGATTCAGGGTCTCTCGGACCGCGCCGAAGCGATGTACAAACAGGTACAGCAACTCCAGGAGCGAATCGTCGGCCTGGAAGAGGAGATGGACGACACCCACGACACGGTCAAGCGTCTCGACCACCAGATCGGCGAACAACGCGAACTCCTGCTCGCGATCGCCGAAGAACAGGGCATCGACGGCGAAGAGATCCTCGCCGAGGCCGCCATCGACGAGGCCGAACTCGAGGACGAAGCGGACGACGAAGCAACCGACGCCGACGCGGACGAGTCCGACGCGAGCGACGCGACCGCTGAGTAAGACGGTTCAGTTCGACGATTCGCTTTCTCGAACGCGACGTGTGACTCGAGTGTCTCCCGACGCGCTCATCGACTCCGTCCGAGATCTCGAAACACAGACTCGAGTCACGAACCACGAGCGTGCGCCGATCAGGCGGCGAGCCGACGATGCTCGACTTTCAGACAGCGGTCCTGTACGACCGTTCGCCCGTCGGCTCTGGCACGGGCTGTCGCCTCGTCGTCGCGGATCCCCTTCTGGGTCCAGATCACCTCGACGTCGTCGCGCTCGAGTGCGGCGTCGACGATCTCGGCGACTTCGTCGCTGGGTCGGAAGATACAGACGACGTCGATCGCTGCCTCGAGGTCGGCGAGCGAGTCGGCGGCCGGCCGGTCGAAGATCTCCTCGGCGAAGGGGTTGACCGGGAGCACGTCGTAGCCGTGTTCGAGGAGGTACTTCGGTACGTCGTGGGCCGCTTTCCCGGGCGTACTCGAACAGCCGACGACGGCGACAGTCTCGTACTCGAGGGCGGCTTCGATCGCTGCAGTGGTGTCGACTGACATTGGACTAGCGGCTATGGCGCTCGTGAGGGTAACGTTTCGGGATTCGTCGGCGTGGGACAGAAAACGGGGCTGGAAACCGTAAGCCCCGACGGCCCTTCAACGCGAGAGACCCGCAGTCGTGATCTCGGGTTCGTCGCCGTCGGTGGGCTCCTCGAGTTCGATGACGGCGTCGAACAGCTGTTTGAGCGTGTTCATCGTCTGGTCGTCGTGCGCCGTCGAGTCGATGGCGTACAGCCCCAGCGCGTCGGCGCTCTGGATCCGACCCGTAAAGACGTGGAGGAACCGAAAGACAGTCTGGAGATCGGAGTACATCAGCAGCGTCGATACCGAGTGCAACAGGACGCGGTTTTCGGTCAGGCCCCGGTCCTCGTAGAACTCCTGGAGAAACTCGGAGAGCTTGATCCCGATGCCGGTCATATCGACCGGCGAGGAGGCGTACTTCACCCGTGGGTCGTCGTCGACGCTCCCGATACCGCGCTGTTTCGTGACGCAGTCGACGATCCCAATATCCGGAGTCGTGCCGGGAGCAACCGCATCGGAGAACCCCTCGAGGACCTTGTCGGCGCTGTCTTTGGTCGTCACGATGATCGTCCCATCGCCACGGTCGGCACCGCTCGCGAGAATATCGAAGGCAAGCGCTCGCTTCCCCGTCAAGGGTGGCCCCGCAAGGAGCAGGTTCGTCCCGGGATCGATATCGGCGTCCGGGAGGACATCAGCGAGGTCGTACATACCAGATACTCACATCCTACAGCCGCAGTGGGGACCGTCGGTAACTCCGGCGTGTGGTAAGAGAAAGCCGAATCCGACTTATAGTACTTTTGATTGTATACCTATTTCTAACACTAATCGCCAGTGGTTTGGATGATAACCAGGACGAATATCGGTCCGAGCGCGTCAGATTCCGCCGGGGAGCACCGTCGCTGCCCGGCCGACGATGAACGCGAGCGCGGCGAGAAACATCCCATACTTGAGATGCTCCTGGCCGGCCGTCGGATCCGTGAAACTTTCGTAGGTCGCATAACACATAACCGCGACGGCCGGCACTACGACGAGCAGGTACGCGATCCCGAAGTCCTCGAGAAGGAGATACGGGAGCGGACTCGCAATAGCACCGACCACCAACAGCCCCGCAGCGATGTACAGGGCAGGACGCTCGCCGATCGCGATCGGAAGCGTGTTCAGCCCCTCCTCGCGGTCGCCCTCGAGGTCCTCGACGTCTTTGATGATCTCTCGAGTCAGCGTCGCGATCGCCGAGAGCAAGAAGAGCACGACCGCAGGCGCCATATCGCTTACCGCTGCAGCCCCGAAGAGGAACGTACTCCCCACGAGATAGGCGACCAGGGCGTTCCCGAGGCCGGGAAGTCCCTTGAAGTACTCCGTGTACGCGACCAGCGCGACGAGGTTGATCACGGCGATGGCGATCGCTGCCACGGGAAGGACGAACGCGAGTGCGACCGCAAGCGCAAAGAGGAGGCCGCTGAACACAAGCGCACCGCGTGGACTTACGGCACCCCGCGGAATCGGTCTGTCAGGTTCGTTGATCCGATCGATCTCCCGGTCGAAGTAGTCGTTGATCGCGTTCCCTGCACCGACTGCCAGTCCCGTTGCGGCGACCGCAGCGGCGACCTGAAGCGACGACCCGGCGATGCCACCGGCGACGAACGCTCCGATGAACGTCAGCACGCTCGCCGCGATCACGTTTACCGGCCGCGTCAACTCGAGTAACCCACGGCCCGTCTCACCCACTGCCATGCACGGGACTGCTCAGCGGTCGTGGTTAAACGGTACGATCCGTTCTGGACGAGAGCACGGACTGGGACGGGTCGTCGAAGACGGTCGCCCGTCGATCATACGGACTGCTGTCCTGATCGCCAGGGCGGGGTCGACGATCGGCTGTCAGTGACGATAGCAAGCCGTATCAGCGCCACTCCTCGAGGTCACACAGCGAGTCGACGTCGATCGAGAGCCACCTGGTCACCCTGTCGTCGCCGGTTGCATCGGCCGGAACGGCAGTCCAGACGTCCTCGTCGTCGGTGAGCAACTCGAGCGGTGCGCCTGCAGTCTGACCATCGTCGGGGAGTGGGGCCTCGTTCACCGTCATGCGTGTCGGTGTTGAGTCCCGATGACAAAGACCCCGTGCGGCAGTTTTCATCGAGTGAGAAGTTCGGATATATTGGCGGGACTCGATGTCATGGTGGGGGCTGTCGAAATCGGCTAAAATCGAGTGACTTATACGGGGTCGGCGGAAATGGAGCAATGAGGGCGCTTAGCTCAGTCTGGACAGAGTACTTGGCTTCGGACCAAGCTGTCGCGGGTTCAAATCCTGCAGCGCCCATCATTCTGCAATAAACTCCGAATCCAGAAGAAAGCGCAGTACGGCAAGGGGGTTATTTAAGCACATATCATTCTGATGATGGCAGAGCGCAAGTTGTTGTGGGTCGCCCTTGTCGCCGCATGTCGATTCGGGTCATACAAAACGCGGCAAGATTATCATTCTTGTCGACGCGGCAATGAAATTCAGTAGCACTAATGCGTTCGCGGGTCAGGAATCTGCCGCATTCTGCCGCCAGTGAGAATAAGTAGAAATCAAAACTCTACTTCGCTATCGTTCCAGCCCCACGTTTCATCCTTCTCGATCTCTAGATCATCGTCTTGTTCGAGTTCCTCTATGCGTTCGTAGGCGTGCGCGAGTTCGTCTTCCAATCGATTCAGTCGGCTTTCCATTCGGCTAAGGCGATCATCGACTGACAGACTGTCTGTGTCATCTCTGGCGAGATCGTAGAGTTTGACTGCCTTCTCTCCCTCCTCTGTGAGAGTAACTTCCTTTGGTGGGAATTGGCCGAGTTCTTCATCGAAGTCCGGTTGATGTGTTTCGATTAATTCGGCTTCTTCGAGGATGTCGTAGCGATAGTTGATGCGCTTGTTTTTGATGCCTGTTTCTCGCGTTAGGTCTCGGGTAGTACATTCCCCGCCTGATTCGCAGACAATGCGGAGTATTTCTGATGAGAGCCAGTCAATTCGTTCGCCTTTGATTCTCTTCGACATATTCATGTTTTATATATGATTGGTTAAGGAGTTTCGGTGAAATAGGCAGATGAAGAATTTGGTATCAAATTTGGTATGAAAAACTAGATATGAATATTGGGTATGTTTCTGTATCTAATGAGAAAGCGTCAATATATAGCCAGTGCGTATCCTCCGGTTCATTGGTTCGATCTGGAGTGTTAGGAGGAAGAATCAGATTTGTTACTGATGTGTGGAATCAGTGATTAGAAGCCTCATGGAACACCCAATCACTAAACCAGAATGTAGTTTCTATTCACACTCCTAACAGGGGGTACACACAGAAGGCACTACAGAAACGGAGAGGCTATTCCGATATTTTAGCAACCCGTCCAATTACAGTTGTGGCAGAACTTGATTTGTGCATTAGGACCCATCCCCCGTGTCACTACTCCACCGCATTCCGGGCACCTTTGCGTGATTGCGTCCGTTGGGAGGGTCCAGTGACAGGACAGACATTGCTCCGTCTCTCCATCGCTGTACACTGCATACTTACCACAGTCCGGGCACTCTGTTCCTCCACCGATCATTTCTGACTTCGTATATTCCATGTTGCGGTTCTCGCAGTAACCATGGGTCATATAAAAAGCCTCAGTCCAACTCAAAAACATATACAATCCATATATCAACTCCATTAATAATCCGAACTACTGATAAGGCTTGACAATAGATTCAGAGAAAATGAAGCCGGTGGACAAATTCGGGAACCGAATCCACCCCTCGATTTTTGAAGAATTATCCGATTTCGGTGATACACTTCGTGAACTGGGGTATTCTGAGTCACGGACTAAACCAAACCTCTTCTACTACAGTCCATCTGGTGGGATCGCTTTCTTCATGGATATGCGTGGAACCTCAATCGTAGATATTGCTGAGGACACTCGTCCATTATTCTACTGGGACATCGATGTCGAGATGGAAGATTGGGCTAAACGACGCCTTCTCAAAGAAGAGCGTGAACGTTTGTCTGAACACGGTGTTCCCTTACGACTGAGTGGGGCACGTCGTTTCTCTGCTTTTGGCGGGTCAAGTCCGGGTGATGAAGATCATCTTTCTAATCCATTTGGTCCAGCTGATGGATACTGTGAATCCTGTGGGCGTGATTTCAGCGATTCAGGCTACTATTGTTCTGAGGAATGTGAGAGGGAAGAGCGACCGGATCGTTTCTGTAGGGCTTGCGAAGACCGAGTTGATCCATCAGAAGTCGTCCGGCACCATGTTAGCTACTTTCCTGAAGAGATCGTCGTCGTTTGCCAGTCTTGTCACAACAAAATTCACTTCAGCGACCAGTATCCTGAACTCACTCCTCCTGAAGAAGAGATACGCCGGTTCTACGACGAAGAACAGGAGATAGATTCAGACGCAGGAATAGCAGAAACTTCTGGTTCTGAGTCGGCAACTGCAGCACAGGAGGGGTCGGAAGAATCAGATCGAGGATGGGAAGACATCTTTCCCTTTGATCCTCGACCTGCACAGCGTGATGGAATTGAGTCTGCGCTTCCCGTCTTGGATGAGGACGGCTATCTAATTCTGGAAGGGGCATGCGGGACCGGAAAGACCGTTATGGCCCTTACTGCGGCGATCAATCAAATTGTAAACGGTGAGAAAGAGAGACTCGTTGTAATTACGCCTCTCAAGCAGCAACAACAGCAATTTGTAGAGGATTTGAGAGAGATCAATCAGAATCTTCTCGAATATGAGCAGTTGAATGGCCTCTCCCTTGTTGGAAAGAAAGAGGTATGTCCATATTCTCGGGAAGGTCTTGTCGATTTCTCACCAGAGAACGTCCAAGGGAGATGCTCAGACCTCCGTAGGGAGACTCGTGAGACATTTACAGGCGGTGAGCCGGTCGCTGAACAAGCCCGAGAGATCGTCGATGGCGCATATGTTGGTGCATCGAGTCCTGAACCCGATGCAGACTATTGGCCCGGTGTAGAGACAGCGGGCAGCTGGTCTCATTTTCCACAATCCGAACTGCCAACTGTTGAGGATTCAGAGGTTTGTCCTTTCTACGCTCAACATTACGCTTACGAGAAACGGCCACGATTCGGTTTTAGTGATGCTCCGAATCACGTTTTTTCAGGTGAGGACCTTGTTAGAACAGCGGTGGACGAAAATTACTGTCCTCATTCCGCAATGTACGCTCTCATAGAGCGAGTAAACGTTCTCATTGCAAATTATACCCATCTATTCAATGATGGGGTCCGCGCACTCTTAGACGACTTTATCGACGATAAAACGCTTCTCATCGTTGACGAAGCACATAATCTTGAACCACGTGTACGAACCGGCCTTGATCGAACGAAGGCGTTTTCTACAATACAGGCAGCAACGGATGACCTCGAATCCTTCCTCAATAGCGGTTTGATCCAACCGTACAGTCTTGACGAAGAGATCGCTCCAGAATTAACCAAACGGCATCTGCAACGTGCATATGATTGCTTGGATACGTTTATCGATTCTGTGCATCAGGAGGTTTCCGACCACTTAGACTCAGAATACACTGGCTGGAAAAGAGAGATCGATGATACCTTGCGTGATTCCGATGAACGGCTCGATTATATAGAAGAACCAGATTCTCTTCGAGAGGAATGTGATTTGCCGCAATTTGAAGAAATGGCCCTCCAGACCTTAGAGAGCAACATTGAGCA
>NZ_JAVDDV010000036.1 GCF_030848565.1 Natronolimnohabitans sp. A-GB9
TAAGACCGATTCGACGATCGGTCACGCGACTGCGCCCGTCCACGAGAGTGGGAGCTACACAGCCCTCGGGCGGAGGTTTTTCCTCGGTTCCCCGCCATCGATAACGCATGGCGTTCCAGTCGACGTGGCAGAACTTGCTTGCCGAGTGTGAGGCGCTGGGGGACGATGCGACGGTCGTGACGCCACTGTCGAACGACACGATTCGGATCACCGATATCCAGGAGCATCGGATCGTCGTCGAGTTCCCCGATAGTGACACAAAGCGGCCACTCCAGCGCGAGCAGTTCGAGACGCTCGCACGTCGCATCAGCGACGCAGCCGGCGCGTTCGACCTCGAGCGATTACCGCCCGACGCCGATCCGTATCCGGCAGTGTTGAGCCTCCATCCCCGCTTCGAAATCGACGAGCGGGAGGGACATATCCAGGAAAACGACGAGCCGGGGCCGTCCCAGCTCGTCCAGGCGCCAGGCGACGAGGAGTCCGAGACTGCACGTACCGAACCCGATCTCGCCGTCTACGCCGATGCGTTGCTCCTCACCGACGCCCTCGAACGCCACGACGTGACTGCGCCCGGCGACCTGGAGACAGCCACGCTCGTCAACCTCTATACACTGCTGTCGGACGTGCAACGCAACGCCGACGACCTCCGCCAGGACGTTGCCGACGTCTTGCTCGAGCGGATCCACCACGATCAGCCGATCCACGCGCAGTTTGGCTCCGTCCAACGGACGAGCCGCGAGTACAGATCGTTGCGCGACGAAGACGACGTGCTGGCGACCCTCGAGGAGGCGGGGATCCCACGCGAGCGCGTGACGAGTGTCGACTCGAGCAAGGTCGACGACGCACTCGAGGTCACGGAACTCAGCCCGAGCGACGTCTACGAGATCGAACACCGGGAGTACGTCCGGAAAGCGGATGTCGACACCGAGCAGAAGGAAACGCGGCTGCAGGGTCTCAAGGATCAATTAGCGGCCAGCGACGAGCCCGAAGCTGCCGAACTGCGCGCGGAAATCGACGAACTCGAGGCGCGTATCGGTGAACTCACCGAGTTCAGCGCTGCCCACGAATTTCACTCCGAGTGACGTCGCTTACCAGAACGTCGACGACACACAGTCGGGGGACTCGCGGACGTGTGCCGATCCGGATCGGGTGAGTGTCGCGAACTCCCCGTTGGACAGGCGAACCCCCTGCTCGTGAACGCGCTTCCAGTCGGCGAGAAACGCACAGTAGATGTCCTCGTCTTCGATCTGCAGGAAGGTGTCGTCGTTGTCGGACAACCCCGGGCCGCTCAGATTCTGAGAGCCCGTACAGACGAGCCGTTTCCGTTCGGTCGTCCCGTTTCCGACGTCGAAATCCGCGTCGATCAGCATGTTCTTCGAGTGGACGTTGGGTGGAACGCCGGGCACCGTGTCCCCTGGCAGGCTGACGTCGGGATACTCGAGCACTGTCGCATCCGCAGCTCGCAGGGCCGGCCCGACGGTGCTTTCCGGTTCGTTGAGGATCACCTCGACTGTCGCTCCCTGTGCGATGAGTTCAGCGAGACGGTCGACGACCGCGAGGCGGTTCCGTGTCCAGATCGAGTTCATGAATCGGATCGTCGTGTCCGGGCCCGGGACGATATCCCTGAGCGCGTCGAGGTGGGTATCGACGTCCGATCGCGGCGAGAAAGAGACGGTCGCCGAGTCGGTTTCCTCGGTTCGATTGTACTCGAGGTCGGTGTTCCCGGCGGCTAACTCGTTCCAGTAGTCGCGGTAGCTTTCATACAGCGGGTCGTCCTCCCGAAACACCACCGACGTGTTGTGCCGGTACAGCTGCTTGTTCGTGAAGTTCGATGTGGACTGCCAGACGACGTTCGACTCGCCCGTCGCCAACTCCTCGACCAGGAGGAACTTGTTGTGATTGTTGTTGTTCCCGATCGCTCCGTCGACGGTGATCGACACGCGGTCGCCCAGTTGCTCGCACAACAGCTGCGTCGCAGCGGCGTCGGCGGAGTGGTCGTCGATCAAAAGATAGAGATCGACGCCACGGTCGACAGCAGCGAGACACGCCCTCGCCACCGGCGTGCGCGTAAGCGTGTACGTGGTGAGATGGACTTCGGTTCCCGGAACAGCGCGTCTCAGCAGATCGCGTACCACCCGCTCGTGGACGTCGTCGGGCGCACCAACTCTCGGATAACTGAAGATCGGCTCCGGCTCGATCGAAGCGGATCGGTCGTCCCGTAGCGCCTCCACGTACTCGTTCGACTGGAGTGTGAGCGAGCCCATCACCCCGACCGAGCCGAGCATCGCCAGCATGGATCGCCTGGACGGGTTCACGAGCTACTTGCTTGTCATTCTCTCCCATTAGTAGCGGGTTGTAACTGCGCTCGGCACGGGTCGGTAGGCGCTCGGTACAGGTCGGGACGTGGAGTGTTCGAGCGAGCACGGCCCGACTCGATCGGTGTCGGACGTCGGAAGATCAGACTCGAGGCGGGCCACGACCGTAGACGAGAGGGAACGCGAGACCGAGTGCGACCGGTCGGCCGACAAGTCACTACTGCTGTCTGACAGTATTAGTCGTCCGCCGTTACGGGATCGAGTGACGCCTGGCGCTCGAGTGTCTGCGTAATCGTCTCCAACACCTGCTCGAGTCGATCGCGTTCAATCTCCCACCAGTCGGTACGGTGATGGTACTGGCTGATGACGTCGCGGATCGCCTCGAGCTCGGCGACGGTAAAGTGGGTCTCGCCGTTCTCGAGCGTGTCGAACGCCGTGTACACCTCGAGCGGCGGTGGATCGACGGTCGTCTCGTCCGTCGCGCGGTGTTCCGCGTCGATCCGATGGAGTAACACGTGATGGAGCGTCCACAGTTCGTCGGGCGCGAATGAAAGCGCCAGCGAGCGTGATGACGATGACATGGCGACGTCTAGGCGTATCTCGGCCGCCCACAACCATAATACTTGCTAGCACATCACATATCCTGAGACCGTTCGCACGGCACCTCGCGAAATTGGCAGCCACCGGTCCCCCTCAAGGATGGCAGTAGTACGATCACTGCACTACCTGATCAAGTGTTAGTATGGCAGCACGAGACAGAGAGCAGTCGGGTTGGGGGCAGGGGAGTGGACGAGAGGGAGCCACCCTCTTGCGTGTTAGGTCAGGCTGAGTGGGATGGCTGGACTCCGTATCACCGCTTCACCCTTGCCGACCACGATACCCGATACCCCACACCAAGATAAATGATCGTCGGCCACTACAAAATTAGCCCGTGTCTATGACAAACGAATTCGCGGCCACGGACGGCGAGACGAGACGGCAAGCAACCTCGAGGACATCTCGTCTCATGTTCCTGTCGAGGGACGCACGGACAGGTAAGAAGGCATCCATATTGGCCGAGACTGCTGCTCTGGGTCGAACAATTCTCGAGAGGAAGACCTCGAGATGAGTTATGAACACATAAACCATCTGATATTGGGTGGTGTGTTTCGATGTAGGTGGCACTAACCGATTCTGTGGCGCAGTTGGCGAACCGATGGAGTCCAGTAGCGTCGAACTCGTCGATCGACCGGTAGCTGTGATCGTCGGTCTCCGCCCCGAGAACGTAATCGACGCTGATGGTGTATGGAAACACTACAGTTGGCAACGTGCCGGCCTGTATCCACTCGACGATGTACTCGCTAACTACTGAAGCCCACAGCTGCCAAATCGACTCCACCGACCGGTCATCCGACCGGCGGATCCGAAATGGCACCCGCGATTACCCACTTCCTCATCGGGGCATCGATCGTCCTCCTGCTGGCGACGCCCGTGGCGGTTCGATACCGCCTCTCACCGTGGGCGCCGCTGTGGCTCGTCGTACTCGGTGGCCTCTGGGGTCTGGCGCCGGACGTTCACCACATCGCACCGGCCTACACGTCGGAGCTGTATGCGTTTCACAACTCGCGGTGGGCGGATCTCTTTGCCTTCCACTACACGCTCGATCGGCCGGCCGTCCGCGCGCGGACCAACGCGAGTATCTTCGTCGCGATCGCGTCTTTTCTCGGGGCCATTGGAGTGTTTACGCTGGCGAACGTGTGGCGAACGCGAGTTCCCGACGTGATCCCCGTTCCGATCAGTGTGGCGATCGCGGCGAGTCCGGCCCTCGTCCTCCTCGGAATGTTGCTCAGCGTTGCGGTCGTCCTGTAGGCGGCTCGGACGGAGACGTCCTGCTGGCGCAGAATGCCCGCCATGGACGTGGACGGTCCCTGTGTGAGCGGAGGACCGACGCTACGCAGATCGCGAACGTATGGGTGCACTCGAGGACGTCGACTACTGATGCTGCCGGACAGCACTATTCAACGATCGGCCGCGAGTTCTCGACCGACGGCTCACTGACTGCTGTCCGGCAGTATGACATCGGCGCGGACATGAGTGAACATCCGCTCGACCGACCGGCCGGTACCCTCGTCTCTGCCGGCCGCTCGAGTAGCCCGAGGGAGTAGTGAATTTTATCCCCTCGCGTGCTACTAGCTAGCATGGAATGGGTACTCTGGTGGGCCGTCCCTGTCGTCGCGGTGGTACTGTTCGCTGCCCGGCGGGCGCTCGAGGGAAGCGACGACCAAGACGCGGCCGACCACGACCGGGACGCAATCGACCAAGACAGAGACGCGACCGATCGACCGTCGCCCGAACGGACGGCCGAGCCCCCGCCGGTCTTACCCAGCGCCCCGGTACACGACGGCTCGACCCGAACGGAGCCGCTGCTCGAGCCCGGTGAGTGTCCGACCTGTGGGACCGTCAACGACCCGTTCTACAGCTACTGTCGGGAGTGTGTCACGCCGCTACGTGGTTCGCAGTAGTCGGCCGCCAGTGCGTCCTCCTCGAGACACGACGGCAGCGAAAAACACGGGGACGAAGGCAACGATTTGGACCCGGACGGGAGCTCGTTTCGACGGCCCTTCGGCCCTGATGTCCGTAGTTCGCGAATCCCGCTTACGCGAGGTCCGTTACTGAGCCTTCGTACTCGTCCACCATGGTGGACGAGGTGTGGGCCGCGTTGGTCTCCGTAGCGGCGTTTACCGTGGTCCCCTGTTACGGGGTCGTTGGTTGTACCGCTAACTCGATTCTGCTGCCCTATATGGGCGTTCGAATCGAGTCGTCCGGTGAATCCTCGTCGCCTTCGTCCGCCCACACCATAATATATGGTACCACTTGACATAAGGTTTTTCGACGGTGGGAGTGACTCTCCAGTGAATCGAACTCGAAAGTTGTGGCGGGGAGACGTATTCGACAACGACGCGGCCACCACGACGGCCACGGGGTCTCGAGTCGAATCGACTCGAGTGCAAACGGGATACTCGGCAGATCGTGACAGATGTCCCCCCTCGCTCGTCGGTCGACGCTGTCGGTGACTGACTGCTGTCCGACAGTATGACCACCATCGACACGATCAGCGGCCTCGAGGAAGGATGCCCCACCGAGATCCGGGGACGAGAGCCGACTGTTTCGAGTGAGCCCACTGTAGCGCAAGCCATGACACGACACCGCAGGGACTGGTTGTTACGACCGTTTCATTCATAGAATCGAACTCGAACAGGTAGGATCTGATTAGTAAACAGCGGCTCCGGCGACGGAAACGTATGGACAGACGAACCGTCCTGCTTGGCAGTGGTGCCGCGTTCGCAACCGTCCTGGCCGGCTGTGCCGAAGATACCGATCAGGAAGACGGGACGAACAACGACACGAACGACGACGCCAACGGCGATCCGGCCGACGAAAAGAACGGCAAGAAAGACGAGAAGAAAGACGGCAAAGCGGACGTTCCCGGTTTCGATCGCGACGACTTCCGGATCGACAGTGACGTTCTCAGCGTGACAGAGATCACATACGACAAGAGAACCCTCGACGTGCGTGTGATGATACTGACTGACGACCGGGACGAACTGATCGACGAGCTCCGGGCGCTTGCACCCGGACTGGCGCGGAGCATTCGTGACGCCGAGGCGTTCCTCGCGGCCGTCGACGAGATCGAGTTCACTCTCGTCGACGAGGACACAAACCGCATGTTCTCGTTTTACCTCGATGCCGCGTGGCTGCGGGCGTTCCTCGAGGGTGATATCACCGACGACGAACTCATCGACAGAGTCCGCGACTCGATGGAACGACAGTGATACTGTCGGACAGCAGGCAGTGAGCCGTCGGTCGCGAACTCGCGGCCGTCACCGTCGGGACCACCCGATCGCGTCTCGAGTGCGATCGGCGCCTGCATCGTGTTGACCGGCAGTATAGCCGACGCACTCTTCGTTCCGAACTGAGTCCGCGCGACACACTCGATCATCACACCGACGGCCGCTGGCATCTCGAAAGCGACCCCTCGCGCCGGTACGAACACGAAGTGTGCCTGTACGCGCCGTCAGCTACCGGGCGATCGCGAGGCCGGCCCCCCACCGGTGATCGCCACGTCGACCTCGACGACGTCGCTCTCGAGGGACATGATCTCGAATCCGAGCTCCTCTTCTTCGTCCATCTCACCGATGGTCGTCACGCTCTCGTCGACCCGCTGGCCGTTTTCGTCGTAGAACACGGCACCCACCTCGACTGAGACGAGGTCCTCGCCCGACCCGTTGGCGATGACTCCGGCGACCGTCGTGGAGTACTCGTCCTCGAGGAGTTCGAGTTCGGTGATGCGGAGACCCTCGACGGGTGGTTCGCTGTCGGGGTCGATCTCGAGTTCGTCGTCGGCTTCGTCGTCCGTGTCCTCGTCGGCTTCGTCTTCGCCGTCGTCTTCGTCGTCGTCATCGTCGACCTCGGACGTGTCGTCGTCGGTTCCGTTTGCGTCCGTCTCACTATCGTCGGTCCCGGTATCGTCGTCCTCGTCGGCGGTGTCGTCGTCAGCGCCTTCGTCACCGGCACAGCCGGCGAGGATGGTCGGAATCGCAACACCCGTTCCGAGTAGCACCTGGCGTCTACGCATAAGGGAAGGAATTTCTGTTGGTGGGTTTAGGTATACGTGACTTAGGTCGGTGTACAGTACCGATACCCTGAGTGACGGCATTGCGTGACCATCACGGGAAGTGACGTTGTTCGGCGTGTCCCTCGTGACCGGTGGTGTTGTTCAGTACGAACACGCTATCGTCGGACAGCAGTCAGTGACTCGTCGGTTCCGACGTCGCGGCCGTTCTATACTGCCGGACAAACCACTGCACCACCGATCGCACTCGAGTCGGCGTCGCGGGACGACAGGTGTCGAGTCGAGATCGGGTGTGTCCTGACTGTTGTCCAGCAGTATATTTCCCGCTCGCTAGTAGAAGACGAATCGGCCGAAGGCACGATCTGGACTCGACCGCGCGTAGAGCTACGCTGCCCGCGTTTATGCTGTAGCTACTAAAAGTCGACCACCGTGTACGGTCGCCGTATCACCGTTCCGTATGGCACCAGCTATCGTCCACTTTCTCATCGGTGCGTCTCTATTGCTCCTGTTTGCAACACCGCTTGCGCTCCGCTACGAGGTCGTCCGTCGTGGGCGTCTCCCGCTCGTCGCGGTCGGCGGACTGTGGGGCCTCGCGCCGGACGGGTACGCCGTCGCCCCCGTCTTTGCCGACCGGTGGCAAGCCGTCCACGACTCACGGTGGGCCGATCTCTTCGCGTTTCACTACACGCTCGATCAGCCGCCGATCAGCGAACTGACGATCGAGACGATCTTCCTGTCCGTGCTTATCTTCCTGATCGCGACGACCGTCTTCACGGCGGCGGGGACGCGCCGCGATGTCGACCCCGAGTCGCGCCGTGCCCGATTCGTCGCGACGACGGTTTGTGTCGGCTTCGCCGCGCTGATCGCTGGCGGTGTCCTGGATATCGGACTCCACATGACTGGCCGCCTCGAGTCGGTCGCAACGTTGTACGGTCGGGAGAGCGGGCGAGCTGGTGTGGTCCTGTTGCTGGTCTGGAGCGTCGTGACTGGCACGATCGTGGCAGCGATCCTCGAAGGGACGGACGAGACGATGAAGCCGACAGATCCGATCGCCGGCATCGTCGCCGGACTACTGCTCGTCCTGCCGGGATGGGCCGTCGGCATCGCCCGACGAAGGTGCGTTTCTGACCACCGCGGCCGATATCGGCCCAGCGATGGGTACTCTCGTAGTATTTAGTAGTTGGGGAAACACGGAACGAACGTATGACCGATATCCTGACTCGAGATCTACTCGGCAAAACCGTCGTTCGGGCCGACGGCACGACGATCGGGCCGCTGTGCGACGTCACGGTAGACCCCGAATCCGGCACGCTCCGTGAGCTCGTCGTCGATCAGCCCAAACAGCTCGAGTCGATGGTGACCGACGAGATCGACGACAGCCGACTCCGGATTCCAGTCAGTCTGGTGAAGACGATAGACGAAACGGTCGTTATCACCATCGACTAACGTAACGTCGGAACCGATTTTCACAGCTATCGCAACGTTCACAGCGCTCGCTCGTGGGAGTCGCTTCGAACGCGACTGTACGCGATCGGGTGTGCAGTGACTGGCGGTGGCTACTGTCGGTGGTCGACGACACTCGAGCGGAGAGGGCCAGTGACACCGCAGGAAACATCTCTGCCCGGTACGGTCCGCTTTCCCGTGTGCTCTCGACGTATCTCGGTCGACGGGACGTCGACGACTGATCGTCCTCGAGTCGCTCTCCTTCTGGATCCGGATCTCGGTCCAGCGGACCGATACCGTGTCGCTTCACCGTCTTCCCGACGGCGCCCGGACACTGCTTACAGCAGCGACGGACGCGCCAATCACTCTGCGTACTGCTCGTAGAGACGGTCCATTCGGGCCGCCATCACGAAATCGGTCTTGTGGAGCCCGTCGATCTTGTGTGTCCACATTTCGACGCGCACTTCGCCCCATTGCAGATGCAGATCCGGATGGTGCCACTCCGCCTCGGCGAGCTCGCCGATCTCGTAGGTCAACTCGAGTGCGTCACGGAAGTCGTCGACGGTGTAGGTCCCCTCGAGATGATGGTCGTCGACGACCGCCCAGACGTCGTCGTCGAGTTCCTCGAGATAGGCCGCGTACTCGTTCTCGGTGAGTGGTTCGTCTTCGGATGTACATGCCTCACACTCCTGGTCTGCCAGTGGTTCGCTCATACGTGTCACTACGGCGCCCTCCTGCTTGTACCTGGTTGCTGTCGTTCCAGCGGCACTGCCGTCCTAGCGACACTCCCGTCCCGCGTCGATCACTTCAGCGAGAAGGTGTGCTCCCGACTCGCCTTACAACTGGGACAGACGTGCCGATAGACGATCCGGCCGCCGTCCGTTCGGCTCTTCCAGTTTCCATCCTCGTCGACGTACCCACAGGCTGGACACTTCTTGTCGGTGGTCTCGTACCGCCGCCGCTGTGACTCGAGAGGTGTTGGCATACCACAAACTACGGTCGTCGTTGCAAAAACGACGGGCCTGCAAGCGAAAGGTCGGGTATAATAGCATCGAGGGCTGGTCACCGGACCGACATACCGTCAGCGCCCGTATCCTGACTGGTCGCTCAACCTATTGGTGCAGAATAAAGTAATGATAACTTACTTGTGGCGGTGGAATTAAACACGGAGTGTATGCCACAGTGTCCCCGCCGTACGATCCTTGGTGGTATCGGAACGACCCTTGCCGCCGCCCTCGCTGGTACGTCCGCCGTCGCGGCCGGCGACGCGTCCGCTGCGGACGCGGCGACCGACTCGACGTTCGACGACCTCTTCGCGTATCTCCCGGCCGCGGTCGCGTCGGAATCGATGGTCGTGAACGCGACCGACTACGACCGGCTGCTCGAGGCCGACCAACCACACGATCCGTTGCCCGCGGTCAATGCGCCCGGTTTCGACCCCGAAGCGATCTCGAAGGGTGTCTTCGTCACCTCCTACGCCGAGGAGTACGAGCGGCCGCTCAAGGTCGTGTCTGGCGACGTCGAACTCGACGGGACGACCGACACCCGTGAGACCGACGCCGGTATCGAGTACGAGTTCGCCGAGTCCGGGGGGACGGACGAGGGCGTCCTCGGAACCGACGGCGACGTCCTCGTCGTCGCGGCAGACGTCGAAACGGTCGAGGCAGCGTTCGACGCGAACGCGGGCGAAGCAGACCGGCTTCTCGAGGCCGAACCGACCGTCGAGGAGGGGCTGGCCGTCTACGAAGGAAGCGACGCACGATCGGTCCAGTTCGGCGATGACCACCTCGAACCGGTGATCGACGATGGCACGGTTCCGGAATACGTCGTTCACGCACAGACCGTCCTCGATCCGGACACGATCGAAATCACGCTCGGCGCCGAGTTCGAGGACGAATCGGACATCACCGACGAACTAATCGAAACCCTCGAGGCGGAGTTTGCCTACACCGCGACGGCCGACGAACCGACGGTCGACGTCGACGGCTCGTTCGTCGGCGCCACGATCGAGCGCGACCTCGCCGCCGAACGTGCCGTTAGAGAACACGACAGCCCTGGTTTCCTCCGAGCCGACCGCGACCCCGACCTCGACGACGACGTCCTCGAGATCGAGATCGGCCGTGGCGATCCGACGCCGGTCGAGGATCTCACGCTCGAGGTCGGCGACGAACCCTACGATCGGGAGATCTGGACCAACGGTCACGGCACGCTCGAGGAAGGCGATACGATCGTCATCGACATGGACGACATCGAGCCGAACCTCTCCGTTCGGCTCCGCCACGACCACGAACTCGGGGGCAGCTCCTCCGGGACGACGATCCTTTCCCGTCTCCGATTCGAGTCCCGGTTCGACGTCGATACCGGCGAGTTCACTCTCGAGTACACCGACGACATTCCACTCGACGGCGACCGACTCTATCTCGCGACGTACGAAAACGCCGATCAGACAACGTTCCACCGACCGGACGAGGACATCCCCGAACCGAAGACGACAGCCCAGCCGTGGGACGGCGAGACCGTCTCTGACGGAGCAACGGCGACGCGTTCGGATATCGAAGCCGGCAACTGGATCATCGTCGGCTGGGACGGAACGACACACCAGGACAGTGTCTGGCGCGTGCGGGCCGATCCGCCGGGGAACACACGCTTCGAGTACGACTACGACACCGAGACGCTCAAGGCGACACTCGAGTTCGAGAACACGGGACCACACCCTGAAGCGAGCTCGGTCGGGGCCGACCGATCCGACGAGGAGGCGGCCGACGACGTCGAGCGCTCGGCGTCGGAGTACGAACTGTTGATCGACGACGAACCGGCCGACACGCAGTGGACCGACGAGTTCGAGACCGTCTCCTCGGGCGCGACGATCGAACTCGAGGACGTGCCGATCGGTTCGAAGGTCGAGGTCGTCTGGGCCGACACCGACACGCGTATCGGCTGGACGCGACCGGAGCCGTCGGTCATCCTCGAGTACGACGACGGAACGGTCGAACACGTCGGCGGTGACACGCTACCCGCGTCGGATCTCGAAGCCAAAGTCTGGACGGCGGAGGGCCACTACGAGATCAGTCTCGACGAGCAACTCGACGCGGAGTTCGCACCCGACTCGACGTTTACCGTCGACGCCGAGACACTCGACACGGACGAGATCGACACGGTTCATCACGTCGAACTCAAGTACGACGGGGAACACCGGGTCGGGTTCGCGCATCCGGATCGGTAACCGACACTCATTCACTCGAGGCCTGCGGTTCGGACGTCTCTCGGGCCGTGGGAAACGGCGTTCGCATTCGTTCGTGTCGATGAGTCATCGAGAGAATCCCCGCCGTCGACGGCGCTTTGCGTCGTCTGCTCGTTGTGTCTTCGACCCCGCACTGTTCACGGCGCGGTGGCTGTCATGCTGTCGGACAGCACGAGTCACCGCTCGGTCGCGCGACTACGGTCGTCACCTGTGGGGATGGCCACGACGTCGGAACCGACGAGTCACTGACTGCTGTCCGGCAGTATCACTACCGAGCGTGATTCGAAAGGCAGGGGGAATAGAGATCGGTGTGGCGAAATGATGTGACGTTGGAACGATCTCTATTGATGACGGGTGATGGTGATGTCTCAGTGGACGGACACCGTCGTAGCGACGGTCGCCCTCTTTCCCGCCAACTGGACCATATACCCAGTATCAAGTAACTATAGTGATGATAACCGACCCAATCCTTCCGTTAAAACATTTCCACACAGCGAAACGGCGGCGACATCGGTGCCCGTTGCGTTCGAAGATGGACCGACTCGAGGAGAGAGCGATACGGTACAGTAGCTACTGAAACGACTGATTCCGACTGCTGTACCGATGTCCTGCCGACCGCCGATCCCGTTGGCGATCGGCGACGTGACGACAGGAGATCGTACTACACACCGATCACGACGCTGACCGTCGATCGGTGGACGCGCCAACTGATCGTGACTCCAACGGCGCCGTCGCAGACGACCGGTTCGCCGAGGCGGTCCGTTTTCTCCTCGAGACAGTCGACTGTATAATTCGTCGACACGTACTGAATGGGGGTCGGCTCGTCAAGATAGAAAAGCGACGTTGCGGAATGTAGAACCGTTATTAATCGCTGCTGTACTGGTCAACAGTATAGAATATTTATACAGTATACAATTCCACCTGACGTGTCACATGGGGAGCTTCGATCCGGCGATGCGGAGAACGATATTACGGCGGGCTACAGTACTCGGTACGGCGATCGTCGCAGGATGTCTCGACTCGGAGGGGGACGCTGACGAACCGGTTGGGAACGGCGCAGACGACGCGGTCGAAAATGGCGCAGTCACGTTCGTCTACGACGATGGGCCGGTCGAAGACGTAGAGATAGCCCTCCCGGCCCACGAGAAATACGACGTGCCCGCGTCGGCAGGCAGCGTCTCCAACTGGATGGAGAGCAACGACGACCAGTGGCTCGATACCGACGGCGTCGCGACGCTTTCCGACGCGGGCTGGGAAATCGCGTGTCATACGGCCGATCACGTCGCGCTCACGTCGTTCGAACTCGTCGAAGACGTCGAACCCGGCGACAGCCGCATCTATCCCGAAGGGCGGGGCCAACATGGCTTCGTAACCGGCCACCCGATCGAAGTCACCGACGGAGAGACGGTCCTCCGGCGAACGATCGTCGCGTCTGACGACGACGAGATCGGACGCTACTTCACGCTCGACGAGCCCATCGACGAGTCGTTTGCGGCGGGTGAGACCGTCGAGCGGTATCCGAGTGACTTCGTCCGCCAGCAACTCGAGACGTCGATCGACGCGCTCTCCGAGTTCGATCCGACGACGTTCCTGGCACCCCATAACGTCATCGACGACCGCCATATCGACATCGTCAGCGACTATTACGACGGCATTTTCAACGTGCACTCCGGCGACCCGGCGAACGAAGTCCCGTTCGATCCGTTCGATACGAATCGCTCGTACTTCGCCGAACGAGTCGACCGAAACGAGGTGTACGACGACCTCGAGCGGATCGCCGACGAGAACCTGTACGGTATCCTCGGGGCTCACACCTACCGTGATGCGGTCACACGAGAGCGCATCGAGGAAACGCTCGAGTGGTGTGCCGAACTCGGCATCGAGGTGCTGACGTTCGAAGACGCGATCAGTCGCAACGCAGTCGAGTAGCGTCGAACGGATCGACACGCTGTGGCCGTTGGCGGACAGTCGTCCGCCTAGGCCGTTCGAAACCGGTGTTCGTTCGTGCTTCCAGCCACCCCTCGAGCGCGCGGCTCTCGGCGGAGACGCTGAGCGGGCCGACCACACGGTTGTTCTCACCGCAACAGTCTCGGACGTGACTCGACGTGGGCGTCGACGGTTGTACGCACGATCGAACGCTCTCCGTCCGTCTACGATCGTCTCTCGGCCACGCTGTCACGACGACGAGTAGTTCGAAAGTACCCTGGCGTATCTTTCGTATATTACGACACGGGAAGGAACCGTTGAGCGGAGAATGGGTACACGGGAATCCGCCTCGAGCGAGTGCTACGAGGCCCGACGAAACCGAATTCTGAAAGTGGTATCTGACTTTCGTAAACTGAGGTATTACAATTAGCTGATGTGATCTGCGGTGAAGACGCATGGACGAGAGTCATACCGACCGTCCGACTCCGGACGAGCGGGTCGAAAACGACGGAACCGAGTCGAATACTGAGTCAGGCGTAACCCGACGGCAGACGCTTCAGATGGGGAGTCTCCTCAGTGTCGGTGGCCTGTTCGGTGTTTCCGGACTCGGAACGGGGCGTACGGCGGCAGCGGACCATACCGACACCGAGCCGGACGAGGTCGTCCACCTCGATTACGACGACTACGGAAGTTGGGACGACGTCTATCGGATGTCAAATGGCGAGAGCGACAACATCTCCTTCGTTTCGGATCCAATACGGTCCGGCGAGACCGCGATCCAACTCCGGGTACAGGAGGGAGCACATTGGGGGGTGAGCACCCACTACGACTTCGAGGACGGCCTACTCGAACTCGACGGTCGCGTCCATTTCGCGCTCAACACGGACTGGGAAATGGAGACCGAGAACCACTGTCGGATCTGGAACTGCGCGATGGGACTGGGCGAGGCCAGTGCGGGTGGCGGTGTCCCCGATGGTACTAACGGGTGGAGCAATCGTCTGTACGTCACTACACGGGACACGAGTCCGGAGGGTCCCTTCCACCTAATGTCCTACACCTATCATATGGACCAGAACCAGGACCACGATTTCATCCTCGATGGTGAGGAGTACGCCGTCCAACAGCCGGCGATCGTTCCCGGCCAGTGGTACGAATTCGAGTACTACGTGCGTGTGAATACGATCGACGACGGGACGGCTAACTCCGATGGCGTCGTCCAGTACTGGCTCGACGGCGACCTGATCTACGACCGACAGGACCTTCGGTTCACGGACGACCTCGACGATAATATCATCGACTCGAGCGGGCCCGTCGGATACTACGGTGGACGGTACGTGGCACCCCAGAACCTCTATGCCTACTACGACGATCACTCGATGGCACTCGATGGGCGGTTCGAAGACGCTCGAGAGGACCCGGAGGAGTCAGACGAAACAACGGACCCGGAGGAGTCGGAACAACAAGTCGAGATCGAACTCCCGGACGGGATAGACCTCCCGGGCGAGGTCGACCTCCCGGACGGAACTGAATAGAACGGTCGCACAGCGAGCACGCTCGGCGATCGGGGTGAAGAACGGCCGGAAGGCGTCGTGACTACCGATCGACCGCCGGATATGTGGGCAGCTGACAACCGATGACTTACCTGACTGGCGGTCGGCAATGGACGTGAATGCCACCTGCCTTCCAACATCCACGGTCGGCGAATTCCGAAGGGCAGTCGCCCATCCACTGTGAGGCGTGTCAGTCTGCGTTTCGTTCCGGGAGCCGGCAGGCCGTTTCGTTTCTCCTGCTCGACCACCTCACGGTTCCCGCGCTCGGCTGTGACGATCACCTCGAGCAGTTCGCTTCGGTCTGTGGGCTCACGTCCGAAGACACGGCCGACCTCCTCCAGCACCGTCCGGCGGGCGGGATTCGTTGTCCCGGCTGTCGCCTCGCCCCGCACAGCACGGCCCATCCCATGCTCTCGGTTCGAGAGGGGGCCGTCACACCCATGGCGTGTCCGGACCACCAGGCGGAGATCGTCCAGCGGTTCCAGACGGGACTTCGAACGCGACAACAGCTGTCGGCCGATATCGGTACCTCCGGCTATAGTAACTACTGAACGTCGGTGCACACTGGTCACACGACTGACGCACGGGTCAGAGCGCGGCGTGTGTGAGACCCGCGACACGACCGAGAGACGACGTGACTCGTGCTGTCCGACAGTATGAGTACGATCGGTTGTAGATCCCGTCAGGTATGACGATAGTACGATGAACGCGTCGCCGTTCGCGACCGATAGGGTATCGTCCGTTGCCGTGCGCACGAGCAGTTCGCCCCACGCGCAGCGATTCGGCGTTCGAGTGTCACACCGGTAGGACTTATACCGTGGCAAGCGGTACCACTAAACATGGTGGAGAAGATCAAGATCCTGGGCAGAGTCCGTTGGGGCTGTGAGTACTGTGGGGCGAACCGGGCTACCGAAAGCGATGCCAGGAGACACGAACGACACTGTTCCGTAAGAGAGCGAGTCGAACAGCGACCACAGCGATAGCCCGTCGGTCGGTGACCACGTCGGGTTGGCTGTTCGGTGGAACTGCAACCTGAAACCGCCGACGCTTAAGATTTCGCCGCCTGAAGGCAGCGGAGGATGTCAAAGTCGATATTTCTGTCAGGTGAGTAGCGTTATCCCGCTCAACCGCCTCGGTTCCACTATGACTGGCCGTGACACTCACGACAGCGAGGAGACGGACCGCAAGCGGGGGCGGGGTCGAACCGACGACGTGACGGACACGTCGGGCTCGCGTGGGGAGTGCCACCGCCGAGGCTGTACGCGGCCGGCGTCGTTTCGCGTCCTCGAGCGCTACCAGGAGGAGACCGGCCACGGCGCCGTCGAGGCCGAGGCACAGCTCTGTCGACGAGACCTACGAGGACGTGCGCGACGAGACGGCATTACACAGCAACCATGTCCAAGCGGCGAGAAACAAAGCCGCCGACGCCTGCAAGAGCGTGGTCGAAAAGTGGAAGCAAGGCAAGAAGGCGTCGATGCCCCACTTCACCAGCCCACACCTCGTCTACGACCATCGCACCGCCACCTTCCACGACGACTGGGTGAGCCTCGCCACCACGGACGGTCGCATCGAAGCTGACTACGTGCTACCTGACGAGGAGCGAGAGACGCCCCACGCAGAATACTTCTTCTCCGACGGGTACGAAACCACGGGGGCGGAACTGCACTACACGAGCGGTAACTGGATGCTTCACGTTCACTGCAAACGGGACGTGGAGTCTGACACGCCGGAACAGACAACCACTGAGAACGGAACGGTTCTCGGGGTTGACCTCGGCGTGAACAACCTCGCCGTCACCTCAACGGGCACGTTTTGGACAGGCGACGAGTTCGATCACTGGCGACGAGAATACGAGGAGCGACGTGGTGACTTGCAGGAACACGGTACACGGTGGGCGCACGAGAACATCCAATCCGTTGGTCGGAAAGAAGGGGGGCGATTCAAGCAGACGCTCCACCGTATATCGAACGAGCTGGTGGCTGAAGCCCGCGAGTACGGGTGTTCGGTGATTGCGTTCGAGGACTTGAACGACATCCGTGAGCGTACCGGCGCATCGTGGGGGCATAAGTGGGCGTTCAACCGCCTCTACGAATACGTCGAGTACAAGGCCGTAGAGTACGGCATCGACGTAGCACAGGTTGATCCGGAGAACACCTCTCAACGGTGTTCCCACTGTGGCTTTACCCACCCAGACAACCGCGACGACGAGGACTTCGAGTGCCTGAAGTGTGGCTACGAGAACCACGCCGACTACAACGCCGCGAAGAACATCGGTTTGCGGTATCTCCGTCGGAACCAAACTGGGGACGACGGAGGCGCACCCGTAGGCGTGCGCTTGAACAGCGGGACGTTGAACGCGAACGGAGAGTATGAACCTCCTGCCGATAATTCGGCCAGAGCGGGAGTCCACGCTGAAAGCCCACGGCTTTAGCCGTGGGTTAGCTTACACCGCCGACGAGAGCCCCACGAACCTCGATGGGTCGTACGCGGAGTACGTGTTCCGCGTCGACCCCATCGCGGCGTCGGAGGGAGCCAGTTCGGAGTAACGCTCCCCGACCACGGCGGCTCCGGGTGGAGTCGAACGCAGTGACCGGCGGCCTCGAGTCTCTTGCCGGCGCGGCCGTCTTCGAGTTGGCACAGATTCTATCTCACTAATCCGAAAATATAAGAGGATACGACAGTCATCCGAAGACATGCGAGCGATATCCATTAGTGCTGTAACTATTCTCCTCCTGGTTTCCGTCGGGACGATCCTCGCTGGCGGGGTCGCTGCCGGTGAAGACGCCGACATGGAGGTCACTGACACGATCGAGACGCCATCGGAGACGATCACTATCGAAGGAAGTGAGTACGAAGTTGACGAGATCGCCGTGATCGAGCAGGGAGGCACGATCGAGGTGCAGGTTACGTCCTCGGAGGACTACTATCTACAACTGTACGATACTGACGCGAAATCGGAGGTGCGTGAGTTCATGAGCGACGAGGTCAGTGTCGTCGTATTAGGCGACGATGACGACGATCTCGAGCCGGGTACGTACATGCTCTCGCTCGAGCCGGACCTCGACCGTGTGGCAGTAACCCCGGTCGTCGTGCAGGGGTACGACATCGAACTGGAGTACCCGTCGTCGGCAGAGACGGGTAGCGAGGTCGAACTCGAGGCGACCGTCGAACCGACAACCGGACTCGAGCAGCCCGATTCGGTCGAGGTTGGAATCTGGGATGGAAGCGACACAACCAATGCCACGCTCACTCACAACGGTGGGACGGACTACAGTACGACACACTCGCTCGACGAACTCGATACCGGAAGCTACGACGTGTACGCGACCGTACTCGCCGACGAGACTGTGGAGGGATATCCGGTAACGCTCGCCGTCGAAGAGGGTGACGAGTTGCAGGTCACGGACAGTGAGGACGACGAGAACGGCGGTGCACCTGTCGGCGGGGGTTCTCCCGGGGACAGTGATGACGACACGAGTGACGAGAGCGACGTCAACGAGGACGAAAAGTCCGACTCTGACTCTGACTCCGAATCCGAGTCAGAGTCCGACGCTGACGAGGACTCGAGCGGGCAGGACGACGAAACCGGTAGCGACGACGGAACTGACGAGGCGAGCGACGATGGAACTGACGAGACGAACGACGACGATGACGAGCAGAACGTGATCGATCCGAACGAGACGAACGGAGCTGACGACACAGACGATGATGAGTCGTCGGCCGACGACGGACTCGGTACGTCTTCGCTGCTCGTCGGTGTGATCGCACTCGCACTCGCACTCGCTGTCATCGTCCGTCGCAGCTCTTGAACCCACGACTGAATTCAGTGAATTGCTTCGATGGGGAGTTCGGCTAAACCGATTCCCGGGCAACGTTTCTCCTACCTTATCGCGGATATTCGTAGACGGTCGTCTCGAAACGCCACACCTTCGACGCGCAGTTTTCACCCGTTTTCCGGTCGAGAAGAGGCGCAGTGAGACCCCGCAACGGTTAACTCGCTAGAGTTAGACAAGCTGATATATGGCATATTCAAAACGTCCAGGAACTGTGATATTCCTGGTAACGATCATGCTCCTCGCACCGATCGCTGGTGTCATGGGAACCGCTGGTGCCAGCGGTGACGATGAGGTTCCAGTTTCGATCGAGGGCGAGATGATCGTGGCTGATGAAGTAGACGTAGAGGTCTGGAATCGAGCACCGCTTGCGTTGATGGCGAATTCGACCGACGCGAGTGAATCGGTTGATATCCCCCCCGTTGCTATAGAGACGCCCGAGGCTGACACCGACCTCGGAACGACGGAGATCGGAGTCTACGAGACTGAAGAACCCATTTCGTTTACGCTCGCTGATCATAGCGACGTCAATAGATCCGTTATCGAAGACGATCTCGACGATCTCCAGGTGCTCCGGGGCCAGCTAACCGAAAACGTCGACGGAGGGGATTTCGACGAGAGTGCCGTCCCGACGACTGAAGAGGAGATGCTGGCCGAACTCACCCAGGAAAACATCGACAACCTCAACGATAACGTCACGTTCACTCTCGAAGACGAACCCGACATCGACGACGAGGGAACGCTCGAATACACGAACGAAACGGACGAGTCGGGAATGTACACGTACATCGTCACGAGCGGCCTCGATTCAGATGCCGTCGACGACGGTAATATCACGCCGGCTGAAATGGCAGGCATGTCCGTCCTCGGTGTCGAACAGGTCGCCGTCCACGAAAACCCTTCGTCGGTCGCTGTGACGAACTCGCCGGAGCCTGGTGACGATGTCACCGTCGACGTCGATGCGGACGCACTCGAGGGTAACGTCACACACGCTGTTGCACTCTACGACAGTGATACGCTCACGTCGGAGGAGATCGTTCTCAACGCCACTGGTGAACTCGATACCGATCCCTCTGCAGCGGACGTCTCACTCGAGCACTCGATCAATGAGATCAACGGCTCGCATGAAATCGGTGACGTTGATCTTCCAGAACACATTTCGATAGCTAAGATCGCTGACTCTCTCGGAAACGAGACTGCGCTCGACGAAACCGATGTTGCTCCTGACGGGGAAGGAGTGACCCTCGAGGCATCCACGAACGCGACGATTGACGATCCGGACACCGAGATCGTGCTGGGAACCACAGATAACTGGGACGGCGATTATCAGCTCGTCCACATCGCAGCCGGCACCGCAAGCGACGAGTTCCAGGTCGGTACGGAAGAGGTTACGATCGAAGAGGAGACGGGCACCGGTCCATCCCCATCCCCGTCTCCGCCAGGAGACCCGGACCCGGAGAAACCCGAAGCGGTGATCTCCATCGATCCTGACCCAGCAGAGGTCGGTGAAGAGATCACGTTCTCCGGTGCGGAGTCGACGGCCGATCGACCGATCGTCGACTACGAGTGGGAGATCGCCGGCGAAACCTACCACGGAGAGACCGTCACGACCTCCTTCGACAAGCCTGGAGCGTACGACGTCGAGCTCGTCGTCAGCACCGCCTTCGCCGACTCCGAGCCCGAAACGACGAAAGTCACTGTGACGGGCCCGCCGGATGACACGCCCGTCGACGACGATACACCAGCCGACGACGAACCGGTCGATGACGAGCCAGTCGATGACGAGCCAGCTGACGACGACGCCGACGACAGTATCCCCGGCTTCGGCGTCGCCGCCACGCTCGTCGCAGTGCTCTCACTCGCTGTGCTCGCGCTCCGGCGACAGCACTAACTACTAACTACCGGACCGACACACAAACTGCGGACCGGGTCCCGTTTTTGCGCCGCTCGAGGCAGACAGCGTCGAACGACGCCGACGGTCCTATAGCGCCCGTCTCGGGGACGAAACCACACCCCTACGAGGTAACGAATCGCTTATCCGGCCGGTCATGGAACCGTGGAACACATGAAAGCAGTCGTTCTTGCGGCGGGCCAGGGAACCCGTATCCGACCGCTCTCCGAGTCGGTCCCGAAACCGATGTTGCCGGTCGCCGACCGGCCGCTCGTGGCCCATACGATCGACGCGGCAATCGACGCCGGCGCCGACGAGGTCGTCCTCGTGATCGGCTACGAGGGCGAGACCGTCCGTGACTACTTCGGTTCC
>NZ_JAVDDV010000037.1 GCF_030848565.1 Natronolimnohabitans sp. A-GB9
ACGGTACTAGTTACAGCAGTCCTCGTTCGACCGTGGTTCGAACGTGGTCGGTGTAGAATCGTTTCGTCCGAAGTGGCGAGCTAACAATGTTGTCTTTAGACCTTATCTATCATTGTACACACTTACTCGGATTTCGTTCAATCAATACCCATGTTAATGGGATTTCGTTTCTGGGCAACCATCCGTTAACTATTTATAATTGTGATGTATTTTTGTAGTTGACTATGTATAACGGGAACCATGTTAGCCGCAGACGTGTTCTCAAGAGTACGGCTGGTGTCGGCGCAGCCGTCGGAATCGCCGGTTGCCTTGGGGGTGGAGAGCAGTTCCTTACCATCGGAACAGGTGGAACTGGCGGTGTCTACTACCCACTTGGGGGTGGGATCGCCGACATCCTCAACCAAGAACTGGACGTCGATGCGACAGCCGAATCGACGGGCGCAAGTGCGGAAAACTCCAGACTCGTCGGCAACGAAGAGATGGAGATGGCACTGGCGCTCGGGAACACGGTCCAGTTGGCCGTCGACGGGGAAGACGACTTCGACGACGAGATTCCGCTCAAGGCAGCGTTCGGCGCATACGTCAACCACACTCAGGTAGTCGTTCCGGAAGACTCCGACGTCGAAACGCTTGACGACCTCGAGGGACTGGACGTAAGCGTCGGCGCTCCTGGCAGCGGGACCGAAGTGATCGCCGAAGAACTCCTCGAGTGGTACGGGCTGAGTTTCGACGATATCAACGACGAACGGCTCTCGTTTTCGGAAACATCTAGTGCGTTACAGGACGATAATATCGACGCCGGGTTCTGGAGCGTCGCCTATCCAGCGTCGTCGATCGAAGAACTCGCCTCACAGCGAGACGTCCGGATGCTCGATTTCCCGGAGTCAGATCTCGAAGCGATCACCGACGACCATCCGTATTATGCGGCTGCCGAGATCCCTGCCGGGACGTACCCCGACCAGGAGGAAGCGATCGCCAATCCCGGCGTAACCAACACGATGATCGTCCACGAAGAGATGGACGACGAGTTGCTCTACGACGTCGTCGAGGCGATTTTCACGAACCTCGACGAACTCGAGGACATCCATCAGGTCGCCGAACAGTTCGAGGAGTCCGTCTACAACGCACCGATCGATCTCCATCCCGGTGCTGAGGACTACTTCGACGACAACCTCTAGGATGACAGTCGCTCGCGTTGCCGTTGCACTGACAGCTCTCGTCACGCTCGTCGTCTGTGCCGTGCTTGCGGCGGTGCCTGCTGGGACGATCGTACACGTCGAACACGGACAGTCCGGCGAGATACGTGCGGTGTATCCGATCGACGACGGCGAGGAGTTCGCGATCGAATACGTCCACTCTTCGGAGGGGACACCGATCCGGGAAGTGTACACCGTCGATGGGACGTCGATCGTTCAGGTGCGAGAGGAGTACGCGTACTACGCTGCCGGACTGGAGTTCGAGCGTGAAACGCGACAGGTAGATGGATGGACGGTCGCCGACGTCGATCGAGAGGTCGGTTCCGTTACCATCCGAACGGCGGCAACGACCGAGCAGCGGCTTCTCATCGCCGACGAGAACCGATCGCTGGAGACGTATACTGAGCCCTGGGAGCCCGTGACGCTCTCTGTGGAGCATGTCACGTATCTCGAGTACATTATGTACGAAACGAGAGCACGAATGTAGACTCAAACTATGGCCACGAGTCAAAATACACAACAGAGTACGGACGATGAATTGAGCCTCGAGACGGAGGAAACAGTCGCCGAACGAGGGAGTCATCTCAGCGGCACAGCCAAACGATCGATCGGCGGTCGAATCAAACTACTCGCGGTTGCGATCGCAGTGTCGCTTGGTCTTTATCACACACTCACTGCGGGATTCGGCGTTCCGGGAGCGTTCGTCAACCGGCCAATTCACCTCGCGTTCGCGGCGACGCTCGTCTTTATCTGGTACGAAGCACACACCGGTGAACCGTCGGATCACGTCCCCTGGTACGATTGGCTTCTCGTCGCGGCGACGATCCCGAGCGTACTGTATCTCACGTACGCGATTCAGTACGGCACGCTTGCGGAACGAGCGGGCCAGCCGGTAGCGCTGGATCTCGTATTCGGCGGCTTGACCATCTTGATCGTGCTTGAGATGACCCGCCGAACGACGGGTATCATTCTTCCGGTGATCGGCAGTGCCTTCCTCGCGTACGCCGTGCTCGGGCCGATGATGCCCGGAATGTTTGCCCACCGTGGTTATGGATACGAGCGGATCATCTCCCACCTGTATCTGTCCACGGAGGGAATTTTCGGCATTCCACTCGGTGTGAGCGCAACGTTCGTCGTGCTGTTTATCATCTTCGGAGCGTTCCTCGAGGTAAGTGGGATCGGAGACTGGTTTATCGACGTTGCATACGGGCTTACGGGCCGGTTATCCGGCGGGCCGGCGAAAACGTCGGTGATCGCGAGCGGATTCATGGCGAGTCTCAACGGCAGCGCCGTCGCGAACACCGCTACCACCGGCGCGTTTACCATCCCACTGATGAAACGAACTGGGTTCGACGACCACTACGCGGCTGCTGTGGAGTCGTCGGCGAGTAGCGGTGGACAGATCATGCCGCCGGTGATGGGTGCTGGTGCGTTCATCATGGCCGTCTGGACCGGCATTTCGTACGTCGAGATCATCGCTGCAGCTGTCATCCCCGCACTCCTGTATTTCCTCGCCGTCGGCACTGCGGTCCATTTCCGTTCGAAAAAGCGAGGGTACGAAGGACTGCCGAGCGATCAGTTACCGGACTCCAAGAAGTTGCTTCGTGACGGGGCCCACTTTACCCTCCCGATCATCGGACTCGTGTATCTCCTTGCAGCGGGATATACGGCGATGTACGCCGGGTTTATCGCAATTCTGATCACGATCGTCGTTGCGACGCCGATTTCGGGGGTCAAGCGATTCCTGCTCGCGGTGAAAAACGGTGACTGGTCGACGGCCTCCTCACTTACCACTGCATACGGCCGTGCTGCGGTCAACGCGTTCGATCGAGGTATTCAGATGACACTGATCGTCGCCGCGGCGTGTGCAACGGCAGGGATCGTCGTCGGCGTCGTCACGCTCACCGGACTCGGGCTCCAGTTCAGCGCGATCGTCTCGAGCGTCTCCGGCGGTGTCCTCATCATCGGCCTGTTGTTGACGATGGTGACCGCGATCATCCTCGGAATGGGATTACCGACGACGGCGGCATACGTCGTCGTGGCCGCGCTTGGCGCTCCTGCCCTGACCGACCTGGGCGTCGAGCTTCTCGCTGCACATCTGTTTATCTTCTACTTTGCGATCATCAGCGCGATCACCCCACCGATCATGCTCGCGGTCTTCACCGCATCGAGCATTGCTGAATCCGATCCATGGAAGACGGGAGCGACAGCGATGGGCATCGCACTCGCCGGCTTTCTCATTCCGTTTATGTTCGTCTACGGGCCCGAACTCATCCTCATCGGTGATCCGACTGCTATCGCGATCGCAGCAGTGTCGGCTATCATCGGCGTAATCGCGCTATCGGCGGCGACGCAGGCGTACCTGGTCACCGATGCATCGATCCCCGAGCGCGTCGTGTTGTTCGCTGCTGCACTCGGATTGTTGTTACCCGGCCTTCTTACGGACGGAGCCGCACTTGCGGTGTTCCTCGTGACCTTCCTCCGTCAGTATATGGCAGTCAACGACAGTCTCCCGCTCGTGTCCGCGACGAGCCGGTAGCTCCCACGGCTGGCGTTTCGGATTAGATTTTAACTATTCGACTTCTGCTGTCCGTCGTTGCCGGCGAACCACGGCCTGTCCGTGGATTCTCGGCAATCGGTACAGGGGACTGTATCATACGGATTGCTGTAACGATGTACCGGCGCAACCGCAGTCCGGGTCGCGGTTGCGACGGTAACGACGTACAGTAGTCCGTATCAATCGTCAGGCTGTACGATGACTGTTGGCCGATCCAGCGAGAGAACCACCGACTGGGCGACGCTTCCAAAGAGTGCTTTTCCGACCGGCGATCGTTTCCGACCGCCGAGCACGACGTACCGGGCATCGTGCTCGGTCGCGTACTCGACGATCGATTCGGCAGGATCGCCGTCGAGTCCGACGATTTCGACGTCTCCGTCTTCCTCTCCGAGTAGCCCTCGAAGTCGATCCTCGGCGAACTGTTGTCGGTCCAACACCCCTTCCCCGTCCGCTGATTCCGAGACGTGTTCGCGCTGTGCCTCCGCAAATTCTATCGAATCGACCGCGTGGACGACGTGGAGCGACTCATCGAACGCGTCTGCTAACTCGCGTCCTTCCTCGAGTACGTGCTGTACGTCTTTCGACTGGTCAACTGCGGCGACGACGACCATATTTCTCAACTAGTACCAGGGCTGTTAACTGTTATGTCAATTTCAGCCCATCTAACACGATACGGGTGTACGATGGGCACGAAGACGCCACAATCGGCCAGAGCTCGTCTATTCGTGGTAAACCGGCTATCCGCGTCGATCGGCGTGAATACAGACCGTCATCCGAGTAGCAGCCAAGATCGAAGCGGTCGCTGCGG
Source organism: Natronolimnohabitans sp. A-GB9 (assembly GCF_030848565.1). GTDB lineage: Archaea > Halobacteriota > Halobacteria > Halobacteriales > Natrialbaceae > Natronolimnohabitans. The sequence continues at coordinate 4,562 of NZ_JAVDDV010000037.1, forward strand.
ATGACGTCGGACGGTCCGCTGTACGTTAGGCACGACCGCAGGATGGGGGCGGTCGCGACAGGACACCGGTACGGCGTTCCGCATCACTCGTGCTCGCCGGAAAGGTCGAGTCGCTCCGCGAGCAGTTCGAGGGGATGAGACGTCTCGATATCCCTGTCCGCGAGCTGCTGGCTACAGGACGCGCCAGTCGTGACGATGACGTCGGCCTCGGCGGCGTCGATCTTCGACTCGAGGTCGTCGCCGATCGACATCGAGAGGTCGTAGTGTTCGGTCTCGTAGCCGAAGGCACCGGCCATCCCACAGCAGGTCGTATCGAGGGGCTGGACGTCGTAGCCGGCCTCACGGAGCAACTCGACGGGGGCACTATCCCAGCCTTTGGCCTTCGAATGACAGTGTCCGTGGAAGGCGACCGTACTATCACCGCCATCGGGGAGTTCGATCTCGCCGGCACGGCTCCGGTCGGCGAGGAAGGCGGGGACCGTCGCCGTCGTTTCGGGTACGGTAGCGGTTTCCTCGAGCAAGTCGTCGTACTCTTTGAACGCGCTCACACAGGACGGTTCGACACCGATAATCGGGACGTCTCGGTCGGCGTACTCGGCGAGTGTATCGACGTTCTGTCGCGCGTAGCCCCGAGCCTTTTCGACGAGTCCCTGTGAGAGTGGGGCTCGACCACAACAGGCCACGTCGGGTACCTCGACTGCGTATCCCAACGACTCGAGGAGCCGAACGGACGCTTTGCCGACTGCTGGGTGGTTGTACCCCATATAGCAGTCCGGAAAGAGCGCGACCGTTCCCGTCTCGCCGGCGTTTGGGTGTGGCTCGTGGTCGGCGAACCAGTCGGGGAACGGTTCGGCTGCGAAATCCGGCAGCGTCCGGCGCCGGTCGATCCCGACGACAGCCTCGGCAACGCGACGGCCTGGGCCGAACTCCTTGAGACGGTTTGCGATCGGCGAAAACGTGGAGCCGAGGCGGTTGAGCGTGCGGACGTTTCCGAACAACCGTGCGCGAAGCGACACTCCCTCAGTCCGATGGCGTTGGTGTTTCGCCTCCGTTTTCAGTTTCGCCATATCGACGCCGGTCGGACACTCCGTCTCGCAGGCTTTACAGGAGATACACCGATCGAGTACCGCCTGTTGGAAGCGGTCGCTCGTAAGCGTCTCTTCGTCGAGGTCACCGTTTATCGCGGCTCTGAGCATGTTCGCACGCCCTCGAGTGCTTGCGATTTCGTCGTCCGTTCCGCGGAACGTCGGACACATGACGCCGCCATCGGACGTGCGACACTTCGAACAGCCGTTGCACTGTTCGACGAGCGATCCGAACCCTTCCTCCGCGCTGAAATCGAGCGCCGTGTCGACGGTCTCCGGGTCGTATCCCTCGTAGCGCAGGTTCTCGTCGACTTTCGCGAGCTCGCCGTCGGACGCGGGGACGACCGTCGCCGGATTGAACACGTCGTCGGGGTCGAAGGTGCGTTTGAGCTCACGGAACGCGTCGTAGAGTTCGTCACCGTACATCTCCGGGAGATGCTCGGAACGAAGCCGTCCGTCGCCGTGTTCCCCAGAGACGGAGCCACCGACTTCGAGGACGATCTCGTGGACGGCCTCCGAAACGGAGCGAAGCCGTTCGCGGTCGTGTTCCGTCTTCAGGTTCAGAAACGGTTTGATGTGGAGGACGCCCTGTCCAGCGTGTCCGAAGACGCTCGCCTGGAGGTCGTGGTCCCGGAGGACGTCAGCGACGCGCTCGAGATACGTCGGGAGACGCGCCGGTGGAACCGCCGCATCTTCGATAAACGACAGTGCCTGTTCGTCGCCGGGCTGGCGGTTCAAAAGCGGGTTGGAGGCTTTCCGTACCTTCCAGAGATCGGCCATCTCCGCCTCGTCGAAGGCACGCTCGACGTCGATCGTTCCGTCCGTTCGTGCAGCCGACACCACCGTCTCGAGGTCGGCCTGCTGTGTGTCGTGTGTCGTCTCGATCTCCAACAAGAGCGCGGCTTCGGCGTCAGCCGGGACGAGATCGAACCCCCAGGCGTCTCGAGCGTAGCCGAGAACGGCATCGTCGATGAGTTCGACCGCACTGGGATCCGTCTCGAGTACGGCAGTCACGGCGTCGGCAGCAGCGATCAGATCGTCGTAGAACACGAGCGAAACGGCACGCGTCTCGGGCCGTTCGGTCAGCTGTAACGTCGCTTCCGTGATCAGCCCAAGCGTCCCCTCGCTTCCGGAGACGAGCCGCGAGAGATCGACCCACGAGCCGTTCGGACTGGCGCTGGTCTCGAGGTCGTACCCGCTGGAGTTTCGGTCGACGTCCGGATACTGGGCCTCGATCTCGTCGGCGTGTTCGCATGCGAGCCTGCGGACCACACGATGGACCTCCCCGACCCGGTCGTCACGTTCACAGACTGCCTCGAGTTCGCCGTGTTCCCACCGGCGGAACTCGGCGTGGGAGCCGTCTGCGAGGACACAGTCGAGTCGCTGGACGTACTCTCGGGTGGTGCCGTGTTTGACCGAATGCGGACCCGCAGCGTTGTTGGCGATCATCCCACCGATGGTACAGGTACTCGAAGTCGACGGATCGGGGGCGAAGTACAACCCGTACGGCTCGAGAAACTCGTTTAATTCGTCGAGGACGACCCCCGGCTGGACGGTTACCGTCTTCGCATCGGGATCGACGGCGACGATCTCGTCTAGATGCCGTGAACAATCCAGGACGATCCCTTCGCCGATGGCGTTGCCGGTCAGACTCGAGCCAGCACCACGGGCCGTAACGCTCGTGCCCTGCCGGCGGGCGAACTCGACGACTCGACGAACGTCGTCGCGATTCCGCGGGAAGGCGACGCCCGACGGTCGTTGCTGGTAGATACTCGCGTCCGTCGAGTAGAGGGTCCGTGTGGTCTCTCCGAAATCGATCTCGCCGTCGAGTGTTTCCTCGAGTGACGGAGACGCAGTCTGTGGGGTATCAGTACTCATGGTCAGCGGGGCCTGGGTGGTGGAAACTACATTGTGCTGTGCCCGTCGGGCCAAGATCGGACACGACTGGACTGGGTCCCATCCAGCCGTGTGTGGGGGTCGAACGTCTCGGGGGCGCGATACGGTTCTCCGGTCGGTTATGGATGAGATATCGTACGGTCACGTGGTCTCAGCTCCAGTGTCAGTAAAGTGGTTTCGAACGTTGCGCTCGAACGCATCGCTTTGTATCTGATAACGGGTGTATCCTGCAGGTTCGCGTTCACGGTCGACAGTAAATATCTGTTCGCCATCGACGTAGACACCCCAGGTGTCGCGGTATTCGACACCGACACCCATGAACCGAATTTCGGCGTCGTACTCCGCTTCCAACCGTTCGATGACCGGTGGGGTAAGAACGTCGTCGGCGAACCGTGGTGGCTGATACGCAGGGAGATCGTGTTCTCGAAACTCTTCGATGGCTTCGACCCACCACTCCGGCAGCTGTCCGGTGTCGCCGTCTTCGTCCGGCAGTTGCTCCTCCGGTACGTCTACTGCTACGTCCTGGAGTCGTGCCTCGGCGTCGAGATCGTGTTCGTCGCGTATGTTCGTCATGGTGTTGTGCTAGAGTAAAACCGTTCGGACGTATCGGTTCAGTGAGTATGAAAACGTCGGTCGCTGACCGTACCCGCCGCTGGCTGGGGTCGCCACCGCCGGAGACGGTAGCGACTCAGAACTCGACGTAGAGGTCGCCGTCGATAACGTGAACGTCGTAGGACGGAAGCCGATACTTGTCGCTTGCGAGGTGTTCCCCGGACGTGATATCGAACTCCCAACCGTGCCACGGACAGGCCACGATTTCCTTGTCACACGTCCAGATCAGTTCGTCGTCCTCGTCGACGTCGATCGTACCGGACAGCAGCCCTTCACAGGCTGGCCCGCCCTGGTGGGTACAGTAGTTCGAGAGGGCGTGGTACTCGCCGTTCGAGTGGAAGACCGCGATCTCTCGGCCCTCGATATCGACGACGACGCGTTCTCCGTCCTCGATGTCGTCGGCGGACGTAACGTGATGGAGGTTCTCAGCGTCTGCGTTCTGTGGTTCGGTGTTCGTCGCCATTGTTAGAACTGGTAGAGTTGTTCTGCGGTCTCACCGTAGATGTTCTTGATCTCGTCACCGCTGAACTCCGAGCGCATGATCTTCATCAGCGCGTCGGTGTAGTCGAAGTCGAAGTGCGGGTAGTCCGACGAGAACATCAGACTGTCCTCACCGCCAAAGAGGCGGACGACCTGGTTGAGGTATTCGGGATCGTCCGCACCTTCGACGGGCTGGCTGGTCACATAGAACTGATCTCGCAGATATTCGCTTGGCTTTTTCTCAAGCATCGGCGCGTCGAACTTCGCACCCATGTAATCGTGATCGAACCGCCGCATGAAGTACGGGTACCAGCCGAGGCCGGACTCCTGGATGACGAAATCGAGGTCAGGGAAGCGAACGGGAACTCCCTGGGTCAGCATGTCCGCCAGATTCACCTGGTGCATCATGTTGTGGGAGGTCGCATGAACGGGAAGCGCCCGATTTAGCGACTGCCACTGCGACGGGAATCGGGTCATCATCGTCCCAGCTGCGTTGTGCATCATGATGGGCAGCCCGGCACGCTCACACGCCTCGTAGAGCGGATAGTACACTTCGTTACCGAGTGTCGGATCGACCGAACCGCTCGGAATCATGACGGCGGCGATACCCGACTCGTCGGCGAGGTCGTCGACCTCTTCGGCAGCCTTAACCGGCTTCTGCGGTGCGACGACGGCAGCACCGTAGACTCCCTCATCCGTGTCGATAATGTTGTCGAGCAGCCACCTGTTGTACGCTTTCGCGAGCGCGGCCGCGAGATCGTCGTGGTGGACAGCACCGAGATAGAGGTTCTGCGTCGGCGTGGCGATCGCCTTGTCCCACTCGATGAGGTCTTTCCCCTTCTGGACGTCTTCCGGCGTCCGCACCGTCGGCGAGTCGGCTTTCCCGACCGTCACCGAGTAGAGCATCCCGTGGGCAGGGTACACACGACCCAGGTAGCCATAGTCGTCTCCCTCACTCTGACTGTTCAACAGGCTATAAAACGGGTCCTCGAGATACGGGAAGATGTCTTCCTGTCGTTCCGTCAGGTGAAAGTCGGTATCGACGATGACTTCCAGGTCGTCTAGCGAACGCACTGTAGTCGACTCTGTAGCTTCAGCACTCATCAGTTATCCGGTTCTTCCGCTACCAGATAAAGTTTATCATTGTTGATTTCCGTCACCGACATCAAACACGGAGCCGGCGACCGCCAACTCCTCGCTCAAGACGTCGAATCGGCTCGATACACTATCCATCTATCGTGGGTGTATTTCGATAATACCGAAATAGATTCAGAGTAGTACAGTCGAACCAGCTGTCGATTACGAAGGTACAACTGTAATACGGCGTCGGAGATTGGGTCAGCACAACGTGATACACGGGTACGAACAGCAGCAGTTCCACCGCTCGAGCCGTGTATGGACGCTGCTCGTTTCATTTGGGACATGCTACCAGAGATTTACGTCGACTCGATCATTTCGCTCCTGTCGAAACTCGGTATCGAACGGTCCAAGCGGGACCGAAAGCGACGTTAGACCAACGATCTGAATACTCGCTATCGATCTTCACGAAACTATCCGCAGAACGGATCGTGCGATAACACCTGTAAGATCGTTTCCGGGGCTAGGCGGGGAGCAACGCGTCTCGAAGTTGCAAAACGAACAACTGTAAATCTTCACAGTCACTGTGAGAGAACGGCTGAAGTGGCGTTCGACACTATCGAAATCAACGTCTATCGGACCGACTGATAGATGCCAGCTCGTGAACGGTTATTCGGCAAGGGCCCCGACGAGCGTTTCGGTCTCGAAATCGTTGAGCGGATTCTGTTCGTTTTTGACCGTTGTAATAACGAACTTCGAACTCGTCCGTGCGATCTCATCGATTCCCTCGTAGTCTTCGACGAGTCGCTCGACCATTCCCCGATCGGTAGCGTGTGCGATGACCACGAAATCGGTGTCACCCATGGTGAAATACACCTGATTGACGCCTTCGATGGCAGCGAGTTTCTCACCGACCGTTTCGTGATATCCTTCTTCGAACTCGGCCCACACTTCGGAGATCAGTGTGATCGAGAGCCCGGCTTTTTCCAGGTCAAGTGTTCCCACGTCGTCGAGGATGACGCCGTCCTCCCGGAGTTGCTCCAGCCGATAGTGGATCGTCGACTTCGGGATGTCGGTTGCAGCGGCGAGTTTCTCGGGACTTGCCGTTCCTTCCTCCGCGACCGCAGAGAGTATCCGGATATCGCGTTCGTCCATCGTTCCGCATAGCTATGCAACTCTATCCATAAATGTATGCCGTTACGGTCAATCGACGACCGAAAATCGCATTCACGACCGAAAACCACCTTCCGGTTCGCTAGCGATCCCGCGGGTAGCGTTCGATGGCGTCACAGATAATATCCATCCCCACTTCGGTCTGCTCTCGTGTGAGAACGAGTGGCGGAATCAACCGGAGCACGTTTCCGCGGCGGCCCGCCGACCACACGAGAACGCCGCGTTCGTAACAGTCCTCTTGAATAATTTCAGTGAGCTCTTTGCCGCTTATCTCGTCGGAATCGGCGAACTCCGCACCGATGAAGAGCCCACGACCGCGAACGTCGACGAGTTGCGGGTTGTGATCAGCAGCCTCCTCGAGGCGATCGCGGATATAACGACCGAGTTCTCGCGCGTGGGAAAGGAGGTCGTTGTCCTCGATGAACTCGATCGCACGGAGGCCACCGACCATCGCCGGAGCGTTTCCGCGGTAGGTGCCGACGTGACCGCCGGCCTCCCAGGTGTCTAGCTCTTCGCGGTACATCGTCGCGGACAGCGGCAGTCCGATGCCGCCGATCGCCTTCGCCATCGGCATCGCATCTGGGGTGACGTCGTACCAGTCGCTTGCGAACCACTGTCCGGTACGACCGAAGCCGGTCTGTATCTCGTCGATGATGAGTGGAACGTCGTTCTCCTCGGCGATCTCTTTGAGACCCGGCAGGAAGCCTTCCGGTGGCGTTACGACGCCGCCTTCGCCCTGGATCGGTTCGACCCATATGCCGGCCGGATTCGCGAGTCCGCTGTACGGATCCTCAAGTAGTTCCCTGACGTTGGCCAGCGCACGATCGGTCGCTTCTTCCGGTTCGATCCCCTGTGCCTGTGGGTACGGATAGGGGACGTGTTGGACGTCGGCGAGCATCGGCGTGTACTGCTGTTTGTACTTTTTCCCGGACGTCAGACTAAGTGCACCAGCACTCCCGCCGTGGTAGGAGCCACGGAACGCGATGAGTCCGTCGCCACCGGTGTTGTACTTCGCGAGTTTGATCGTGGCCTCGATAGCGTCACTGCCCGTTGGGCCGCCGAACACGACGCGATTGTCGTCCGGAAGTGCTCCGGGAGCGATGTCGTTGAGTTTCTCGATCAGATCGAGACGCGCTTCGGTCGGGAAGTCGACGGTGTGGACGACCTCTTCGGTCTGTTTCTGGACGGCTTCTAAGACGTATGGGTTCGAGTGACCGACGTTGAGGACGCCGATACCGGCGAAAAAGTCCAGAAACGTGTTCCCATCAGCATCCCGAAGCGTCGCACCGCGTGCTTCCTCAATTGCGATCGGAACGACCTTTGGATACGCGACTGCACTGCTGTCGATCTCTCGCTGTCGTTCGATCAGTTTCTGGGACTTCGGCCCCGGGATCGATGTCTGAACGTCTGGCTCCTGTGCAAAGTGAAGATCGTCGAAAGCCTGTTCTGCGGCCATGGTTTGGACAAGGTTCCACAAATTACTAAATCTTTGTATCTCGTTCACTAGCAGTATTTAAAGAAGTATCTTGGGCGTGATAGTGCCCTGTCGCCGTCGACGTCGAAACGATGGTCTCGACGTCGGTAGCCACGTTACAGTCTCGGAGCGATATCCGGCGTATCGGTCTCCCCGATCCTTCGGACGCGTGACGAAGTTCGTCGAGAACGTGTGACGCCGTTAGTCGAGTTCTTCCGCCTCGTGAGTTCCCGCGTCGAACTCCGACTGCGTCTCGGAGGATCCGGAGAGACCGTACAACACCACGCCGAGGATCATCCAGAACAGCACGATCGCCCACTCGTAGGGCCACGCCAGTGCGGACGGTCCACCCGGGAGGTAGAGCCCGACGAAAAACACCGTCAGAACGAGCCCGGCAGCGCCGAACGCGTAGCCGTACGGAAGCTCGAGCGGTCGATCCATCCCCGGTTCGCGGTACCGAAGCACGATAAAGGAGATGACGACCAGTACCCACGCAACGACCAGCCCAAACCCGCCGGCGTTGACGACCCAGATCAACATCTGCTCGCCGAACAGGGACGCGACGATCGAGAGTCCACCGATGAGGACGAGTGCGGTAGACGGAGTGTTGTACTCCGGATGGATCGTACTCATCCGTTCGGGAAGCATTCCCGAGTCAGCAAGCGCGTAGACCGCACGGCTGGCACCGAGTAAGAACGAGTTCCAACTCGTGAGGATACCTGCGATGCCAGCTAACGCCATAATCCGACCGATGGCTTCACTGGTGAAGATCACTTCCATCGCCGACGCGGCAGGCAGTGGGCTCTCGACGAGTTCGGATCCAGGCATCGCCTGTCCGGACGCCCAGATGACGGCGATGTAGAAGAGGGCAGCGAACGTGACCGATATCGGGATCAAAAGCCCGAGCAGGCCAGGGGAGACGTCGGCTTCACCCGCAGATTGGGGGATAACGTCGAACCCAACGAACATAAAGGGGGTCATTATTGCGACGGTAAACACGCCCGCGAGTCCGACGTCTGAAAGCGGCGGACTAGACGGGGAGTTCCCGTTTGCAACCGCGCCGATAGCGAGCGTGATCCCTGCCAGTGCGATAACGAGAGCCAGTATCGTCTGGAACTGAGCCGCCGGTCTCACGCCGCGGTAGTTGAGATACGTCATTACGACTGCTCCCGTCCCGCCGACGAGTATCCATGTTCCGTACACTGGTTGCCCAGCGACGGTCCAGAGTTCGATCGCGTTGAAACCCGGCACGATGTATGCCATTGCGGATGGAAGCGCGACGACTTCGAAGACGACGACGCCGGCGTATCCGAGGATGAGCGCCCAGGTACACACGAACGATCCGATCGGACCGAGCGCCCGGAGACTGTAGACGTGCTCGCCGCCGACGAACGGCATCGCGGAGGCGAGCTCACCGTAAATCAGGCCGACCACGGCGACCATCAGTCCACCCAACACGAATCCGAGAACCGAGCCACGGACCCCAGCTTCGTCGATCCAGAACCCCGTCTGAATGATCCAGCCCCAACCGATCATTGCCCCGAACGCTAACACGAACAGGTCGCGTTTCGAAAGGACCCGCTCGAATTCGGAATTCGCTTCCTCATTCACCATGGGTTGAGAATCCGTATCACTAATAATAAATCTAATCATGTTCAGTGATTGTTCGCTATATGGGACATCATCTAAGGGAATAGTTCTATCTTAGATACAGTCCAGATGATCCAGTATAGCTTTTCGACTAAAATGTTTGATTCGCGCATGCATAATCGTCGAACTGTCCGGTGCGACGAAGTTAAGTATAGTAACTGATGCCGTTCGTTTTTGGCCGCCGGAAATTCAATTACATAAAAGAAGCCCAGACTTTTGAGTTATATCGTATATTCTCTACCTCAGGGAGTCATTTCGAAATCGTATCCAAGTTCCGTTTGCTACCGTAAACGACGGGATTCTCTCGCTGCTCAAAGATAGCTTCGCTGAATATTCATGGCACAGTATACGAGATCAATAAAGGCGATCTAGGATGCTAGCTGCTGTACTCTGAGTCTTTCGGCCTGAATCGATTTGAGGGGAGGCCGACTCGTTGTCTGTGTTCCACGTCGTTTCTGGGCGACTCTGAAGGACATAGATTTGCTTTTCGTCGTTGGTCTCTGCAATTGCCCATTCGATGTCCTGCGGTTCTCCGTAGTGCTGTTCGATGTCTTTCGCAATATCGGTAAGGTCGATGATTTCGTTTGCGGTGAGAGACGGAACGTCCTTGCGCTCTTCGTCGACCGATAGTTCTTCGATCCCGGTGTCAGTCGGAACCGTCATCACTTTCTTTTCAGTGATGTTTCGGTCGACGATTTTGTAGACTGGTTTGTCGACGAGGAAGCTATCCGGCGTGACTTTCCCGCTTACGACAGACTCACCAAGACCCCAATTCGATTCGATTCTGACTTTCGATCGATCTCCGTTCGCAGGGTTCAGCGTAAACATCACGCCGGACGAACGTGCCTCGACCATTTTCTGGATACCGACGCTGATCAGTACCTCATCGTGGGCGAAGCCGTTCTCCTCTCGGTATGTAATGGCACGGGCAGTGAACAGGCTGGCCATACAATCTTTCGTGCGTTGTTTGACCTGCTCGAGTTCACTCACGTTGAGATACGTATCCTGCTGGCCAGCGAAAGAGGCATCGGGGAGATCTTCGGCCGTTGCTGAGGACCGAACGGCCACTTGCAGCTCCGTCGACGGATTCGTCTCGCGTAACCGTCCCCAGGCAGCCTCCAGTTCCGCATCGAGAAACACCGGAAACGATGCGTCTTGGATCCGTGTACGGATCTCCTCGCTTGCCATAGCAACAGCCGTATCATCGTCGAAATCGACCTCTGCAAGTCGGTCCTCGATGTACTCGCCGAGGTTCTGGTCGTCGAGAAACGCCTCGTAGAACGCCGTCGTCACGGCGAATCCGGGCGGGACTTGAACGGCGTCACCAGCGGCCATCAACTCTCCGAGCGACGCGTTCTTTCCGCCGACGAGTTGAACGCGTTGCTTGTTGCACTCTTCGGCATCGAAATGTAGGGTGTATGGTGTGTCAGACATAGTCTCTGGTATCGAAGTTCGTGTTTTTACGACTGCGTTGCTTTCTCAAGAATTTCGACCTCACCGCTTTGCCCGTCGAGACGGACCAGATCGCCGGTTTCGATGACGGATGTCGCGTGACCAGTGCCAGTTACTGCGGGGAGCCCGTATTCACGACAGACGATGGCAGCATGGCTCGTGATCCCACCATCGTCGGTGATTGCCCCTTTCGCCCGTGGGAACACTGGTGCCCACGCCGGATCCGTCAGTGGTGCGACGAGGATTTCGTCTTCCGCTAACTCGCTGATGTCCTTCGCGTCCGTAACTACGCGTGCTCTACCTTCGACCTGGCCGGACGAGGAGCCAAAACCATCAAGTCGAGACTCGTCGTCGTTGTCGGACTCCACGTCGAGCCAGTCGTTGATTTTCTCCGTCGTGATCCCCCAGAGCATCTGCATGAGCGGATCGGAGACGGTTTCGGGCGGTTCACCGAGAGCCGGCGATGGATCCCACTCCCGAGCAGCTTCGAATATTTCTCGACGATTCGCGGCTCGATCCTTCCATCGCTCCGTAACGAATGCTCCTTCACCGAGCGCCCACGTCTCACAGGTCTCCTCGAGTAGTTGGGCGACCTCGAATCGGTCGAAAAGGAAGATGTCGTCGGGCTCTTCCAGCAGGCCGTGGGTGACGACGAGCTCGCCAAATTCACGCATTTTCCGGAAGACGATAGTATGAAGCCAGTTTTCGATCCAGAACTGGTGGTTCTCGGCATATTCGTAGATCGACATACAGGTCTCGTAGGCGTGATCGAACTGCTCTCGGTCGTCTGGATTCAGGTACTGTCTGTATTCGTCGACGATCGCATCGCGCTCTGCCTGCAGTTTATCGAAATCCCGACCGAGCGAATCACCAGACTCCAACCGCTCTACTTTCGTCTGGAGATGGTTGAATGGTGCCGCTAAATCGTCGATCCACGACCCTTTGTAGCTGTGAAAGCCATCGCCATAGGTCATGTAAAACCAGGGGTCTTTGGCCTCTTCGAACAGGTCCATAAACGCCTGGCCCGTCTCACTAGCACGGAGCTGTTCGATCTTCTCGTCGGGTTTCAGATCCGATTTGAGAATCGCCGGGACGTCGCCGCCCAACTCGACTGCTTTTCGAGCCAATTTATCGAGTTCCTGATCGGGACGGAACACATCGGCCTCCACCGCGGAGACCATCTTTCCGATGGCATCGTCGGAGATATCCGGGAACAGGTCACGGCTCGTCTCCGTAAACTGCATGTACGCCAGGTACGCAAGATATAGGAACTCGAAGTGGCGTTGCCATCCTTCGAGTGCGAGTTCCGTGAGTCGATTATAGTTTTGGATGACTTGCAGTGTTTGTGTACTTTGACCCTTTGCTTCGGTGATGACATCCTCGGAAACGTAGTCCGGAAGTTTCTCCGGTACCGCAAGCGACTGGATCTCGTTTCCGATTTCTTTTACGGCGGGAAGCCACGTCCCGTTGTACAGCGCGTCGTAGTTCTCGTAGTAGTACTCGCTTCGTTCCTCGAAAATCTCAGCCCGCTCTTGCAGGAGTTCGTCGTCCGTTACTTGGATACCGCTGAAATAGACATAGCCGGCAACTACACGGATGTCGACCGACATCGATGGCGGGATCGCGAACACCCGACTCGTGTTCTGGGCCATCGCAATCTGCCACGCTTGGGCACTAATCGTCATATCCCACGGCATGATCGGCTCCGTGGAGTCTTTCTTATCCCAGAACCAAAACTGATCTTGCTCATAATCTCTACGATCGTCAGACAACTCAAACAGGAAGAATTCCGGATACATCTTCTCCCAGCCCGCTAACTCGTCTGGTAATTCTAGTTCGCCAGCGTGAGGGAATCGGTTTCGTTCCACACACTCTCTTTGATCCCCGTCCTCAACCGCTGTTGTACTGTCATCAACGCCCATGGTGATACCCTCCGTGCTATGGGATATTATAACTACCGGTGGTTTGGATGATTCGTAATGTGTATGGCCCAATTCATAGCTGAGTGTTCCCTCAAAACAGCTATCTATAGTACAACGTACTATAGAGAGGGAAACGTTGAAAACAATACGAGTGGAAGAACGGATATGAAAGTCGGACTCATCAGCGACGTACACGGAAACGAGCCTGCACTCGCAGCCGTTCTCGAGGATATGCCCGAAGTAGACGAGGTCGTTCACGCAGGCGACGTCGTCGGATACGGGCCGTATCCGAAGGCCGTCATCGAAACGTTCCGCGAATACGATATCGTCTCTATCCAGGGCAACCACGACAGAGCAGCGTTGGGCGACTTCCACGACAACTTTCATGAAATTCCAAAAGCTGCCGCACTCTGGACGGCTGATCGTCTCGAGTTCGACGAACTGGCCTATCTCGACGAGCTTCCACTCGAACTCGATCTGTACGACGATCACGTCCACGTCGCTCACGGCGCTCCCGCGAAACCGAACAAATACACGTATCCTGAGGACTTTACCGATACACTCCTCGGAGAGGAATCGATTCTCGTTCTCGGGCACACGCACATGCAGACCAAGTCCGAGTTCGAAGACGGCATCGTTGTCAATCCAGGTAGTGTTGGCCTCCCTCGAGACGGTGACTGGCGAGCAGCATACGCCGTTCTCAATCTCGATAGTGAGACCGTCGATCTTCGCCGTGTCGAATACCCCAAAGAGCAAGTACAGGACCGTATCGAGAAACACGGCCTTCCGACGGAACTGATCGAGGGGCTAGAACACGGTGAGCTAGTATTCGGCCGGACGAAACGGTCAGTTCAAGATTCTGTCGAATGATTTGTGAGATTCGATGTGTCTTGATACATTGTCTCGAGTGAGATCCCTCCTAAATCGAGTCCAATAGTTTTACACTCGACTAGATGAGCATAGAATGATTAATGATTATATTAGAATGAATACTCACGAGGTTCGTGCTGAATCGAGGTCCACTTCGGCTCGGTAAACTCGTCGATGATCCACTCCCCGTTATACCGACCCATTCCAGAAGCTTTGGTCCCGCCGAACGGAACGTGCGGTTCGTTGTTGATCGGCTGATCGTTGATATGGACCATCCCTGCCTCGATCTCGTCTGCGACGGATCGGGCTCGCGAGAGCGTCCTCGAGTGGACCGATGCGGCGAGTCCGTACTCCGTCGCGTTGGCCAGTTCGATGGCTTCCGCGTCGGTCTCGAACGGGATAATCGGCGCCACTGGACCGAAGTGCTCGTTACACGCAGCAGCCATATCGTTGTCCATATCCGAAAGCACTGTCGGCTTGACGAACAGCCCGTCGGCAGTACCGCCGAGTTCGAGCGTGGCGCCAGCTTCGATCGAACGGTCGATATAGTCGAGGATGGTATCGCGTTCTGACTCGTTGATAATCGGTCCGACGACGGTCTCTTCGTCGAGTGGATCTCCGACCGGGAGGGCAGCGGCCCGGTCGACGAACTGCTCGACGTAGTCGTCGTACAACGACTCATGAACCAGATGACGGTTTATCGAGATGCAGATCTGGCCCTGATGCATAAACGAGCCGAATGTGCCCGCGTCAACGGCCTGCTCGACATCTGCGTCGTCCAAGACGACGTGTGGATTGTTCCCACCGAGTTCCATCGCCGGAAGCGCGAGCTGTTCGGCCGCATTTTTCGCAACCCCTTGACCGACCTGTGTCGATCCAGTAAACGCCACAGCTGACAAATCAGGGTGTGATGCGACGTGATCTCCGATCTCCGAGCCGTGTCCTGTAACAACGTTTAACACTCCGTCCGGTAATCCTGCCTCCTCGAAGAGGCGGGCGATCAGCAGCCCGCCGCTGATCGGCGTTTCGGTCGCAGGCTTGAGCACCACAGCATTTCCGAGCGCGATCGCCGGCGCAACCGCACGCAGTGAGAGTTGAAACGGGAAGTTCCAGGGGGAGATTACGGTCACCACACCGACAGGTGTACGCTTGATTATGTTTTCTTTGTGCTCGATCTTCGACTGACTGTGACCACCGTCCATTCGGAACGGATAGGTCACGACATCGCGCATCATCTCCCCTGTCGACGTAAACTCCCGAGATGCCTTCGGCCGCGCACTACCCGACTCGATCGCGAGAAGGTCAGTTAGTTGCTCGTGATGGTCCTCGATGAGACGTTGTACCGTTTCGATAACCTCACCGCGTACCTGTGGGAGTTCGGTTTCCCAGTCCTCCTGAGCAGCGACGGCCGACGAATACGCCTCGTCGACATCGTCGACGGTTGCAGCGGGTACTTCACTGACTACCTCACGAGTGGCTGGGTTTTCGACCGGGATCGTCTCTCGATCGTCCGGTGATCGCCATTCACCGTCGATATACAATCCGTTCCAGTCCGCATCGATCGTGAATCCTG
>NZ_JAVDDV010000038.1 GCF_030848565.1 Natronolimnohabitans sp. A-GB9
TGAGGACTAACGGACCCGGTTCGAGATGGCGATATTTGAATCGTTGCCGCCAGGAGACCTCGCTCCGGTGTCCATTCCACCAGCTGTATTCAATTGCGTCATCCTTCGGATGAGAGTCAGAGGCACTTGCGGTACCGACGATCGCGGTACCGCTGGCAATGGCCGTGGCGATGCTCGCACCGCTCGTTCGGAGCACTGTTCGGCGGTCCACTAGTGGATTGGAATCGCTCATGGCTGTGTCGTGGGTCCGGGTCTACCACTCGTCGGTCGATTGCCAGTGGTTGCTGGCGGCTCGCTTATCCATCAAATTACCCGAATCACACATGAATAACAATATACGAAAAATAAATAACTCTTTGGTGGCGCCCGAGCACTGCTATCGACGTTCTCGTCACTCTCTGCAGTACAGCCAGCAAACGTGCAGGGTGTCTTAGAATACGTCTCACACTCCCCTTTGGTGATTAGACCAGCGTGTAACCGCCGTCAACGACGAGTTTTGCACCCGTGATGTAGCTGGCCTCTTCTGAGGCTAGGAACGTAACGGCGTTTGCGATTTCTTCCGGTTCGCCCATTCGATCGAAAGCAGTCATCTGTACGCCGGCCTCCAGTTCCTCCTCTTCGGAGACCGACTGTGGCGCGCCGGTGTCAATGAGTCCTGGGACGATTGCGTTCATTGTGATTCCATGTTGAGCGACGTCGAGAGCGGCGCTCCTAGTGAATCCAACTACGCCGCCTTTACTGGCTGCGTAGTGTGCAAGGTCGTTCGACCAGCCGATATGGCCGCCCGAAGCCGACGAAATGTTGACAATCCGGCCGTAGTTTTCCTCTCGCATCGCAGGCAGCGCTGCCTGCGTGCAGTTATACGTCCCGGTCAGGTTGATGTCAATTACTTGCTTCCAGTCCTCTTTTGTCATCTCCTCAAGCGTGTGCGTGGGGAAAATTCCCGCAACGTTCACAAGGATATCCAAGCGACCGAACTCTTCAAGAGTTGCTTCGACGACCGCATCAACTTCTTCTTCGTCAGTTACGTCCATCTCTTCAGCGACCGCTTTTGAGCCCGTTTCCTCAACATCCGCTGCCGTTTCTTCGATACCCTCGACGACATCGGTTACGACGACATCGGCCCCGTTTTCTGCAAGCACCTTCGCGGTTGCTTCCCCGATACCACCGGCTGCACCGGTTACGAGCGCCACATGATCGGTAAGATCAATCATAGCTGTCTTATCCTTCAAGCAGTATATGTATAAATCCTTGAAGGATTTCTAACTCCTTAGACTGATAGTGAAGCTTTTGTGGCCTTAACAGTAGTTGGTAATACGGTTTCTTTATTCAGAGTAGTGCGCGAAACTCGCGTTCAGTATAGGGGGTATAGCAATCGGTTCGAACACCATGTGGTAGAATAGCATTTAGTATTACAGCCATCATAGCACACCTTAAATTAATTTATATATTTTCAGCGGATAGCTTGAGGTGGTATGGTCGAGCAAACCATAATTGACCGACTTGAGAAAGAGGTCGATGTTCTCGATCGGCATTTAGAGGTATTCGTCCTCGTATGGCAGGCCGAACCGATTGGTATCGTCAAATTATCTACCAAGACTGGTCTTCCGCACCATAAGGTTCGGTACTCGCTGCGTGTTCTTGAGGAAGAAGAACTCATTGAACCGTGTTCAGCAGGTGCAACGACGACGGATCGCGCCGAAGAATTCGTTGAGACGCTAAACGATGATCTGGCGACTGTGATCGACACATTGGACGCTATGAAGATTTCTGGGTCAAAGGAGATGCAATCTGTATGAATACCCACGAGTTACTCACCCGGAACACCGAGGAAGTCGTTACCGAGCAAGAGGTACGTGAACTCGCCGATGATCCGGCAGACAAACGGGTCTACGTCGGCTACGAACCATCCGGTGTCCTCCACCTCGGCCACCTTCTGACGGCGAACAAACTCATCGACGCGCAGGAAGCGGGGATGGATGTTGTAGTCCTGCTTGCAGACGTTCACGCACATCTCAACGGGAAGGGCAGTTTCGAGGAGATCCACGAGACAGCGGAGCGAATGAAGGCACAGTTCGCCGCGTACTGCCTCGACGAGAACAAGACTGAATATGTCTACGGGTCTGATTTCCAGCTTGAAGCGTACTACTCGCTCGATCTGCACGAACTCGGCGTCTCGACGACACTCAACCGCGCCCAACGAGCGGTTGCCGAACTCCAAAGCGGCGACACCGCAACGGTGAGCCATACAGTGTACCCCTTGATGCAAGTCCTCGATTTCGAATTCCTCGGCATCGATCTCGCTGTCGGCGGAACCGACCAGCGGAAAGTACACATGCTCGCCCGGGAGAAACTGCCGGAGCTGGGATACGAGGTGCGACCGTGTTTGCACACGCCCATCCTCGCCGATCTCGAAACAGGCGAAGGAAAGATGTCGTCGAGCAAGGGGACGACGATCTCGATGGAGGATTCCACTGCGGATCTCAAGCGAAAGATCGAGTCGGCGTTTTGTCCTCCGACCCGTGATCCCGAGGGCGACCGCGAGAACCCCGTCCTACAGTTATTCGAGTACTACGTGTTTCCGCGATTCGAGTCAGTGACCGTACGACGACCCGAGAAGTACGGTGGAAATCAGACGTACGAGTGCTACGATGACCTTGCGGCGGCGCTCGAATCCGGGGAGTTGCACCCGGCAGATGCGAAAGAGACGGTAGTCGGATATCTCGATGAGCTGATCGCTCCGGGGCGAAAAAAGCTGCGCGAACTAACGAGCGAATAAGTCGAAGCCGTTCCATTCGCACACGCAGTTACCGAACTGCCTGGTTCACTTTCATATATGATTCTGAATAAAGAAACGTGCTACTATCTACTGATAATATCACTTTTCAGTTAAATGAATGGGTGGGAGCGTGTGACAGGGTGTGAACCGCCGCCCCTTCATTGTTAACACACTATAATGATGCTTAAATCTATATTTATTTCACAACATGTGAGTCATCTGTATTGATCGGTCATCACCGATCTCAAATCGGATACCAGCCCTTGCCACATTCGGAGCGTATCGTAGAATAGGTCACGTGCCCTTTGGGTTCTATAGTGAATGTCCAGTACAGAGCAAGTAGGCAACAGGGTCGCTGAAACCTATCACGGTATGAGAGTTTCAACAGAGCCGCTCAGGTTTTTTCGGTCTCGTCTTCAGAGCGGGCGAAGCTCGCTTGAGGGTCGTCGATGTTGTCGCTGGTGGCGGTGTTGGGTCCTTCGATGAGTTCCCTGAAGTTGTCCACTTGGTCGTACTGGTCCTGGTGGAGAAGCGCCGCCTTTCCGTCGGACGTGACTTCATACAATCCGGATCGGTCAGTTGGGCCGATCTTTCGAACGAGGCCGTAGTCTTCAAGCACCGGCAATCGTGTGTTGATGTTGTCGCGGCTCTTTCCCGTGTGAGCGGCTAAATTCGTCGCAACGTTCCGACCTTTGTCCTCGAGTGCCTCAAGGATCAGAAAGTCTGTTGGTTGACGGAGTTTCATATTTAGTAGCTCTTGTAGCCAAAAGTTATTTCCGGCGGAAACTAAGGTTTTCCGGCCGACCTGTCCAGGACGATCTGCTCGTCAACGCACTCGAGATCGAATAGCCGCGAACAGAATCTGTTTCTACTTCCCGATCGTGATTCTACCCGCCACTTGAGGGAGATGTCGTCGACGATCCTACTACGATTTCTGAGTGTTTGGAGGAAGTATGAAGTCCAATTTGTCGTCGACCCCTGGGGGTTCCAGGGGTATTGGAGGTCGACGGAATCGAGCAGCTGCTATCCATAGTATTATGGCTGTATATTGCTGATTTGGACATGGTTCCAGAACTACCCTTGTGGGCTCGAAGCACCTCGAGGGGATCGTCGGGGTCGTCGCACTTGAGTTCCAGAACTACCCTTGTGGGCTCGAAGCATCAACGAGACCAACGAGGTCGTTCCCGGCGACGACAGTTCCAGAACTACCCTTGTGGGCTCGAAGCAAGATCAGGAAGTACGACGGGATGCTCATTTACATCGTTCCAGAACTACCCTTGTGGGCTCGAAGCGGTTTTGTCTTGTATGCCGCCGATATCGCGCTCCCAGGTTCCAGAACTACCCTTGTGGGCTCGAAGCGCTAACCACACCGAGATGGGGCAGCGCGAGGCCGAGTTCCAGAACTACCCTTGTGGGCTCGAAGCGTCGTGAAGCTGAACTCCTGGACGACCTGACCGAGGGTTCCAGAACTACCCTTGTGGGCTCGAAGCCATCCTCGAGCGACACTGAGCGAACCGTCGTCGTCGAGTTCCAGAACTACCCTTGTGGGCTCGAAGCGTCCTCAACGGTAAGATTATCTATCTCAACAGGGGTGTTCCAGAACTACCCTTGTGGGCTCGAAGCACCTCGTCCATCGTGTCCATGATGACGATATTGTCGTTCCAGAACTACCCTTGTGGGCTCGAAGCCAGGTTTCGCCGCGGCGGGCCGCACCGATCCCCTCGTTCCAGAACTACCCTTGTGGGCTCGAAGCACCCTGGGTTTGAGGGAGAAATCACACTCGAGATAAAGTTCCAGAACTACCCTTGTGGGCTCGAAGCTAACAGTTCCGGGTCGTTATGTGCTTTCTCCGACTTGTTCCAGAACTACCCTTGTGGGCTCGAAGCCATGATAGCGTCTGCTGTAGCCGGTCCTACGCCGTGTTCCAGAACTACCCTTGTGGGCTCGAAGCTTCGAGTGGTTCGAGCGGGGCAACTCGAGCGACGATGTTCCAGAACTACCCTTGTGGGCTCGAAGCTCTTTGGTAGGACGTCGGACGGCCCGGCAGGGTTCGTTCCAGAACTACCCTTGTGGGCTCGAAGCTTTGAGTTCAGTTCGCTCTGTAAGGGCCTCTCGCATGTTCCAGAACTACCCTTGTGGGCTCGAAGCGCAGCTCCAAGTCAGATTCACGTTTAGCGGTTGGCCGTTCCAGAACTACCCTTGTGGGCTCGAAGCATCATGAGCCCGAACGCCTCCGGGTTCGATAGCTCATAGTTCCAGAACTACCCTTGTGGGCTCGAAGCATGCCACGGGATGAAAACGGGCAATTCATGGAAGTTCCAGAACTACCCTTGTGGGCTCGAAGCCCTGCCGTACAAGCAGGGACACCAAGAGGTCGAAGGGTTCCAGAACTACCCTTGTGGGCTCGAAGCCGTTAAAGGGACATAGGGTTTTGGCTACTCTTCGCGCTGTTCCAGAACTACCCTTGTGGGCTCGAAGCCCCTCCCACCCCTACCCTTCGAACCGGACAAAGGACGTTCCAGAACTACCCTTGTGGGCTCGAAGCGATTGTCGTCAGTCGGTACTATACCGTCAGTGCTGCGTTCCAGAACTACCCTTGTGGGCTCGAAGCTTTTGATACGAACAAGCGATTCGGAACCTGCTACTGCGTTCCAGAACTACCCTTGTGGGCTCGAAGCATCGACGAAGGTGCCGACGAGAAACCCGATCTGTACGTTCCAGAACTACCCTTGTGGGCTCGAAGCCTGCGGACGTCCGCGACCCTCCATGACGGGAGTATCGTTCCAGAACTACCCTTGTGGGCTCGAAGCCGGGCTGGGACCGAACGCGGCCTCGAGGCTGGCCGCGTTCCAGAACTACCCTTGTGGGCTCGAAGCACTGATCACATCATGACGATGTTTTCATCGAAGAACGTTCCAGAACTACCCTTGTGGGCTCGAAGCAGTTAGGATGTAGTCGCCAACGGCCCCGACTCTGTTCCAGAACTACCCTTGTGGGCTCGAAGCAGCGATTGAGACGCCTAACTCCTCGGCTCGAGCCTCGTTCCAGAACTACCCTTGTGGGCTCGAAGCGCGGCCAGTGATTACGGCCAGAACGTCGGGTTTCTGTAGTTCCAGAACTACCCTTGTGGGCTCGAAGCAACCTCTGGGTCTAGCGAGACGGTCCGGCGCTCTTGTTCCAGAACTACCCTTGTGGGCTCGAAGCTAATCGGTGACGAGGTGCCTGTATGAATCGATCACAGTTCCAGAACTACCCTTGTGGGCTCGAAGCGATCTCGTCCGGGTACCCCCGCGGAGTCTTTGTCATTGGTTCCAGAACTACCCTTGTGGGCTCGAAGCCTCTGGCCAGAACTGCATCCCTGGGTCGAGATCGTGTTCCAGAACTACCCTTGTGGGCTCGAAGCCCCGCTCTTACCCTTGGGGTCGTCGTCCGAAGACCGTTCCAGAACTACCCTTGTGGGCTCGAAGCGACTGCCTCTCTCGCGATCTCCTCTTCTCTGCGCCGGTTCCAGAACTACCCTTGTGGGCTCGAAGCGAAATGACGGACACAGGCAAGTGCTGTACGAACCGGGTTCCAGAACTACCCTTGTGGGCTCGAAGCGTCCTTCTCGACGACAATCGGCTGCGTCCATCCGGTTCCAGAACTACCCTTGTGGGCTCGAAGCTTCAGTTTGAGGATAGTCGGTTGGCCAAACGAAACGTGTTCCAGAACTACCCTTGTGGGCTCGAAGCTTCAGTTTGAGGATAGTCGGTTGGCCAAACGAAACGTGTTCCAGAACTACCCTTGTGGGCTCGAAGCTAAGTCGGCTAAAGATATGCTATAGTTCAGTTAAGTTCCAGAACTACCCTTGTGGGCTCGAAGCGCCCTTTGTGGTGCATCAAATGAGATACAATCTAAAGTTCCAGAACTACCCTTGTGGGCTCGAAGCTCACTCGAGACCAAACGCCCGCGTGACGGAGGCGGCCAGTTCCAGAACTACCCTTGTGGGCTCGAAGCTCGATGACCGCGACACTGCCGTTCGACGTCGATAGTTCCAGAACTACCCTTGTGGGCTCGAAGCCGCCTGTCTGGGATCCTGACGAAGAAGCGTGGGTGTTCGTTCCAGAACTACCCTTGTGGGCTCGAAGCACCGTTTATCTTCCCGATGGTCTCACTGGCTCATTGTTCCAGAACTACCCTTGTGGGCTCGAAGCACCTGGTACTCCGTTTGCCCAAGATCGCACTCGTCAGTTCCAGAACTACCCTTGTAGGCTCGCAGCGCAGAGTGCGATCGAAATGAGAGTGAAGGTAACAAATAGATACAATCCTATGACGTTCATGTCATAGTTTTTTTATTGAGTAAAGACAGTTGTCCCCGTATGCGTATCCTTGTACGGCTACGGGCCGACGCAGACGCAGTATACAACCCGGAGTATCACAATAAACTCCGCGGAGTTATCTGGGACGCTCTCTCTGGAACACCGTTCTACGATCTCCACGGAGAACGGTCCGTACCAGCGTTTTGCTTCTCCAACATCTTTCCCGTTAAACAGATCTCAGAAGGAGATATCCGCCACGTTCTCATCGCGTCCCACCGCGAGGGGTTGATCCGCGTGCTCGCTGATCGGTTCGAACCAGGAACCGAATTCAACGTCGGCGAGATGGCCTTCCACGTAGACGACTGCAGCGTACTCTCGCCAGATGTCGGCGAAACTGGGACCAGCGGAACGCTCAAAACAGACACTGGTGTCTACATTCCGCTGCCACAGGAACGATGGGACGAATACGGGATCGAGACCGAGGCAAACGCTGAACAGATCGGATGGAGCCCTGATTACTCACTCGAGATCTTCCTCGAGCGGGTACGGGAGAATTTGGCCTGGAAGCATGACACCATCCACGCAGATTATTTAGAAACGGTCTCTCCAGAGACAGAGCTCTTCACCGATCTAACGCTCGAAAAGACGTACACTGTCGATGTGGCAGTTACATCGGATAATACCTATGAATACACGTTTCTGGTGACGAAGTGGAAATTCGATTACACCGTTCGAAACGAAGACCACCGGCGCTGGCTCAATCTGCTACTCGATACTGGGATGGGCTGGCGTAACCAGTTGGGCTTTGGGTTCGTCAACCGGGAGGTGGCCGAGTAATGGCATCGAAGGTGGCGTCTGACGCGTCTATTGATACCGTCCTCGAGGAAGTTCCTGATCGGCCTCTCTCGAGTCTCTACGATATCGCGTGTTTGTACACGGCCTGTGATCGGTATGAACGGTTGACCGAATCGACAGTCCCAGATCGGATGGACCCAGAAGCCGTCAGTAAGGTCTCCGTCGCTACTGAACTGCTGGCAGAAGAGGAGTCGAACAGTATCATTGCCGCCAGGATAGACCTCTCGGGATCGGAACCAACGCTTGCAGAGACCCCGATCGAAGTCCAGAGCTACACGAGAGAAAACTGTTTCCAGCTTGGATATCTGAAAAACCAGCGAAAGGCAGGTGCAGCGACGGACTATTCGATCACGAACCATTCTGGCAGCAGCGAGACTGATATCGAGACGATCGCTCACGATACGTGGGGGAGTCGGTTTCTTCGCGGACGATTCGAAGAGTGGCCGAACCGACCTGGAGCACAGGCTGTCGCTGAAGAGCATTCAGACGGATGGATTATTGATCTCCTGTCCCAGCTCGGGGAAGATGAGGATGCGATGGAGGAGCTGACGGAAGCGTTACTCGAGAGTGTAGAGTTCGAGGAGACACGAGCTCTCGTCACAGTCAAGATCAAACTCGAGCCAGACGGGGAGTTCCTCTATCCTGGGGAGATACCAGTATTGAACGAAGCAGCATACGAATGCCGCCGTGAGCATTTTCGGGATGGCATTTCGATGCCCGACTCGGATCCAACTGGTACTGGGACCGGGTTCATCACCGATAGCGACGATCGCGTGACTGGCGGTTCGCCTGGTGTGCTTGGTCAGTTCGGAAAGAAGCAGCCAGAGCTGTTTCCGGACCTCAACAAAGACGATGCATGGCGATCCAGACCCTTAACGCCGGAAGCAGCTGTTGTCGTTGACCGGTTTGGAAGCATTATCGATGAGTTCTACACTGGTTTTCAGGGGGTTCGATTCTACATGCTGCCCTACCCTGAAACAGCAATTACGCCGGAGACGTTCCAGCGTTTTTACTCGGATGTATACAAGCAACTAGTAGAAGCGGATCAGGACGAGTTCCAGGATGAGGTCGTTCGACTCTTCGAGGACGAAGTGGACACTGAGCGCTTGGTGGAAAAGTCCGCAGTCAGCTCGGAGGCCATCGACGACTTCTTAGCTGATCTGGATGACGAGATGACTGCTTTCGATGGGTACGACACCTGGCTCCGTGTGTACGGCCTCTACGTTGCCAAGGGATTAGATCCAACACAAGTGTTCGTCGACGAGCCGTCGGTGTCACTCGGTCCGTTGACCGATCTCGAGGCGGCATATCATAACCTTGGCGTTGCCTTACAGGAGTCTGAACTGTTCGGCGACCTTATTGAAAGGACAGATTACGTGCGGCCGAGTCAAAACGTCGCCAAGGAGGTTCTTTCTGGTCGGTGGTTCTATTCGACGATTGCTCAGTCGCCTGATCCGGACGACACCAGTGACGATGATCCGTCTCCCGATGACCCCTTCCTCACACTGAGTGGGAAGTTAGTACGAGGAGACAAAATCAGCGCTGATACTCTCCTTGATCTCTTCGTGCTCAAAATCGAGCGCGAGTTCCGGGACAATCAGTCGAACGGAAACGGTAGTTTCCCATCGAACGTCGTTCTGGGCCAGTACGCACGGTTGACAGCACTTGCCAATGCAGATTTGTTGTTAGAAAACCATATATCCCATACATCTGAACATGACTACACGCTAATGGAATCGAGCACACCTGGGGAGCAAACGCGCGAATCCAGATTAGAGAGTTTCATCGACGACCACGATGCATTAGCAACACCAGAAGCGAGGGCGGTTTTCCTTCTTGGAGGGTTAGCGGGACGTCTCACAGCGTTCCAGCATAAGGAGGAGGTTTCGCGGAAGGTAGTTGAACAACACCCTCCGTCATCGATCACGAAGCAATCGATTCCCTCAGTGGCCAGCCAGATACTGGAGAAAAACGAGACGTATGCGCAGATGGATGAACGGCGCGGGAACATGAACCAGCGCTATACGTCACGTCTTGCCGACGCAATGCTGGACAAGAACCCCGACTCGTGGGAGCTTCTGACGCAAGAAATCCAGTGGCTGTACAGTCTGGGGATTGCGTATGGCAAATCTGACCAGTCGCTCTACCACGAAGACGAGGAAAGCGAGTAGTAACGATAGCTAGAAACAAGCTAACTGACCTATCACAAACATACTATAACAATGAGTGAAACCATGGATGATGAGACCGCAGGAGTGGAGAATCGTTCTGAAATTGTCTTCCTTTACGACGCCGAAGACGCGAATCCAAACGGAAACCCGCTATCCGCAAACGACCGCCCTCGAATCGACGAGAATACGCAACAAGCAGTCGTCACCGATGTTCGACTCAAGCGCTTTATTCGCGATCAGCTCCACGACGACAACCTTGGAGTCTATATCCGCAATCCAGCGAAAGAAGGAGAGCAAGGACGTACTCGAGACGATCTCTTCTTAGATCTACTCGACACCACACAAGACGAGATCAAAGAGATGGACTCCGAGGAACTCTTTGACCGGTTCCTCGAAAAGGCGACTGACGTTCGGTACTTTGGTGCGACGCTATCTTTTGACGACAAAGTCCAGGATGCCCTCGAGGAAGCAGACATCTCTACTCCACAATACACTGGTCCGCTTCAGTTCAGCCACGGACGGAGTATGCACGAGGTCGTCGAAAACTCGGAGAGCAAGAAGCTGTCAGTCACGATCCAGAGCGATGCAGACGACGATCAGGGGACGTTTGCTGAGGACAATCGATTGCAGTATGCCCTGATCAATTTCCACGGAATCCTCAATGAAGTCAACGGGTCAATGACGGACTTGAGGAAAAGCGATGTCAGTCGATTGGATACGGTCATCTGGCGGGCACTGAAGAACCAGACGCTAACCCGTTCCAAGATGGGGCACCAGCCACGGATGTACCTCCGCGTTGAGTTCGACGGTGGCTACCACGAGGGCGATCTCGATGACTTGCTGAGCATCAACGAAGCAGAGTCTGCGCCACCACGTGAGATGAGAGATATTAGCGATGTCACCATCGAGATTGGCGACCTTGTCGATCAGCTCTCGTCATCTCCCGTCTCTGAACGGATCAACGAAATTCGTGTCTGTGCAAACAAGTACGTCACCTTCAGTTCAAATGGTGAACTTGGCGGGCCGGAGCTACTGTACACGGAACTCGAGAAGGCAGGACCGGTCACCATCGTCGAACCGTACGACCAATCCACCGACCGATGAGTTCCGAAGCGATCCCGGACTCGGTTTCGTTTACGATTAGCGGTGACTGGGCCCATTTCCGGCGGATCGATACGACGACAGCGAAACAGACGTATCGAATCATGCCACGAACCACCGTGATCGGCCTCTTGGCTGGGATCCTCGGCTATGATCGCGACAGCTACTACGATGATTTTCATCCAGATCGTTGTCGCATCGCGATTTCACTCGAGGAGCCCATCACGACTATGCCAGTCCCCCAAGCCGAACTGACGACGAAAGACGCCTACCGGAGTAGCCGTGGCGGTCACGATGCAGAGGGGGCTTTTCTCAAAGTCGAGAAGACGTTAGAGGACAGACAACGGAACTTCTATGAATATCTCACCGACGCCAGCTACCGGATCGATGTCTGTCACGCTGACAGCGAGATCAGCGAAGAATTAGCAGAGATGTTAGAGGCAGGTGAATCAGTCTACACGCCATCACTCGGAAAGAGTGAGTGTCTCGCTTCGATCACGTACCATGGACGATCTGAGCCAGAACGTATCGACGCGGACGAAGCCCACTCTGTCGTGCCACTCGAGGATGCGATCCCGACAGGTGCGCAGCTCGCAACAGAGCGATCACCGCGACATATGGAACAGGATGGGCGCTCGCGTCGAACCACGGAATTTGCGGCGTACGCCTATCGGAAAGACGGAAATGAGCCAATCGAAGTGAACGACGACGCAGCAGTGTACGAGATTCACGACCGGCCAGTGACGTTCATCTAGAAAAGTGAATCTCCCAGTTCCGCCGATACTTGCCCGCCCACGGTCTTCGAATCAGAGTCGCCCCAACCGACTTGTCCCACACCTTGAGGACGTCGAAAACCGGGCACTTGAGCTCCTACCGGAGTGTAGTGAGGAACTCGAGACGGTCGTCTCCGTAGCTGCCTATCTACACGATTTCGGGAAGTTGAACGCCTTCTTCCAGCAGTATATTCATGCACGCGATCGAGGCGATTACTCGGAGACGGTCTCACGGAAGAAACGGAGCCATGCATACTTGGGAGCGTTTGCATGCCAGCACGTACTTCGACAGTGTGGCCTCTCGAAACACTGGCAGGCGGTCGGGTTCCTGGCTGTCGCAAAACACCATGCAACGCATCTGAACGACTTTCGTACGATCAGTGAGTATATGGGCTCAGCCGAGTTCGGCCCGTTTACCAGTGCAACTCCAACTACACAAGTCGAGAGTATTCTCGAGAACGAACCGCTCCAAGATGCTGCAGGGGAGATCCTATCTGCCGCTCGTCCTGACGACCTCGAGCCATCGCAGGCACTGAAGGAATTTGTTGCAGATTTCAAACGCAAGGAGACAGTAACGGTACTCAAAGACCACCGACCGACTGATTCCGGTAGCAGAGAATACATCCATCTCCTTCGGGTCTGGAGCACTCTCACTTGTGCCGACAAGCTTAGCTCGGCAGGTCTCCCAAATCGTTCTCCGAACCCAATTGATCCAGGACAGATCCCTGATTATATCGAGACACTCCCGGAGGAGCACGGAATCCAAAAGACGCTGAATAATCGACGAGAACAAGCGCGAAAAACTTGCGTGGACCAAGTCGATGAGTTCCTCGAGGCGGACGTGAATATCGGTCGGATCACGCTTCCGACCGGGTTCGGAAAGACACTGACCGGAACACAAACCGCATTGGAACTCGCACAACGCAAGGAAGGGAGGGTGATCTATGCGCTTCCATATACGTCGATCATCGACCAAACTGACGATATCTTTCAGTCTGTCTTCGGCCTGTCTCCGCTTGAAGAGCGCTATACAGTCCATCACCACCTTGCCGAGACACGAACGCGGCCAACCGATCTAGACGATGGTGACAATGCACCCTTCCGCGACCAACATCTCCTCGCTGAAAGCTGGCAAGCAGATCTCGTACTGACGACGTTCGTTCAATTATTTGAGTCAGTTGTTAGCCCGACCAACACGCAGTCGATAAAGCTACCAGCGCTGCAAGATAGCGTGATTCTAATCGACGAACCACAGGCGCTGTCGCATTCATGGTGGCGTCTAATCACGTATCTCTGTACGCGTTTAGCAGACCACTACAACATTCACATCATATTCATGACAGCGACACAGCCTGGCCTCTTCCAGTATGACGATCAGGCGCCAACACCATTCGAATTCCTACCAGAGAGCGGAACATACTATGATCTGATCGAAACCCACCCTCGAGTTGAATTCAGACTTCACGAGTCTGTTAGCGAATACGTGTCTAACCCGCGGTCTGCCTCTCCGCTTCCAATCTCCGACGCAGCTACAGAAATCACCGCTGGCCCGACTGAATCGACGCTCGTGATCTGCAATACAATTCGGAGTACAACCGAATTGAGCTCGGCTGTAGTTTCGCGCCTGCAATCAACTACGAATCTTAATGCCCACCTGAAGGAACTACTTCAGACACAGCGGATACAGACAGCATCACGTGAAGAAATCGTCACAGAATTGGTCGAGCGAGTCCAGGGTGAAACAGTCGTCTCGACACTCACGACGCGATTGCGCCCAATCGATCGGAAACTGCTGATAGCAGCAATTAGACAGCTGACAAACTGTGAAGAGACGTCACTCTATGTGATTTCGACGCAGTTAGTCGAAGCCGGCGTCGACATTAGCTTCAATCGACTCTATCGAGATATTGCCCCAATTCCATCGATCGTTCAGGCTGCGGGTCGGTGCAATCGAGAGTTCAGTGATGAGGCCAGTACAGTAACGGTTTGGCGACTATCAAATCCGAGATCAAACTCGAAACCACCGAGCTATTACATTTATACCAATTCGTACGATCTCCTCTACCCAACTCGAGAGGCACTCGCACCATACCACTCGGAGACGACAATCGAAGAATCAGTGATGATTGGTGATATCGTCGACAGATACTATGAGCGACTGCATTCGGCCGCGTCTCCAGGAGATCATAGCTTGGTAACAGCTGTTCAGAAGGGGAAGTTCGGCACCTTAGCTAACGAATCGCTGATTAGCGATGAGTATCCCACTGCGGATGTCGTCGTTTGCGTCGACTCTATCGATCTTAAACTTGTGCGAATGTACCAGGAAGCATTGGAAGAAGGTTACCACGACTGGACTCGAGCGATCCAACGCTATCTTTCCTCACGAACGGTATCGATTCCGGTTCGTGATACTGACCTGTCTGAACCGGTATTCACACCAATTACTGAGAAAGGATACTATTTCGTAGATGCATCCAGCGATCAGTCAGTATATAGCTTAGAAACGGCAGCTGGGCTCGTATCTGATTCGGTTTCTGACCGAACGTCGTTTTAGCGTCTCGTTTTGGAGCAGCTGGTTCCGTCGACCCCCGTGGTGTGAGAGGTTATTGAGGGTCGACGGAATTAGCAAGCCAAAGAACGCATCCTTATGGCGTTAGAGTCTCAATTTCGGGATGGTTCCAGATCTACCCTTGTAGGCTCGAAGCGCACTCGGCACACGAAGACGCGGACTCAGTCGTCGTTCCAGATCTACCCTTGTAGGCTCGAAGCTCGAGGACAGCGACGAGTACGACCGTGACGACGTCGTTCCAGATCTACCCTTGTAGGCTCGAAGCAACCGTCGTCACGGTCGTACTCGTCGCTGTCCTCGAGTTCCAGATCTACCCTTGTAGGCTCGAAGCGCCGAGAAGGCTGCCGACCTCGAGAAGGTCGACGTCGTTCCAGATCTACCCTTGTAGGCTCGAAGCTAAGGTGGAGCAAGGTCTTGCCGAGGTTTCCCCCGTCGTTCCAGATCTACCCTTGTAGGCTCGAAGCAACGTGGTACAGTCGATCGTCGGCGCCACCCTGGCCGGGTTCCAGATCTACCCTTGTAGGCTCGAAGCCGACCTTGATACATCTCTATCAAAGGTAGATTACTCGGGTTCCAGATCTACCCTTGTAGGCTCGAAGCAATGAGGTCTGGGTTCGGGAGGGGGATAAGCCTCCGTGTTCCAGATCTACCCTTGTAGGCTCGAAGCCTGCGAAGTCAGAACTATCCCGTCGAATCAATCAAGGTTCCAGATCTACCCTTGTAGGCTCGAAGCATCCAAATACTTTTGTCGTAGCGTCTCTTCGTCTCGCGTTCCAGATCTACCCTTGTAGGCTCGAAGCACCGTAACCGCCTATCAGTTTCCCGTTACGCTCTCGGTTCCAGATCTACCCTTGTAGGCTCGAAGCCTATTGAATCGGTCAAGGAAACGCACATCGTCAAAAGGTTCCAGATCTACCCTTGTAGGCTCGAAGCAAGGTACGCACCCGCCGTACCCGATTCTCTCGGTTGTTCCAGATCTACCCTTGTAGGCTCGAAGCGGTTGAATGCGTTGACTGCGGTGTCTCTGAGTTCGGAGTTCCAGATCTACCCTTGTAGGCTCGAAGCAGCACGGCCGGGGACCAAGACGTCTGTTCGGAGTGTGTTCCAGATCTACCCTTGTAGGCTCGAAGCACGGAGAGTTCGACTCAACCCCCCGAGCCAGTGCCATCAACCACATGTTCCAGATCTACCCTTGTAGGCTCGAAGCGCCGATCGGGACGTCGACGTCGACGACACCGACGACGGTTCCAGATCTACCCTTGTAGGCTCGAAGCGAACCAGACGGGAACTGGTCCCAGACGGACGGCTAGTTCCAGATCTACCCTTGTAGGCTCGAAGCCACGACATGGAACAGATCCGTGCCGGCCGAGAAAGTTCCAGATCTACCCTTGTAGGCTCGAAGCTCGAGGTCGGCGTCGCACAGTCCGCAGCCGTCGTAGTTCCAGATCTACCCTTGTAGGCTCGAAGCGAGCCGAGGGCGGAGATCGCCATCGAGCGGTTCTTCGGTTCCAGATCTACCCTTGTAGGCTCGAAGCCTTGAGCTGAACCGTGGAGATGACTATTTCGACACAGGTTCCAGATCTACCCTTGTAGGCTCGAAGCAACCGTGGTAGCGACGACGAACGAATCGTTTGCACGGGTTCCAGATCTACCCTTGTAGGCTCGAAGCAGGATCGAGGGAAAACGCAACGCCGTCATTGTCGCCAACAGTTCCAGATCTACCCTTGTAGGCTCGAAGCCGTGTCGGCCCGGATTAGCTCTTGAATCCGTTGCTGGTTCCAGATCTACCCTTGTAGGCTCGAAGCGATCGACGACCCACAGCTCCAGGTCGACTCAGACCAGTTCCAGATCTACCCTTGTAGGCTCGAAGCTGCGACAAGTCGTGTAAAGGCGACTGGCGCTCGCGGTTCCAGATCTACCCTTGTAGGCTCGAAGCCATCTAGAACATACCATCCCAGCAGATCATGTCGGACTTGTTCCAGATCTACCCTTGTAGGCTCGAAGCTCACGTGCCTTGTATACATTTCGACCGATCGTTTGAGTTCCAGATCTACCCTTGTAGGCTCGAAGCGGTTAGACCGTGACCCTATGGCCGAATACAAAGCAGGTTCCAGATCTACCCTTGTAGGCTCGAAGCATCAAGTTTCGCTGAACATGGCTACGGCGACACACTGTTCCAGATCTACCCTTGTAGGCTCGAAGCTCGAAGGCACAATAGATGTCGCAGAGTTTGATGAGGTTCCAGATCTACCCTTGTAGGCTCGAAGCAACGCCCTCGAACGGGCCGTGACTCGGTTCGGCCAGGGTTCCAGATCTACCCTTGTAGGCTCGAAGCTGACCGTGGCGCAGGTGGCCGACGATCTCGCCGTTGTTCCAGATCTACCCTTGTAGGCTCGAAGCTCGATCGGACTGGTTGGTTCAGCAAACGCGACAGAGTTCCAGATCTACCCTTGTAGGCTCGAAGCATTGTTCTCTTTCTCGAGGTGCTTGAAGACGGGTTCCAGATCTACCCTTGTAGGCTCGAAGCGTTTGAGATTATTCGGTCTAGGGGAGCAAACTCACGTTCCAGATCTACCCTTGTAGGCTCGAAGCGTGACTCCATCCAGGACACTGCGAAGACTGCTCAGTGTTCCAGATCTACCCTTGTAGGCTCGAAGCTCTGGCTCGCTCGACGACACGGTAAAAGCGCTGGACGTTCCAGATCTACCCTTGTAGGCTCGAAGCTTCGCCGGGATCGTGCTCGCTGGGGTCACGATCATCGTTCCAGATCTACCCTTGTAGGCTCGAAGCGAGCTACGCCGATCTCATGTCGTTCCTCGAAGACCGTTCCAGATCTACCCTTGTAGGCTCGAAGCGGGCCGACGAATCGGAACTCGAGAACTACCAACCGAAGGTTCCAGATCTACCCTTGTAGGCTCGAAGCTCCCCGTGGTTCGTCGTTCCAGGGTGCCCGATCGAGTTCCAGATCTACCCTTGTAGGCTCGAAGCACCGGGTTGCCGATCGTGGCGACCGTGGTGCCCATCGTTCCAGATCTACCCTTGTAGGCTCGAAGCTCTGGCGGGGATTGGAGTCCTAAGCTGTCCTGCGTGTTCCAGATCTACCCTTGTAGGCTCGAAGCCAAAGGGGCGTGCAGTTCTCGAGTACGAGCTCGGCTGGTTCCAGATCTACCCTTGTAGGCTCGAAGCCAAGGAGATATTATTGACGAGAGTAAGGTAGCCGAAGTTCCAGATCTACCCTTGTAGGCTCGAAGCTAATTGCTCTCGCATACCCCACACTCTACACTACTGGTTCCAGATCTACCCTTGTAGGCTCGAAGCAACGAGGGAGTCCACCATTACAGCGCCGAGATAGACCGTTCCAGATCTACCCTTGTAGGCTCGAAGCGACTAGACACGAAGGCCAAACGGGGGTCTGGAACGAGTTCCAGATCTACCCTTGTAGGCTCGAAGCGACTGGACCGTGTCGCTGTCTCCTTCGATCGCACGGTTCCAGATCTACCCTTGTAGGCTCGAAGCTTGGTACAATGGCCATGTATCCGGTACTTGTCCCGGTTCCAGATCTACCCTTGTAGGCTCGAAGCGTCCGCGCGGCGGGGTACGGCTGGGACCGCCCACTCGTTCCAGATCTACCCTTGTAGGCTCGAAGCACGTCGTTCTGTTCACCGGCGAAGATTTTGACGGCTGTTCCAGATCTACCCTTGTAGGCTCGAAGCAGTGGCTCGGACGACGACACGGTTCGCGCGCTGGACGCGTTCCAGATCTACCCTTGTAGGCTCGAAGCTTCGGTCCCAGTTGCAGCGTCGATTTTCGCCACATTGTTCCAGATCTACCCTTGTAGGCTCGAAGCAGCCGCCTCACGGACGCCGGCGCCGCGGTCCCATCGTTCCAGATCTACCCTTGTAGGCTCGAAGCATCACGAAACGGCTGATCGGACTCGCAGCGCTGATCCTGGTTCCAGATCTACCCTTGTAGGCTCGAAGC
>NZ_JAVDDV010000039.1 GCF_030848565.1 Natronolimnohabitans sp. A-GB9
TCAAGCGAAAATAGGTTGTCGGCGACGCTGAACGTCAGCTGGACGCGGTCGCGAACCATCCCGATCTCCACGAGATCGACATCGAACAGAGTGACGTCGTCGGGCTGT
This sequence comes from Natronolimnohabitans sp. A-GB9, assembly GCF_030848565.1. Taxonomy (GTDB): domain Archaea; phylum Halobacteriota; class Halobacteria; order Halobacteriales; family Natrialbaceae; genus Natronolimnohabitans. The sequence continues at coordinate 109 of NZ_JAVDDV010000039.1, forward strand.
TCGAGATCGACCGAGAACCATTCGGCCTCAGCCCCGTAGTAGATCCCCTCTCCGTAGAGCCCAGCGCCGTAGAGCCCAGTCTCATTCGGGAACCTGTCTGGGTCCCAGCGCTCAGCCTCGAGTGTCCCTTCGGCTTCGTCGAGACGCAAACGGATGACGCCATTATCAAGGACGATCGGGGCGTCGAAATCATGGATCGTCGAGAAGATTTTTTGCCACTGTAGAACGCCGTTGTCGTCCGTCTTCTCGACACGATCACGTGTATCGTAGACGCGGCAGTCGACGTTCTCCTCGGCCCGATATGGAATCTCGTAGATCAACATCGGCGTGTCTGTGCCGACCGCGTCCTGTCCAGCATCGAGGTCGTAGATAGCGACGCCGCCTAACTCAGCGGACCGGACCTCGATATGCTGCGCTACTGTGCGAGAGTGATTGTCTGGATTGAACCACTGCACCTTGCTCGCGGCTGCCGGGACTGCTAAAGACGCCTCGAGGTCATTTCCCCAGTCGTGATCCGCTTGGCGTGGGTTCGTCTCGATCGCTCGCCAGTGACTGTTCCGAGTCCCCTCTTTCGTCAGCTGCAGTTCGAACTGTTGGACGCGGTCGGTCCGAGGTTGGGGAGGAGCGACGTCGACCTCTTCGATCGCGTAGTAGCCGTCTACTGGTGTCGTTTCATTGAGTCCGGTCAGTGGAACCTCGCCAAAGCCAGAGGCTGTTGCGAGTTCCTCGAGTTCGATGGCCATCTTTTCGGCCACCGGTGACCGATAGACGCCGATAACTGTCTGGTCGGCTGGGTTGCTCGCGATCTGCTCAACGACGCCACCGTCTTCGCCGATGATACCGGCAGAAGCGAGTTGCTGCTGGAGCTGGGTTGGTAACTCGGATTGAGATGCTTGTGGGACAACGAGCGTGTATAGTAGGAGATCGGGCATAGTGAGCTATCCGAGTGTTTGTTTAGCTCCGTCGAGTGATTCCTCGAGCGAGAGTGTCTCGACCCAAGTGACGCTGCCGTCGTAGATACTGCTCTGCTCGGTGCTATCGAATACGACGTCCGGGTTCTCTGGAACGACTTGGAGCGGGCTGTATCGACCTGCCTCGGAGTACTCACCGACCTCGAGGATCGCGGGGTTCGTCGAGTCGATCCGCGCCGCCTGGAGATACCGATCGAAGACAGCCATTTGAGCGTGGAGGTCCTCGCCGGTCGCATCGGTCGGGGTGCCGCCCTCGCCACTGTCGCCCCACTGGTAGGGTGATCCTGTGTAACCACGGAAGTCCAGCGTGATCGCGTGGATCCCTGCACCGACATCGATCGACAACTCTTGGCGGATGCTCGAGTCGACGTCGTCGTCGGTCTCGTCCTGGATCCAATCGAGGACGACGCTCATCAGCGCTGGCGTTCGGCCACTCGACTGGAAGAACTCCTCGGTCCGTGTCTCGAACTCAACGATGATGTCGGACGGGAACACGAACGTACCGTCGACCGTCTGGCCGGCTATCTCCGCGTTGTGGATCGTGACCTGTGGATTCACCCATGTCATCGTGTGATCTGACGCTCCAGGTCTTCGATGTCGCGCTCGAGGCCGCGGATCTCGTTCAAAACCGTCCGTTCGAGGTCGCGGAGATCGGCCTCGATGGTGACGTCATTGTTGATCGTCGTTTCGCCACGTCGGTCTCGAGCCTGGTTTTGCGACGTGTCGGGTTGCGTCGTGTCGGGTGATGTATTGGAAGAGCTCGTCGACGGCGTTGTGTCGGCCGAACCGTCGTCCATCACTTCGTCGATGAAGGCTTCCGTCTCTTCCCAGTCGTCCGCGGTGAGGCTCTCGCCGTCGTCAAATGGCTCGATTGGCTCCGGATCAGCACTCTCAAGATACTCCGAGTCGGCCGCTGGGTCGTGCGTCGGCGTCGTGCGCCACTCATCGGGTTGTGTCGCGATCTCGGGATCAACACCATCCGATCTGGATCCATCCCATGGAGTGTCGATCACGTCCGACGCCGTGATAACTGCCGCCGATGTGATCAAGGCACTTGCCGTGATGGTCGCCGGCGACGCGATCAGAGCGCCGGCCCCGATAGCCGCCTTGGAAGCGATCAGTGCCGCGGCACCAATCGACGCCTTGCTTGCGACCAGTGCACCAGCACCAATCACCGCCTTGGAAGCGATTAGGGCACCGGCCGTGATCGTCGCCTTCGCCTTCACGAGAGCCGCTGCTCCGATCGCTGCTTTACTCGCGATCAAGGCGCCGGTGCCGATCGTTGCCTTACTCTTTATCAGCGCCGCTGCTCCGATCGCTGCTTTACTCGCGATCAGGGCACCGGCTGTGATCGTCGCCTTCGCCTTCACGAGCGCGCTGGCAGTGATGGTGGCGCCGCTCGCGACCAGGGCACCGGTGCCGATGGTTCCAAGGACTCCCTGGAGGCTGAACCCGGACAAAAGACTCCCGATGATCCCACCCTCGTCACCACCGCTGCCACCGACACCGCGCTCGGCGATTTCGACTAAGTCGGAGAGGTGTGTGTTCCGTTCCTGGTCAAGCTCGGTTGATTCCTCGAGCGTCTGTGCGACGCCACCGGTTGACCTACCCGAGCGTGTGGCGGCTGCGGTGACGCCGCCACTTGACTGGCTTTTTCCGGTACGTCCTGTGTCCATTCGCAGGTCGACGCTGACGCCGCTCAACTCCCGCTCGAGTTGACGGCTGGCGCGTGCCAGCGACGAGTCGCTAAAGGACAGATCTGCTTCTGTACTAAACTCTGTCATGGTGGTTTCGAACTGAAAACGAGGTGGGGCCGAGATTAGTCGCCGGTAGGAGTGTGACCAGTTCCGTCCGTCGCCGACTCGTTGAGGGAGACTACTGCCGCAAAGACGAGAAGTAAGCCGCCGATGAGAGTCAGATAGATTCCATTTCCAACAGACACTGCCGACTCGGCAAGTTGCCGCTGGTCAGCAGGGCCCTCATAACCGAAGATAAACGGATCAACGACGTAGGCTGCCGCCAGCAGCGCGACGATAGCTCCAGACACAAGCACCACCGCCTGATGGGACGTGTCCCAGTCAGTGAACGCGATCGAGAGCGCCGCGATGCCAGCCAAGATGATCGTGAGCCATCCGTCCCGGTCCATCCCGGTTTCGGTCACGGCCGTCCCCAAGATCGACACTTCGAACCAAGGCAAGAAGGCACCAATGATAACGGCCGCGGCGCCCACTAACCCGACTTGCTGCTCCGTGGATAAGTCGTCGAGTGACATAATGTCTTATTGATCACGCAGCCGTTAAATCATACTATCCAATCAATCGCCAAAGTGGGCAACGTGCATCTCTGAGGCGACAGCCGCGATCGCCTCGAGGTCGCGAACCGCACACTCGCGAGCGACGTCCGGCGGAATCCCACAGGCGCCGGCAACTCCAATCAAGTAGTCCGCCCCAACGCCGGGATCTACGTCTCCTGTGTCTGCATCTCCGCGCGCAAGTCGTCGTAGTTGATCCGCGCGTTTCCCCCTAGACCGGTGAGATCGTCGATCCGCGACTCGGCCCACATGAGGTAGTGGACCGGCAGGTCGGAGACGGTCGCGATGCGCTGGTCTCTGTCCATGCTGTCGTCGATATACGGCGCGTCTTCGGTGCCAGCTTCGACCTGGTGGACTCGAGCGGCGCCGCTGCCGGCGCCCTCGAGGTCGTCTTGCATCCGTCCGAACTCGCCGCCGGTAAGGCCCGCGAGCGTGATCGCGTCGACGTCGTCGTCCCACATCGGCGCGTAGTCTGCCTCGAACGCCTCGTCGCGGGCCCACTTGACGCCCTTGAGGTGCGTCTGGAGGGACTGTAACCGCTCGAGGAGCGCGTGAGCAGTTTCGCCATCGACGTCGTCGCCGATGCTGTTGATGATGTTCTCGAGTTCGTCGATCTCGTCCTCGAGGCGCTGAACCTCCTCGCCGAAGTCGATCGTCTCTGTTCGCAGGGGCATCAGTCGCTCACCTCGATGCCGCCGTTGACGTTGAACGTCGTCGAGTCAGTCGTGTCCGTGTCGCCGTCCGTGATGACGTCGTTCCACGAGTTCTGATTCGGCTTCAACTTCGGCATCTCGTACGTGCTGACACTCTCACCGGCGATAGCGATATTGAGCGATCCCGAGACGCTGTCCATTCGTGCCGCAGTCTCGGTCGCGTCGGTGCCGCCGTAGGCGAGTTCCGTTCGCGATGGACCGGTAAGGATCGCGTCGACCTCGAGCTGTTCTTCCGGGCGCGCGAGGACGGCGTCGATCGCCGTGTGCGAAGCGCCCCACTGGAACCGGCTGATGTTCGATATCGACAGCGCCGCTTCCTGCAGTTTGGCGACTTCCGTGCCGTCGATGTCGAGTGTCACGCCGTGGTACATCGCCGTCGTTCCGTCGCTAACGCCGTTGATCGACGAGGGCGTGATCGATGTATTGAGTTCCTCGTCAGCGTAGGCCATCGACAGCGTATAGCTGACCGGCTCGCCTTGCTCGTAGCTGACCGTATACTCGAGCGGAACGGCGCCAATCAGTTCGCGCTCAGCCGTCCCGTCCAGGTAGTCGACGCCAGTGTAGATCCGCCCGCTCGCGGCACGGCCGGCTTCGAAGCCGGTGCCGCCGTCGTTGAAGACGAGGTCCTCGACGTCGCCGTGAACATCGCTCGAGATCGCGGCTTCGATCGCGAACGCGCCCTCGAGGTTGCCGGCGACCGACTCGACGTACTCGGCTTTATCTCCCTCGGTCAGTTCTGTGAGGGCGCGCTCGAGGTCCAGTTCCGTGACTGTCGCGTCGCGGCCGAACTTCCAGTACTCGCCGTCGGTCGGATCCTCCTTGAACTCTGGCTCTTTCGCGAACGCGACCGTCGCGGCGCCCGCGCCCGTCATGCTATCCCTCCGTCAGTTGTGTTGTAGCTTGTCATGGTTGGTTTGAATAGCCGATGAAACGGTACTCCCAGTCCCGCCGGAAGTAGTCCCTATTGTCGTCGCTCAGGTCTGTCTCGTTCTCCGGCGGGCTGATCGTGTGGTACGCGACCGAGCCGATCGGATCGTCGTCGACGTCGCCGACCGTCGGATACGAGCGCTCCTGCGCGATCGCGTGTTGTGCGTAGCGGACCAATTGCTCGAAGTGAGCGGGGGACTTGATGTGACCGAACTCGCTCACGTGGAGGCCCTCGAATCGGATCGAGATCGTCGTCTCGACGCGGTGGTTGTACTCGGCACCAACCGGCGTTGGATCGCGGCTCGACAGCGATGCGCCGATCGCGTTCGTGTTCGACAACTCGACCGACCGCGTCCGTTCGCCCGTCTCAAGGATCTTCGGCTCGTCGCGGTTGATCCGGACGATATCGTCAGGGAATCCATAGGGGTCAAAATAGACGCCTTCGCCGTAGATCCCGTCACCATAGAGGCAGGTCTCTCCGTATCCGGGCCAATTCCGCTTGATCGTCTCGAGCAGCCACGTGACTTCATCTTGTACCATTTTAGCCCACCTCCTGGCGCAGCCACTCGAGGCCGGCCTGGACAAACCGCGACTGCGGGAGGCCGGAGACGTTGACCTCCGGTAGGAACGCCGTGCCGTCGGGAAACATCTCCGCCAGGTACGGATACTCCGACTCGTCGAAGCGGAAGGCGAGCACCGGATCGCCGTGGATCGTGTGATCTGAGGTGCCGTTGTTGAAGAACACGGCCGCCTCGTGGTCCCAGCACCATGTGACCGTCAGTTCTCCGCCCGACCGGTCGACCTCGACACCAGCGAACGAGTCCTCGATCGGATCCGTGTCGTAGTCGTTGCGCGAGCCATACGACCGCAGCGCGCCGTGGCTGACGCGAACGGCCTGGAAGACGAGTGGATTCGCCTCACCAACTAGCCGAGACTCGGCATCGTCGAGGATTGGCTCTGGACCCTCGAGGCTGAACGAGGCACTAGCTGTCGTATCTGTAGTACTCATCTGTTGTTACCCCCAGGTTGCTAGTGACCACAGTCAGCAGCGCCTCGCGAAGGTCGAGGTCGAAATAAGAGAACTCAATCATGGTCAGAGCCGTTCGAGACCATAGCCGTCATCGTCTCTTCGAGGATCCTCGTCCGGCGCCTCCGAAACTCGAGCACGATCACGCCGATCCGCTGACTGGAATGAGCCGATCACGTAGCCGGTACTGAACGACAGCAGTGTTCCGAGAACGGCGATCCCAAGCGTCATTCGTGGATGCCAAGCAACTCTTCGGCTTGGCGCTCGAGAGCCTGGATCTTCGACTCGGCAGGAACAAGATTTGCATCCTCGGGTATCCCCAAGGCGCTGTCATCGTCAGTGAGTAACTGCGCAAGAGCACGCATGGCGATCGCCCGGCGGACGGTATTCGACAGTTCGTCGATCCCCCACTCGTAGGTCGCGACCACGGCGTTGTCGTAGTCCCGCAACTTCGGAAGGGTTCCGCAGTGCAGGTAGAGGTACGTAAAGCCGCTCGAGTCGTCGCTGTTGAGGTAGTAGTCCTTGCCACGACCTCGCGCGTACTCAGAGACCCAGTCCGTGACGTTACCGGAGTTGTCGCGAACGAGGAGTTCGGTCATGTCGACGACATCGCGCCGACTCAGTTTCACACGGGTGTACGGCCCAGCATGCCGAACCGGATAGCGAGCCTGTCTCGACGCAGCGACCTGCATCTGCTGCGGGCCAGCGTGTGGACTCGAGGGAATATCCAGTTCGTCTTCCGAGTGAGTCAGCGGCTCGGTCGGGATGATGTCATGGTCATCTTCCTCGAGGCCGTCTGGCGCGTACCAGTGGCGGTTCGTGTGCTCTTGGAGCCACTCGGCCTGGCTCGTGATCGCGTCGACGACCGCCTGGTTGTCCTCAACCTCGAGGCCGCGAGAGAACTCGGCCCTTTGCCAGGCGCGGCGGACATCATCGACGGTACAGTAGCCGATGTCGTCAGACATAGATCACCCCTCGAGTTCCTCGAGGCGCTCCTGGGCAGCCTCGCAGACGCGCTTGCTCTGGTTGGACTCGACGTCGATGATCTCCTCGAGATGGTCGTCGACGAGACCGTTCTCGACGTCGGCCTTCCGATCTTCCCAGCCGAGCGCCAGCCAGTCGTCGCGGTTCCAGTTCTCCCAGGCCTCGAGATCATCGCCTTCAGCGGCGTCCTTGCCGGCGCTGTCGACGTCTACCTGGTTGTCATCGTCATCGAAACCGGCATCGATCTGATGGTCGGCCTCGAGATCGTTGCCGGCATGGCTGACGATCTCGCCAGTATCGCGATCGTACCCGACGCCGTACTGGTCGGCGAGACCGTCCATGACGGGCTCAGCGAAGTCGTCGCGGACCAGCACGTATCCCTCGTCGTCGACAGTGGCAGTGCGATACTCGCCGCTGGTGATCTCGACAGCGGCTTTCGACGGCGGATCCCGTGGAAAGGCCGCCGTCGCCCGTGGATGTTGGATGCGTCGCATGGTCAGTTACCTATCGGGTCAGGTTAGGCCGCGCTCGGATCGAAGTTGGTGCTGCCGGTGTCGTACTCGAGCCAGAACGTGTGTTCGCCCTGGGACTTGTCGACCAGCGAGCCGTATTCGGCCATCGCGACACGGTCTGCGAGCCCCTGGCGACCCAGCGGCAGCGTGAACAGCGGCGCGAGTGCCCGGAACTGGACGGCTCGGCGGTCGACGATGAACGCGTTGCCGGGACCTTCGGGCGATGTGTCCCACGGCAGTTCGAAGTTCGGACTGATGTTCGGGCACTCCGTGACCGGGACACCCTTGATGTTCAGCTGGCGCGCGCCGAAGTTGACGCCCGTCTGGAACGACTCGAGGCGGGTGACCGGGTTTGCCTCGTTCTCGATGAGATCGAACAGCGTCGGCGAGACGAAGATCTCGGCGTCGGCATAGGTCAGGCCGGTGTTCTCGACAGTCCATGTGAGGACGGACTTGAGGTCCTCGAGGATCGGGAAGCCGTCAGCAGCGACGTCGACTGAGGTCCGGTCGAAGTCGTTGCCGGCACTCTGGGCGAGGTGAGTTAGACCTGGGAACGCGTTCTCGGTGCCCAGCGAGGAGTAGCCGAAGCCAGTTTCGCCGGCGTCGGGATCTGCGTAGAAATACGCAGCGGCCTTCGTGAGCGCCCACTCGATGGTGCGCTGGCCCAGCGTTGTGTTTTCCAGGTCCATGTACTCGAGCGAGTCGGTCGCTCGAGAGGCGAAGTCGGAGACGTTGACCTGGTCGACGTAGATCGCCATCTCCTCGGAGTCCGTCTCGATCGCGAAGTCACCGTAGTCGTTGTCCGACAGGTCGATGATGTCGGACTGGCCGGCATAGCCGATCGGCTCCGAGCGGCCGCTGATGACGTTGTATTTCGCGGTGAAGCCCTGCTGGGCGCGCGTGTCGATGCGGTCCAGTACTGGCGCGCGCTGGCGCTGGACGTCCATGATCATCGGGTCGACGATGATCGGGACTGCGTCCTGGACGGTCGAGGCATCGACAGCGCCCTTCTGCTGGACCATCGTATCGACGCCCTTGACCGCCTTCGACGACCCCATCGAGCCGGGCTGGTACTGCTCACCGGCCGCAGCAGCTGCGAGGAACGGGTTCTTCGTGCCGAACTGACTCTCGAGGTGTTCGGCATAGTTGTCCTCGTGGCGCTGGACGCGGCCGCTGACGTCGATGCCAGTACGGCCGCGTTCGATGTGGGTCTCGGGGAAGCCCCAACCCTCCGCGAGGATGTTGTAGAGATACTCTTCCGCTTCGTCGCTGTCGCCTCGAGTGCCAGTCAGCGTCTCCTGGACGTGGTCGATAGTAGCAGACATGTTAGATCGTCACCTCGGTGGTTGAATCGTCGGTCGTGCCGTCAGTGCCGTCGTCATCCGAGCCGAACAGCCGCGTCTCGGACTTCGCGAGCTCGAGCTCGCCGTCGTCGTTGGCCTTCTCACGAAGCGCCTCGAACTCCTTGCGGACGTCCTCGTCGGCGTCCTCACTGAGGAAGAGTCGGAGTGCCTCCTCGTCGGGCTCGCCATCCTTGTCGTCGCTGGCGTCGGTACCGTCGACGTCGGGATCGCTGTCGGTCTCGTCGGGTTCGGTATTGTGCTCCTCATCGATCGTCTCGACGAGGTCGTTCGTGGTGTCAGCGAGCTGGCCGACTGTCTCCGTCAGTTTGGAGATGTCGTTCCGGAGCTCGTCGACGTCGGTACCACTGGTGCCGTCAGCGGGATCGCCGCCGCCGTTGTCGGGATCAGGGTCAGTCATTTCTTTTTCATCGTCCGCAGAATCAACAGCCGAGCTGTCGGTCGGGAAAGCCTGCTCGAGGTCAGAAAGCCGACGCTCGACGTCTGTGAGCGTTTCCTCGAGGTCGGAGTCAGGACCGAGACGACCCCGCTCCAGGGAACGGGCCTCGGGATCGTAGCCACCTGGCTCGAGCCCAGCAGCGCCAGTCATCGTCCGGCCGCCCGACATCGGTGCCTGCCGCTTGGCTGCGCTGGCTGCAGGAACGACCGGCTGCTGGTCGACCGGCGATCGGAACCGGATATGCTCCGGGCTGCCGAGGGCCTTCGCGCCGATCGCATCGGCGTCGACACCGTCGTTGACCGTCAGCGGGTTCGACGGGATCCCAACGATCGACGTCTCGAGTAGATCGGTCGAGTGGAAGATGAACTTCCCCTCGTCGCGATCGCGTTCGTAGTCGATGATCCGGAACCCGACCGACGCGCCGACCGGCATGTCGTCCTCGAGGAGAGCCACGATGTCTTCGGCGTCCTCGTTGGCCTTCGTCGGAACGAAGTCCGCATACAGCGTGTCGACTGACTCGCCGTCGTAGGACTCCGTCTCGACCGAGGCATCGTCCCACGTGCCGACGATCCCGAGGGCACCGTAGTAGCCGCCTCGAGAGCCGCGCCCGTGGTCGAGAAACGCCGGGACTTTGCCGGCGTTGATCTGGTCGCGAAGGTCCTCGAGGCCGTTCTCCGAGAACTCGTCGCCATCTCGGTCTTCGGCGGTCGAAGAAATCGGCATCCGGACGCGTTTGCGCCCGTCCTCGTCCTCCTTGACCTCAATCTCATCGCGGGAAGCGCGGAAGCGCTTCTCGACGTACTGTCCCTTCTGTAGGTGCGTTTGCATCGTATCGTAGATTCGTAAAACAGGTCCCCGTGACGGTCCGTTCGGCCCTTATCGTCCCGTGCCACGGGTCACGAGGTCATCGGGCTCTCGAGCGATACTACTGCAGCGGGTCGGCGTCTTCGTCGCCGTCGTTATCGTCGCCACTATCTTCCTCGCCCTGGCCGCCTCGAGCATCCCTGATCAGCGCTTCTGTCACATATTTGGGGTGCTCGCCGTAGTCGATCTCGACGCCGGCAATCTCGACAGTCGTGTCGCCAGTCTCCTCGCCAAGTTTCTGGAGATACGCGTTCAACGGCAGTGCCCCTGCTTCGTACCGTTCCCGGAGGTGTTCCTCTCGAGCGCGTTCCTGGCGGGGATCGGAGTGTGCGAGCTTCAGCGAGAAGCGTTGCTCCTCCGGCAGTTCCTGGTAGCTCTCGAACTGGAGGAACACCTGGGTAGTGACGGCGTCCTCGATCGTCTCGAGGAACCCTTGCGTCACACGCTTATGGACGATCGAGAGCTCCGCGTCGGCGGTGTTGTAGTTGACGTCCTCCGTCAGCGCGATCTCGCCTTTGGTGAGTCCGAACGCAGCCAGGCAGAGTTGGAGGAACCACTTCTGTTCGCCGATGATGTCGAGGTTCAGCGCAGTGCCGCCCATCTCGATCCAGTTGGCCGGCCCCTCGCCGCCGATCACACCGACCTTCCGCGGGTCGCCGGCGGCGTTCTTGATTGTCTCCTCGACGTCATCGATCGTCGAGTCGTTGGCATCCATCAACTGGACGAACCCGCTCGGGAGTTCGTTGTCGTTGTAGAAGCGCTGGGCGTGGATCGTCGAGTGGGTGAGGTGCTCGAGGGCGGCCTGGACCTGCATCCCTGGCGCACGAGGATAGATGCGATTCGAGCGCCTCGAGCCCGGATAGCGCATGACGATGAGGTCATCGCTCTCGAGTTCGGTCAGGTCGCCGTCGCCGATTCCAGTGATGATACTGCCGCCCTGGGTGCGAGCAGGTGCCTGGTAGTACGGTGGGTCGCCGAACTCGCCACCCGCGGTGACGTTGTGTCGAACCGAAAGCGCGTCGACCGGTTTCAGGGCAGCCACCGGGATCGAGCCGTCGTTGCTCGGAATCGGTTCCCAGTAGCCGTTCCCGACGTCGACCATGTCCGAGACCGTAGCGGAGACGAGATCGTTCCAGGCGTCGTCCTGCAGGTGTGGGCCCTGAAGCATGTCCCGAAACAGCTTCCAGAGCGTTTTCGCCGCTCGAGAAGGGTCGATGTCGTCGGGCGTCCCCATCCCGAGTTCCGCGCCGGCGAGTTGGTCGTTGATGGCGTTCTTGATGATCTCCATCGCCCACGTCTCGCCGAGTTGCCGGGCCTGGTACGCCTCCTTGCCGCGTGGGACGCCGTTGACGTTCGCACCGATGATCGAGTCGTTGACCTGCTGAGTGGTCTGGGCATCCGCGAGGTCGACCGACGTCCCGCCGATCGTAGCCGTCGACTTCTCGCGTTCGGTGTAACTCTTGTGCTGCTCGAGGTAGTGTTCGAGTGCCATGATTATCGCAGGAATCTCCGGACGGTCTGGTTGTTCGCCGGCGCTGCTCGGCCCTGTTGTGGCCAGTCGCTGGCGGTCAGTTCCTCGTAGACGAACTCCCACTTGATGTTCTCGTGATGGTACGAGCCGGCCGAGGAGGCCTGCAACCACTCCGTCCAGACGGTATCGGGGACGTTGAGGTAGACGTAGATCCGATCTCCGTGGAACCGAACGTACAGGTCGCGGACGGAGCGATCGTAGAGTGCACTGTGGATGTTGCTCGAGTTGAACGAGTGCATCTCGAGCATCTGATCCTTGCCGATCCGGGCGTTGAGGTCGAACGAGAGCGTCACCTGTCAGAAAGCACCTCCGAACTGGTCGCGGATCTGGATAATCGCTTGCCCGATCTCGGAGTCCTCGAACGAGCGGTCTTCGATCTCTTTCTCGAGGATGACGTCACACGCTGGGCACCGGGCCATCCCACTACGGCTCGTCGGCTCGAGATCGCCACCACACCGTGGGCACGTCGGGTCGTCGCCGTCGTCGCCGGCATTGGTACTGCCGTCCGGCTGGTCGTCCAGGTCGATCGTTCCGGTCGGCACCTTCGACGCGATCGCCTGTTCGGCCTGATACAGCGCCGACACCGGGTCGGGCGTGTGCCCCTCGAGTTTGCCTTCGTCGTTTTTGACCAGCGACGTCAGCGCGTCGATCAACTCCTCAGTGTGGTCGGCGTTCTCCCGGTAAAACTGGTAGCCGCCGTTCCCGATGCGGTGAGCCATCCGCGGAATCCCGCTTTCCCAGCTGTGTTTCTGACCGCTGGTGTGGTGGCGCTTGATCGGAAGCGATCGGTCGAACTCGATCGCATCCTCGACGAGATACTCCTGCATCCCGTTGCTCTCGATGACGATCGCCGACGGAGCGTATCGGCGGTCGAACTCCTGGAGCTTGGACTTGAACCGCGCCGGGTTGATCGCCTCGTCGTTATAGACCTCGAGGATGTCCCGGACGCCGCTCTCGCGAACACCGAGGACGACGAAACTCGAGCGGTCAGTGCCGGCCGTTGACGCCGGATCGACGCCGACGACAGTCTGTGTGTAGACTGAATTGGCGACGTCGACGTAGTCGGGAGCGATATCATGAATCGAGCAGCGATTGTCGATCGCCTCGCGGTTGATGATGGCGTTCGAAGCCTGCTCGAACACCATGCAGAACTCCCGGACGAAGTACGGGTAGCCCTGCGCCCCTAGCTTGCGAGCTAGCCAGTTCGCCGGCCGGCCATCCGGCCAGAGGATCGAGACCGTGTTGCCGGGGACGCCGAGTGCGTCTGCCAGTTTCGGCGCTTCGACTTCGGTATAGAGGTCCGGTGGAGCGAGGTCTTCCGGGCGATCGTCGCCGTACTTCTGGATCCACGGCTCGCGAATCGACGGGTACTCGAGGAGTTGGTAGCTGGGGAGATCCCAGTCGGCGTCGGAGTTTTTCGTACGGAGAATCTCGTAGAGGTCGGTCGGTCGTTTACGGGTTCCTACGATAACGTGGATCCCGTTGCGGTTGAGCATCGGTTCGATGACCTTCGAGTACCAGGCCTCGATCCGTTCGTCCGGGATTCCGCCGTACTCCTTGAGCGGGTCATCCCCGATGCTCATGTTGACGTGGCCACCTTCGGCGCTGCCAGTGACCGACGTCGTGAACAGCTTCGATCCGTTCTGGAACGTCTTCGATTCCGACCCGCCGCAGGCCTCGCCGCCCTCGTGGAGGTTGTCCAGCCACTGGTTGGCTTCGACGAGCTCGTCGAGTTCGCCCATCCGATCGTGGACCTGGTCCTGCGTGTTCGCCCAGTAGAGCGAGGCGAACCCCTCGATGTACTGGCTCTTCTGGATGATCTTGCAGAGGACGAACGTCGTCTTCGTGTGTTTCCGCGCCGAGAGGATGATGTTCAGCGGGTTCGCCTCGATCTGCTGGTTCCAGTGCATCGCGTGCTCCGGAACCACCTCCCAGGGCGTCGGCTTGCTCTCGAGCCAGTTGCGGGTGACGAGGTTGCACAGCAGCCAGAACGACGTGTCCTCCTCGAGCGGGCCTTTGGGATCGCAGAACTCACGCTTCTCCTGTGGGGTGAGCGCCTCGTTTAGCTGGCCGATCGGATCGTCCGACTCCTGGATGATCCGTCCGATGTCGGCCTCCGTTGTCTGACCGGCTCCGGTCGTGGCTGTGGCGGACATCGTTACTCCTCACTCCCATTCCCGCCGGCGTCACCATCCCGGAGCGATTCGATCGCGTCGACGAGTTCGGCCTTGTCCCCCTCGTCGATCGATCGGTCTTCGTCGACGTCGAGTTCGATGTGGTCAGTGTAGATGCCGAGGACTTCGCCTTTCGCCTCGAGGTGCTTGGACTGCTCTTGACGTGCCATCGCGCGTTTCTGGATGTCAGGCTGGTCCCGCTCGAGGCCGACCATCTCAGTCGTATACTTCGGCGTCCCGTCGACCGATCGGAGAGGATACTCCTCCCCTGGCATGATCGACCGCTTTCGATCGAGGAAACGGATGACGGTGTCGCGTTCGCTGGCCCACTCCGGAAAGTCCTCATCATCAGGGTCGAGCACTTCCCAGTCGGGCCACTGCATCGGCGACTCGCGGTCGTTCGAGACAGTATCCGTCTGGGGGACGACGCGTTTGATCGGCTCGTCACGAACCGCGCGATGTTCGTCCGCTCGAGCGCGGCGGTACATCTGCTCTTCGCGATCGGCAATCTGTAGTCGCGTCTCGGCGTGCTTTTGCTTGATCTGGTCGAGGACGTCCTCGGCTTCCTTTTCGTCGAGGTAATTATGGACAGTCTGCCTCGAGGGGCGGCCGTATCCCTCCTCCTCGAACCGGTCGCGAATCTCCTGGATGTCGCAACCATCCAGGTGTCGCCACTTGAGTGCGAGCGTGACGCGCTGTTCTCGAGTTCCACCGAGGCTCATGTAAGAATCTGTAAATTCTGGCTTTTGTACTTTAAATACGATTCAGGGGACTGCGAAGTAGAGAAACGCCGCGATCAGAAACAGGTCGATCGCGACGATAACCGGGATCGCCGCGAGCCGCCAGATGAACTTGAAGGGCGGGTACAGCGGTGCGTTCTTCGCCCACGTCTCGGTCGCGGCCTGTTTGTACAGCTCGAGGACGTTTCGAGTGAGTAGCCACCACGTCCCGACAAGCGCCGCCAGTAGTATCAGGAGATAAGCACCGAGCGTGAGTGTTTCGACGGGTGCTTCGTAGAGTTCGATAAACGGGTTCGCCGTCACGGATTACTGCACCTCTCGTGAGATGTGGTCATCGACGTCGTCGCCGAGTTTTGGATCGCGGTCGACTGCTTCCTCGAGTTTCTCGTCGAAGATCTCCTCGACCGCTTCGATCGTGTCCTGGTCGCCACCGACGACACCAAGGTTGAGGTCGTAGTGATCGATCCAGATCTTGGGGCCTTCGTCGCTCATGTGCTCGGACAGTCGTGGTTGTCTACTTCCGACTCGCGTAGCAGCGAGCCACAGTGAGTGCATTCGACAGTTCGGTTCTCCGTGGGTCGGCCGTTGTTGAAGTCCATCTTGCGGGCCATGGTGGTGTTAGGCAGATATCGGCTGTGTGGAATCAGATAGTTCGTCGACGAAAGCGTCGAGCGGTGGGGGGTCGGCTCCCAGGTTGGTAAGCCGATCGTGTAATCCGCTGAGAAGTGGTCGTTCACACGCTCGAGCGTGCTCCGGCGGTGTGATGTACTCGTTGTGCGACGGGTGGAGGACGGCGATCGCCTCGTCGTCTTGAACACGAAGTGGTCAGTCTTGATCGTCGCGGTCACTCGTTCCGATCGAGATGCCGGGGAGGTCGATCTCCTCAAGTTCGACATCCCACATCCGCCCGATGATCAGGAACAGGACGCCCGTGAGTCCGTACATCAGCGGCGGGTCCGGTTCAGCGCCCGTGAGATCCAGCACAAGGATCGACCAGACGAGAAACAGCGCCAAGAGTATCGCCTTCCGGAACCACCGGTCGGGAGCATCTTCGGGCATCGGGGTCAGAGCTCGGATAAGACAGGCCACTTCGACTTTCGCACGGTTCCACGACTCGCGGGTAGATGGGTCGACAGACATGGCATTGATCAGATTGCTATCGTGTCAGGGTCAACGCCGGTGCTCTCGAGCAGCGAGGCCAGTTCCCCTCCAGAGAGCCACTCCAGACCTTCCTCCTCGACGTGGCGGGTCTTCTCTTCCCATCGCGACGGTTCGATGTGGCCGTTACCCTCGAGGCCGTGATCGGCGGGCCGGAACCGAAGGTGTTCTTCGAGGGGACGCCCCTGGTCGTCAGTTCCGGCTGGACGACGCATGTTCAGCACTTCGCCGTCGTATTTGAGCGACCAGCCGGAACCATCCTCGAAGTGATGATTCCGAAGGCAGGCCTCGAGTTCGTCGGCAGTCATCGCGACCGTGACGTGGTCGGGGTACTCCGGCCACTCGACAGTCGCAAACCGGCGTCGAAACTCTCTCTTTGCGTGTTTCCAGTACTGAAACGGAATCTGCTGGAGTATTTCGAGCATAACTGTGTATGGAAAAACTGCAGGTTGGTGATCGGGTACTGAAAGATAGAACAACGGACTGGCTGGATGGTCTTGCTTCGCGGCCATGGGTCGACGTCGAGGTCGCAGGCTTTCGCCAGCGTTCGATCGTCAAGCCGTCAGCGCCCCGGTTGCCCCGAGGTTGGCTGACGGCCGATCCCGCACCGCGGACTCGCTGCACTCGTAGCGTTCAACCGCTATCGCGTGACCACTACATCCGAGTTCAGGTCAGTCTACGACGACGATCGAAACCACTCTGGCTGTGGGGTGTCGCATATTGCGCTCACCGAATCGAGTGGAACCGAAGCCGAACAACCGTCGGTAGCCGGAAAGGAGATCCGGGCTTGACGTTGGCGTTGGAACGCACACTATCGTCCGTCATGTTGCGTATCGTTCGCCAGCCCTCGAGTGCAACGAGAGACTCACAGCACTCGAGATGAGTGCTCAGGTATCCTCAGCCAGCTATACTCGAGCGCAACACGAGCAGTGAACTAGCCTCATCGGAATGCCGGAGACGGGAGTCGAACCCGTTGAGTCTGGCCTGCCAGACTCCGGCTGTGTATGTTGGAACCCCTCGAGCAACCCTGAATCTGAAACGATAGGATTGTGGTGGGTTTGCTGGGCCGCAGGGTGCCGTCATCAGGGATCGGTCTACTTCGCAGCGATGAACTCTCGGATATCCTCGATCTGGTCGGTCGACCAGCGCCCAGAGTCTCGGGCGACCTCGGTGTTGATCGAGATCGGGTGGCCAGTGATAACGACGCTGCGGTCGGTGTTGACCACGAGGCGGTAGGTGACGCCGCCGAACGTTGCGCGGAAGTGGTAGATGTCCGGCCCAACCCGTTCGGCGTCACCGTTCCGGATGCACCCCTCGATAATTTCGCCGTCTATGTGCCGATTATACTCGTCGTACTTGTCTTTGAGCCGCTCGTGGAAGTGAACTGTTGGTCGGTATACCGACGGCTCTCGAGGCGGGAAGGGCTGGGATTCGGTGGACATGGCTGGTTAGTCAGAAGCTACGGCCGCTCGAGTCGATTGGGCGGTGTCGACTATGGCTTTCTCCTGGCCGAGAGAGCGAGCAAACGCGATCGCGAGGATTTCGGTCTCGTTGCCCTGGGCGGAACGGAGCTGTTTCAGTTCGCGGACTACAGCGCCGAAGCGTTGCGGATCGAGCTCGTAGTCAGTTTTGAGAGAGACATAGCGGTAGATGTTCGCCGCGAGCGGCTTGAGCTCCTCGAGGGACTTGTTCCGATGGTTTCCGTTACAGTCTGTCCCGCAGTTCTCGCAGAAGCAGGTTCCGAAGCGCCGATTCGAGTCCCACGGAGTATGTTCCTGTGAGCCGTTTTCTGTGCGCTCATACCACTCGTAGAGCGTAAGAATCGGCGGCGGCCCGCCATGCTCGAGGCGTTTTTCCTCGGGCGTAGAGAGCATCTTGTGTTTCTCCGGCCCGATCGAGCGGACCTGTGAGAAGCACGAGTTACAGACCTCACTCGAGCGCCAAATCTCCTCTTTGAAGGTCTCGTACCCACGTCTATCGGACTCACGGGTGTCGAAAGGGATGGCGTTGAACTGTCGCATGGTGATGAAAAGCGGCTACGCAGGGCTGTTGGACGAAGACGGCCGGCGAACGCCGGCGGCCTGTTCGGCGAACCCTGGAGTGTTCTCCGTTACTACCAAATAGACTACT
>NZ_JAVDDV010000004.1 GCF_030848565.1 Natronolimnohabitans sp. A-GB9
TTCAAGAAGAAATCGGCCGACGCGGTGCGTCGATGATTTCGGCCGAGTACGACGTAGATGCGGTGCTCGTCGTCGATGCGGGAGTTGCGACGGACTCCCCCAAGGCATCACCGTCGGTTGGCAACCGAATTACGCTCGGCAGTGGACCGATCGTTGCTCGCGGCGGTGGGACACATCACCGGCTGGTTGCCGCTACCAGATCCGTTGCGGATGCTACCGACCGATCGATTCAATTCCAGGCGACACCGGACGGAACAGGAACGGATGCGGACGTATTCGCCACCGAACACGGTCCGGTTCCGACTTTACATCTCGGCTTTCCGACGCGTAACCTGCATACAACAGTCGAAGTAGTCGACGCCGATGACGTCGAAGCGACGATCGGGTTACTAACTGATCTCCTTTCGAAGATCGGGGACGCCGGGACGATCGATCGATTGTAGCACCTCACGAGGAACAGGCACACCGGTTACAGACCGGCAACAGCCCCTCTTTCGACAGCTGTTCGCGGAATTGACTTATTTCTCGTCCCGTCCAGATGTCGGCGAGCCGATCGTCGCGAACATTTCCCATCGGTTGTCGGACGAACGGACAGGGATAGACGTCACCTTCAGGACCGATAAGCGGTCGACGGTAGATCGCTTCACACCCCCGCCGGTGATCGCGCTCTCCGTCGTCGAACCACTCGTCAACGGTGGACTCGGAAGCGCCTGGCGGAAATACCTGTACGGTTGCCGGTGACTGTTCGGCACGCTCTCGAACGTCCCGCAACCCCTCGTTGACGGCCGCCGTATTCGCCGGATGTTCGGGCAAGACTGGCAACATCATCACCCCTTCATCACAACCCAGTCGCTCGGCCGAACGGGCTACGTCGCTCGGTCGACCCCAGGTCTGAAGCTGAAACCCGACCTTATCGGCGAATGGCTCGACCACCTCGAGAAGGTCCGAAAACCGATCTTCGTTGTACGACGAAACCACACAGTTGAGATAGAATTCGTCCAGACAGGTACGGTCGATACGTCGCAGGTTTTCGAGGACGCGGTCGAACGTTCCGTTGCCCCTGATGGCGTCGTGTGTCTGTCGTGGCCCGTCTACTGAGACGCTGAGCGCGTCTATTGGAAGATCGTTGACTCTCGACGCGGCTTCTGGCGTCGATAATGACGTCAGGAGCCGCAACTCGTCGACGTGTCGAGACACAATCTCACAGATCTCGTCGGTGTCCGGTCGAAGAAGGGCTTCACCACCCGTAATCACGAACGATTCGATATCGTACTCCCGTAGATGTGGGAGTAAATTCGTCTCTATCTCGGCGACCGAAAGTTCATCGAGGCCGCGATTCGTTTCGAGATAGCAATGAGAACACTCCAAGTGACAGCGATTGGTCACCTCGAGCGTAATATGGTTCGGTTCGCGCATGATTAGAGCGGCGTCGGTTTCGTTTCGGTTCGCTCTTCGACCATCGGAAGAATTTCGTCGACGAAATATTGCATATTCTGGCAGAATCGTGGATCGCGTCCGGCCAGGGTATCGTCGACGTTCCAGGACCACCATCGACAGCCGCCGCCACAG
This sequence comes from Natronolimnohabitans sp. A-GB9, assembly GCF_030848565.1. Lineage (GTDB taxonomy): Archaea > Halobacteriota > Halobacteria > Halobacteriales > Natrialbaceae > Natronolimnohabitans. Next base: position 1,570 of record NZ_JAVDDV010000004.1, read on the forward strand.
TACTCCAGGGCGTCACACGTCCGGCAGTCCTCCGGAATTACTTCGGAAACTGTCGTCTGTTTGAACTCTCGCATGGTATCACCAGTCCAGACGTCCTCGAGTTGTTCATCGGTTACGTCCCCACACTCGTAGTCGTGAAGGAGCGTACACGGCGTCACAGTGCCGTCCGGTTTCACACAGCAACTTCGTTCGTTGTACCGGCAGATGATCGAGTCCGGTTCGTACTTCGAGTAGCCGAACTCGAACACCTCTTCTTTGAAGATCCCCTCGATATTGATTCTCATGTCGGTCTCCGTTTCGAGGTGTTTCTCGACGATCTCTCTACTGACGGACTGGTACTCGTCGAGGTCGATATCGAAGTGTCCCTCCTCAGTGGTGTCGGGTTCGACCTGTGCAAGTCCGACTCGCCACCGTTTCACTCCGAGATCCATCAGGTACTCGTACATCTCGGGCAGTTCCTCGAGGTTTACCGTCGTAGCGACGCTACAGACGTGTGCTTCGATGTCCGAGTCAGCGACCCGTTCGAGTCCGCGCTTGCAGGCTTCGTTCGTACCTTGGCCTCTGATTTCGTCGTCGGAATCGGGGGTGAGGCCGTTGAGCGATACGACGATGTTCGGCGAACTCCGAAGCGACCGGATTTTTTCGATCGTTTCTTCGGTAATCAACATCCCATTCGTCAGGATGTCTTGAACGCGAATGTACCGTTGTTCGATCAGATCGATAATCTCGAAGAGGTCCGGTCTCGTCAATGGTTCGCCACCGGAGACGATGACCGACTCGACGTTCATCCAGTACAACTCGTTTACGATCCGTCTGATCTGGTCTATCGACAGCCCCTCGCCCTGGTGGAGGTACGGCTCCTGATAGCAGTGCGTACAGGCGATGTTGCAGCCCTCGGTAACGTCGAGATGGGCCAATTTGAGACGGGGTTCGTCGACTGGTGGCGGGACCTCTTGGGGCACAGCCTCACTCTCTTCAAGGACGTTTTCTCTCCGGAGGAACTCGAGAAACTCTCTAACGTGGTCTCGGCTTTCGCGGTCGAATCCGTCTAACACCGAATCGACGGGTGTGCCTAACTGGAGCTGTCGTAACACCTCGTATTGGCTCTGCGTAAGTTGTTTCGTCTCTTCCTCGTCGAAGTGGAAGAGGACGAACTCGTCGCCGCCGGCCTTCAGGAAGTATTCGTCCGTGAGTTGGAGGTGTGTCTGGGTCATTGGATCGAAATAATAGGGTGTACAGTTGGCTATCGGTACGGTCGGGAATCGATCCTTAGTAGAATGTCACCGGAAGTTTCGCCTGATGGTCCGCAGCCTCTTTTTTGGCTTCGCTGAACGACTCGTCCACGAACTCGGTTTCGCTCGCATCGAACCCTGACATGGGCAAGCGAATATAGCAGGCAATAGGAATTGGTTATTTCTGAAAATAATCCACCGTTTTATTTACGTCCCCTCAGAGGGTTGTATTCACTCGTTGGAGACGAGTGCGTTCAGCGGGGATCGTCCGATACTCGCTCGGCCACTGATGACGAAAACTGGGTGACCACCCGACTCGGCTACGGAGACGGGGCCGAGACGGAACCGACGATTACGTATCCACCGGATACAGGGAGTCGAACAGGTTTCCGAGTGCGGCGACGAGGTGTTTGTGGACCGTACTCGTGGCGATATCGAGCGCGTCGGCGATCTCCTCGGCGGTCGTCTCACGCGGATACGAGAAGTACCCCATCCGGTGCGCAGTTCGAAGGACTTCCCGCTGTCGTTCGGTCAAGCGGTTCATATCGATAGTGTTGTACGAGGTCTCCTCACCGACCGTTGTATCGGCAGTGAGCTGAACGAGCTGGACCGATTCTGCACACTTTCGAAGTCTCGCCAAAACTGTTCGCAATTCGTCGCGCGAGGACGGATAGACGGTATAGTACAGACCATCCTCATCGATATCGACGCATTCGATCGGTATTCCGGAACATTCGACGGTTCGACAGATACAGTCGTTCGTGTCGGTTTCTACCCGATAGATGGTCGTCGCGCCGTCCGTGAACTCGGAACTGATCGCATCGTGTTCGGTCGGGATGTCGCGTTTCGACGCGAGCAGATCTATTCGCTTCCCGGCGTGATCGATCGTTCGCGAAAGCAACTGAACGTGGTCAGTATCGACTTCGAGTGATGTGAGCGGGCAACCGGACGGGGCGCGTACTTTGATTCGTGCTCGGAGTTGCGAACACATGCTATGACGTGTCTCCCCCATGATCGATTGTCGAACTGTAACCAGGAAATGTAATCAGCCCTATATCTTGCGTGCACATACACCGTATTAGCAAATAAGCATTTCTATTGGTAGGAAATGTGTCACATACAGGTGCGTCTCGAACCTGAATACGTGTTTCAGCGACTCAAGCGGCGGACGACTTCGGTATCGATCTACGACCGATGCAGCGGACTCGGCGCAGCCGACCGTGTCGGTCCGCTCGAGGTGTTCAGCGGCGATTTGTGTTTGGCTGAAAACACCCGTCTTATGCGTGTGTCCGTTCGATCAGTGCACGACCACATTCCATTTATCCCCGGAGTGATAACAGACATACATGTACTCACTCGACGATATTGGCGACCAGTACGACGCCCACGAGTTAGAGCAGCGGGTGTTCGAGTATTGGGACGACGTCGACGCCTACGAGCAAACGGTCGAGCACCGATCCGACGGTGAATCGTTCTTCTTCGTCGACGGACCGCCGTACACGTCGGGATCGGCCCACATGGGGACGACCTGGAACAAGACGCTGAAAGACGTCTATCTCCGCTTCTGGCGGATGCAGGGATACGACGTCACCGACCGCCCGGGCTACGACATGCACGGGCTCCCGATCGAGACCCGGGTCGAGGAGAAACTCGGCTTCGAGAACAAACAGGACATCGAGGAGTTCGGCGAGGAGAACTTCGTCGAGGCCTGCAAAGAGTACGCCGAGGAGCAACTCGAGGGGCTGCAGGAGGACTTCCAGGATTTCGGCGTCTGGATGGACTGGTCGGATCCCTACAAGACCCTCTCACCGGAGTACATGGAGGCCGCCTGGTGGGGGTTTTCGAAGGCCGCCGAGCGCGGCCTCGTCGAGAAGGGCCACCGCTCGATCTCGCAGTGTCCGCGGTGTGAGACGGCGATCGCGAACAACGAGGTCGAGTACGAGGACGTCGAGGATCACTCTGTCTACGTCAAATTCGACCTGGAGGACCGAGATGGAAAGATCGTCATCTGGACGACTACCCCGTGGACGATCCCGGCGAACACCTTCGTTGCCGTCGACGAGGACGGCGATTACGTCGGCGTTCGCGCCCAGAAGAACGGCGAAGAAGAGCTACTCTACCTCGCCGAGGCCAAACACGAGGAAGTGCTGCGCGAGGGTCGCTACGAGGAGTACGAGATCGTCGAGGAATTCACCGGCGAAGACCTGATCGGCTGGTCCTACGAGCACCCGCTGGCCGAAGAAGTCCCCGACCACGTCGACGCAGAGGGCACGCACGAGATCTACGCCGCCGACTACGTCGACACGGGCGGCGACGGGACCGGCCTCGTCCACTCCGCACCGGGCCATGGTGAGGAGGACTTCGAGCGCGGGCGCGAACTCGGCTTCTCGATCTTCTGTCCCGTCGACGGCGATGGCGTCTACACCGACGAGGCCGGCAAGTACGCGGGGGAGTTCGTCAAAGACGCCGACGACGAGATCATCGCGGACTTAGACGACAACGGTGCCTTACTCGCCTCGGGTACCGTCCAGCACAGCTACGGCCACTGCTGGCGCTGCGACACGGGCATTCTCCAGATCGTCACCGACCAATGGTTCATCACGACGGCGGAGATCAAGAACGAGCTACTGGCGAACATCGCGGACAGCGAGTGGGCCCCCGACTGGGCCCGCGATAATCGCTTCCGGGACTTCGTCGAGGAAGCGCCGGACTGGAACGTCTCGCGACAGCGCTACTGGGGGACACCATTACCGGTCTGGACCCCTGAGAACCGCGACGACGGGACGGGTACCGCCGCCAGTACAGAGCGCGCCAGCGGGCGCGCGAACGAGGACATGATCGTCATCAGCGACCGCGAGGAACTCGCCGAGCGGGTCGACCAGGACGTCGATCCCGAGACCGTCGACCTCCACAAGAACACGGTCGATGAGTTGACGATCACCGAGGACGGCACCACCTACACCCGCGTCCCCGACGTCTTCGACGTTTGGCTCGACGCGGCGGTCGCATCGTGGGGCACACTGAACTACCCCGAAGACGACAGCCAGTTCGACGAACTCTGGCCCGCCGACTTCATCCTCGAGGCCCACGACCAGACCCGTGGCTGGTTCTGGTCCCAGCTCGGGATGGGAACCGCCGCTATCGGCGAGATCCCCTACGAAGAGGTCCTGATGCACGGCCACGCGCTGATGCCCGACGGCCGCGCGATGTCCAAGTCCAAGGACATCCTCATCGATCCCCACGAGGCCATCGACCGCCACGGCCGAGACGTCATGCGCATGTTCCTGTTATCGAACAACCCGCAGGGCGAGGACATGCGCTTTGACTGGGACGGGATGCAGACGATGGAGAACCACCTCCGCACCCTGTGGAACGTCTTCCGGTTCCCGCTGCCGTACATGCGCTTAGACGGCTTCGATCCCCAGGAAACTACCTTAGCAGAGGTCGACGACGATCTCGAGTTGATCGACGAGTGGGTGCTCGCCCGCCTGCAGTCGACGAAAGCCGAGATGACCGACCACTTCGAGGATCGGCGCCAGGACAAGGCTCTGGACGCGCTCGTCGACTTCGTCGTCGAAGACGTCTCCCGCTTCTACGTCCAGGCCGTCCGCGAGCGTATGTGGGAGGAAGAGGACAGCGCCTCCAAGACGGCCGCCTACGCGACGATCTACCGCGTGCTGCGGGAGACGGTCGCCCTGCTCGCCCCTTACGCGCCGTTTATCTCCGAGGAGATCTACGGCACCCTCACGGGCGACGCCGAGCACGCCACCGTCCACATGTGTGACTGGCCGACGGTCGAGGAGTTCTGGGTCGACGAACAACTCGAGGACGACGTCGCCTTCCTGCGGGCGATCGAGGAAGCAGGCGCGAACGCCCGCCAGCAGGCCGGCCGCAAACTTCGCTGGCCCGTCCCGCGGGTCGTCGTCGCCGCCGACGACGACCGCGTCGCCGAAGCCGTTTCCCGTCACACCGACCTGCTCGCCGACCGGCTCAACGCCCGCGAGATCGAACTCGTCTCGGCCGAAGACCGCTGGGAAGAGCTCCAGTACAGCGCCGAGGCCGATATGAGCGAACTCGGGCCGGCCTTCGGCGGCCGCGCCGGGCAGGTCATGAACGCACTCAACGAGGCCCGTATCGACGAGCCGAGCCTCGAGGCGCTCGAGGCGGCCGTCGCCGACCACCTCGAAGACGACGAGTCCCTCGAGGAGTCGATGGTGTCGTTCGTCACGGAGACCCCCGACGACATCGCGGGGACCGCGTTCGGCCTGAACGGCGACGACCGCGGCGTCGCCTACGTCGACGCGTCGCTGACCGAGGACATCGAAAGCGAGGGCTACGCCCGCGAGGTCATTCGCCGCGTCCAGGAGATGCGCAAGGATCTCGACTTAGACGTCGAGGAACGCATCGCACTCGAGATCGAGATCGACGACGACCGCGTCGCCGACCTCGTCGCCGAACGCGAGGACCTGATCCGTGAGGAGGTCCGTGCCGACGAGATCGGTTCCCTCGAGGTCGATGACGGCGAGCGAAAGGAGTGGGAGGTCGAAAACGTGACGATGGAGATCGCACTCGAGCCGCTGGCGGCCGCGGAAGCGTCGGACTAACACTCACGAACGCTCGTTTTTCCGGACGGGACGACTCGAATCGGTACCGTACTCGAGAGCAACTGCTTCGAGCGTCGCCCGGTGACACCAATCGAAATAGTTCGAATCGAATATTCTCGATTCGAGGAGTTCTTCGAGACGACGACGGTGTCTCGACCACTCGAGGGTGGATGCTGATCCTGAACGATACCCGCTCCGACGACCGTCTTCGAAAGACGTACTAAAACCCAGGCGGTGATCCCACCGACGAATCCGTCTCGAACCGTATCGCTTCGAGCGAAACGGTTAAGCCGGATCGGACTTTCTCGATATGTATGGGACTGATCGATCGCATACTCGGCCGTGACTCGGACGAATCGAACGACGACTGTTGCTGTGGTGTCGAGATCGAAGAAATCGACTCGAGCGACGAGGACTGATCGACGATGACTGATCGAGCCAGAATCGACGACGGAACGACTGAATCGGCAAGCAAGACGATCAACCGGATGAGCGAAGGGGCCTGCTGTGAGGAGGCCTTTCCGGCAAACCGCAGGATCAGCGACGAGGAAATCGACGGAGAGCTATCCGTTTTCAAGGCGCTCGCGAACGAAAAACGGCTCCGGATCATCGAGGCGCTCCGCGACGGCGAGCTGTGTGCCTGCGAACTGGAGACGATCCTCGATGCACCGCAGTCGACCGTCGGAACCCACCTCTCGCGACTCCGCGAGGCCGGCATCGTTCGAACTCGTAAAGACGGGAAATGGACCTACTATCGAATCGCGGACACGGCGAGCCTCCAGTTGCTTGATCTCGCCAGGGCGCTGAGTGAGTCCGACCGATGATCCCCACCGGCTACGAGACGGCACTGGTCGACTCCGCCGAGTATTTCGTCCATCTAGCGATCGTCCTCGCCCCGCTGTTCGTCGGGGCGTCGTTTCTCGTCGGCCTCGCACAGGAGTATCTGCCACCGGAACGAGTCGAGGCGATGCTTCGCTCTCGAGACCACGGAAGCGGAAACGTCCTCGCTGCTGGCCTCGGTGCAGTAACCCCGTTTTGTTCGTGTTCGACGGTGCCGATCCTCGCGGGCTTGCTCGGTGCCGGAGCGCCGACCGGCCTCGCATTTTCGTTTCTGCTCGCATCGCCGATCGTCAACTGGATCGCCGTCGTACTGCTGTTCGGGCTCTTCGGGACCAGCGTGACCGTCGCCTACGTCGTAACGGCACTGTTCGCGGCGATCGTCGGTGGCATAATTATCGGCACACTGAATCTGGATAACTACGTCAAAGACGTTCGAATCACTGCTGGCGGACGCGAGATTACGACCGACGGTGGATCGGCGGCTGGCGCGTCGAGCTGTGCGTGTCGTGGCTCTGCCACGCGGTCCCACCGAGAGCGGATCGTTGCAGCCGGACGTGGATCGCTGTCGTTTTTCTGGGATACGCTTCCGTACATCGTCGTCGGAATCACGATCGGGGCGCTTATCCACGGTGCCGTTCCGGAGACGCTTCTCCAGCGGATCGCCGGGCCGGAGAATCCGCTCGCGACGCCGATGGCCGCACTGGCTGGCGCACCGATTTACGTGAGTATCAGCGGCATGTTGCCGATCGCCCACTCGCTGGCCGAACAGGGAATCCCCATCGGGACGGTGATCGCGTTCGTCATCGGTGGCGCCGGGATCAGCATTCCGAACCTGATCCTGTTGAACAAACTCTTCGAACGACGCCTCCTTGCGATCTATGCCGGCACCGTCGTGGCGATTGGAATTACCGTCGGTGTGCTGTTCAACACGGTTCTGGCTGGCGTGCTCTGATACCAGCCACATCGACAGCAGTTCGAACAGCAGGCGACAGCGCCGATCGTGGCGGCGACTACCCGTTCGGTACGTATTCGTCGTAGCGTGACAGTACCGATGTCACAAAAGTCATAACCGCTGATTCACCAGCGGGAGGTAGTGAACGCCCGGATCGCCACGCTCGTTATCGTCGTGTTGCTGGTCGGGAGCCTACCGGCGGGAATCGCCGGCGCGAGCGCCGCGGCGCCGTCGATCGATACCGACGCCGGCACCGACGGCCTCGAGTCGACCGCGTCGACGAGTGATCACGACGCGGCGACAGCCCTGACCGACGCCGACGACGTCATCTATCGGACGACGGAGTTGCGCCACCGTCCGGATCGGCCGGGCGAGTTCGAGGCCGAGGTGAGGGTCGCGGTTCCCGACGCGGTGAGCGGACTGGCGGTCGTTCTCGAGTCGGATGCCGACGTTGCAGCGACTGAGGGCTTCGAATCGGTTGGGGATGGCAGATACGAGTGGACCGAAGACGTCGACGAGCCGTCGATCCGATTTACGATGCCGGCCGACCGAACGGGACTCGCCGACCGCGACCGCCACGAGACCGTCGACGGCTACACCTTCCACGACGCCGGCGACTGGGCGATCGTCCGGGTCCCCTTCGTCGGCCTCTCCTACCAGCAACCCGAATCCGTCGACGTCGGCGTCGAGGAGACGACCACCGTCGACGGGGCTGGCGCGACCGGCGGCGACATCGCCGTCTTCGGGCCGGTCGAAGAACACGAACGGACCGTAGACGGGGAGACGATCAGGCTGGCCGTTCCCCACGACGCCGCCCTCTACGAGGACCCGGACGACGTCCTCGAGGCGCTTGCGGCCGCGAGCGAGCGACTCGCGGTCGGCGACCGAAACGCCGAAACGTTCGTCGTCGCCGCACCTGGAGACGCCGACTGGGGGCCACGCGGCGTCCAGTACGGTGATGGCGACGCCTGGGTCGTCGACGACGCCCCGCTCGAGGCAGCCGACAACGTCTGGCTCCACGAGTACGTCCACACCCGACAGGGCTTTGCGGGCGGCGACACGGCAACCGACGCCGCGTGGATAGTCGAGGCCCAGGCCGAGTACTACGCCGGCCTGCTCGCCAAAGAGCAGGGGCTGATCTCGTTTAGCGAGTTTCGGACTGCCCTCGAGCGCGGCGAGCGCTCGCCGTACGCCGACGGGATCCTCGCCGAGCCGGCGACCTGGACCGACGTCGAGACCGACTACGTGAAAGGGCCGCTCGTCTACGGCGAACTCGACCGAAAGCTACGGCTGGCGAGCGACGGGGACCGAACGCTCGACGACGTCTTCCGACAGTTGAACGCCCAGGACGACAGCGTGACCGGGACGGACCTCCTCGAGGCGATCGAACGTGCAGGCGGGACGGAGCTGCGAGACAGCGCCGAACGGTATACGGAGACGACGGCGACACCCGACGCGTGGAACCGGTTCGAACACCGGGCAGCGTTCGGACCGTCGGGTGCGACCGTCACGTACGGCCTCGGCGACGATCCACCCGCGGTCACAGGCCAGGAGTGGGACGTCTGGGACCGTGACGCGCTGACGGGCCCGAGTGCCGACCTCGCTCGAGAAAAGGTGCTGGCAGTCCCGGCCGGTGAACGTGTCGACGCCCCAGTCGTGGTCGCGAACGTCGACGACCGCTCGGGGACTGCCGACGCCACGCTACAGGTCGACGGCGAAATCGTCGACTCCGATCGGCACGTCCTCGAGGGCGGCGAGCGAGCGACGACGACGCTTTCGTGGGTGCCGCCGGCACCCGGCGTCTACGACGTCCGGGTCGGCAAGGACCGGGCGACGGTGTACGTCCGATCGACGCCGAGCCTCCACGTCACGGAGCTACGGGCAGAGCCCGATAGCGTCGGTCCCGGTGACGAGGTGACGGTGATGGCGACGGTGACGACCGCCGACGAACTGCCCGCGGCCGGTACTCTCGAGGTCCGAAACGCGGCGGGGACGACGGCCGCCGAGCCGATCGCGCTCGCGCCGGGCGAGACGGAACGCCTCGAGACGGAACTCACGTTCGACGACGACGGCGAGTACGAGGTTACTGTCGGCGGGGAATCGACGACGATCACCGTCGGCGGGCTCCGCTCGAAACTCGAGTCGATGCCTGGTTTCGGCGTCGGGGTCGCGGTCGTCGCTGCCGGTCTCGCAGTGCTGGTTGGACTCGGGCGGCGACGCCGACAATAGAACGCGAGAGCGAAACGGTCGGACGGCTACAGTTCGGCGGCGAGGGTCGGCGCGACCGAGACCGTACTCGTCTGCCCCTCGATCGTGTCGGTCCCGTAGATCGCTTCGACGCCGGCCCGCCGGAGCTTCGTGACGGCGTTGCGGGCGAGCAGCGGGTGGACGCAGGTGACGAAGACGCGGCCGACGCCTCGCTCCTGGAGAACGCCGACGGCCTCGCTCATCGTCGAGCCCGTCGCGATGATGTCGTCGGCGACGACGACGTCCCGGTCGGTCACGTCGACGTCGCTGGGTGTGATCTCGACGTCGGTCCCCGAGTGACGGACCTTCTCGAAGTAATCCGTCTCGCCGTCGCCGTAGGCGTCACGGACCGTCTCGGCGAGGTCGATCGCGCCTTCGTCCGGCGAGAGGAAGACCGGCTCCTCGAGGTCGTCCGGCAGCGGTTCGGCGAGTCGGTCGGCCGCGCCGACGGCCGTCGCCGTCGGTTCGAAGAACTCACAGACCGCTTCCTCGTGGGGTGTGACCGTCAGCACGCGGTCGGCACCGGTCGAGAGCGCGCGTGCGACCGCTCGTGCAGAAACGGGATGGCCCGACTCGAAGGGTTTGTCCTGGCGTGCGTATCCCATGTACGGGATCACGGTGACGACCTCTTCGGCGCCGGCCTCGCGAACGGCGTCTTGCAGTTGCAAAAGCTCGAGGTGGGTGTCGCTCGAGACGGTCGAGGCGACGACGATCGCGCGATCGTCGTCGAAATCCGGCGCGGCGGCGAGCAGTTCGCCGTCGGGAAACCGGTCGTACTCGACGGCTGCGAGTGGTACCTCGAGTTCGCGTGCGAGCCTGGCCGAAAGCGTCTGCGACGCCGACCCGCTGACGATCGTGGTCATACTCGAGTGGAAAGCGTGCGGGCTAAACCCGTTTTCGTTCTCGCCGTCCCAGACCATCGGCAGAAATGGTGCTAAAGGACAATTCCGGCGCGGCCGCAGCCAGCGGCGATCTGACTACGCCGCCCCGCTCTCACCACAAGGACCGCCGTCGGTATTGCTATGCAGTTCTACCTCGCTGTCCCCGTCGCCATCGTTGTCGATCCGCACCAGGAGATTGAGACAGTCCGGATCGTTCCACTGTGCCGGCGTCACCTGAACCGGTTCGTTCTGGTCGAGCCGTGCGGTCACACGGACCTGACCTGAATCGGTCGGCCAGCTTCGCTCGAGTGTGACGTCCTCGTAGGCTGCTAGTTCTCTCGTCTCCCACTCTTCGATCTCGCTATCGAACTCGACAAGAACGTCGACCGCGTGAGCCGTGTCGGTCGAGTTGGCGACGGTGATCTCGCCGAGAATCGTACTGATTTCGGTCGTTCCTTCGGTTTCTACCTCCTCACCGTTCTCTTCGTCGTTTTCCTCGCCGTTTTCGGCGGCGTTCTCGTCGTCGTTTTCCTCATCGCTACTCGAGCAGCCGGCGACGGTACCGGCGAGAGCAGTTGCTCCTCCTGCGAGTAGTTGTCGACGTGATAGTCCACTCATATCGGATAGAAAGAGATACAGGGATAATTAAACGTTCGACAGAAACGTCGAGAGACGAACGTCACTGCCGTACTTACTGTGGACTCGTAGTTCATCGGCGACACGTCATACGGACAACTGTACGTCGGTACCGGCGCAACCGCGACCCGGGCTGCGGTTGCACCGGAACTGACCGACAGCAGTTCGTATCACTTCGGTGTCGGAATCGCCAGTCCCGTCACGTCGCCGACACCGAGCGTTCGCGATCGCCAGGACCCGGTGTCGTCCTCGGGTGTCGCCGAGAGGAACGTCCCTCGTTCGGTGACGGCGTAGACCGTCCGTCCGTAGCCGACGCCGACGATCGGGTCGGTCGAGTGGTCGTAGGCCATCCAGGATTCGTCGTCGGGATCGTATGCGTAGATCGTCTCACCCGAGACAGCGTTGGCACGGGCCAGTCGTCCGGGCTCGCTTTGTGGATCCGCGGCGACGGTCTCGAACTCGCCCTCGAGGACTTCCATCCAGCCGTTGCCGAGCTTGTAGAGGCCGTCTTCGGTCCCAGCGAGCGGGACACCGGCCGCGGAGACATCGTGGACGTCCGTGAGGCCGGCGTGATCGAGCCCGCCGTCGTGGACGCGGTAGACGCCCGCATCGGTGCCGACGAGATCGCCGTCGATCGCCCGGACCGTCGCGACGTCGTCGGTCTCGAGGGGCGTCCACTCGGCGTCAGTTGCGTCGGACACCGACGTCGTCGGGAGACGTGCCACCTCGCCGTCGGGACCGGCAGCGATCAATCCGGTGTCGTCGGCGCCGACCGCGACGGCGGGCCCGAAGCCGGCGTCGCTTACGGTCGCGTCGGTAACGCCTTCGTTCCCGGTCGGATCCGTCCGCTCGATCAGTCGGACGTCCTCGTCGGTCGCGACTGCGACTGCGCCATCCGTAGAAGCGATATCACGAGCGGTACAACGATCACAGAGACCGAACTCGCCGACGGTATCGTCGGCGACCCGAACGCGAACGACGCCGATCGAACTGCTGACGTAGGCCTCGAGGGCCCCCTGTCGGTCGCCGTAGATGCGTTTCTCCTCGATAGACTGCATACGTATCCGATGGTGATCGGGTGCCGAAAGCGTTCTGTCTGCGCCGACGGCGAACTGCCGGCTACTCGAAACGACGTCTCGGCCGTGTTCGGCCGCGATGTCGGTTACGCAATCCCTTTGAGGGAACCGCTACGACTAGTGTGTGATGCAAGTGTTCGGATCGAGCGGGACGCGGGGCGTCGCCAACGAGGAACTGACGCCCGAGTTCGTCCTGCGCGTCGCGAAGGCGGCCGGAACGGCCTGGGGGGTCGACCGGGTCGGTATCGCACGCGACACGCGATACACGGGGCGGATGCTGGCCGATGCGGCCGCAAGCGGGCTCGCCAGCACGGGAACGGACGTCGACCGTCTGGGAATCGTCCCGACGCCGGGTGCACAGGCCTACGCCGAACGGGAGGGGGTCCCCATTATGGTGATCACGGCGTCGCACAACCCACCCCAGTACAACGGCGTCAAACTCGTCGGTGCCGACGGGATCGAACTCGCCGTCTCGGACCTCGAGGACATCGAGGAGGTGTTGCTCGCAGAGGGGTTCGAGGTCGCAGCCTGGGACGAGACCGGCCGCGTCCGTGAGGTCGACGGCGTCAAGCGAACGTACGTCGACGAACTGCTCGCGGCGGCCGACCGAGAAACCATCGCCGACGCCGAGTTGACGGTCGCGCTCGATCCAGGCCACGGCGCTGGCACGCTGACGAGCCCCGAATTCTTCCGCGAACTAGGCTGTCGCGTCGTGACCGTCAACAGCCAGCCCGACGGCCACTTCCCCGGCCGCGATCCCGAACCCGTCCGGGACAACCTCGAGGACCTCGGGCAGCTGGTGCGTGCGACCGACGCCGATATCGGCATCGCCCACGACGGCGACGCCGACCGCGCGATTTTCTTCGACGAGAACGGCGAGTACGTCTCCGGCGACGCCGCACTGGCCGCACTCGCGGCAGCCGAACTCGAGAAAGGAGACACGACCGTCTCCGCAGTCAACGTCTCCCAGCGACTCGTCGACGTCGTCGGCGAGGTCGGCGCCGACCTCGAGCTTACTCCCATCGGCTCGACGAACATCATCACCCGGATCGAAGAACTCGAGGCGAACGGCGAACACGTCCCGATCGCCGGCGAGGGCAACGGCGGGATCTTCTTCCCGTCGTACCGACTGACCCGCGACGGCGCCTTCACCGCGGCCCGCTTTCTCGAACTCGTCGCCGAGCAGCCGGTCAGCGAGGTCGTCGCCCCCTATGGCGGCTACGCAAACGTTCGACACAACATCGCCTACGAGTCGACGGCCGAACGCGACGCGATGTTAGACGCCGCGGCGAACCACGCCCACGCCGCGGATGCCGAACTCAACACCCGTGACGGCTACCGACTGGACTACGGCGACGCCTGGGTGCTTGCCCGTCCCTCCGGCACCGAGCCGCTGGTCCGGATCTACGCCGAGGCCCGAAACGACGACCGTGCCGGCGAACTCGCCGACGAGATGTACGAGACGCTGGCCGAGGCGAAAGCCGACGCCTGATACGGTCCGCTGTCGCGAGTCGCCGGTACAACCGCGACCCGACCTGCGGTTGCACCGGAAATGACGTCCAGTAGTCCGTATGTTCTGGGATGCGCCGCATTTGGGGGAATCACAGCTTAGAGAGCCTCTACTCCGACGAGCAGCAGCCGGTGTGTGCCGACCAGTACGAGCACCGCGAGAACGATCAACACACCCTCGAGAAGCGTCGACAGCAACCCAAGCGAGACGATCAGCGTCGTCGCGCAGGCCGGCAACGACGCCGATGATGTGACCGCCGATCACCCGCCGGGGAGCGGTCGCCTCACCCTCCTGAAACAGCGCCAGTACGAACGCCGATGGGCCGAGGCTCGGGAAGAGCAGCGGCAGTCCGGTGAGCCACGCCAGCACCGCGGTCGTCGAAAGCAAGAGGGCGGTGTGGAGCGTCGTCCCAGTCCGATCGTCCATAGTGTCACGAACGGCCGATCACGGGACGATCGTCACTGGAACCGACGCCCGCCGTGTGACTGCTTCCGCGACGCTGCCCAACAGCACTCGAGAGACGCCCGACCGTCCCTCGCTTCCCATGACGATCCCGTCGACTGCCTCCGCCTCGGCGTACTCGAGGATTGCGTCGGCCGCCGTTCCCTCGACGACGATCGTCTCGACGGGACGGTCGTCGTCGGCGAGCTCCCGGACGTCGTCGAAGAACGCCAGTTCCTCGTCCTCGTCGTCGGGTCCAGCCACAGCCGGCGGTCGGCCGCCGTAGGTCGACTCGAGGTCGTCGACAGCGTGGAGTACCGTTATCTCGGCCTCCGGGAAGACCGAGAGCGCGTACTCGAGGGCCGTCCGTGCCGGCTCGGAGTCGTCCATCGGCACGAGCAGATGGTCGATCATACGGCCGATACGACGGGCCGAACCTTCATACGGCCGGCTGTTCCTGCCTGTGTGCTGACTGTTTTTAGTGTTAGACCGGGTCGTCGACCTCGAGTGCGTCCTCGAGTCGCTCCCGTTCGGTCCGGAGGGCCTGGAGTTCGTCGGCGACCTGTCCGTCGGTGAGCCGCTCGCGTTCCTCGGGCGTGAGCTGGTCGACCGCCTGGGCTGCGGTCTGCAATCGCTCGTAGTCGAAGTCGGGATCGGTCGTGAGCCGACGGATCGAACGCAGCTTCTCGACGACGTCCTCGTCGGCGACGCGCTCGACGAACGGGCGGTACTCCCGCGCACGTCGACGGAGCACGCCCGCCTCCGCCGGCGGCCACGGAATCGTCAGCGGCTCGGCGTCGATCCCGTCGAGGAACGTCTGCTGGGTCGCGACCTTCCGTTTGAGTTCGTCCGCGCTCTCGACGTAGTGTGCGAGTTTCGACCGCGAGTAGTCGGCGTACTCGAGCAGTTCCGGAATCGTGTACTCGCCGGCCGGGTTCTCCTGAACATAGCGTCGGAGGTCGTCGGGTGGCCGTTCGAAGTCGACGAACGGGTACCAGCGGCTCCGCTCGAGGAGGTCGAACACCTCCTGGGCCGACGCCTCGAGGCGGTACTCCTCGACGGCGGTCTCGATCGCGTCGTTGTACGCCTCGATCGGCTCCCGAAGGTCCTCGACGGGTGCCTCGAGGTCGGCGTTTGCGAGTTCGAGCAGCCGTTCGCGGTCCGGAATCTCGTCGTCGAGCTCTCGCAGGCGCTTGGCGGCGGCGGTCCGAGCGTCGTCGAGTGCCTCGCGGGCGGCCTCGCGCTCCGCTAAGAGGTCGGCGTACTGGGCTGCTGGCTCGAGTGCTTCGTGGGCGCGCTCGAAGTCGGACTCGCTGAGTCGGCGCTTGTCGATCGCGTCGAGGGCGTCCTCGAACGCCTCGCGACCCCGCAGGTCGTCGGGGAGTCCCGAGACCAGCGAGTCGAACTTCCCCTCGAGTTCGACGTAGGCCTTGAAGTTCTCCCGGCCGGTTCCGGTCGCTCGGTCGACGTAGGAGTCGAGCAACTCCGTCGCCTCGCGGTAGGCTTCGGCGGCTTCAGTGACGGCCTCGCCGCCGTGGTCGTCGATCCGTTCTTCGGCCCGCTCGAAGCGCCCGCGGGCCGCCTCGAGGGCCTCGAGTGGGGACGTCGCACTCGAGTTCGCGCTGGGATTCGTAACGCGCTCGCTCATCGATGGTCAGTCGTCGTAAATGGCGTCGGGATCGAAGACCCGTTCGCCGACGTTTTCGCCCTCGACCGTGCGATAGAAACACGACCGGTGGCCGGTGTGGCAGGCCCCACCTTCCTGCTCGACGAGATAGAGCAGCGTGTCGGCGTCACAGTCGACCCGAACCTCCTCGACGTGCTGAACGTGGCCACTCGTCTTGCCCTTTTGCCACAGTTCCTCCCGGCTCCGGGAGTAGTAGTGGGCCATGCCGGTTTCGCGCGTTCGCTCGAGGGCCTCCGGGGAGACGTAGGCGAGCATGAGCACCTCGCCGGACTCTGCGTCCTGTGCGACGGCGGGGACGAGTCCGTCCTCGCCGAAGTCGACTGCAACGTCGTCGTTCATACATAAACGGATGGACGACGGAGCGATAGGTCTTTTGCCGAGAGGGTCACCTCGACGACGACGAATCGACACCTGCCGACCCGCTCACGGGTGGCGTCAACATTTATCACTCCTGGAGTGGGCAGGAGACAGCGATGGCTGACTACACCAAGACGAACTACCGCGACGTCGAGGATCAAAACGGGATGCATTTCCTGCGTGACGAACTGAACTGCGAGCATATGGGCGTCACCGTCGTCGAGTGTGAGCCCGGCTGGGAGGGCAAAGAACACGATCACGAGGCGGACGGACACGAGGAGATCTACCTGTTGGTCGAGGGCGAAGCGACGGTCACCGTCGAAGACGAATCGATCGACATGGCTGAGGGCGACGCGATCCGAATCCCGCCGGATGCGACCCACCAGATCCACAACGGCGACACCGAAAGTCGGTTCGTGCTGATGGGCGCACCCTAAAACCGTTCGTAGGTGACGCCGTCGGCCGTCGCGACAGCAAGTGTCGCGCTACGAGCCAGTCGCCCACCCGTTCTGACGTGCTGTTCGGGCACCAGCGGCATCGCAACCGGCCGATAGGCGTTTGCGCGCATCGCCGCGATACCGGCGTAGCGACCGACCTCGCGGTCCCGGTCGAAGACGTGGATGCGCTTGTCCGGGCCGCGACCGTATCGATAGGGGAACGCCGCCGGGTCGGGACCGGGACAGGTCAGCGCATCGGTCGACTCGAGGACGGCCTGGATCGAGCCGTCGGCCTCGAGCAGGAGCCGCGGGTCGTCCGTGTCCGTCCTGTCGCGGCCGGTCGCGGTCGTCGACGCGTCCTCTCGCCACTGGGGTTCCGTATCGGTTCGCACGCAGGCATACCGCCCGTCGGACAACGCGATCCGGTCGGGAATCGAGTAGAACTGGCGGCGGTCGTCGACACGGTCGCGCAGCAAGAACGACTCGCCGAGGACGGCCCGCACGTCCTCGAGTCCCCACTCGTCGACGACGAGAACCGGTGCCCGGCCGGCGTGAGCGGCGGTTGCGATACGACCGGTGATCGTCAGCGGCGTGACCGCCCGGAGCCGATCGATCGACAGTGCCACGTCCGGGCCGCCGGTCGGGTGGTCGCCGCCGGTCGCCACGACCGGTGTCTCGTCCTCGATCGGGTCCGGACAGCAGTAGCCACGATCACGGAGGTCCGCGAGGACGGCCTCGAGCCGCGAGGGATTGTGGGGCGTCATCGTGGAACGTACGTTCCCGACGGCCAAGAGCGTATTCCCCGTCGGAGAAACACGATCTGAGCGCCCGTTCGGCCAGGGCAGAGGGCAGCGTTTGGGACTACCATTGTATCTGTAGGCCGCCTTCGGACCCCATGGACCGACGAGAGCTACGACGGGCGTGGGACGCCGTCGCCGACACCTACGCCGCGAACCGACGTGCCGACGGGGACGACGCCGCGCTACTCGACGAGTTGGTGACGACACTGCCCGAGGACGTGACCGTGACCGTCCTCGACGTCGGCTGTGGCGACGGGATGCGAACGCTTGCGAACCTCGAAGACGTCGAGCGGATCGGGCTCGACCTCTCGAGTCGACAACTCGAACTCGCAGCCGATAACGTCCCCGATGCGTCCCTCCTCCAGGGGGAGATGACGAATCTACCGCTCGCCGCGGACTCGGTCGACGCGATCACCGCCTACCACGCCGTCTTCCACGTCCCCCGAAACGAGCACCCGGCCGTCTACGCGGAGTTCGCCCGCGTCCTCAAGCCGAGCGGACGGCTCCTCGCGACGATCGGCTCGAGAGGGTACGAGACGGTCCAGCGCGACTGGCTCGGGAGCGGCCGATCGATGTTCTTCAGTACGCCCGGTCGCCGCCGAACCCGCGACAACCTCACGGCAGCGGGATTCGAGATCGTCTGGGAGCGGGTCGTCGACGATCCGCTCGGGAGTTCCGTGCCGTTCGTACTGGCCGAGTACCGCGGGTAGCGGGCCGGCACAGTCGGAACCTTGCAAACGTCAGCGGGGTGTGTATGTGACTCGAGGACGAAGATACCGACGATGAGTTCCTCGCCACGAACCGAACAGCCGGTGACCTGCCGGTCGTGTGGGACGGAAAACGACCACTTCTATACGTACTGTCGGAACTGTCTCCAGACGCTTCCCTCGAGGCCCGACGCGAAGGGGTAAGCTAACCAACGGCTAAAGCCGTTGCCCAGTGTCCGAGTACTGCTGGCCGAGATCGCGAACGAATACGGACTGCTGTACCGACCGGGGATGACTCGAGCTCCGCAACGGTTCGCTACAGGTCGGACACGGGACCACGATATCGACAGCAACCGAGTCCTCGGCCGGAGCGATTTCGACCACCGTGGCGTCGGACGGTGAAAGATTCGGCTTCCAGCTCGTGTTCGTGCTCCCGTTCGGGATCAGGTGCCATCGGTCCACCTAGACCACTCCGCTATGAGAGCGTTGTGCCGGCAGCTCTTACTGACTGCTGTCCGGTAGTATGAAAACTGACCGCCGACCTACGCCTGTCCGTTCAGCGTGATGTAGTTGATGCCGATGATCCGCTCGTCGGACTCGAGTTCCTCTTTCGCTGCCTCTGGAACCTCGCTGTCGACGTTGTAGACGGTCAACGCTTCGCCGCCGTGAGCTTCACGGGCGTTGAACATGCCGGCGATGTTGACGTCGTGGTTGCCCATCACGGAGCCGATGAGCCCGATGACGCCGGGTTCGTCGGTGTTGCGCGTGACGACCATCTTTCCGTGGGGGATCGCGTCGACGCGGTAGCCGTCGACACGGACGATACGCGGGTCGTCACCCGCAAAGAGGGTCCCGTCGACGGAGACCTCGTCGTCGTCGTTGCTGACGGTCACGGAGATGAGACTCTGGAAGTCCTCGGCCTGGCGGGTCTTGGATTCGGTGACGTCGACGCCCCGGTCCTCGGCGATCTGGGGCGCATTGACCGCGTTGACCTGCCACTCGAGGGGTTCGAAGACACCCTTCAGGCCGCTTGCCGTCACGAACTCGACGTCCTCGTCGGCGATGTCCCCTTCGTAGGTGATCTCGACGTTCTCGATGCGGCCCTCGAGCAGCTGTGCGGCGACCTTGCCAGCGGTCTCGGCGATGTCGATGTAGGGTTCGACGCGGGGGAACGCGCTCTCGTCGATCGAGGGGGCGTTCAACGCGTTCGCGACGGGTTCCTGTTCGAGTGCAGCGTTGACCTGTTCGGCGGTGGAGGTCGCGACGTTTTCCTGGGCGGCCTCGGTCGAGGCACCAAGGTGGGGCGTGACGATGACGTCGTCGTGCTCGAGCAGCGGCGAGTCAGCGGACAGGGGCTCCTCGGCGAAGACGTCGAGTGCGGCGCCAGCAAGGGTGCCGTCCTCGACTTTTGTCGCGAGTGCATCCTCCTGGACGATGCCGCCACGACCGACGTTGACGAGATACCCGCCCTCGAGGAGGTCGAGTTCCTCGGGGCCGATCATCCCCTCTGTTTCGGGGGTCAGCGGCGTGTGGATCGTCAGGAAGTCGGCACGCTCGAGACACGCCTCGAACTCGACGAGTTCGGCGCCGAGCCGGTCGGCGCGTTCCTCGGAGATGTAGGGGTCGAACGCGACGATGTCCATGCCCAGCGAGTCGAGTTTCTTGGCGACCTCCTGGCCGACGCGGCCGAGGCCGACGACGCCCAGCGTCTTGCCGTTGAGTTCGGCGCCCAGATAATCGCTTTTGGCCCACTCGCCGTCTTTCAGACGGATGTGTGCCTGCGGGATCGAGCGGGCGGTCGCAAACGCCATCGCGACGGTGTGTTCGGCGGCGGCGCGAACGTTGCCTTCGGGGGCGTTGGCGACGATGACGCCCTCGTCCGTGGCGGCGTCGATGTCGATGTTGTCGACGCCGATCCCCGCACGGCCGACGATGACGAGTTCCTCGGCGGCCTCGAGGACCTCTGCGGTGACCTCCGTCCCGGAGCGGACGATCATGCCGTGTGCGTCCGATACCGCCTCGAGGAGGTCTTCGCCTTCGAGGTCGTAGCCTGTTTCGACGTCGTGGCCGGCGTCTCTGAGAACGTCCAGCCCCGCGTCGGCGATCGGGTCCGTGACCAGTACCTTCATGCGCGAGACAATCGTGTGGAGCAGGTAAACCCTTCCGTTGTTCCAGTCGAAGGCAAAAACTACCACTATCAGCCTCTCGGACACGACGATGCACTGACCGTCAGCCGACAGGAGACCGAAATCCGGATCGAGCGGCGACAGCCGGCAGTATCGAATACCTATTTGTCTCGCACGGCGAACAGGGACCCCATGCCACGGCTGGACCGACTCAGGGTGTATCCGGTAAAGAGCCTCAACGGTATCGACCTCGAGGCAGCCGACGTCCTCGACGGCGGGACGCTGGCTCACGACCGCGAGTTCGCCCTGTTCGACCGCGACGCGCTTCGTTCGACGGCCGACGGGACCGATCCGGATCCCGCCGACAGCGACGTCGTGATCAACGGAAAACGGACGGCACGCGTCCACGACCTACGGACCGATTTCGATCCCGAGACGGGGGTACTCGTAGTCGAACCGACGGACGGCGAGACCGCCAGCTTCGACCTCGAGTCGGCCGCCGGCCGCGACCGTGCGGCGTCGTGGTTCGGCGAGTTCTTCGACGAAGACGTCTCCCTCGAGCGCAATCGAACGTGTGGCTACGTCGACCGTCCCGGAACGGGGCCGTCGGTGATCAGCACGGCGACTCTCGAGACGGTCGCCGACTGGTTCGACGACGTCACGGTCGAGGGCGCGCGCCGCCGACTGCGACCGAACCTCGAGATCAGCGGCGTCGAGCCGTTCTGGGAGGATCGATTCGTCGGGGCGGACGCCCCCGCCTTCGAGATCGGCGGCGTTCGCCTCGAGGGCGTCACGCCCTGCAATCGCTGTGTCGTCCCCGAACGCGATCCCGATACGGGCGACGCGACACCCCAGTTCCGGGAGCGATTCGTCGAGAAGCGTCGTGAGACGTTCCCCGACTGGGCCGACGAAGACGCCTTCGACCACTACTACGCGACGATGCTCATCGCACGGGTTCCCGAGTCCGACCGAGGGAAAACAGTGCGGAGCGGCGACCCAGTCGACGTCGTCGACTCCTGAAACGGAACGCAAGTCATACTGCCGGACAGCAGTCTGTGACTCCTATCCGGCAGTATCGTCGCGGACTCGAGAGACGACCAGTCGGTCGTGGCGACGGCACACGATCCGTTCCGGACCGGGTTTCGTCCATCGCTACGTCCCGTCGGAACAGGCCCACTTCCAGAGTCCCACCGGGAGGAGCATGAGAAACGGCGCGTACACGACCGCGTTGAAGCGAGTGTCCAGCGACAGACCGGGGGCGACAAGCACGACGATAGCACCGAGGGCGATCGAATTCCGGTCGTCACACGGACCGTCCAGGTATCCAGCAGTCGGTCGACGAACCGGCCGTGCTCGAGACGTACGTTCCGGAGCCGATAGACCGACTCAGCCCACTGCGGCTCCTCGAGCAGTCGGTCGTAAGCGACGATGTGGTCCCCGCGACGCCGGTACTCAAGCGTGCCGTGCTCGAGGTAGTGGGTGGCGACCTGGATCGCGAGTGTGAGCGCCAGCAAAACGGCAGAGGCAGCGACGCCGAGCCAAAAGAGGAGGACAGAGCCAGACCAGGCGACGACCGCGATGACGGCAAGAAGCCAGACGACACCGAAAAACGGCAGGAAGAAGGCCATCCCCCAGATCGAGTGGACGACTCCTTCGAGGAGGACGGCGGTCCGGTCGACTGAAATCCGGTCGACCGGATCCAGCTCCGAGTCGGTCTCCGGAACACGAACGGGGCCAGGAGTCTCGGTCGATTCGGACGGGCCGGCAAACCAGCCGACGAACCGATCGACGAACCGGCTTGCGTCGGTCTCCGCCCGGGCCGCGCGGTACGACGACCACTCGACGAACAGCTTCACACAGACGACAAGGACGAGCGATCCAAGCGCGCCCAGAAAGAGGCCAAGGAAGGCAAGGAGAAACAAGAGGACGAACAGCTGTCGAACCGGCGCTTCGACGACGGCGTATGGCGAAACGCGTTCGTACTCCCGCTTTCGGAAGTACTGTCGGCTCGTCTCCGCGAGCTGGCCGACGACGAGAGTGAGGACGCTCGCCAGAACGGACGGTTCTATGACGCTCCCGTCGGGCTGAAAGATCGCGAAGACGACAACTCCGAAGAAGACCGAATACATCACCAGCCCGGCGACCACACCGAGAGCGAACGGGACGTTTCGAGGGTAGATCGGCGGCAGCGCGCCGTGGATCTGAACGCGGCCGCGTTTCTCGGCCAACAGCGATTCCGAAGCAGTCACCACACCGTCTCGTTCCGTCGGCGGCGGCCGCTGAGCGAACAGCGCCTTCACGCCAGCTAGCAGAATCGACACCACGAGTTCGACGCCGTAGATGAGCACGAGCGCCACCGGTTCCCAGCCGAGCCAGACGACGCCGACGAGCGGCAGCAGATTCGCCAGGAGGAGCGGCACGAAGCCGGCTCTGTCGTCGGTTTGGTCTGGAGGGCGTAAGGGCAGCATCGGAATGTGACTCCGTCTGGACATCTCTCCGGAAATAGATAAGCAATATGATTACTCTGTCAGCTGCTGGGCCTGGATCGTCGGTCGGCCAATGTGTCGACGGTCGGGTACGTAGCTGACACTGTCGGCCAGCAGTCAGTGAAAATTGCGAACGGTGGCGGATCGTACTGGTCCGACTATGCCCCGGCGTCGGCGTACAGATAGAGGGCACAGACTGCGAGGATGGCCTCGGCAGCCTTCGTGATTACCGCCAGCGGATTGAGGTTCCCGTCCATGTAGAACGCCTCGAGGCCCCACCCCTGGACCGGGAAGAGCGCGAGGATCGTGACGATCGAGTACGCCGCTGCGACGAGAAACAGTTCTCGTCGCCAGTAGCGGGTGAGATAGAGGACCGAGCCGCCGATGAATCCGAGTCCGTTCAAGATAAATAGGATCGCGAGCACCTCGCTGAACTCGATCGCGTTCGTCGACGCTACCAGATGCAAGATACCCGTCACGAGCGCCATGAGTATCGCGACGTACCCGATCGGGTTCGACGGTCGAACGAAACGGCTCTCTGCACCGGTTGTGGGACTTGCGCACATATCCGTGACGTCTGCAAGATCCCTGAAAAGCAGTCTGGTAGGTTTGTCGAATGTAACGGCGCGAACGGGCGTTCAAACCGTGATTAACACGGCACCGACGACGACCAGCGCCGCGCCCGCGACGACGCCTTTCGTCACTCGCTCGAGGTCACGCAACAGGACGGCGGCGAACACGAGCGTAAACAGCGGCGCGGTCGCGACCAGCGGATCGACGATGGCGATTCGACCCTCCTCTAAGCCGAGTGCGGCCATCAGTGAGAGCATCGCGACGGTCGTCAGCAGGCCGCTACCGGCGAAGTACGCGTACGACGCGCGCGGTCGCTCGAGGACGTCGCGACCACCGACCGCGGCGACGTAAGCGAGCAGTGCGATCAGACCGGCCGTCTCGTTCAAGGCGACGGCCTCGAGCGCCGAGATCGGCGTCTCGAGCATGCCGTACCGACGGCTGACGTTCGCGACGGCGAAGGTAGCCGCGGCGGCAATGGGCCACAGCAGGTGACGGGGTTGCCAGCCGCCGAGGTCGCCACCTTTCGAGGCCGTCAGGACGGCCAGTCCGGCGACGAGGATGACGATTCCGACCCCCGTCACAGGCCCGAGTGGCTCGCCGAGCCAGACGAGCGCGATCAGTGTCGCAAACAGCGGTCGCGTACTGAGGATCGTACTGTTGAGGCTCGCACCGACCTTATCGACGCCGACGAAGATCGTGATCCGACCCAGGGCCGTCCCGACGACGCCCGCGAAGGCAAAGATCGCGAGCACCTCGAGGGTTAGCCCGGAAAACGCCGACCGGCCGTAGAGCGCGGCGATGACGAGCCAGTAGATCGCCGAGTCGACGACGACCACGACCAGCGACGCCTGCACGGAGCCGCCACCCGCGGCCATGCCCCGCTTGTCGAATATCGGCGTAAAGCCCCAGAAGATCGCCGGGATCAACGCGAGAACGAGCACCTCGAGGGTCGCACTCGTCATCGGCTCGACTCACCGGGTCCGGGCCGTCGTCGCCGCGTCATTCGATGAGAGGTGAGGACGACGAACGGGTCAACGTTGCGATACCGGTTAGCTACCGACTCTTTTCAGAGACGTGGAACACCGGCGACTATTATGGGCAGTGCCGGCGTATCGACAGCTATGTACGACCGAATACTCCTCCCAACCGACGCGGAGAAAGGCGCCGAACTGGCGACCGAACACGCGATCACTGTCGCCGAGTCGACCGGCGCGGAGCTACACTTGCTGTACGTCGTCGACAGCGACGTCTACAGCTCCTACTCAGGTGACGAATACGTCCACGAGTTCGAGGGCCTCGAGTCGGCCTTAGAGTCGATCGGCGAGGAGACCCTCGAGGAAGCCACAGAGCAAGCCAACGAGGCCGGACTCGATCCGGCGACGACGGTCCGTCACGGTCGACCCGCCGAAGAGATCCTCGCCTACGCCGACGAAGAAGACGTCGACCTGCTGATCATGGGCTCGAAGGAGCGACCCGGCGAGTACCGCCAGCTGCTCGGAAGCGTCACCGAACGGGTCTCGCGGCTGGCCTCGCGACCGGTGACCATCGTCAAGACGCCGGTCGAGGCGGAAGCGGAAACCTGAACTGGTTTATTCGGGGGGCCACAATCGGCGGGCGATGACAGTCGTCGCTTTCGACTTCGACGGGACGCTTTCCGACTCCGAGATGACCGTGTTGCTCGGTGACCGCTGTGGCGTCGCCGACGACATGGCCGAGATCACCGAACGCTCGATGAACGACGAGATCGACTACGCCGAGAGCCTCCGCAAGCGCGCGGCGCTGCTCGAAGGGCTCCCCGCCGAGGACGCCCGCGCCGCCTTCGACGAGGTCGAACTCCGCGACGGTGCGGCCGACCTCATCGAAGAGTTAAACGACGCCGGCGTCACGACCGCGATCCTCACCGGCGGCTTCGAACGCGGCGTCGCCGCCGCCCTCGAAGCGGAGGACGCCTCCGTCGATCACATCGTCTCGAACCGACTGCCGATGAACGACGAGGAGACCGAACTGACCGGTGACGTCGAAGGGCCACTCATCGAGGGCACCAAAGACGACGCTCTCGAGAACCTCGCCGACGAGGTCGGCGTCGACCTCGAGGACACCGTCGCCGTCGGCGATGGTGCCAACGACCTGCCGATGTTGCAAGTCGCCGGCCTCTCGATCGGGTTCGAGCCGAAACCGGCCGTCGAACCGCACTGTGAGGTCGTCGTCACCTCGATGGACGAAGCCCGCGAAGTGCTCGTCGAGGACGGCGTGCTGGCCGACGCGTAGCGGTCGACCTGTTGTACGGGTTTTGCCACGGCCACAGGAGGTCGTGGCCGTAGCGAGACTAACCGACAGTTAACGGGTCGCGATTCGTCTCATACGGTCTCCTGTCGTCAATTACCGCCGATCGCCAGGATGGGGTCGGCGATCGGCGGTACATCGGTACAGCAGTCCGTATCAGAAGAACTCGGCAGCCTCCGAGGCGTACGCTTCGGGTGCAACGTCGACGACGCGTTCGTCGTGGAGCGTCTGAAGGAAGAACGCGTCCGAGACGTAGTGGTCGTCGAACGGCGATCGAGCGACGACGTCGACGACGACGGGCGAAGCGTCTCCCTCGTTCAGGTGTATCGAGAAGTTGTGGGCGTTGAGCCCGAGCGAGCCGTAGTAGGACAGCACGTTCTCGAGGCCGGCCGCGAGGTCGGCGACCACGTCGTCGTTGGGTGCAGGTCGATCGGTCACGTCGGTAATGCCCACGACGTGGTAGTGGTGGGTCGGCGCGAACGGGGCGAGCCACTCGACGTCGCCGGTTGCGCCGACGTGTCGTGGCCCGTCCCGTTCCTCCTCGAGCAGGGCTTCCCAGTAGGTGCTGTCGTGGTCGTCGGCGAACGCACGCTCGGCGTCGACGCGGCGTCTGGCCGCGTTCGTGCCGTGGTCGTCGAGGATCGTCTGGAGGTGTGGGTGGACGACGCTGCTTCCCGAGGAGGGGAGCAAGTTCATGTTGATCGAGGCGTAGGGGGGGTCCTCGTGGTCCGTGACCGCGTGGACGTACTCGAGGGCGTTCTCGAGGCCATCGGCGAGCAGGTCAGCGGAGAACTCGTCGTTTGGCACGAAGTGGTCCTCGGTGAGAACGACGACGTTTGCGTGTTTGGCGTACGGAAACAGGTTCGGAAACGAAACTGATTCGCCGACGGTTCCGCGATCGACCTCGACGAAGTCGGGGTACTCTGGCGTCGCGTCGTGGACCATCTCCGGACAGAAGAAACAGTCTCCGTCGTCGTCGACGAACGACGAGATATCCGGTCGCTCGTCGGGATGAGGGAACACGTCCTCGACGAGACGGGTCTGCTGTCCGGTCAGCGGATCCTCACGCAGTTCGACCTCGACAGTGTCTTCCTCGAAGTCGGCCATCGGACTGTAGAAGCGCGCCCGGTCAGTGTGTGCGGTGAACTCGATGGACATCACGCGTCGATTCGTTGACCAGTGACAAAGATCCTCTGGCAAGTTCACAGCAGTGTGTTCTTGTGCGCACTCGTCGACGGGTACCGTATGCGGGAGTTCGCGTTTACGATCACCTACGAGCGCGGTGTGGACCACCTCATGGACGTCTTCATCGACCACCCCGGGCTCTACGCACGGACCGTCTCCTGTCACGCCACGACGGACACGATGTGGCGTCTCGACGAAGCTACCGGGCCGCGAGAGGCGCTTGCGGATTACGACGAGTGTCTCGAGGGAATCGAACGCTGTTCGAGCCTCCGAGGGATGGGCGGCTGTGAGATCGACTGGACTTGCGAGACCCTCGCCGAGCGGCCGACGAGCCGACTCGTCTACTCGCGCCAGTCGGAAGGCGAGGGCTGTCGGTCGGTGCCGTACCTGGCCGCGACACACCTCGGTGACGGCGTACTCTGTCGCGCCGAACAACACGGTCACGAGTACAGGTGGTGTATCCTCGCCGACGACGATGCTGCGGTCAGAGAGATCTACGAGGAACTCGAGGGGAACCTCCGAGACGGACTCTCCCTCGAATTCGAGCGCCTCGGCGAGCCGACCGAGTGGGTCGGGTACCACGCGGATCGCGGAGGGCTCCCAGACAAGCAGTGCGAAACACTCGAGTTGGCCGTCGAGTACGGCTACTACGACGATCCGCGCTGCGCGTCCGTCCAAGAGAGCGCCGAGGCCGAGGGGATTCCGACGTCGACGCTCCAGTGCCCGGCTGACTCGGGCCGAATCGTGGCTCGCAAATCCTTCGTCTCGACCGAGACGGGCGATCCCGTCGTGCGAGCGAGGGGTGCGACAGCCGACGACTGATAGGGATCAGCAGACTAGTTCATAGGTTCTCTCGTCATGCGGTTCTCACGGGAACGGTTTTCGCGTGAGAACCTTCGAATATCAGTGCTAATCAGTATGAGTCGACCGACACACGCTAGCCGAACATAGTCGGCTATTCGTCCGAAACGGAGAATATCCGCTATGAGAGCCGTTTTCGCGATCGAGAGACTTTTAACTCGATCTCGAGTAAGGAGTTGCATGATGTGGCAAGACCTCGTCTTCATGGTTGGCAGCAGTCTCTCGATCGTCTTCCTCGCACCGACCTTACGCGATGCGACCGCGCGGGTTCCGCTCGGAACGAGTCTTCCGTCGATGGCGATCGGGCTGGTCTACGGCGCGACCTTCCTCACGCTCGGAATGAGTTTCTCCGCAGTCGGCTCGCTGGCAGCCGGAACGATGTGGGCTCTCATTGCCGCGATCCGTTCGCCGACCGGTAAACACCTCACCGGCCGACTCCTCCGCCTCGAGAGTCCCTCGTTGTTCGCGACCGATCTCCACCGATGGCTCGCGAGTTTCCGAACCTCGGTCAGCGCCGATCAGTACGCCTCGTTCGACGCTGTCCACGACCGGGCCTACCGACAGACGGCAGATCAGGCGGCCGACTGATTTTCCTTCCCAGTTTTCCGTGACTTCGACTTCCCGCCGGACGCCGAACGCGATCGCTCGCGATCAGTGCAACGAAAACGTCCAACCGAACCACTCGAGGAACCCACCTCGTGGTCCGGAGATCTTCGATCGGCGTTAGCGGTCTTCGACCTGTGCCATCAGCGTTGCGAGAGCGTCGCGGCGCTGTGTCAGCACGCCGCCGATCGCCGCGAGAACGGCAGGGACGAGGATTCCGGCGAAGAGAATCGCGCCGGATGTCGTGGGAGCGAACTCGACCGAGCCGGTAATCTCCATCTCGTCGTTCAGGTAGGGCTCGGCTTCGAGCGTGCCGGCGCTATCGATCAGGCTACCGACGAGTTCGGGATCCGAGTAGGTGTTCGTCATCAGGAACGCGACGACGGCTGCAATTACCAGATACGCCGGAACGACCGTTACGCTGGCTTTCACCGCTTCGACGGCGTCGTCGGCGTCGGTGTAATTCGCGATCGCGTACCCCGCGGCGACGACCAGTCCGAGCGTAAGCACGAACAGCGCCGTATCGACCAGGAAAAACGGCGGTGAAGCGGCCGCAGCGGCGTGGTTTGGTGCGTCTCCGAGCGTCGCGGGTTCACCGTCGGCTTCGAACCCCGTTCCGAACGCGGCGAGGTAACTCCAGCCGGCGGCCTCCCAGGAGGCCACCATGTCTGTGACGACCACCGACCCGTCGTCAGTGTAAGTCGTGGGCGTTGTCTGTGCCGTCGCGACGAGCGTCGCGAGCAGATGTGCGAAGTAGGTCGCGATCGCTGCGATCGCACCGAACACCGCACCCTGCTTGAACGGGAGATCGCTGCCGGTGTCCTGTACCGCCGCCGGTCGCTGTGTCCGCTGCTCGTCGTCCTGTTCGTCCTCGTACTCGAGTTGACTTTCTTCTGTCATCACCGATAGGTAAGCTAGAGTGATATTATAATTTCCGGAACAATTGTTACAGTAGAAATGGAGAACGTTCTTCTATCAACTGTTTGTAATTCATCCAATTACATCTATAAATAAACGTGTTACTCGCCGAACAGACTCGTGTGTACTGGCGCAAACGAGTCGGACTCGACCGGCTCCGACTCGGTGTCGGTGATCGTCCGTCCCGACAGCCCCGTCTCGAGTAGGTCCGACAGCGGCGGTCCGACCTTCTCTGGTTCGACGAGGAAAGCGTCGTGGCCGTGGTCGGACTCGACGACGTGGTGGGCGACGTCGACGTCTGCCTCGCGACAGGCCTCTGCCACCGACTCGGACTGTTCGACGGTGAAATGCCAGTCGCCGGTAAACGACAGCAAGAGGAGTTCGCCCTCGAACGCCGCCAGCGCGTCGGCGTCTGACTCGTACCCGGACGACAGGTCGAAGTCGTCCATCGCGCGGATCATGTAGAGATAGCTGTTGGCGTCGAAGCGGTCGACGAACTTGTCGGCCTGGTAGTCGAGATAGGACTCGACCTCTCGATACGGGAAGAAGGCGGCCGCGGGATCCGGCGGCTCCTCGCGGACCGTCTCCCGGCCCGCCGAGCGACGCCCGAACTTGCGGGCCATCGAGGCTTTCGAGAGATACATAATGTGGCCGATCTGGCGCGCTCGAGCGAGCCCGTCGTCGGGTTCGGGACCGCCGTAGTAGTGGCCGCCGTTCCAGTTGGGATCGCTGGTGATCGCCCGTCGCGCGACCGTATCGAGCGCGAGACACTGTGCATCGAGGCGGGCGGCGGCCGCGACCACTCCGGCGCAGTCGACGTCGTCCGGATATCGGCGCAGCCAATCGAGGACGTTCATCCCGCCGACGCTGCCGCCGATGACAGCATGAAGGCGACCGATACCGAGTTCGTCGAGGAGTCGTCGTTGCGCGCGGGTCCAGTCGCCGACAGTGACCGGCGGGAAGTCGGTGCCGTAGGGCTCGCCCGTCTCCGGGTTCTCGCTTGCTGGTCCCGTCGTGCCGTAACAGGAGCCGGGCGTGTTCGCACAGACGACGAAGTACTCGGTGGTGTCGACGGCCTTGCCGGGCCCGACGACGTCACCCCACCAGGCACGTGCCTGACCGGCCGTCTCGTCGCCCGCATCGGGTCTGCGAGCGACGTGAGAGCTGCCGGTCAGCGCGTGACAGACGAGCACCGCGTTGTCGCCGGTGAACTCGCCGTACGTTTCGTACGCTACCTCGAGGTTCGGGATCGACTCCCCCGAGAGGAACTGGAACTCGCCGAGATCGACTGTGTCTTTGCTTGTCATGGGTATCTAGTCGTCACTCGCAGCGCGAGAGGCCGTCTCGATCGCTTGCTCGAGGTCGGCCAAGATGTCCTCAGGGTTCTCGATGCCGACCGACATTCGTACGAGGTCGTCGGTTACGCCCGCCTCGGCGCGCTCTTCCGGCGACAGCTGTCCGTGCGTGGTGCTCGCGGGGTGGATCACGAGCGTCTTCGCGTCGCCGATATTCGCGAGGAACTGGGCGAGGTCGACTTCCTCGCAGAAGACCTTGCCCGCCTCGAAGCCACCCTCGAGTCCGAACGCGACCATGCCGCCGAAGTCCTCGAGATACTGTCGGGCGTTGTCGTGGGTCGGGTGGTCCTCGAGACCAGGGTGGGTGACCCAGGCGACGTCCTCGTGGTCCGCGAGGTACTCCGCGACGATAGCCGCGTTCTCGCAGTGTTTTTCGACGCGCAAGGGCAACGACTCGAGGCCCTGCAGCGTCTGCCAGGCGTCGAAGGGGGACTGCTGGTTGCCGAGGCTGCGAAGCGAGCGATAGCGGGCGGTCGCGGCGAAAGGTGCCTCGGGGAAGTCACGCGAAAAGTCGACGTCGTGGTAGGCGTGGTTCGTTCCGGCGATCTCGTCGTAGCCGTGTTCCCCCCACGGGAACGAGCCACCGTCGACGAGGACGCCGCCGACGGTCGTCCCGGAACCGTGGAGCCACTTGGTCGTCGACTCCCAGACGACGTCGGCCCCGTGTTCGAGGGGGCGACAGAGCGCCGGCGTCGCGAAGGTGTTGTCGACGACGAGGGGAACGCCATTGTCGTGGGCGATCTCGGCGATCCGCTCGAAGTCGGGTGTGACCAGGGACGGATTGCCGATCGTCTCGACGTGGACGAACGCGGTGTCGGCGTCGATCGCCGCCTCGTACTCGTCGTACTCGAGCGTGGGGACAAAGCGCGCCTCGATGTTCCGGCGGGACGCGGTCTTCGAGAGATAGGTCGTCGTTCCGCCGTAGGTATCGGTCGAACAGACGACGTTGTCGCCCGCCTCGGCGAGGATCAGCGTCGCGGAATCGAGGGCGGCCAGTCCGCTGGCGGTCGCGACCGCGCCCGTGCCGCCTTCGAGGTCGGCAAGCCGATCCTCGAGGATCCGGACGGTCGGGTTGGCGATCCGGGAGTAGATGTATCCCTCTTCCTCGAGGGCGTAGAGATCGGCGGCAGTATCGGTGTCGTCGAAGACGTAAGAGGTGGTCTGATAGATCGGTGGGGCCATCGCCCCCGTGTCCGGATCGGGCGATTGGCCGGCGTGGACGCTTCGTGTCCCGAGGCCGTCGCCGGGACAGTCCGACTCGTCGGCGGTCCCGTCGCTCGCGTCGTCACTCATGTTTAGTATGCATACTACTCGAGACTCATATGCGTCTCAGTAACGGCAAAAACCGCAGTCGATTCGTGGGAATTCACACACGACGTGCGGGCGGTGAGTGGCTCGGGCGGCACGTTCGAAGCGCTCGAGCCGTGGCCGGACGACGTGCGACGACCACCGAGCAACCTGGCGTCGATCGAGACGGACGACTTGATAGTTCCGTAGCCGAAAGTGGCGGCTGTGCACTCGAGCGACCGGGATCGAATCGTGCTCGCCGGCGTCGTCTTCGCCGTCCTCTTCTCGCAGCTGTTGCTCTATCCGGGGATCGGAGCCCTCGTCACCGCTCTGGGGGCGGACGTCTCGCCGTCGGGCCTGGCCGCGAGCGAACTCGACGCCAGCATGTGGTTTCTCGTCGCCGAGTTCGTCGGCTACGTTGCCTTCGTCGGCGTCTGGGGGACGGTAAGCGACGTGACCGGCCGCCGGACGCCGTTTATCGTCGCCGGCGCGCTCGCCGGCGCGGTCGGCTACGCCACCCTCGCGGCCGTCCCAGCGATCGGCTCGATTCCGTTCGAGGGCGTACTCGTCCTGCGATTCTTCCAGGGCGCGATGACTATCGGCGCGTTCTCGCTGACGATCACCATGCTGATGGACCTCGAGGGCGGCCACGGCCGGAACATGGGCGCAGCCGGCATCGCCATCGGGCTTGGGGCGGCACTCGGCGCGCCGGTCGGCGGGCAACTCTCGGAGGTCGACCCGATCGCGCCGCTTGTCGCCGCCGCCGCGTTGCTCGTCGTCGTCGGGACGCTCGTCTCGACGCTCCAGGACCGCGCGCCAACACACCGACGCACCGCGCGGGCCCTGCTCGAGGGCGTCCGTCGGCGGCCGACACTCTCGATCCCCTACGCCTTCGGCTTCGTCGACCGCATGACGGCCGGCTTCTTCGCGCTGGTCGGGACGCGGTACTTCCAGGACGCCTTCGAGATCGGTCCCGCGACGACCGGAATCCTGCTCGCGTGCTTTTTCGCCCCCTTCGCCCTCCTGCAGTATCCGATGGGGGCACTGTCGGATCGGATCGGACGGACGATCCCGATCGTCGTCGGCTCGCTGTGTTACGGCGGTGGCATCCTCGCGGTCGGCGCCGCACCCACGGTCACGACGGCCGCGATCGCGATGATCGGCGTCGGCGTCCTCGGCGCGCTCGTCTCGCCGGCGACGATGGCGCTTGTCACCGACATCGCCGCCGAAAACGAACGCGGGCTCGCTATGGCCGGCTTCAACGTCGCCGGCAGCCTCGGCTTCCTCGGCGGCTTTCTCGTCGGCGGCCTCGTCGCCGGAAGCTACGGCTACGACCCCGCGTTCCTCGCCGTCGGCGGCCTCGAGATCGTGATCGCGCTGATCGCCGTGCCGATATTCCTGCGGCTCTCGGTCGGTCCACACGGACGCTTCGCGACCGAGGACCATGACCGAACATGATCGTTAATGTTTTGTTCTCCTTTTTATGCTAAGAAATAATTAGTGGAAAGGAATGGTGTGTAATCGCATAACAGTGTCACGATAGAGGGTATCAATTTTTATGTACTCAATCCCAATGCTCTATCGATGGCACGAGATAACCCCATTTCGCGGCGGACAGCGCTGAAGGTCACGGGTGCGGCGGCGGCGACGGCACTCGTCGCTGGCTGTAACGACGACGACAACGGCGACGACGACGACGACGGCGTCGAGGAGTACGAAGCCGAGCCTGGCGAGGAGATCGTCTTCTACGGCGACCAGGCTTACTGGGAAGGCAAAGAGCCAAGCGAGATCGAGGGCGCCGAAAACCCGACGCTCATCCTCGAGGAAGGCGAAGAGTACACGATCGGCTGGGACGAAGGCGACGGCGTCGACCACAACATCGAGATCCGCAACGAGGACGACGAAGTCGTCGATGATCTCCAGACCGACATCGTCACCGAGCCCGACGAGGACCAGTTCCTCACCTTCGATGCCTCCGAGGAGATGGCCTACTACATCTGTGAGCCCCACGCGACCAACATGCGTGGCGAGATCGACGTCGTCGAGGGCGACAACGGCGACGAAGAGAACGGCGAAGAAGAGAACGACGAGTAACGACGTCGTCCGAGCGTAGCGATCTTTCGCCGCGACTCGATCGACGCTGATCTTTTGGCGACCGGTTACCGCCCATCCCGGGGTTTCGTTCTCCCCATATGTCAATTTTACATCATTTATAGGTGGATCCACGAGGGTGTCGGCAAGCGACGTATTCACCGTCCGGCCGAAGCCGGACTATGAGTTTTGACGATCGACGCTCGCCGTTGTCGGTATCCGTATCAGATACCACTAGACTCAACTATTTTTATGTGTCACGCACGACAGATTCTGGTATGAACGACGACCGACTCACGCGACGAACGATCCTGCGAGTCGGCACCACCGTGGCCTCGGCTGGTGTGCTCGCAGGCTGTCTCGAGGAGGCCGGCACCGATAGCGAACTGGACGACTCGTCCGACGACGAGTCGAACGGAACCGACGCGGACGAGGCCACCGAAGGTGATGCCGACGCCGATGCGGACGACGTCGCCGACGAG
Source organism: Natronolimnohabitans sp. A-GB9 (assembly GCF_030848565.1). Lineage (GTDB taxonomy): Archaea > Halobacteriota > Halobacteria > Halobacteriales > Natrialbaceae > Natronolimnohabitans. The sequence continues at coordinate 36,227 of NZ_JAVDDV010000004.1, forward strand.
AGCGACAACGGCCGCAACGAGTACGAAGCCGCGCCCGGCGAGGAGATCGTCTTCTACGGTGACCAGGCCTACTGGGAAGGCAAAGAGCCACGCGACATCGAAGGGAAAGCGAACCCGACGCTGGTCCTCGAGGAAGGCAAAGCGTACACGATCGGCTGGGACGAAGGCGACGGCGTCGCTCACAACATCGAACTCAGAGACGAAGACGACGCGGTCGTCGACGACTACGCGACCGATATCACCGACGACCCCGGGGACGACCAGTTCATCGAGTTCGAGGCCACCGAAGAGCTCGCCACCTACGTCTGTGCACCCCACGCTGCCATCATGCGAGGGGAGATTCGAATCGAGTAATCGAGACCTGTCGATCCTCGAGGGACGATCGAGCAGTGGGGCATCAAAAGTACCATACCCTCTCGTTTCCCAGTAGGACGTACTCAGGTGGTTTGCGTGACCGAAAAACGCGAATACAAAGACGACTATCCCGACAAGACGCTGTACATTCCGGGCCCGACCGAAGTACGCGAGGACGTCATCGAGGCGATGTGCGAGCCGATGTTCGGCCACCGCATGGACCGGATGACCGACCTCTATACGACCATCGTCGAGGACACGAAGGAGTTCCTCGGCACCGACAACGACGTCGTTGTCCTCACTGGCTCCGGCACGGAGTTCATGGAGAGTTCGATCCTCAATCTCGTCGACGAGAACGTCCTCGTGACGACCTGTGGGAGTTTCAGCGAACGACAGGCAAACGTCGCCGAGCGACTCGGCAAAACCGTCGACACCCTCGAGTACGAGTGGGGGAAGGCGGTCAAACCCGAGGACGTCCGTGACCGACTCGAGAAAAGCGAGACTGACTACGACGTCGTCACGTGCGTGATGAACGAGTCCTCGACCGGCGTCCGCAATCCGATCGAGGAGATCGGCGACGTCGTCGCCGAGTACCCGGACACCTACTTCGTCGTCGACGCCGTCTCCTCGCTCGGCGGGGATTACGTCGACATCGACGAGCACAACATCGACGTCATCTTCACGTCGGTGCAGAAAGCCTTCGCGATGCCGCCGGGACTGGGCGTCTGTGTCGTCAGCGAGGACGCCTACGAACGCGAACTCGAGTCGGATTCCGCCTCGTGGTACGGCGGTTTCCAGCGGACGCTCGACTACTACGACCGAAAGGGCCAGACCCACTCCACGCCGGCGATCCCCATCATGCTCGCCTACCGCAAGCAGATGAAACACATGCTCTCTGAGGGTCACGAGGCTCGCGACCAGCGCCACCGGGAGATGGCCGAATATACGCGCGAGTGGGCCCGCGAGCACTTCGAGATGTTCCCCGAGGAGGGCTACGAGTCCCAGACGGTCGCCTGTATCGAGAACACGCAAGGGATCGACGTCGCCGAAACCATCACCGCCGTCGACGAGCAGTACGACATGGTCTTCTCGAACGGCTACGGCTCACAGCTCGGCGAGAAGACGTTCCGCATCGGTCACATGGGCGAACACGACCTCGAGTCGATCAAAGCGTTGACCGACGCGATCGAGGACGTCGCAGACCTGTAAGGGACAGTCACGGCCCCACACCGGACTCGCCGCCGGTTAACTGAACAGTCCGCGGATCCAGTCGACGATACCCGCGATCAGATCCGTGACCCACTCGACGACCGAGCCGATCGCACCGCCGTCCGTGAGTCCGCCGGTCAGACCGGTGTCGTCGTCGCCGCCGTCGGTCGAGCGGTCGTCGCCGACCGCCGCGCGGGCGTCGACGATCCCGTGGCCCTCCGCACAGGACTCGAGGACTGGCTCTGCCGTGTCGGCGAGGATCCCCCGGACCGCCTCGTTCGGCCCCGGTCCGTCCTCCGCTCTGGTCTCCCAGACCAGCGCCGCGACGCCGGTGACGAACGGACAGGCGATACTCGTCCCGCTCGCCTCGGCGTACTCGTTGTTGGCGTAGGTCGAATTGACATCCGTTCCCGGTGCCAGCAGATCGATCGCGGAGCCGACGCTGCTGTAGGACGCCAGCGTGTCGTCCTCGTTCATCGCGGCGACCGCGACGACGTCTTCGTGGGTCGCCGGGTAGGTCATCGTCTCCTCGTCGCAGGTGTCGGCACCGTTGTTCCCCTGGTTCCCGGCCGCCGAGAGAAGGAGATGTCCCGCCGCGTGGGCAGTCTCGATCGCCTCGTCGACCGCGGGATGGGAGTCCGTGCCGCCGAGGCTCATCGAGATGAGTTCGACGTCGTGCTCTATACACCAGTCGATCCCGGCGATCAGTTCGCTATACCAGCCGTTGCCCTCATCGTCGAGTACCTTGACCGCGTACAGGTTCGCGTCCGGGGCCGCACCGACGACGCCGAGGTCGTTGTCCGCGCCAGCGGCGACGCCCGCGACGTGCGTCCCGTGGCCGTGACGGTCCTCGTAGTCGCCGGGCGGCCCGGACGAGGTGACGTTCCGCCCGCCGGCGACCTCGAGACTACAGTGGTCGGTCTGAATGCCTGTATCGAGAATGCCGATATCGACGTCGGCACCGGTGGGGTCGACATCGCCGACGCCGATCCGATCGTGGCCCCACGACGACTCCTGGTCCGGATGGGTCGAACAGTCTTCGCCCGGGGGACGCAGCAAGTCGAGCAAGGAGGGCGACCAGTCGTCGGGAATCCCTGTGTTTTCGTCGTCCTCGACGGACGCGATAGGGGACAGAGCGCGCAGTTCGTCCAGTCGGTCAGTCGGCACCTCCGCGACCACGAAGTCGAAGCTCTCGTACTCGAGGACCGTCGTCCCGCCGACGGCCTCGACCGCGTCGAGGAGGTTACCGACCAACCCGTTCCGCGGGTGGACGAACACCCTGCGGGTCTCCGTCGTCGAGGCGGCCGCCGACGTCGAGACGCCGACCAGTCCCGCGGCAGTGCCGGCACCGACACCCCGCAAGAGTTGACGCCGACTGAGAGTCATGTTTTCTGGAACGTATACCGGCGAGATAAGCGTTCCGTACGTCAGTGGCCCCGCTGTCGAGAGTCGTCGATCGGCGTACTCATGGTCCCGGATCTCGGCATCGTCCGAAATCCCGTCACCCCAGCTACCGGTCGTCACGACAGTCATACTGGCGGACAGCAGTCGCGCGACCGATCGCCGAATCGTGCTGTCCGACAGTATCAGTCCGTCCAGCGGCCGACCGACCACCTCGAACGGAAGCGGAGAACTCGAACGAGGTGTGAGATCCACGGCTCGAGCGGTCGGTGTCGGAACCGTTTCAGTTGGTACTATAGTAGCCACTGCAAGTCATTGCACACCTGATCGCCAGACGGATCAGCGATCAGTGTGTAAACCGTTGCAGTTGTTACTATATCGGCGGACAGTGGAGCCTGTTTGCTCGAGGTTAACGAGCGAACAGCAGCGCACAGCGGCGCCTTGACATCCTCCACACGAACTTTAGTCCTGTCTTTTACCCAGACGTCCACGGCGTTCCAAACGAGCGTTGCAGCCGCTCTCGAACTCGAGTTGTGATCGGACACTCGAGGTGTGGAGCGATTCGAGCGATGATGCCAGTGTTGGGGTGGATGAACACCGGGAGGCGAGATCGACGAAATCGCTCCTCGAGGATGACTGTGCCCGTGAAAACCGGGCGTTTCGGTTGCATTCCTCGATCTTGTTCACTCACGACAGCGGCTCCAGTTGTGGGTAAGAGACAGGGCTACAGCCGTGGGCTTTCTCCTGTATCCGTGTAAGCGCAACGCAGAACGTCGACTACTGGATGTGGCCTTCCTCGCGGAGTTGGTCGGCTTCGCTCTTCTCGTAGCGCCAGGTGATGTCGGCCTTCTCGTCTTGCCAGTCCCAGGGTTCGACGAGCACGACGTCGTCCTCACGGATCCAGATGCGTTTTTGCATCTTGCCGGGGATGCGCGCGGTGCGTTCTTTCCCGTCGGCACAACGTACTTTCACCCGGTTCGCCCCGAGCATGTCCGTGACGGTCGCGAAGACCTCGTCGTCCTCTGGCATTCGGAGGTTCTTCCGACCGCCATCGCCGTCGTCACTCATGGGTGACGTTTTGAAGCCGAGGCGTTTAACCCTTTTTCAACTCGTTTCGAGACGGAGTTCCTTCACCCAAGAAGCAAGGTAGGCCGAATGCTCACAGTAGATAAGACAGCTGCAGCATATGAGTTTCGAATGACACGTAACAATTCCACCTCTCAAAAGAAATTGAAATTTCGGAAATCGTAATTTCCAAGTTTGGCAGTTTTATCTTGATACAGAGCTTCCAGGTAGTATTTGGAGTGTCAACCGGACTCGAGGTTCGAAGCGACGAGATCGTACCACTCTTCGAAACGGGGCAGTCGGTCACGGGTCTTGCCACTGGAGTTCGGGGTAGTCGTCGGGATCTTCGACCGTCCGCCAGACGTCGTCGAAATCGAATTCACCCATGTTATCTTTGGCTTCGGAACCTTGCATTTCGTCGGTCTCGAGTCCCTCAATCTCCTCGTCGTTGGTCGCCTCCCCGACCCCGTCGTCCTGGGTCGTCGATTCAGTGTCCCAGTAGGAGTCCTCGAGGACGCCATCTGACTCGAGAAATCCGCCTTCTTCGTTTTCGCCGACGAGTCCCCCAACGATGTCGTCGCCCGTTACTTCGCCCGTCGCATACGTTCGATAGATTTCTCCTTCCTCGTCACCACCGATGAGTCCGAGGAAACTCCCTTCGGACAGATTGATGCCTGCGAGGCCGCCGACCCACTTGTCACCAGTGACGTCCCCTCTGGCGTAGGCATCCTCGACGATCCCGCCGTTCGAGCCGACGAGTCCGCCGACGTTATCGTCACCGGTGACGTCACCCGTCGCGAACGACTCGAGGATCTCACCGGGGTCGTCGCCGCCGAGTCCGAGTAGCCCGGTTCCTGCGGCCAGGTTGGTACCGACGAGCCCACCGACGAACTGTTCGCCGATGACCTCGCATTCGGCGTACGACTCCGTGATAACGCTTCCGTCACCATTCGAACCGACGAGTCCGCCAACAGCTGACTCCTCCTGATCGAATCCTTCGACCGTCACGCCGGTAGTCACGTGTGAACCGACAACCACGCCGACGTCGTCGTCGCCCTCGAAGTTCAACCCGACCAGCCCACCAACGACGGTTTCACCGACGATGGTCGCGTCACCAGTCACGTGTGAGTCGGTGACCGTTCCGACGTCCTCTTCACCCGTGTTATGGCCGACGAGACCGCCAGCAGCGGAGTACTCATCATCGGGATGTACATCGTTAGCCGTCACATCACTTTCCGCGTGTGAATCCGAGACACCACCTTCATTGAAACCGACGAGACCGCCAACAGTGTGGTCTGCAGTTACCTCACCGGTCGCATACGACCCAGAGACGACCCCGCTTTCGAAGTTATGCCCGACGAGTCCGCCCACGTCGTTTGGCCCCTCTACCATGCCGGCCGCGTGCGAACTGATCACTTCGCCGCTGTTGTAGCCGACCAAGCCGCCCACGAACTCCACATCCCCGTCGACGTCGACCGCCGCACTCGAGTCTTCTACCGGACGGGAGTCGTGGTTGTACCCAACCAGTCCACCGACGGAGTACTGCCCCGTTACCGATCCTGTGGCATCCGCTCCGATCACCTCTGCATCTACCATACCTTCGCCTGAGAGACCGGTCTCGCCGACGAGTGCGCCGACGTTTCCGTTTCCAGTCACATCGACGTGTGTGACCGTGACGTTCTCGAGTACTCCATCGATTGTCCCGAACATGCCGACACCATCGTCATTGCGGTCGATCGTTATCCCACAGATTTCGTATCCATTCCCGTCGAACGAGCCCGTAAACGGATTATTCCTGTCGCCAATCGGATCGAACCCGGCCCCATTGTTCCACTGATCGGTCTCGCTGGCGTCGATGTTCCGTCCGAGTTCGTAGTGGGCCCCAAGTTCGCCGGCTATCGCCTGGAGTTCCTGGTCGTCGGTAATCACGTACGGGTCGTCCTCGGTACCGTCCCCGTCCATGTCGTTGAGAAGGTCGTCGTAATCGTCCGGTTCCTCCTCAGTGGGGGTGCTCCAGTCTTCGAGTTCGGCCTCCCTCATGACGGTGGCCTCGATGCTCGCCGGCTCGGTGATCGCCTCGATTTCGATCTCTCCGGTTTCCCCCTCGTCGACGCTGACGGTCACTGTCTCCGATTCACCGACCTCGAGGTCGAAGACGTCGGGATCGAACTCGAACACGTCGGAGGACAACACTACGTCAGCATTCTCGCCCAGTTGGTTCGTGATCGTAAACTCGTTGACGACGCCGCAGTCGTCGACATCGTCGCCGAGTTCGTCGATACCCTCGAGTGCGAGATAGGCGTCTTCGTCCTCGACGGCGCTGATATCGGTAATCCGGTTGACTTCAGTCCGTGAGAACCCCAGGGTATCCGTCACGAGCACAGCTCCGGAACCGGCCATCACCACCAGTGCGCCGCGACGGGTTACGTTCACGACGAGGAATGTCTCTCTGCATCTAACTAAAGCTACCTTTCGAGCATCGGCCAGGGACTTCCCCGACGTTCGCAGTCAGTGTGGACCGACGGCGCGGTTTTAGTGAGTCCGGGTGGTTACAGCCAGTACCGGACGCGGGGGCGTCCACGATCCGAAACGCTGCACCGAGACATGAGCTCCAGACACCGGTCCCAGCTATGGAACCGACCAGACGGAAGCTCATCAGCGGCACAGGAATCCTCGTATCGGGGCTCGCAGTCGCGATCAGTACCGGCGCGTTCAGCAGCGTCCGGATCGATCGACAGGTAACGGTCTCCGTCAAGGAAGACGACGACGCGTACCTGCAACTGACGCCCCTCGACGACGACATCGCCGAACTCGTCGACGGCAACCTCGAGCTCGGCTTCGGGGAACTCGCCCCCGACGACGCGGTCGACCTCGGACGAGGGATCAACCAGCAGTCGACGACGGAGTTCACCGACGTGTTCGCGGTCACGAACCTGGGTCGACAGAAGGTTCGGCTCGTCGTCGACGCGGACACGGCGAGCGCGCCCGGCGAGTGGGAACTCCGGTTCTACGCCGACGACGAGAAACGAACGTTGCTCAACGCGGACACCGACACACCGATCGGGACGGACGACGGGATCACGCTGGTCGCCGGTGCCGGCGTCGACGTCGACATCGTCATCGAACACACGGCCAAGGCAGCAAGCGACCCAGCCGACATCGAGGCGGCCGCCACGCTCGTTGCCGTGACCGGCGACACCGACGCGTACGAGTACGACGCCGACGTGAAGAAGTAGGCGACCCGATCGTGGGTCGGCGTCGTTCCCTCGAGTGGGTTTCGTGATAGGATGTCCTCGTGATCGACTCGATGGGACATTCTATTTATATGATAAATAATGACCAAACAAAGTGGGCGTATTTAAGATTCGTTTATTATCAATTGGTGTGATTTTACCGGAAGAGTTTATGTTCAAGAGAACAACACCCGCTATGAACAGACGGAAAGTCATTATCGGCACGGGAGTTGCCGCGTCGGGTCTCGCGATGGCAGTCGGTGCTGGTGCGTTCAGTAGTGTCAGTGTCGAACGCAGTGTGACGGTCAACGTCGAAGGCGACGATGCGGACGCGTATCTGCTGCTCGAGCCTAAAGACGACGACATTGCCGAAATCGAGAACGGCAAACTCGAGCTCGCGTTCGACGAACTTGAGGATGATGAGAATAATGTTCGTGGATCAGGCGTCAACGAACAATCGACGACGGAGTTCACCGACGTCTTTTCGATCACCAATCAGGGTCGAGATGAAGCCCGACTGGTCGTCGACGAAGCTACTGCAGAAGAGTCAGATACAGATCCCGATTGGGAGCTTATCTTCTACGCCGTCAACGGCAACGACGACGAGAGAACGGAGCTAAATGCGGACGTGAGCGGCGAAGAACTCGGAGAGGCCGGCATTACGTTAACTCCCGGAGAGAGCACGGACGTTGACGTTGTCATCGAAAACAATGAGATCGAAGCAGATGATGATGGTGATGATGGTCAGTTTGACACAGAAATCGATATCATCGCTGCCACGGACGACTCCCGAACGTACGATGCCGACGGTCTAAACGGAGACTGAGATAGATCAACCGTGACCTCGAGTCGACGAACACTGCTGGTCAGTGGCGGTGCGATAGCTGCCAGTACGTTCGTCGGCGCGTCGGCGTTCAGCAGCACCGCGGCCGAGCGATCGGTCGCGGTTGCCGTCGATATCGACACCGATGCCTATCTCGGCCTCGAGCCGGCCTCGCCGTTCGCGACCCTCGTCGACGGCCGCCTCGAGTTGACCATCGACGAGACGGTCGAGGGGGTCCCCGGGGACGGCATCAACACGGACAGCGAATACGTGTTCGTCGAGGCGTTCGAGCTCATCAACCAGGGCAGGGAGACCGTCACCCTCGAGGTGGCCGTCGACAATCCGGACCCGGATCCCGGCTCCGAACCGCTCGAGGTGACGTTCTACGCAGAGAACGAACAGCGGGTGCCACTCGAGGAGAGCGACCCCCTCGAGTCCGGCGACTCCGTTGGCGTCACGGTCGAGATCATCGTCGGTGACATCGATCACGAGGTGTACGAACTCCCGGTTACCGTCTATGCAAGTTCGTAACTACCGATGGTACGTCTCTTCGCCACCGCACGTACGCTGGTTATACGCGGGCTGCAGGTCGCGATCGTCGTCGTAGTTCTGGTACTCGCTGCCGGATACCTTCTCGGGCAGCCGATCCTGTTCGGATACGTGGCGACCGACAGTATGGAGCCGACGATCGACGCCGGCGACGGGTACGTGGCGATTCCGGCCGCACTGACTGGAACTCCTGAGTCTGGAGACGTCGTCGTCTTCGAGGCAGAAACGCTCGACGACGACTTGGCAACCCACCGGATCGTCGACGAAGGGGAGGTCGGCTACGTGACTCAGGGGGACGCGAACCCGTCGCCCGATCAAGAGAGCGGCGAACCGCCGGTCAGAGAGAGCCAGATCGTTGCAACGGCCGTTCAGGTCGACGGCGAGGTAGTTACGATCCCCGGCCTCGGCACCGCGGCCGCCGAAGCCGAGCACACGGCCGAGCAAGTCCAGCATTGGGTCGCGGTTACGCTCGGAATTCGGTGGCTGTCCGGCGCGAGTAGTCTCGCGTTCGTCGTTTTGATCGCCTCGAGCACCCTGTACCTCGCCGAAACGATCCGCGAGCGACGGTCGTCACCCCAGCCGATGGATGCCAACGAGAAAGCGGACTCGGCGGGGATCGACCCTCGATACATCTGTGGTGGACTGGCAGTGCTGGTCGCGGCAGCGGCCCTGGCTGCGATGATCGTTCCGGTCGGGGCCCAGCCAATTGAGGTCGTGAGCTCCGAGCAGCCGTCGGAACGATCGACGGTGATCGAGGCTGGCACGACGGCGGAGGCGACGTACGAAACGACGAACACCGGTCCCGTGCCCGTCGTCTCCTATCTCGAGACCGACGGCGACGGTGTGACAGTCGACACCGAGGAGTTCTCGCTGGGCTATCGCGAGGAACTCGAGACCACCGTCGAACTCACGGCACCGGAGGAAACAGGCTACTACCGGGTGTTCGTAGTCGAACATCGATACCTGTACGTGCTCCCGGCACCGGTGATCGAGACGCTACACGGGATTCACCCGTGGGTAGCACGCGGGACGATCGTCGGGATCCTCGGGGGAGTGACGTATGTCCTCTCCCGATCGCTGATCGGCTCCGGGCCTGTTCACTCGCCGTTGAACCGCTCGTCAACGCCTACGACCGGCTCACCACTCCGTCGACTCCTCCGACGGCTCTATTGACACTGAGTACTACATCATGACAGAACGTTTCCTCCGAATTCGCGGTGCAGTGATGAAGTATCATCGCCTATTGCTGGTCCTGTCCATTCTTGCAGTAGCAGCCGGACTCTGGATCGGATACGGTGCGTACGTTGCCCCTGGCGAAGCCACCGAAGAGCGGACGGTCCTGACGACGTCGGGGGAGATCGAACATCAGGCGGTCGTTAGCGAGCCGAACGCGCTGTATCCAACCGATACCGTGTTGGAGAACGAGCCACTATACTATACCACGATCGCGCCGACCGTCGAAGGAGAGTACCACAGCCGCTACGGTGCCGTCCAGGAAGGGGATGGTGATGCGACGGTGGTACACGAACTCGAGCTCGTGATACGGTCGGTGGACGGCGACGAGACGTACTGGATGACGAGATCGGCGCTCGGAAACAACACCAAACAAGGCGTCGCCCCCGGCGAAGAGACGACGACCGCCTTCGAGATTAACGTTACCGAAGTTCAAGATCGAATCAATGAAATCGAGAGCGATCTCGAGGACGACCCCGGTGAACCGTCCGCCACCGTCGAAGCAACGGTCACACTCGAGGGCGTCTTCGACGGCGAGGAGCGAACGGTGACGACGACGAATCAGATCCCAATTCAACTCACCGGCGGCACGTACAGCATCGATGAGGACGAGCTGTCCGAGGAACAGATTACCGAACACGAGACCGAGACCGCCACTCCTGGTCCGACGCGAACAATCGGTGGGCCGCTGTTGCTGATCGTGGGCCTCGTCGGGACTGGCGGGCTGGTGGTTTTCCGACCTGACGAGTACGGCCTGTCGGCGACCGAACGCGCCTGGCTCGCCTATCGCGACGATCGGGCCGAGTTCGATGCGATCATCGCGACCCTCTCCACTCCAGAGGAGGCGTTCGACCGTCCTCGCACCTCGGTGGATTCACTCGCGAAGCTCGTTCAGATTGGTTCCAACACCGACTCGACGGTCGGCTACGACCCGTTCCGTGAGATGTACGTCGTCGTCGACGAGTTCCTGTACGTGTTCGAACCACCTCAGAAACCGGACAGCGCCGAACGAGGATCCGACTGGTTTGCGGAATGGCGCGAATCTAGCGAAACGAAATCCAACCAGGATGACGATCCGGATCGGGGCGAGGATCAGGACGTCCTTGCTCTTCCGGCGCATGACGTCAGTTCCACCACAAAGACGACTGTCGACCAGGATACGGACGAATCGTGAACTGGTCGGCAGTAGTTGTAACGGTTCTCGTCACCACTACTCGGGTTGAATGCCTCGAATTGCGAGCTGATTGACGAAAATGACGGGTGCTTCATGATCTTATTGCAGGGAGTAGAAACGGGGTGCTAGATCGCTGTTGGCAAGCAGAGAAGCGACGTTCCTTCCATGGACAAGCCTCTTCCCAAACGAATCGAGTGGACGTCAGTCCCAATCGAGTTGAGTGTCAGTTGACAAAAACAATGGCAGCCACACCGGCATTGAGCCGCGAAACCGGAAAACCACGCCGTTTATTTCCCTTGGCTGGACAGTCGTAGGTATGTTGCAGCAGCTCGGCCCACTCGGAATTGTCGGTCTCGTGATCGTTCTTCTTGGAATCGCGCTCATCGCCTCTCAGAGTCTCCTGATCGCCGCCGGGATGGCCCTGATCCTCGCCGGACTCGGACTGATCGTCAAGGCGCTGGTCTCCGGACTGCTCCAGAGCTTCGGAATGTTCTGAGATCGCCGATCGCACTCGTCTGCCGGCGTTCCGAGGGGCCGACGGCGGCGCTCGGCCGGCACGTGACGACAGCTGACCTCTCACACCCCGTTGTTCCCGGCTCGGTGCTCGCTGATGAGTTGGTCGACCATCGCGGCCTTGCGATCGCGTTCGCGTTCTTTCGCCCGCTCGTGCCAGTCGTCGATGACCGCCTCGACGTCGTCCTCGCGGGCGACGGCGAGCTCGTCGACTTCCTGCATGGCAACGTCGTCGGCCGGGCCGACGGGAATCTCGGCGTCGAAGAGGATCTCGTCGGCGATCTCCGAAAGACCGCCTTCCTTCAAGACCACCCGCGGTTCGAATTCGGCGAGCAGTTCGGCCGTCGACTTGCCGGCACCGCTTGCGTCACGCAGGTAGACGACGTCGCCGGGGGCGATCCCGTACTGATCGTTGGCCTCCCGGATCGCGCCTTTCGTGAACTTCTCGACGACCTTGACGGGAACCAGCCCCTCCTTCTCCGCGGAGACGTCACTGAAATTCGAGTGGTCGAGCTTCCAGAGGGCCTTCATCCGATCGACCTTCTTCTCGAGTTGTTCGACCTCCTCGCGAGCCTCGTCGCGCTCGTGCTCGAGTCGCTCGGCTTTGCGCCGGTAGCGGGTCACCTCCCGGTCGCGGCGGACCTCCTTGCGTTCCTCGCGGCGGGCGGCCTCGAGTTCGGACTCGAGTTCGTCGATCCGATCGTCTTTCTCCTCGAGCCGTCCCTCGAGGGTCTCGACGTGTGACTGGAGTCGCTCGACCTGGCGCTCGAGGCTCTTGATCCGCTTCTCTTCGGCGGTGAGTTCCCGGGGTTCGTGTTCGGTCGACTCCGCTTCGCTCTCCTCGTCGTCGTCCAGATCCGTGAGGACGGCTTCGACGCTTTCCTCGCCGGCGACGACGCGGGCGGTTACCTCGCCGCGATCGACACCCGGCGGGAGTTTGCTCGCGATCCGCTCGAACTGATCCTCGTGGGCGTCGACGGCGTACAGCGCCGCGGCCATCGCATCACGCTGATGGTCGTCGTCGTACTGGTGGTCACGCGTTCGGTGTTGTTTCTCGTCGATCGGGAGGTCATTGCGGGGCGTCCACCCCGCCGCGTCGAAGCTGCGGCGGAACTTCTCGACCGTCTCGGGGATCGGCGTCACGTCCGCTGCCACGATGATCGGTCGTCCCCGCTCGACGATCCACTCGATCACCTCGGCGGTGTCGCTGGTTCGCGAACTCCAGACGTCCAGGACCTCGCCCTCCAGAGAGACGATCGCGACCGCGGTCGTCGTCCCGGGGTCGATGCCGACGACGACGTGGTCACGCCGTTTCGCAAGCGGCCGGAACTCGATGCCGTCCCGGCGCTGGCGTTCGATCTCGACGCGGACGTCGCCCGCCCGCGACCGTGAGACCGGGATGTCGCTGGGTCGGGCCTCGACGGTGAAGACGGCGTTGGCGTAGCCGCCGTAGGACTCGCGAACGTCTTTCTCGTAGTCGAGGTTCGCATCCTCGAGTTCGGACTCGACCTCGCGGGCTCGGCGTTTGACCGAGCCGTGGATGCGGCGGGTGTACCGGTCCTCGCTCCAGCCGCCGCTGCCCGTCGAGCGGCCTCGAGCGACCTTCACTTCGGTCGTGTCGGTAAATGCTGAGACCTCGTGGCCGACGCTGTGGGCAGCCAGTCGAGCCGCCGCTTCGGCTTCCTGCATCGGCTCTTTGCCGTAGGGAACGCCGTGGCGTTTCGCGACACGTGAGAGTGGCTCGGGCTGCTCGGCACCCGTCACCTGGACGAGTTTCGTCCCAGTCGGGAGCGAGCCGAGGAAGTGGATGAGCTGGTCTTTGTCGGCCGCCAGCTCGTACATGTTGTCCGTCGCGACGATCGCCGGCTCCTCGTCGTCGATCAGTCGTCGGAGTTTCCGATGGGTGACGACGTCTCGGTCGACGTCCTCGCCGTCGTAGACAGCCAACGCGTACGACGGGGCGTCGCCGCGCACGTCACCGCTCTGGATGTCGACTCCGAAGACGACTGCATCGAGCGCACTGGTTCGCGTGCTCACGGGCGCCCCTAGGGGCGAGTTGGGTATAAATCCGGCGCGGGTTCGAAGTCCGGATTCCAACCGCTACGAGAACGCGCCATCCCCGAGAGCGCGCCGCCGACGGGGAGTCGATCACCGAACCGCGAGCCTGGCTGGCCCGACAAAGCCCCGGTTAGGGCTGGTCCGCCTCGAGCGAACAGACGAAGTGGCGGCTCCGATTGCGGGCGACGTACTCGTAGACGCGGGTCCCGACGGCCCTGACCGGCGACAGCGCCATCAGGGCCGTCACCGGTGTGAAGATCCGGAACTGCCTGAACAGCTGTCGGAACGCCTCGTAGCCGCCGTAGACCTCGCCGTCACGGAAGACGTACATCTCCGACTCGAGATCGACGCCGTCGCGGTCGATCAGTTCGGCGGGGACGTCCGATTGCGAGTAGAACTGCACCGAGTCGTTGACGTCGAGATGCGCGAAGAGATAGAGACTCCGCGCACAGAAATAACAACGCTCGTCGTAGACCAGCCGGATCGCGTCGTCCTCGTCGGCCGCGAGACGCCGGTAAGCGACGTCCCAGGCGACGAACAGCGAGAGCACGAGGATCATATCCACGAAGTAGAGTCCGAGCGTGGCGATCACGGCGACGTGGAACCCGATCAGGCCGAGAACCGACAGCGTGATCGGCAGCCCCAGCACGACAGCGACGAGCAGCGAGACCTGTACCAGCGCGGTGCCGACGAAGCCGAGCCACGCCAGCGTATCGGACGCGAGGATCGGCGCGGCAAACGTCCGTTCGACGCCGAGTAGTTCCTGGTTGAACAGGATATCGCGCTGAAGCTCGGTCCCGGTGAACCAGATCTCGATCGGACCGTTCAACACCTTCCCCCAGGCCGAGCCGAGGTAGAGCAATCCGACGGCGAGCAGTCCCCACTTGAGCGCGCGCACCCGGTACTCTCGGTCGGGACCCTCCTTTAGCACCGCGTTCAGCTCGTCGATGGAGCGGTCTTTCGTCCGGCGGACGCCGTCCAGCGAGAGCACGTCGTCCTCGGCGAAAAGCGCGAACAGGAAGACGAAATAGGCGCTGGCAAACAGCGACTCGACGGTGCCGGCGTGGTAGATCGTCGTCTTGACCGACAGCATGTGCATCAGCAAAAGCGCTGCGAGTCCGCCGGTCCAGCGCGTCCGGTAGCCGACGATGAATCCAACCAGGAGCGCGGCGACGACCCACTGCTGGGAGGGGAGAAGCGCGAGCAAGACGTCCTCGTGGAGGAAGGCAACGGGCGGGTTGAAGTGGCGGGGCCACTCCTGGTAGAACCCCCAGTCGAGCGAGACTACCCGCCAGAGGAGCCACGTCCCGAGCAGGATCCGGACGACGGCGAGGTTGATCGGAGACGAGCGGGCGTCGTCGGCGACGTAGTTTACGAAGGCGTTCATGGATTACGTGTGTTCGATGACTTCGTCGTCAGCCACGTCGACCGTGAGCCGGAGTCGTTTCTCGTTCGATTCTACCGACGAGTCGTCCTCGGCGTAGATCACCGTCCGCTCGTAGACTCGAATCGACTCGAACGCCTCGTACTCCGAGAGCTGGTCTGTGGTCCACGCCGGATCGTCGACGTACCGCGGCGGCTGGAGCCGTTCGGTCACGGAGCGGTCGCCGGATTCGACCGCCTGACGATACTCCCTGACGTGCTCAAGGTAGAACTCGCCCATCTCCATTCGCTCCGCGTCGCTGTACTCCTCTGCCAGCTCGCCGCCGACGGAGGAGGTCCGCGTGCCGGTCAGCGGCGGCGTGGCACGGTCGTCGAGTTCGATCTCCTGGCCGTCGGCGTCGACGACGTGAATCTCGTAGTAGGTCATCTCCTCCTCGGAAGGCTGGGCGAACTTGTGCATCTCCACGACGGGCAACAACGGCATCCCGACCGCGGTCACGACCAGCAGCGTCGAGAAAAAGCCCACGAGCCAGATCCGTCGCAAGACGGACCGGTTTGCCAGCGCAAGAGCGCCGAGGCTTCCGAGAAAGAAGAGCACGTAGACGGAGACGAAGATCACGTCTCTGAACTGCGCTATCGCATCGATCACTCTGATGTCACCTATCCGACCCGACAGCCGTCACCGGTTTTGCTACCGTCCCGTTAAGACGGTTTCACACGCTGAGAACGTGGCACTCGAGCCGGCCCAATCCCTTTCAGCGCGTGGCCCGTGGCACGAACGTGCGCGGAACGTATCGGTGCGACGACTGCGGTACCCACTTCAAGGCGTCCCGGCAACAGTGCGGTGTGTGTGGCACGGCCGGGATCGAAACGGACCGCGAGATGTGCCCGAGCTGTGGGACGAGCTTCGACGACTCCGCCCACCAGCAGTGTCCACGGTGTGGCTCGGACGAGGTCGACCTCGTCAACCGGATGTAAGGTCTGCTGTACCAATCACTGGCAAGAGACGCTCGTCTGTGGTCTCGCCGGCTACTATAGCAGTCCGTATCAGACGTCGGGCTCTGCATCGTCGACGTCCGTCGGCTCCCCGAGTTCGGCTCCACCAGTCGTCACGAACCGGATCTGGACGTCGGTCTCGCCGGCGTTTGTCGGCACCGGAAACGACACCACGGCGTCGTACTCACGACTGCTGCTCTCGTCGGTGACGACGTACTCGATCCCCTCCTCGTATAACAGGTCGAGTACTGTCTCCCGCTTTCCGATCGGGATGGTGACCTGAATGTGACGCATCCCATGCATCTAGTCCGCTGACACGAAAACAGCTGGGCGGACACTGCTTGCACGGGCGCGTGCGAGCGCACTGCCTTCGAGCGAGTCGCCAACGTAGCTGCTCGCGTTACTCGTCCGGATACGGTATCTCGAGTTCGATGCCGTCGTCGGGGACGAAGACCTCACCGTCGAAGACGTCGCGTGCCTGAGCCTCGTGGTCGTCGGTGTGGCCGGCATACCGCGAGGAGATGTGCATCAGGGCGAGCCGTTTCGCACCGGCCCGGGAGGCGATTTCGCCGGCCCCACGAGCCGTCGAGTGGGCCGTCTTCGTCGCCCGATCGGCCCGGTCGTCGGCGAACGTGGCGTCGTGGATGAGCAGATCGGGTTCGTCGGCGGCCTCGATCGTCGCCGTCGTCGGCCGCGTATCACCGGTGTATACGATCGATCGGCCCGGTCGCGGCTCGCCGACGACTTGGTCGGGCTCGACGACGGTACCGTCCTCGAGTTCGACCGGCTCGCCCTCGTGGAGTTTCGAGAACTTCGGCCCCACCGGGACGCCCAGTTCCTCTGCGCGTTCGCGGTCGAACCGACCTTTGCGCTCGTCCTCGACGAGGGCGTAGCCGACCGCGCGTGCGTCGTGGTCGGTCTCGAACGCCCGAACCTCGTACTCGTCGGCACGGTAGGCGACGTCGCCGTCGCCGACCTCGTTGATCCGGACCGGAAACGAGGGACGGTTGTCCAGGGCATTGATCAGCGATTTCAGCTCGGTCCGGGTCCCGTAGGGGGTGTGGATCGACAGCGGGTCCTCGCGGTCGTTGAAGTCCATCGTCTGGAGCAGTCCCGGAATCCCGAGGACGTGATCGCCGTGGAGATGCGTGACGAACAGATGGGAGATCGCAAAGCCGGTGCCAAAGCGCATCATCTGGCGCTGTGTTCCCTCACCGGCATCGAACAACAGCCCGTCTCCCTCTCGAGTAACGAAGATGCTACTCGGGTTCCGCTCGGTCGTCGGAATCGCCCCAGCCGTCCCCAGAAACGTCACGCGCAGTGGCATCGACTACTGTTCGGCCTGGGTACGGTATACCGCCTTCGGATCGCGTCGAAAAAATCGAATCGTCGTGATCGGTGGTGCCGGTGTCGCTACCGATTCTGTGGGTTACCTGGCGGACGGGATCGGCGACGGCCACGTCCCGGCGGCTGTTGTGCACCCGGATCGAGATCGTCGTCGAGTGCAGCAGCGACGCCGTAGGCGATCTCTTCGTGGTAGGCCAGCCGCGTCGTGTAGCTCTGGGAGAGGAAGATACCGTCGTCGCCCAGGCGGTTGACCAGCATCGAGTCGGCGGCGCCGGTCGGATCATCCGATAGCTCTGCTTCGAGGACCCGGCTCGGCAGGGCCTCGTTGATCGAGTCACGGACCGCAATGCGGAGCGATTCGTCGGCGTTCCCGCCGACTTCGATACCGCGTTCGCAGACGCCACCGAAGTCGACGGCGACGTCGAACTCGGTATCGGCGATTTGCTCGAGTTTGGGGTACGACGCCGGATCGATCTCGGTCGACGGAACGTACCAGCGCTGGAACGCCCCGCTTGCAGGGGTCGGCCCCCATCCGAGTGCACGCCAACTCGTCGCCGACGTGAGATCGGCCGCGTAGGCCGCTTGTTCGTCGGTCCATGGCTGCATTCCGCCGCCGTGGGGTGCGATCATAACGAGGGAACTGTCGCGCTCGTCGAGTTGTTCGACGAGTTCACCCTCGCGGCGTGCATCTCTCGCCGAGAGGTCGGACGCAGGAACGGTCGAGGAGATCTCCGCTTCGAACTCGTCGTCGAGCGAGTGGTCGGTCACGGGCCCGGGACAGCCGTTTCGGTCGTCCGATGGCGTCCGTCCCGAGGGACCGAGATCGAGTCGGGACTTCCCGCTGTCGGGCATTCGAACGCTTTCTTCGGTCGATTCCGGTCGCTCTTCGGTGATCGTATACGCGGCGAACTCCCCGTCCGTCCGGGTGAGTCGAATCTGCTGACCGACCGAGAGATCCCAGTCGGAAAGCAGCCGTGGATCGGCCGAGACCGCCGTCTGATCGAGAACGAGATCGTCCTGACCGTCGGCGAGATCACGGACCAGAGCGGTGTCGTACGATCCGTCGTGTCGCGTCGCGGCCTCGTAGGAACCGACCCCGAGCCCGAGTAACGCGGGCGAGGCGAGGGTTGCTCCGAGGAACTTCCGTCGGGATGAACTGGAACGATGCTGCTCGTCGGTGTCGTCGGATGTCGTGTCGTCTGTCATTGGTTCGTAGCAGTCGGTTTCGGTTTCGATTCGTCACTGTCGGTTTGGCGTTGCTGGCGCTGTTCGAACGCCTCGTGTCGGCGCTGAATTTCGTCGTCGAGATCGCGCATGAACCCCGCAACCGTGTTCCCCATGATGAGGACCGGCCAGCCGTCGGCCATCGCATCGTCGAGGACGTCCCCAGCGTACTCCCGCTCGTCGTCGTGGACGACGACGGGGAAACTCGTCTTCTGGGCGAACAGTTCGGCGTGGCCGCCCGCGACGCGTGCCTGTTCGATCGCTCCCTGATCAGCGAGCGACTCGAGGTAGTCACGGAACGACGCCGTCCGAGCGCGACGGTCACGTCGCAGATAGACGAACGGCTGGATCAACTCGCCGTCGTCGACGAGTGACTGTCTGACGAGCTCCGTACTCTCGACGTCGTTGACGTCGGCGGCGTTGAACGCCTTGCCGTCTGGAAGCGGCTTCCAGTCGATGCGAAACTCGTCGAGCATCTCCCCGATCACGTGCTCCGACAGCGGCGGTTCGTCGATCGCCTCGAGAACCTCGTTGACGCCATAAACCGTCTCTGCACCCGGCAGATCGTCGTGTTCATCGGGAACGTCGACGTGTGAGATCGTCGCACCGACGGTCTCGAGTTCGCGCTCGAGATACGTCTGCAGGCGAGGATCCTGTTCGCCGCTGACGACGTGGGTACCCTCGGGCGTCGCTCGAGCGAACGCACGAGCGATGTCGGCACGGCTGCCGCCCAGGGTGTCCCGGTGGTCTTGACGAACGTTGGTGACGACGAGAACGTCGGGTTTCCCGAACGTCTCGTTCATCATCCGCGTCGTGTAATCCGTGATACCCTGATTCTCGAGAATCAGGGCGTCCGCAGGCGTATACTTGCGGAGTTCACGGACGTTCTCGTAGAGCGTGACTCGCTCACCACGACTGATGTCGTTTTCCTCGCCGTCGTACAGCGACAGCGGGTGATTGCCGGTGATCTTCGCGTAGGCGTCGTATCCGCGAGACCGAAGCACCCGATACAGGCGTTCGGTCGTCCCGGATTTGCCGCGGGTCCCGGAGACGACGATACGGACGTCGATCTCCGCTAACCGTTTCCGGTGTTCGACGCCGCGGTTGAGCGGCTCCGTGAGGCGTTTCGTGATCCGTGTGAGCGGTTCCGTCACTGGTGGTTTCAGATTTGGATATGACATGGTCGGAGAGTTAGGTGTGATCGTGAGAGGCGATGCGTCGACGTTCTGCCGCGCTCGGCCGGAGTCGTTCGAGTCGAATCGCCGTTACGGCGCCGACGGCGAGCACTGCGACAGCAACTCCGAACTCGAGGAGGCCGGGATCGACGAGGAGCCCTGCCCGTGTTGGCTCGATCAGCAGTCGCAGCCCACCGAGGAATCCGACGAACGCACTCGCGGAGAGTGCGATCGACGTCGATCGGTGTTCGGGTGGCATTCGGTGAAGGTTGTACGCACCGATACCGACCAGAACCGCTGTAAAGAACAGGTGAAGGCCCGTGGAGACCGGGACAACGATCGCAACCGGAACGAAGCCAGCAACCGCGATCGCCAGTCCGATCGCGAGCAACACCCGTCCGTACAGGAGCGTCCGTCGATGGATCTGTGTTATCGACCAGTAGACGACTGCGAGTCCTGCGACGTACAGGGGAAGTACTGCAGCCGACTGGAGCGAGAACAGTGCCAACAACGGAAGTGCGATAAGTCCGTTGAGTCTAATTCCCCAGCGGAAGTACGCGCCCTCGGAGACGAGCAATCCGACGAGGATCGCTCCAAGAACCAACGAGAGCGACGCACCGAGGGTAAACGACGAGTCGCTTACCACTGCTTGCTGAAGCACCGCGATATCGGAGCCATCGCTGTACAACACTGGTGGCGTGAGCTGTCCGAGGTATGGAGCCAGACTGAGATTGACGAGCCCCACACCAAGCCCGGTCAAGCCGATCAGGGTCGCAACACTCAACAACACGTCTTCGCGACGGCGATCCGCCTCGAGTTGGTGGTAATTGTAGGCGGCGACCCCCGGGAGGATGCTCCCGACGAACGTGACCTCCGAGAACGTAAGGCCAGGGACGCCGATCAGTGAGAGTCCGCCGAAAACACCGAGCGGGACGGTCGTGCTGAGCCCCATACTGGCCAGCAGAAGCTGGCGGCCGAACAGGAACGTTCGACGCTGCAGGACGATCAGCCCGACGTAGGCAGCGACGGTTCCGAGCGTGAACGCAGGGATCGCGACGAAGTCGTACAGCGCATACACCGCAAACAGCGGAACCACGAGGACTCCGGAGAGTCGAAGTCCGTACTGCTGTACGATCCCGACCCCGATCAACAATCCGAGTACCGTCAGTATCGCAGCAACAATCATCGGTTATCGACAGGAGTCATCGTTCGATTTCGATCCTCTCGGACGTCTTCGTCGCTCAGCACAGCCAACGGCTGATTTCTCGGTGTCGGCGAACCCATACATGAATAGGTGAGTAGTAGATAAATAAACTTTATCTAGAGTGTTTTTTATCTAGGCCTTGGATTTATTAACTCATAGTAGTTTAATATCTATCATGTGAATCAGATACTATTTATGAATTTTAGATAATCAGAGATCAGGTAGCGAACAGAGCAGGGTGATAGACGAGCGAAGAACCGATCTAATATTCCAGCACAGTAATATAGATTTAAATCATTATAATCAACACTATGTGATGTGGTTCCAGCTAGGTCGGGTGTTATTGACACTCTCTTACCGAGACAGTCGACGTCGACTGTCGCGTCCGAAATAATCGACCGATTCCGACCCGATTCGACAGCTCGAGCAAATCACCGCGACGTTTTACATCGATGCGCCGCCAAACGTGTCTCAACACCGTTCGACCTAACCGGGTGTCACCTAGTGACGTTCAACGCAACCACCCCCTTACAATGAGTTCGAGAGTGACGTTCGGAACGATCAAACGCGTCGGCGCGATCCTGATCGCGATCGTGATCGTCCTCGCTGCGGGGATCATCGTCGGTCAGGCCCCGGCGCTGTTCGGCGTCGAGGACGATCCCGAGGCGTCGATCGAGTTCGAGGATCAGCGAGGAGACGGCGAGGCCGTCGTCATCGACGAGGTCTCACTCTCCGACGGCGGCTTCGTCGTCCTGACCGACGGCGGCGACGACCCGATCGCGGTCTCGGACTACCTCGAGTCGGGGACCCACGAGAACGTGACCGTCGAACGCGCCGAGGACGCCGACGAGGAACTCGTCGGCCGACTTACCGCGACGGTCCACCAGGACACGACCGGCGACGGGGAGTACGCCTACGAGGAGACCGACGGCGAGGAGGATCGGCCCTATCTCGAGGCCGGGTTCCCCGTCTCCGATACCGCGACGGTGACGACCGACGAAGAGGACGTGATCGGGGACTCCTTTGCGGTCGAGTCGGTCGACGCGCCCGACTCGGCGACCACCGACGAGGAGATCAACGTCACCGCCGAGATATCGAACCCGACCGATCTCGAGACGCAGCAAAACGTCGACATCCGTCTCGACGGGACCGTCCTCGAGCGACAGGCGGTCGAACTCGAGCCCGGAGAGCGCGCCGAGGTCGACTTCGAGATCGAGACGGCTGGGACGCCACCCGGCGACCGGATGATCGGCGTCTACACCGAGGGCGACGGCGAACTCGAGTCGATCGAACTCGAGTTCCACACCGAGCCGACGGTCGAGATCGTGGACGCGAGCGAGGACAACGTCTCGGTCGACGTCGCGACGCCAGTCGACGGCTTCGTCGCCGTCGAGGCGGACAACGAGACCATCGCCACGAGCGAGGCACTCGAGCCCGGCGAACACAGCAACGTCACTGCGGAGTTCGAGGAGAACGTGACTGTCGAGGACGACGACGAGCTCACGGCCGTCCTCTACGAGGGCGATCCGGACGACCTCGAGGCGGCGACGCCGTTCGAGGACGACGACGAACGCGTCGAGACGACGGTTACGCTCGAGGAGATCGAAGCCGAGGCCGACGACGAAGCCGAAACCGGCGACGCCGAAGGCGACGCTGCGGGCGACGAAGACGAGACGTAGCGTCGACTGCCAACCGACCGATTCTTACCCGCCCCGTCCCTATCGACGGGCGATGGACGCGCCGCTGTGGACCGACACCCACGCCCCCGAGCTGGCCGAGTTGCCACAGGACGACGCTCGCGAGTACCTAGAGCGGGCCGTCGACGAGCCGATCAACCTCCTCCTGCAGGGCCCGCCCGGTAGCGGAAAGACGGCGGCGGCGCGCGCACTCGCCCGCGAAGCGCACGGGGGTTCCGAATCGTCGTCCGACGATTCTGAAACACGCCGGACCTCGTCCGGCAGTGGTCCGGACAACGACCTGATCGAGATCAACGTCGCCGACTTCTTCGGCCGGACGAAAACCGAGATCAAGAACGATCCCCGCTTCGCCCAGTTCCTCGTCGGTCGTTCCTCGATGTCCAAACGGGACATGATCAACCACGTCCTAAAGGAGTCGGCGAGCTACGCCTCCGTCTCCGGTGAGTACAAGACGATCCTGCTCGACAACGCAGAAGACGTCCGCGAGGACTTCCAGCAGGCCTTACGGCGGATCATGGAGCAACACCACCGGACGACACAGTTTATCATCGCCACTCGCCAGCCGACCAAGCTCATCCCGCCGATCCGTTCGCGGTGTTTCCCCGTCTCCGTGCGAGCGCCCTCGAGTGAAGAGATCGTGGGCGTCCTCGAGGATATCGTCAACGCGGAGGACGTCGATTACGACGACGACGGCCTCGAGTTCGTCGCCGGCTACGCGGGCGGTAACCTCCGGCAGGCGATCCTGGCGGCCCAGACGACCGTCGAGGACGAGGGCGAACTCACGATGCAGGCGGCCTACGAGACCATCGGTGAGGTCGGCCTCGAGGACGAGATCGAGGAAATGTTAGACGACGCCGAAGCGGGGGAGTTTACGGACGCGCGCAAAGCGCTCGACGACCTGCTCGTCGACGACGGGCTCGACGGCGAGGAGGTCATCGACTCGATCCTCGGCGTCGCGCGAAAGCGGTATCAGGGCGAGAAACTGGCCCGGATGCACCGGCTGGCCGCCGACATCGAATTCGAGATGCACGAGGGCTCGAGCGATCGGATCCACGTCGGTCGATTGCTCGCCGAATTAGGTCGCAACGGATAGCGTTACAAGAGACGAGTCGCCCGATTGATGCCGTTTTCTGCGTCGTCTGACCGGGTACGGCGGGCGAGCATCGGTCGGAGGGTCGGATTCCCCGACAGAATACGCAGACGGTCAGTTTTCACTACTCATATATAGAATAATAATATAACTGAAATAGACATTTTTATCTATAGTTATTAAAATACTGTCTTATGTATGTCTGGTGGAAAGGGCAGCGACAACGAATTGAATCGGCGAACGATCTTACGAAGAACTGCCGCGGGAACTGTCGGCACGGGATCAGCGCTGAGCGCGCTTCTCGGGACTGTAAGCGCCGAAAAGACGACTCGGGAAGACCTCGACCGAATCGAGGACGCACCCGGCGTACAGGAGATTCTCACCGAACTCGGCGTTCATCGACTTCCCGGCCCGGGACGCGCCGAAAAGCGGCGGATCGAAGACGACGGATGCCTCACCGAAGGCGAACTCGTCACGTGGAAGATCGAGATTCGCCCGTACGGAATCCTGCACGCGTTCGAATACGAGGAGCGGATCGGTGCGGTATTCACGTTCGGCCCCGACACCGCGAAGACCCCGGCGGGATACTCAATGGCAGCCGAAGCGAACGCGTCGTTGGGTACCAGCGGGTCGGATCTCGTCTTCAGTCGTAACGCCACCGATGCCGAGACCGAACACGTACTATCCGTGATCGACGTCGACGGCGACATCGACAGCGCGAGAGTACACGCCACGACGGCGGCCGACGGGTTCCGGGCGACCGTTCAGGTTGCGTCCGAAGAAACGGACGAACTCGATACGCGTGAGTACGTCGTTTCCGTCGGTGCTGACTTCGATCCGCGATCCGAGTCGCTGTCGGACGTACTCACCGTTGAGGACGATGCGGCGGACATTCTGATACCTGAACCGCTCACCCGGACGGCTGCAATTTCGTTCCCTGATCCCAAGGATATCGCCCTCGAGGTCATCAAGACCTGGCTCGTCGACAATGTGGTCACGGAAAGCCTCGAGTTCCTGGGGCGCGAATGCGATTCCTGTGGTGACTGTGCGAACGTCATCATCGACGTTCTGGGCGGTTGTTCCCTGTGTAGACCCCTCATGGGAACAGGTGCATCCGGTGTCGGTGCAATACTGTTCGTGACATGTTACTACGCGTGGTGTGGCAAAGTGTCGGACAAGGTGGAGTGTGCCGCCTGTTTCGCGTGCCTGCTCACGAACGAAGATCCCGACATCCCCGACGAAGCGGACGCGCTCGCGTGGGTGTGGGACGAGCTGCCGTCACCCCCATCGCGCCCCTCTATCCTCTGAACGGGAACGGGCGCGACCCTTCTCGGATCGTCTCGATCGGTTCGCCGGCACCGGCGCGAGAACTCAGTGACTCCGATCGAGGAGATCTGGCTTGACGAGTATCGCCACACCGTAACCGATCGCAAAGAGACCGAGGTAGATGGTTCCCGAACGGAGATGGCCTGCCGCACCTAACCAGAACGCGATCCCCCCCACCACGGCCAGTAGCGCGCCGACGACTCGATCGTTTTCGGAACTGTCCATGAGCACGTAGAGCAAGACGAGGAGGAACCCGGCGACGAAGTAGCCGTCTCCGATATCGTACGCTCCCGTTACGAGACCGACCAGCCACGCCAGGGGGGCGACGAGGAGTACGGCGATGAAGATCCACCCGAGACCGTCGTCAAGCAGACGTTCTCTATCGATCTCCGGTTCCATAATTTAACTTTCATAGAACAGTTGATAACCGTTTCGCCACGACTCGAAACGGCGGTTCCCAATGTCGAACCTACGGCGCTGGTCGTCACGGCATCGAGTTCGAGATGCACGAGGGCTCGAGCGATCGGATCCACGTCTCGCATCTACTGGCGGAGCTGGGACGGGACGCCTGACGGCCGTCGGGCTCGTCCTGACGAGTGACGCGATCGACAGCCTCGACTCGAGGGGGCCGTGGGACCGCGGCGAGGGGTGAATCGGTCATCGTTTTTGCGCGCTCGACTTCGTTCGCAGAACAGTTCTCGAACCCGGTCATCGTGTTCGAGGACATGAGCGGTATCCGTGACGCTATCGAGTACGGGGCGTATATGAACCGCCGGTTGCACAAACTTCCGTTCCACAAGTTCGAGACGTTCGTCTCGTACAAGGCGATGTGGCGAGAGATTCCGACGGATGAAGTTGATGCCTACCACAACTCGAAGACGTGTTCGTGCTGTGGAGAACGCGGGTATCGACAAGGTCGGCGGTTTCGGTGTACGAACGACGAGTGTGATGTGGGGCAAGACCACGCTGACCGGAATGCGTCGGTGAACATCGCGTGGCGTGAGAAGGCGAAACTTGACGGTAACACGACGGATTACCGGACTCACAGAACCCAGCCGCAGGTTCGGTTGGTGCGTCTGTCCGGGTCGGGGCGTGTAAGCCGCCCAACCTCATCCCGCTCGCTTGCCGAGCAGGGAGTGCTAGCGCAGGGCTGAGGGAATTACAAAAGCCTCGGGCCACCGCGCCCGGGTTGTTTACGCGAACACGGATGAACGACTCGTTCGACACGCTATACGGGGCGCTGAACCGACTCGACGAACTGACCGATCCGATCTATCTGGACGGAGCCGAGGAGAACCTCGGTGCGTGTCTGTACGCGCTGGACAAGATGGCCGAGTCGGCCATGGAAACAGACGCCCTCGGCGAAGCACACCGCCATCGAAAACTCCGGACCGAGGTGGAAGCTGCCAGCGAGCGGGGTGAAGTCGTTGCGATTCGCCGATCCGACGCGCTCCGACTGTCGGTAACGCTCCACCGGTACCGGGAGAAGCTTCGCGAGCGCGGCGACACGGCCGGGGCTGCGGATATCGACCGGACGATTCGCGTTATCGACGGGCAACTCGAGGAGATGGCCGCCGAGACGGCACCGGGAGAGACGAACTGCTCGTAACTGCCCCTTCGACGAGTCTTCCGAAACCGTTGCAGTAGACGCATGCGTTCAGTGAGTGTCTTCTTGACCCCCTCGTGCGAAGTGAGCCGTATGCCGACGATCCTCGAGACGCACATCGAGAACCGATTTCGCGTCCAGCCAAACCACGCGAACAACAACGACACGCTCCACGGCGGGAACTTGATGAAGTGGCTCGACGAGGTCGCTGCGATGTCGGCGATGCGATTCGCCGGCGAGACCTGTGTCACCGCACGCGTCAACGAACTCGACTTCGAGCGCCCGATCGGGATCGGCGATACGGCCGTCGTCGAGGCCTTCGTCTACGAGGCGGGCCGGACGAGCGTCCACGTCGGTCTTCGAGCCTGGCGCGAAGAACCCAGAAGCGGCGAGACCGAACGGACGACCGAGTCGTCGTTTACGTTCGTCGCGATCGACGACGACGGCACCGCGGTTCCCGTCCCGGAACTGTCAGTCGAGTCCGAGCGTGGACGGGAGCTTCGAGAGCGAATGCTCGAGGTCGACGAAAACCTGTAGGATCAGTCCCTCGCCACCGACTCCTCGTCCGCCTCGACTTCCGTTTCGTCGGGCTCGGGCTCGGGTGGCTCCTCGAGTTTCCGCAGGCGAGCCTTCATGATCCGGGTGTTCTCGACGTTCTCGACGGTGATGCGGACGCCGTCGTAGGTGATCTCCTCGCCCTCCTCGACGAGCCGGCCCGCGCGGTTGAAGATGAAACCGGCGATGGTCTCGAACTCCTCGCCCTCGGGGAGGTCGATCTCGAGGGATTCGTTGACGTCCTCGATGTTGACCTCGCCGCGGACGATGACGGTCCGCTCGTCGAGGGACTCGATCGGCTCTTCCTCGCCGGATTTGAGGATCTCGCCGACGATCTCTTCGATCATGTCCTCGACGGTCACCAGCCCCTCGGTGGTGCCGAACTCGTCGATGACGATCGCCATGTGCATCCGGTTTTCGCGCATCTCGGTCAGCAGTTCGTCGACGTTTTTCGACTCGGGGACGTGTAACGTCGGCTGAATGAGATCCTCGAGTTCGAGGTCTTCGGCGTCGGTCTCGCCGTAGTTGAGATCACGGACGAGATCGCGGATGTGGACGACGCCCTGGACGTTGTCGAGACTGCCTTCGTAAACTGGCACGCGGGCGTGGCCACTCTGAATACAGGTCTCGATCGCCTCGTCGATGTCGGCGTCTTTGGGGACGGCAGTCATGTCCAGCCGAGGCGTCATCACCTCCTTGACGATCGTATTGTTAAAGCGGAAGATCCGCTGGAGCATCTCGTGTTCTTCCTCCTCTAAGACGCCCTCGCGTTCGCCGGACTCGATCATCTCCTGGATCTCGTCGCGGGTGACGTAGGGAGATTCGATGGCGCCCGTCGAACCCGTGAGTTTGTTGACCTGCCGCGTGAGGTAGTCGAAGAGGACGATCAGCGGGTAGAGCAGGTACTCCGTGGCCTTCAGCGGCTTCGAGATACGGATCGCCCACGACTCGGTGTTCTCGACCGCGTAGGATTTGGGGACGCTCTCACCGAACAGAAGGACGATGGCCGTGATTCCGAACGTCGCCAGCAGGACGGCCTCGAGCCCGCCGAAATAGAGTCCGAGCAGTGCCGTCGCGATCGAGGACATCGCGATGTTGACGATGTTGTTACCGACCAGAATCGTCACCAGCAGCCGGTGTGGGTCGTCCTTGAGCGCCTTGACTAGCGCCGCGCCCGGCACCTCGTCTTCGACCATCCCCTCGATGCGGTGTTTCGGGAGGTTGAACATCGCAATCTCCGAGGAGGAGAAGAAGCCGGAGAGCCCGATGAGGACGACGACGGCGAGGGCGCCGAGAATCGTCACCGTCGACTGCGCTAGCTCGAGTCCGACGACCGGGACTTCGTAGACGGCAAACACGACCTCGAGGGGCGGAGAAAACGCCATTGATGTCGAGCATAACGGCCGGATCGGTTAACCGTTTACCATTTTCCCGTTTCGTGCCGGGTTCGAGGCCCAACCCGCCGGCGACGACACGTTTACCCGCTCGTTTCTCGAACACCGTCGTATGGGAGCATCCGCCAGCAACGCCGGTGGCGCACAGATCACGTTCTACCGGCTCCAGGGCTGTCCGTACTGCGAGCGCGTCACCCGACTGCTCGAGGCCTACGACCTCGCGTACCGATCGCGGTTCGTCGACGCGATGCACTCCGAGCGCGACGTCGTCAAACGCGTCGCGGGCGTCCGATCGGTGCCCGTCATCGTCGACGCGGAGACCGGTGTCACGATGGCCGAGAGTGCGAACATCGTCGACTACCTCGAGTCGACCTACGGAGACGGAACGGCCGCGGAGACGGACGCAACCGCGGCTGAAACCGGGGGTGAGGACTGATGCCGGACTTCGACGTCATCGACTTCGACGCCGCAGACTCCCCCGGACGGGGAGAGACGGCGCCCGACTTCACGCGACCGCTGGTCACCGACGAGTTCTGGGAGGACCGCAGCCTCTCCGACGTCGTCGCCGACGAGGGCCGGACGATCCTCGTGTTCACGTCGATGATCGGCGCCTACACCAGCAAGTACGTCTGGGACGAACTCGCCGAGCGCGACTGGTTCGACCGCGCCGACCGCATCGTCGGACTCTCGGCGGCGACGCCGTACGCCATCTCCGCGTTCCTCGACGACAACGACCACCCGTTCGCCGTCTTCGCCGACCCGGCGAACGACGTCGCCGGCGAGTACGGGATCGTTCACGACCTCGACGGAATGGAGGGGATCAGCGAACCACGCATGGCCGTTTTCGTCCTCGAGCCCGACCTGACCGTCGCTGACGCGTGGGTCGCCGACGAGTGGCCCGAGTTCCCGCCCTACGACGACCTCGAGGAACGGTTCGGACTCGAGGCGTAGTCGCACGGCGTCGTCGCCCTCGGAGCAGACGATACATTTTTTGCCGCGATGAGCCGAGTTGGAGCCGAATGAGCGAACTCGACCGTGCGGCGGCCGCGATCGAAGCGGGGGAACTCGTCGTCTACCCCACCGAAACCGTCTACGGCCTCGCCGGGGCCGCGCTCGACGCCGACGCCGTCGAACGAGTGTTCGAGGTGAAGGGACGGGACCGATCGAAGCCGATCTCCGTTGCCGTCCCGTCGGTGCCGTCGGCGCTGCAACACGTCCGCGCGACCGAGCGAGAACGTCGGTTCATGGCGACGTTTCTCCCCGGTCCCGTGACGGTCCTCTGTCGTCGCCGCGAGGACGTTCCGGACGCGCTCACCGCGGGCAACGACCGGGTCGGCGTTCGCGTTCCGGACCACGACCTCGCGCTGGCGCTCTGTGAGCGGGCCGGGACGCCGATCACGTCGACGAGCGCCAACGTTAGCGGCCGAAAGAGCGTTCGCCGCCTCGAGGACCTCGATCCCGAAATCCGCGACGCAGCCGCGGTCGTGCTGGACGGCGGTCGGACCGAGGGGACGGAGAGTACCGTCGTCGACGTCTCGACGGAGACGATCCACCGGCGCGGCGCACTGGCCGACGAGATCGAACGCTGGTTCACGACGCGGTGACGCCGCGTCTCTTCTTTTCGAGCGACTACCCTGACCCGCCGGTGACCCGCCCCGTACCGCTCGCGCGAAAGTCAGTCCGCCGCCTGGTCGTGATCCGCCGTTCCCTGTGGGTTGCCGCGAGCGCCGGACAGAAGATCGAGCGCCTGTCGCGGCAGCGATTCGACGAACCGAAGAATCGCTTTCGGACCGGTTACGGGTCCCGGTGCCCGGTAGAACGCGATCAGCGACCACATCGTCGCGACGCCGATGGAGCCCGCCGCAGAGAAGGTCATACCCATCGTCGCGTAGGTGAACGCGTAGATCGCCCCGATCGTCATCGACGGCACGCTCGAGCCGAGTGGCACACACGCACTCGAGTTTCGAGCCGTCGGTGCGAGGAACGCGATCGAGAGGACGCTACCAGCCAGGAAGATGAAGTCTTGCCACATCATCGGTAAAACTCATTACTCGGACTCGAGTAAAAGTCTCTCGGTATCGGCTTGGCCTGACGATCGAAACGTCCGAATACGTTAGTTTCAGGCGCCATTAGCTGTGTTTTCCGTTCGCACGAATTTCCTCGATCACGCTGGATCGCCCCGTCAGTCGAGTCTCAGCAGCGACCGAAGCGTCCGCGTCCGGACGCCACATTGGGCGGCGAACTCGCAGGCGTCGCACTTGGCCCGGTTATCGATTCTGGCTGGCGGGCCATCGAGTTCACGCACCGTCCGCAGCGTCCGGCGATACCGGGCTTTTCGACGGGTCGTCAGGTCGACCGAGCGGATCTCGCCGTAGGCGGGATACTCGAGCCACGCCCGGGTGACCCGCTGTTGGTGTTCCCAGGCCAGCGCCTTCGCGGCCGCGACGGCGTGGACCGACTGCGCCTCCCAGACGCCTTCGTCGGGCGGTTCACCGGTCGAAATCAGGACGGGCTCGAGCGGATCCTCGAGGACCTTGTGAACGATCCCGCGACAGTGGCGACCGGTTGCGAGGACGCCTCTCGCTTCGGGCTCTCGGAACTGGTCCCACCGACCGCACTCGACGAGTCGATCGCGGGTCGCTCGCAGTCGGTCCCGGTACCGACCCGCGGCGACGGCGATCGGTTCGGACTCGAGGGCGCCAGCAGGCGACTCGAGCAATTCATCATATCGATACGCGAGCGCGCGTATCGACTCGACCGCCGGTGGCGGCTCCCGGTCGTACTCGTCGTCGGTTCGCTGGTAGTAACACTTCCGCGGGCAGTAGGCGGCCGTCCGCAGGTCGCTGAAAGGGACGCGAGCTCGAGACACGGACGGTCTGGCCGTCCCTTGGTATAAAAAGCCTCGTCCAAAAACGGAGGACGCGTAGCTATCCGCGAGTTGAATATCTGTGCTGTATGCCGTAGACGATTGTACCGAGCGCGAGCGAAGCGAGCGCTCGGCTTTTTTCATCGAAGTTTTTGCTCGAGCGGTCGGCCTTCGGCCGACCCGAGAGGAACAAGTTCGGTTCTTAGAACTCCACGTCCGTCTCCATGCCCTCCGTCGCGTCCTCGAGGCCGTCTTCGCGGACGTCGGTGGTCATGCGCTCGGAGAGTTCGGAGTCGGCGAGGACGCTGTCGAACTCGTCGCGGTAGCGGTCGTTTGCGGTCCGGGACTCGTCTTCGGCGGCGGCGATGCGGCGGTAGCGCCGAATCTGAGTTTCGTCGACGTCGTACTCGTCGGCGAGGGTGGCGTCGTCCTCCTCGCGGTTGCGGATCGCCGCGAGGTCGACCTCGTCGGCGTCGTCCTCGTCGACGAGGTGCAACGCCATTCGGGCTTCGAAGACGGTTTCGGGCTCGACGCCGAGCGCGTCGGCGATCTCGGCGTCGCTGTCGCCTTCGTAGAAGGACTTCGCGACCGTGATGAGCTCGTCGTCCGACAGCGAGACGTCGTCGAACCCGTACCGTTCGCGCATCTGCTGGACGACGCTCTCGAGGCGCTCTTCGGTCGACCGCTCGTCGCGCTCGAGCGACCCGCGGGTGTCTTCTTGCGATTCGGTGACGGTCTCTTCGCCGTCGGTGACGTCGGTGAAGATATCTCGGAGTTCCTCGGTTTTGTCGTTCATGAGTGGACACTCCCGACGGGCGGCTATTTAAGGCTGTTGCCGTGTAGCCTTGGTACGGATGCGGACACTATCGAGGTGTCACCGGGCTCGAAAACGCGCGAGAATCGTAACCTGCGTTCGACGTCGTAAGCGTTGCCATAGCCGAAAATCCCTTCCACGGCTCAGTCGATCATTCGAGTTCGCCGGGACGGACTGGGGACGTCTACTCATTCTTGATCCGTACTACGACGACGGCGAACGTGATTGTTGCCCAGTTCAAAATTTTTATTTATGTAATATTCGGATTAATGTATACGAATGGACGAAGTGTTTGTCGCTGGGCTCGGCGCACAAATAGTGCTACTCGTCGGTATCGTCGGAACGGTGGTCAGCGACTCGTTTTCCTTTTGGCCGCCGGGCGACAGAGACTGGCGCTTCTGGACGTACTGGACGGCGAGTACGATCTTCACCGGATCGGTTCTGGTGCTCGCGGTTCTGAATAGCGGGACCCTCGCGATACCACTGTGGATCAGATACGCCGGCGGTGCCGTTCTCGCGTTCAGTGTGGTATTCACTGCGGTCTCGGCGTACTATATTCGAACCGCAACGCTCGGACTCGAGGGGCAGTTGTACACCGGCGGTGCGTACCGATACACGCGGAATCCACAGTACGTCGGGTTCATCGGGGTCGCAGTGGGACTGATAGCGACGGCGGCCGCGGAGCTACTCGTTCCGCTGTTGACGCTCTGTATTGCCTGGCTGTGGATCCACCCTCGTCCCGAGGAAACGTGGTTGGCAGAGCAGTACGGGGGCGAGTACGAGGAATACTGCGAAAACGTTCCCCGATTCGTCGACAGTCGGACCTTCCGTCGGCTTCTCGAGGACGTGCAAGACCGGAGCTGAGCCGAACGGTGATCGAGCCATCAATAATCATTAATAATATAAATGATTGATTTATATCTATAGCACATGGAAGGTATATCGAACCAAGCGGTCCTCAATGCAGCGTTCGTGCTACTCGTCGGGATTTACTTCGCCTGGTCGACTGAAACGGCATTCCTGACGGTGCGACGAATATCGAAAATGCTCCCGATCACGCTCGCGTGGGTTGCGTTGACCGGGGTTGGAATCGTGGTGGCGATGAAACCGATCGGTCCCGGGGGCATGGAATGGAGTAATCTCGTCGGAGTGATTATCGCGATGACGCTCGCACACTGGGGGCAATGGTTCATAAACGATATCACCGACAAAGAGATCGATAAGGAGTCCAACGCCGACAGGGCCACCACACAGGGACTCATTTCGGAACGTGAAGCGATTGCCGTCGGAGTGACGTTGATGGGATTCGCCGTCGCATATGGCGCCACCGTCAACTACCTCGGATTCCTGAGCACACTGGCGTGGGTTCTCGCCGCGATGGTATACACGGTCCCGCCGATTCGTCTAAAAAACGGAGCGATCTCGAGTCTCCTCTGTTTCGGTATCGGCGGATTCCTCTCCGTAATCCTCGGTAGTGCGGCCGTCGGAACCTCTCTATCGGCCGATGCGTGGCAAATAGCGACGGTGTTGGCGCTCGTAATTATCCTTACGATCTCGTACCAGGACCTCAAAGACGCAGAGCACGATGCGAAAGCCGGTGTCGATAATCTCGTCGTTCGCTACGGGAAAGACCGCCTCACCAGAATACTGGTCGTCGCGTTGCCGTCTACGTTCGTTCTTACCCCAATACTGTTCGGCGTCTACTACGTCGTCCCGTTTTTCGCCGTTCTCGGCGGGTTCGGGTCGTATATTCTCTGGTCGTGGGACGGGGGAGAGGCTACGGACCGCGCTGTCACGGTCATCAACGCAGTGTTTTTCGTTTCGTTTGCAGTCGCGTTCTATCTGTCGTAGCTCCGTCGTACGCGCGATCTCTATCTATCGATCTCTATCTATCGGTATTTTAGCGCGTTAATGCGCGAAACCGTTATCGGTCACGGACATGGACCCGAAGCTTGACCGGACCCGGATCGAGTGAAACCTTCCACGTGGGGTCGATAGACTCAGTGACGGGTTCGAATTCCATTCGGCGGACCATTGTCGCGAGTACGAGTTGTAATTCGGTCATGGCAAATCGCATGCCAATACAGTGACGCGGTCCACCTCCGAACGGGAAGTACGCGTACTCGGGCCTGTCACGGTTCCAATCGCCGTTCTGTTCCGCCTCCGGAAGCCACCGATCCGGACGGAACGATTCGGCATCGTGCCACCAGCGTTCGTCCAGATGAACAGAAGACAACGGTAACTGGAGGGTCGACTCCGGCGAAATTCGATATCCCCCGAGCGTGGTCGGTTCGTGGGGCTGACGGTGAATGAAGGGAAACGGTGGATACAGACGCATCGACTCGTTGATTACGGCTTCCGAGAGCGTCAGTGAACCGAGGTCGTCGATCGTCGGGTCGTGGTCTCCACAGACGGTATCGACTTCGCACGCGAGACGCCGCTGGGTCGCGGGATTATTGGCGATTAGCCAGCAGGAATACGTCAGTGCGGTTGCGCTCGTCTCGTGTCCGGCGACGAGAAACTGAACGAGTTGATCGGACACTGCGCTCGGCGAGAGCTTCGTGCCGTCGGGATACTCGGCCATCGCGAGCAGCGAAAGCAGATCGTCACTTTCCGTTTTCGACTCGCGATGGTCGTGGACGAGCGATTCAACGAGGGCGTCGAGGTCGGCCATCGCTCGATCGAATTTCCTTTCCGGTTTGCTCGGCAGCCACGACGGGAGTGCTGCTCGGACGCCGAGCATCTCGGCGTCGACGTACTCGCCGAGGGCATGAACCATCCGAACGACGACGTCCGCGCGCTCGTCGTCGAGATCGAGATCGAGCAGCGATCGGGTCAGCACACCCAGGGTGAGCATGGACAGTGCGTCTCGAACGTTCACGACCGTTCCGTCGGCCCACCCTTCGACTAGCCGGACCGTCTCATCGACCATGTCGGCCGCGTACGATTCGATCCGTTTCGGCGTGAACAGTGACTGCAGAAGACGCCGCTGCCGCTGCCAGTCACTACCCTCGGCGTAGAACACGCCGTCTGGGGCGACGATATCACCGAACTCACTCTCGAACTCTCCTTTCCAGAACTCGTCGTCACGGGAAACGAGAACAGCCTCGACGAGTTCGGGATTCGAGACCGCCACGAACTCGCGACCGAATGCCTCGTAGCTCGCGACGTCTCCGTACTCACCGATCGATCGGACGAAGTCGAGCGGATCACGGACGAACGATACCGTACTCCCGATGACCGGTAATCCGTCGGGACCGGGTGGTCGGTCAACAGCGTTTGCCGCAGGTTCCGTATTCTTCCTTGCGTGTGGTCTCGTCATCGGCAATTAGTTCGTCCCAAACCGATTTCTACTAACTATATAGTTATTTTGAGTTTTATATTACAGCATGGATGTATATGTTCCGGTGGGGCAATGCTGGCGTTCACTCCACGACGGAGCTGTGGGAGAGTCTACTCCGACCGTCGTCTCGCGACCCAGTTCACGGATGGGAGTCGCTGGTTGCCAGCCCGCTTGTCCGGCCGACATATAAATCCATACTATATTATATTCAATTATAATAGAAAAATATTTAAACAAACATATTATTCTTTGTGCGTAATGTCGGTGAAACACACCGAGTTGGATTTAGAAGCAGCTACGGAACAAATTACCGCGGTCTACGAGAGCGCTGACGTAACCCATTCGGGTGAGCACGCGACGACGGTCAATCAGTTAACCGACCAGCTTCCGGCACTGCAGCCCCGGACACTCGAGGCGGCGAGAGCGTTGCTTTCGGCGTCGGGCTCGTTCAACGTCGACAAACTCGCAGTCGAAGAGGACAAGGGACTTCCGTTCGGAGTACTGATCGCACGGGAGTATTCGCTGCCACTCGCGGTCGCTCGCTGGTATACGTACGAGATAAATGCCGACCGTCAGTCAGCGGTCGACATCGATTCCGAGTACTTTTCGGGTGACCTCTACCTGAATGGCATCGAACCGGGCGACGCGGTCGCGATCGTCGACGACACGATTAGTACCGGTGGGACGATGATCGCGATGATCAAGGCCATCGAGAAGGCTGGTGCAACGGTTGAGGAAGCCCACTGCATCGTCGAAAAGACGCGAAAAAACGGCGTCGATCGCGTCGCGGAGGAGACCGGGATCGAGGTAACGACATCGATCGCTATCGAGATCGAGGGGAACAATGTCAACGTCGTCGACGAGTGACGCGTTCCGCGCGTTCGTGACGTTCAATCGGGTGACACCGATCCGCTACTTCGCGATCGACGTGGTCCTGTTCGGGTTGCCCCTGGCGATTACCGTCCAGGACGGCGGACTCGACCTCACTGCAGGGATCGCGTTCGCGAGTATGCTCCTCGTCCGTGGTAGCATCCTCACTCACGACGACTATTTCGACGCTGAATCCGACGCGATCGAGAAACCGTACCGTCCGATCCCGTCGGGGCTGGTCACCAAAACGCAGGCGTTCTGGATGGGGGCTGCGATGCTCGCCGGCGGACTGGGACTGGCGGCGCTCGTCGGGCAATCGTTTCTTGCGGCCGCGACGCTCCTGTACGTGATCTTGATCGCGGACCCGCTCGTCTTCAACCATCTGGACGTCACCGGCATCTCGACGCTCGTGACGGTGACTAGTATTTCGATGTTCAGCGTGATGGGTTGGACCGTCTACGGCGGACTCACGGCCGGATTGGTGGCGATCTTCGCTGCGACATGGCTGTGGGACATCTGTCACGATACGATCGGTGCGTATCTCGACAGCGACGGTGACCGACGCGCTGGCATAGCCTCGCTCGGGCGCGATTTCTCACGGGCCGCAGTCGCGGGGACGATCGCTGTAAGTCTCACCGTCTCGATGGCGATTCTGCTCGGCTTCTTTCATCAGGGACTCCCGTCGATCGTTCTCCCGGTGGTGCTGCTCGCCGGGACGCTGGTCGCGACGTTCTCCTTCGGGAGAAATCGTGTTGGTCCGACGACGGTCCGGCATGCCGTCGAGTGGTACGTCGTCGGAAGCTATGCGTGGCTCGGACTGTTTTACCTCGTCGACGTCCCGCTGTGAGTACGACTCTCGACCGAGTCCATTTCACCGACGACGTATTGGTTTATATTTAACAGTACTATTCTGAACGTCTGAGTGTCTATCCATTATGAACTAAGAATAGATGGAACGTTTTCGATAGACGGCGTCGGATCGAGAATTGGTTCGGTGTAACAAGAATTAAGTCACAGCACACCACGTCATTGTACATGAACGTCATAGCACAGTCGGATGTGGGGAGAGAAACCTATCTGGGTATAAGCAGCGTCGGCTACGCGCTGTTTTATCTCCTCGTTGTAATTACGCTTTCCGTCCTCGCGTACGGCATTTACCGGCGTTTCAGCCGGTACGCTCAGGGGGACGACGATCCGTTCACGCGGCTTGACGATCTACCAGGTCGTATCGTTGGCGCAGCAAGGACCGTCATCACTAACGAGAAGAATTTCAACAGAGACCTCTACGGCGGTCTGATGCACTCATTTATTCTCTGGGGATTTCTGACGTTGTTCATCGCAACGTTGATTATCGGATTCCAGTTGTACGCGACGGATAATTTCTTCGACTATCAGTTCTGGCAGGGCGACTTCTACCTCTCCTACCAGTTTATCGTCGACGCGATGGGCCTGCTCTTTGTTGTCGGGATCGGGATGGCGATCTACCGGCGCTACTGGGTCCGTAATCACCGCCTCTGGGGTCGTCACACCTCCAACGAGGACGACATCTTCATCTGGACGCTGTTCGGTCTCGGCGTCGGTGGCTTCCTCCTCGAGGGCGCCCGTATCTACGCGACGGGCATGCCCGACCACGAGGTCGTCAGTTTCGTCGGCTATGGAATCGCGATGGTGTTCCATGCGATCGACGTGCCGACGACCGGTGCCGCGGTCGAGGCGACGCTCAACGGCGCCGACTACAGTGCGGTGAGCGACCTCGGTTACAACGCCGAAACGATTCACTGGCTGTTCTGGTGGTCTCACTCGCTGCTGGCGCTGTTTTTCATCGCGTGGATCCCCTACGCCAAGCCGTTCCACATGATCTCATCGTTCGCCAACGTCGTCACGGCCGACGAGAAGGCGGGCAAGCGCCTGCCGAACGTCCCGTCGGACCTCGACGCGACGAACGCCGAGTCCATCGAGGACTTCACCTGGAAGGAAATTCTCGATCAGGACGCCTGTACGAAGTGCGGTCGCTGTTCGTCGGTCTGTCCCGCGAAGGCTTCCGACCGACCGCTCGATCCACGAAACGTCATCCTCGATCTGAAGAAATACCGTGAGGACCTCGACGCCGGCGGCGAGGAGAAGCCGATCATCGCCGACGGCGGCACGTCCGTGATCAACACCGAGACGATGGAGTCCTGTATGGCCTGTATGGCCTGTATGGACGCCTGTCCGGTCGACATCGAGCACCTGCAGTCCTTCACTCGACTCAACCGCCAGATGACCGACCAGGGCGACGTCGCCCCCAGCATGCAGGACGTCTTCCAGAACGTCATGCAAAACGGCAACACGTTCGGAGACTCCCCACGCAACCGGGGCGACTGGAGCGACGACCTCGAGTTCGACGTTCCCGACGCCCGCGAGGAGGAAGTCGACTACCTCTGGTACGTCGGCGACTTCCCGAGCTACGACGAGCGCAACAAACAGGTCGCCCGCTCGCTGGCGACGATCCTCAAGGAAGCCGACGTCAGCTTCGGGATCCTCTTCGACGACGAGAAGTACGACGGCAACGACATCCGCCGCGTCGGCGAAGAGTTGCTGTACGTCGAACTCGCCGGCCACCACGTCGAGACCTGGGAGGACTGTGAGTTCGACACAATCGTCTGTACGGACCCCCACTCCTACAACACCTTCAAAAACGAGTATCCGGAGCTCAACTTCGACGAGTTCGCCGATGATCCGATGATGCCCTTCGAGTACGACGAGCAGTGGAACGAAGACGGCGAGATCGAGGTCTACCACTGGACCCAGGCCGTCGAAGAGTTAGTCCAGGAGGGCAAACTCGAGCTGTCGGGCACCGAACTCGACTACACGGTCACCTACCACGATCCGTGTCATCTGGGCCGGTACAACGACGAGTACGAGGCCCCGCGCGAACTCATCCGCGCGACGGGCTGTGAACTCGACGAGATGCCCCGCAACCGCGACAACTCCTTCTGTTGTGGCGGTGGCGGTGGCGGCCTCTGGATGGACTTCGAAGAGGACCCCAAACCGAGCGAAGAGCGGCTCCGGGAGGCCCTAGAGGACACCGACAACGGCCCCGACGTCGAGAAGTTCGTCGTCGCCTGTCCGATGTGTATGACGATGTACGAAGACGGCCGCAAGACCGGCGGCTACGAGGACGAAATCGAGATCGTCGACGTCGCCGAACTCATCGTCGAGGCCATCGGCGCCGAGGAGGAAGCCGACCTCGAGGTCGCGGCCGACTAACCACGACGCTGCAGTGATACGGTCTACTGTCGTCAATTACCGCCGATCGCCGACCCCGTGCTGACGTTCGTCTCGCTCGTTTTGTACGGCAACGAAAACGCCCGTGTCGATGAGAACGCTCATTCGCCGTACAGAACCTCGTCGATCTCGTCGTCGGTCGTTTCAGTGCCCCAATCCGAACTTCCGGACAACCACTGTTCGATTTCGTCATCGGAGAGTGGTTCGAAATCGTCGCGGAAGTCGTCAATGAGGTCGTCTTTCGACTCGTAGGGCTCGGTGACCATCCGCTCGAGCAGTTCCTGCTGAGTTACCTTCGTACCCGTCTCGAGGCGAATTTCGGCCTGTAACTCCTCGAGACGTGCTTTCGTCCGATCAGTGACTTTGACCGAGGTACTCATACGGACTAGTAGTAGATTCCACTGGAAATACGTTTCTTCGGAACAGGCGATCGAGCGGAGCCCAGCTGTCGGACGGACGGTAGCTGTAGCTACGACGGAGACACCAAAAACGAACGAAAACGACTCGAGGGGTTAGTCCGAACAGCCAAGCGACGCCGACGCGTCGTTGCCTACCTCGGCGGAGACGTCGACCGCGCTCACGTCGCGGACGAACTCGAGGAAGTTGTCGAAGACGAGTTTCGCCTCGCAGGCCTGGCGATAGTTCTCCC
Organism: Natronolimnohabitans sp. A-GB9; assembly: GCF_030848565.1. GTDB lineage: Archaea > Halobacteriota > Halobacteria > Halobacteriales > Natrialbaceae > Natronolimnohabitans. The sequence continues at coordinate 76,645 of NZ_JAVDDV010000004.1, forward strand.
GGGTAATTTCGTCGAGGATGGACTCGAGGCGTTCGTCGGAGAGTTCCTTGCGGTGGACGAGTTCGCGGGCGGTTTTCGTGTCGTACTCGGGGTGGAACTGGACGCCGAAGACCCGGTCCTTTCGGAAGCCGTGGTTGGAGTACTCGTTCTCGGCGAGTGGTGTCGCACCGGGTGGCAGCTCCGTGACCTCGTCGGAGTGGCTGGTAAACGCGAGGAACTCCTCGCTGATGCCGTCGAACAGCCGCGAGTCACCGAGACGCTCGATCTCGCTGTAGCCGACCTCGTAAGCACCCATGTCCGTGACGGTCCCGCCGAGGACGTCCGCGAGCAGCTGGTGGCCCCAACAGACGCCGAGAAACGGGATATCGTGGTCGATCGCTTCGTCGACCCATCCCTTGACGGGCTGCATCCAGTCGTCGTCCCAGTACACCGACGATCGAGAGCCGGTGACGACTGCACCGTCGTAGTCGTAGTCGTTGGGCACCTCGCCGTCGGTCGCGTCGAACTCCGAGAGCGAGGCGTCGAGTTCGCGTCGGAAGTTCCGCGTCGTGTTCTCGTCCTGGTGGGCTGCGTTCAGGACGGCAATCCGGAGCTGACTCATGATCCCGTATTGGCGACTCGGGAAGCATATACCTTCTGTCCAGCCCAGGGGTTGCCGCAACCATGGACAGCTAGACGACCTGCCACGAGCACGGCTGCTATCACCGGCTTTCGAGTCCGACGGCCGGATCTCCGGCCCTGTTACTGCGGCCGATAGCGGCCATCCGCGTCGCGGCTGAAGCGCTCGTCCGTCTCGAGCCAGCCGTCCGCGAACCGGCCGCGGTCCGTGTCCGTCTCGTCGTCGGTGCGTTGTTCGTCGGCCGACCGATACCAGGTCCGATCGTCGGTACCGGCAACATGTACGTAACCGTCGGCCACGACCGGCCCCGAAAGATGGAGATCGCCCTCCGCCTCACCCTCGAGAACGTCTCCGTCGGGACCGACCAACCGCGCCCGACAGTCGGGAACCGGAAGACCGACGTGGGAACCAGTCGCCGTCTCGTCGCCCGTTTCTCCAGCGGTCTCGTCGCTTGCCGAACCGGGCGACTGACTGAACGCGGTCGGACACTCGAGACGGCCGTACGCTCGCAGAATCGACGCGTCGCGTTCGCGATACGCGGCGCGGACCTCGTCGTCGGCCGCTCCGTCGAGGACGACGCGCTCGAGGGAGTCGATCGCCGCGTCGAAGCCCGATTCGGCCGCGAGGGCCGCGATCTGTGTCTCGCGGCCGGCGAGGAACGTGGCGGCGTTCTCGTCGATTGCGGTCAGCGTGTCGCCGGGGTCGAACGCCCGGTCGAGCAAGACGGTGCCACCGACGTACAACAACGGCAGGGCAGCGCGGACGAGGCCGTCGTAACTCGAGAGCGGCGTCGTCAACGGAGCGACGTCGTCGCTCGAGAGGGCCCAGGAAACCAGCGCCGAGAGACAGTTCCACTCGAGCGTGTCCGCGGTGTATCCCGCGACGGGCCGACCGTCATCACCGTGGAGGAACAAGAGCGGGACGTCGGTGTCGCGGTCGCGGTCCTCGGTGTCGGGCACGTCCTCGCGGTCTGCGTCGACGAGTTCCGAGAGGGTGACGGAGCGGTCGAACGGGATCGATCGCACGAGGTCTCGCTGGGCGGACTCTGAGACGACGAGATCGGGATCGATCGCCTCGAAGGGCCGCGTTACGGTCGCAGGTGTCAGCCAGTGTGAGATCGGCGCAAAGACGGCACCGAGCCGGCGACAGGCGAAGAGAACGACGAGCGAGGCGACGCGGTTGCGCGTGACGAGACAGACGACGTCGCCGGCCGCGACGCCGAGCGCCGAGAGGTGTTCGGCCGTCCGCGTCGCCATCGCCGAGAGCTCGCCGTAGGAGACGCGACTCTCGTGGATCGTCTCCGCGGGCGCGTAGAGTCGTTCCTCGGAGACGTCGACGACCGCCGTTCGGTCCGGAAAGCGTTCGGCTCGACGTGCCAGCGAGAGCGTCACGACTGTGTGTCGGACTCCAGTACCCGTCAAAGCTGGGGGGTCGAGCGCAAGCACGACGTCGATAGCGGAGTGTCACACTCGAGTCCGGCCCGGTGGACGGGAATCACTCGTCGTCGGTCTCTGCCTCGAGAAAGCCGAGCAGTCGATCGTTGACTGTCCGGGACTGTTCGACGAAACAGAGGTGGCCGGCGCCCTCGAGTTCGACGAACTCGCCGCGGGGAAGCCCAGTCGCCAGCTCCCGACCCGCCGAGACCGAAACCAGGTCGTCCTCGCTGCCGTGGACCACCTGCGTCGGCTGGGTTACCTCGACCAGCCAGTCGGTCGCGTCGAAGCCCTCGAGTGCCGCCGTCTGTGCCTGCCAGCTCTCGCGGTCGGCGTCCCCGTCGGCCCGCCAGTCGACGATGCCCTCGCGGACGTCTGGCTGTGACTCGAGAAACGCCGCGGAGAATCCGGCGGCGAGCGACACACGGAGCGCGTCGCGGTCGTCCGGTGGCGCGTAGAGAGGCTCGAGGTCGAACGCCTCGCCCTGCGCAGCGGTCCCGAACAGGGTCAGCGTTGCGACCCGACTCGACTCTCGAGCGGCTCGGAGGGCGATCGCTCCGCCGAGGCCACACCCCACGAGGTGTGCCTTACGAAAGCCACAGTCGGCGAGGACGGCCTCGAGGTCGTCGACGAGCGTCTCGAGGGTGTAGGGGCCGTCGGGGGCGTCCGATCGACCGGTCCCTCGAAGATCCCAGACGACGGCCTCGTAGGGGCCGGCGACGGCGGCGTGTTGCCAGCCCCACAGCCAGCCGCCGAGGCCGGCTTCGGTGACGAAGACGACGGGTTCGCCCTCGCCCGCACGATCGTAGTACAGCGAGACGGCACCGTTCGTTGCAGTGGGCATAGCTGACTCGAGGGCGTCGAGAGAAAGAAAAACGACGGTTCGGAACCGACAGAGCGGTCCGTCTTAGGCGTCCTGGACCTGCCGCAAGACGTCGGGTGCGTCCTCGAGCGCCGCGTCTAGATCCTCGACGTTCGGGCCGCCACCCTGTGCGAAGTCCGGCGGGCCGCCACCGCCGCCACCGACTCTCGAGGCGAGTTCGCCGACGACTTCACCGGCGTTAACGCCCGCATCCTCTGGGACGGAAACGACGAACTGAGCACTGTTCTGGCCGCTCCCAAGGACGGCGATCTTGCCCTCGTCGCTGATGGCGTTTGCCGTTGCACGGAGTTCGTCGACGTCGGCGTCGATGCGGTCGACGACCGCGGTCGTCTCGCCGACGTCGACCTCCTCCGTGTCACTGCCGCCGCCCGCTCGAGCCGCGGCGAGCTGTTCGGTCAGGTCCTCGATCTCCTTGCCGCGGGCCTTCCACTCCTCGAAGAACCGCTCGGCGGTCTCGGGAACCTCCTCGGGCGAAACGTCGAGCACCTCGGCGGCCTCGTAAAGGGCGTCTTCTTTCTCCTGGGTGGCCTCGAGGGCGGCCTCGCCGGCAGCGAAGGTGATTCGCTCGACGCCGTCCTGGACGCGCTCGGTGTTGAGCACTTTGATGGTCCCGATTTCGCCGGTCCGGGCGACGTGGGTCCCACCGCAGGCCTGGACGTCCTCGTCGACGTGGATCAGTCGGATCTGTTCGCCCGGCGGGATACCGCCCTGATAGAGGTCGAAGCCGTGTTCGGCCTCGGCGTCGTGGCGGTCGGGCCACTCCTGGGTGACCTGGCCGTTGTCCATGACGATCTCGTTGGCGACGCGTTCGATCTCCTTGACGTCCTCGCGGGAGATACGGTCGTAGTGGCGGACGTCGATCCGCGAGGAGTCGACGCCCTTCTGGGCGCCGGCCTGTCGAATGTGTTCGCCAAGTACCTGCCGTGCGGCGTGGATGACGATGTGAGTCGCCGTGTGATGGCGCATCAACTGCCGTCGGCGGGTGCCGTCGATCTGGCCCTTGACGAACTCGCCTTTCCCGGGGCTCTCGTCGGTCCGGTGGAGGATGACGCCGTCCTCGATCTGGACGTCCTCGACCTCGACGGTCGTGTCGTCGGTCGAGAGCGTCCCTGTATCGGCGGGTTGGCCACCGCCTTCGGGGTAGAACATCGTCTGATCTAACACGACGTCGTACCCCTCCTCGCGCTCGAAGACGTCCAACACGACGGCCTCGAACTGCGTGCGCTGCTGGTCGTCGTAGTAGAGTTTCTCCGTTTCGGGGAGGTCCGCGAACCGTTCGTCCTCGTCTTCGTCCGTCTCTTCGGCGCCGTCAGGCGTGTCGTGGCGCTCGGCGACGAGGCTGTAGAAGTCGTCGGGGACGTCGACGTCGGCACCCGCCTCCTCGGCGATCTCGGCGACCATGTCGGGCTGGATGCCGTGGGAGTCGTAGAGTTCGATCAGCTCGTCGGTCGGGATCGGCTCGCCTTTCTCGGCGTACTCCTCGGCGAGGCTCTCGACGCGACGACCGCCCCGTTCTAGGGTCTCGCGGTACTTCTCGACCTCGGTGCGGACGATGTCGCGGATGGTGTCGCGGTTCTCGTACTCGAGGCGCTCGGCCTGCATGTCGACGAGTTCGTCGAGTGGTGCGTCGACGCCGACCGTATCACAGAGTCGCTTCGTGCGTCGGAGGACCATCCGGGCGAGATAACCGGTGCCGACGTTCGAGGGGACGATGCCGTCGCCGAGCATGTAGGCGAGCGTCCGGCAGTGGTCGGCGATGGCGTAGATGTTCTCGAGGGGCTCCATGAGCTCCTCGAGGTCGGCCGCGTCGACGCCGAGTTCGTCGGCGATCTCGCCGCGGGCGGTCTCCATATCCTCGGCCTCGTCGATGTCCATGTGGCCGGCGAGTTTGGCCACGCGATGGACGAGCTCCTCCTCCTCGTCGGTGTGCTCGAGTCCCGCGTTGTCCTTGAGGAACGCGATCATGTCGGGGTAGACCGCTTCGTAGACGGTCGGGGTGCCCTGAGAGACCCACGTCCAGCGCTCTAACCCGTAGCCCGTGTCGACGATGTAGGTGTCCATCGGGCTGTAGCGGTTCCCGTCTTTCATCTCGTACTCGCCGTCGGGGTCTTGCTCCATAGACATGAAGACGAGCGTCGCGAGTTCGACCCCGCGGAAGATGACCTCCATGGCGGGGCCGGCGTTGCCGCCACCGACCCACGGGTCCTCGATGTAGATGACTTCGTCGAGATCGACGCCGAGTGACTCGAAGAAGCCGTCACAGAGTTCGACGGTGCGGTCCTTCCAGTAGACCTCGCCGTGGTAGGCGTACTCGTCTTCGTCGACGTCCTCGCGCGTGTTGAACGCGTGGTGGGCCATCATCTCGAAGGCCATCGTGTGCCGGCCCGTCTTGCCGACGTTGTCGATGTCCTGCATCCGAATACAGGGCTGGGAGACACACAGCGGGTTCGCCGGCGGCGGCGTCTCGCCGCTGGTCACGAGCGGCTGGAAGTCGTAAATCGACGCCTGGGTCAGCAGGACGTCCTCGCGCCAGCGGTTTGCGGCGACGGGATAGGGGTCGATCCGGTCGTGGTCGTGATCCTCGAAGTACGAGAGGAAGGCCTCCCGCATCTCCTCGAGGCTGTACTCGTCGTCGAACCCGGAGTTCTCGATGAAGCCGTACTCCTCACAGGGTGGCTCACCGCAGGTCTCCCGGTCGTGATCGCGGGTCCAGAAGTGTGCGCCACAGGACGGACACTCCTTGCGCTCGAATCCTTCCTCCTCGAAGTACTCGAGGCGGTACGCTTCCGCCAGTTCGCTCATTACGTATGTGTTGACCAGCCAGCGCCTAAAACAGTTCCGCAACGTTCAGTCCGCCGGAATCGCACGCATGGGCGGTTCAACACGTCGACGACCGCGGCGGGTTCGGTACGCACCGAGCAGTTTTAGTGGTCGGTCACTCTCGAACTGAGACACCGCTTCCCATGTCTGCTCCGTCGCGGTCACGACCACGGACAGTGTGCTATCTCGCGGCGACCCCCGCCGCGGCTCGCGAGGGTGCGACCGCCCTCGAGGACGCCCCTTCGGGACCGAAGCTGGCAGTCCAGCCGCTGTCGATCGACGCAGTCGACGACCATCGTGACTGGCTCGCTACGCCGGACTGTGTCGTCTTCGCGGCGACGCCGACGACCGCCGCGGGCGCGCGTCTGCTCGAGGTCGTCGACGCCTGCGAGGCGACGCCACTGGTGCTCTTTTCCGCCGCCAGCTATCCGCCGCGAGCCGCACGCTCGACCGACGGCATCGACGGCTACGTCCGGCGGGACACCGACGATGCCGTTGCCCACCTCGCAGACGAGATCGAGTGGGTCTGTGCCCGCGATGAGAGCAGAAACGAGAGCGAGCCCGGGCCGGCGATCCCGGGCGGATCCGGGCTGGAACCCGACGAGACAGTGACCGAGGCCGAACAGCCATCGGCGACCGAGGCCGGACGACCGTCCGACGCGATCGAGACGAGCGGTTCGACGACGTCCGTCGATCCACGATCGGCCGCGTTGCTCGAGACCGTTCCCGACCTGTTCGCCTGCGACGGTCGAGACGAGCTCGCCGAGCGACTGGTCACGGCCGCGGCCGACGCTCTCGAGACCGACTACTGCTGGCTGTCGCGACACAGCAACGGGAAGTCGACACTACTGGCAGCGACCGACGCCGTCTCGGACACCGATCTCGTGGCAGTCGGCGGAGTGATCGACGAGGTCTGCCGAACGGGCGAACCGCTGTGGATCGACGGTCGATCCGACGATCGGCTGACGACCTCGCTCGGGGGATTGCAGTCGCTTTGTTGTGTCCCGATCGGCGACGGCGGACACCTCTGTGTCGCAAGCGAGGCGCCGGCGGCGTTCGACGATCGCGACCGCGAGTCGCTCGTGGCGTGGGGACGGGTCGGTGACGCTACACTCGAGCGACTCGAGACCGAACCGACGCGTCCCGACGACCACGGTCGCCACGCAGCCGAACGCGACCGCATGCAGGTGCCGTCTGCAGTGCCCGAGCCCGCGTTGTGCTACGAACTCGTCGACGGCGAACCGGTCGTTCGGGACGTCAACGATACCTTCGCGACGACCTTCGGCACTGAACCCGACGCCGTCGTCGGCGAGTCCGTCCGCGAGCGGACCGGACCGCCGGGGCTCGAGGGCCGGCAGGGAACGCTGTGTGAGACGCTGCAAACCCGCAAGCGCCGCCAGTTCGTCACTCGACGCGGGACTATCTCGGGCGTCCGTGAGTTCCGGCTCACGGTGACACCCCTCGAAGCGAGTAGCGATACCGACGAGCGAGCACACGCCAGATGGGGAGTGGTGCGCTACAGCGACGTCACCGAGACCAGACGACAGGCCCGCGAGGCGGCCGCCGCCCAAAAGCGACTCGAGACGATCGCCGACACGCTCGAGGACGACGTCCGTCGGTCGCTGAACGTCGCCCGCGGCTACCTCGAGCTCACGGCGGCGACCGGCGACATAGACCACCTCTCGGTCGTCGAGACGACACAGCACGATCTCTGCGAGCGCGTCGACGAACTGGTCGCGATCGCCCGCCGCGAGATCAACGGACCCGAACCGGTCGCCGCCCACGACGTCGCGCGCCGGGCCTGGGTCGCCGTCGACACCGGCGACGCGCGGCTCGAGACGGGAGCGAACGTCGTCCTCGAGGCCGACAAAACCCGGCTACGGACGCTGTTCGAACACCTGCTCGGAGCGATCGTCGAGCGTCTCTCGACCGGCGAGGGGAACCGACCTGAAACCGGTGATCCGACTATCACAGTGGAGGCGACCGACGATGGATTCGTCGTCAGCGGGCGTCCGACAGGCGACGATGGGCCGTGGGCCCGGCGTGAACCGAGCACCGAACCCGATCCCGACCGGGTGTCCGTCGCCGACGGTTCCGACGTCGGTCCCCGACTCGAGGCAGTCGATCGGATCGCCGAGGCCCACGGCTGGGACGTCCGCCTCGAAGAGACAGATGGGCCGACCGTCGTCGTTTCCGGTGTCGAACCGATCGACGTCGGTCGTGATTCGGAGGTCGAGTCGATCGGCTCGGTCGACCCGGGGACCGATCGTCGGATACTGCTGTCCGACAGGAAAAAACGGATCAGGGACGGCTAGAAGCGCTCGGGAAAGCGCGGTCAGGCCGCTTCTTCGAGCGCCAGCGATGCCAGCAGCGCCTCCAGTTGCAGCCGTTCGTTTGCCCCCTCCGTAATTCGATAGTCGACTTCGCCCAGTTGCTCGAGCAGTCGAACGGTCGCCTGTTCGGGGATGTCGAACTCCCAGGCCGAACGGTGGAGCTGGTCGATGACGTCGCCGCCGGCGAGGCCACGCTCGGTCAGCAGGTCTTCCAGGGCGGCGCGGGCAGCGGTGAAGTCGCCGTCGATGGCGTGGTCGACCATCGCCTCGACCTCCTCGGGGCGGGCCGTCGAGGTGATCGCAAAGACCGTCTCCTCGTCGACGGTCTCGCCCATCACGGCGGCGGCCTGCAACCCGTTGATCGCCTTGCGCATGTCGCCGTCGGCAGCGTAGACCAGGGCGTCGACGCCGTCGTCGGTGACCTCGATACCCTCGTTGGCGGCGATTTCACGGACCTGGGCCTCGACCGCCTCGTCGGAGAGTTCGGTAAAGCGAAAGACGGCACACCGCGATTGAATGGGGTCGATGATCTGACTCGAGTAGTTACACGAGAGAATAAAGCGGGTGTTGTTCGAGAACTGTTCCATGGTGCGACGGAGCGCCGACTGGGCGTCGGATGTCAGTGCGTCGGCCTCGTCTAAGAAGATGATGCGGTAGTTGTAGCCGCCGAACGACGACCGCGCGAAGTCCTTGATCCGGTCGCGGACGACGTCGATGCCGCGCTGGTCGGAGGCGTTGAGTTCGAGGAAGTTCTCGCGCCAGTCGTCGCCGTAGACTTCGCGGGCGATAGCTTGTGCACTGGCGGTTTTGCCGACGCCAGCCGGCCCCGAAAACATGAGGTGTGGGAGGTCGTCCTGCTCGACGTAGCGTTGCAGCCGCGGGACGATGTTCTCGTGGCCCTTGATCTCGTCGAGCCGTTCCGGCCGGTACTTCTCGATCCAGACTTCGGTCCTGCCGGGTGTCGGCTCCGCCGCCTCGGCGTCGGCCTCGCTCATACCGCTCGCAAGGAGCGGGCGCAAGATAAAACGACCGAACCACGGCGTCGGTCTCGATCTCGAGTCTCGCGTGCGGGCTGTCGGACAGCGATCCGTACGACTCCGAGCAGGGCGGGCACTCGAGCCGTGACGACAACGCGACGATGACTGTACGCAGGTCTGAAACTACGGTTACACTTTTTTCATGTCAGTCGTCGAAGAAGCCGTCATGCGCTTCGGAACCACCGCGCTGGCAGTGCTTGTCGTCTCGTTCGTCGTCCTCGCCGGCGTCGTCCCGGCGACGGTCGTCGCCCAGTCCGACTCCGAGACGAGCGGGACGGTCGTCGTCGAGGAAGGCGAGACAGTCGAGGACGTGGAGGCGTTTGCGGGTACCGTCGTCATCGAGGGAACCGTCACGAACGACGTCGAAGTCGTAGGCGGCGACGTCCGAATCGACGGCGAGGTCGGTGGGGACGTCGAAAGCGTCGGCGGCAGCGTCACGATCGCCGGAACTGTCGACGGTGATCTCGAAAGTGCTGGCGGCAGCGTTACGATCGCCGAGGGAGCGACCGTCGGCGGGAACGTCGGGATCGGCGCTGGTAGCGTCACGGTCGACGGCACGATCGAGGGCGACGCCGAAATCGGAGCCGACACGATCCAGCTCGGTGATGACGCGGCTATCGAGGGCGATCTGCGCTACGGTGGTGACCTCGAGGGCAACACCGATGCCGTCGCGGGCGAGATCGAAGAAGATCCCTCGATCGGCGTCGACGTTGCCCCGTCGATTCCGCCGATCGCCTCGTGGCTGTTCTCGGCGTACGCACTCGTGTTGAACCTGCTGCTCGGTGCCGCGTTGCTCGCCCTGTTCCCGCGGTTCTCAGATGGGATCGCCGACCGCGTCGGACGCAGTCCCGTCCGCTCCGGGCTGGCGGGACTCGGTGTCCTCGTCGGCGTCCCAATCTTGCTGCTCGCGATGGCGATTACGGTGATCGGCATTCCGTTTACGATCATCGGCGCGTTCGCGTTCGCCTTCGTCGTCTGGATCGGAATCGTCTACGGCCGCTTTGCCGTCGCGGCGTGGCTGCTCTCGCTCGTCGACGTCGAGCACCGCTGGCTCGCACTGGTAGTCGGGATGGTCGGCGGCGCCCTCCTCGCGCAGGTGCCGTACGTCGGTAGTCCGATCAACTTCGTCGTCTTCCTGCTCGGGCTCGGTGCGCTCGCTGCCGGACTGTACAGCCACTGGCGAGCGGGGCGACAGCGAGACCAGGAGCCACGCGGCGAGATCGACGCCGGCGGTCCGGCCAGCGACTGATACTGTTGGACAGCACGATTCGACGATCGGTCGCGCGACTGCGGCCGTCCCGACGGTGGCGGCCGCGATTTCGCGACCGACGGCTCACTGACTGCTGTCCGACAGTATGAGACGGATCCCTGGAACGATTTCCCGGCGCAATCGCAGCCCGGATCGCGGTTGCGCCGGCACTGACGTACAGTAGTCCGTATGAGATAGAGAGCGACGCGCTCAAGTCCGCGCTCGCGTAAGCGTGGATATGCGCGTGACCGTCGACGTCAAGGGCGAAACCACCCACGAGATCGACCTCGAGAACGCCGGATCCGACTCGAGTACCGGCGTCGACGACGCGGCGCCGACCTATCGGGACCTGCTCGGCGAGATCGATCTCAGCCCCCACGAGGTGAGCGTGCTGGTCGACGGTCGTCCCGTCCCCGAGGACCAGCCGGTCGAGAGCGACCACGTGACGGTGTTGCGTCTGATCAAGGGCGGGTAGCGAGGATCGCCACGCAGTCCGTATGACGGAACGTGACGACAGGAGCCCGTATGAAAGCCCGATCGTTTTGAGGGGGCCCGTCGTACGCCGACCCATGTCTGGTGACGCCCTCGAGGTGACCCTTCCGAACGTCGGTCCGGGGCCGGACCCACTCACGCTCACCGACCTGACCGAGCCGGTCGCACCGGCGGATCCAACGACGACCGACGATACCGAGTCGGCCCACGACGCGGTCCTCCTGTTGCTTCACCGGGATCACCACGCCGGCCAGTGTCGCCGCCAGGTTCGGGCCGTCGCCGACCGCTACGACGAGTTCCGCGAGCGCAGCTGTCAGGTCGTCTCGGTCGTTCCCGAACCGCGAGAGCGCGTCCAGGAGTGGCAAGAGCGCTACGACCTCCCCTACCCACTCTGTGCCGATCCGGAGGCAACCGCCGGCGAGGCCTTCGACCAGCCGGTTCGGCTCGGCCCGCTCGGTCGACACTTCGATCTCATCGGCCGGATGCCCGCCGCGGTCGTCCTCGACGTCGACGAGAACGGCGACCTCTCCGTCGTCGACACGCATCGTGGCCGAACGAACATGGACCGGCCCGAAATCGACGACCTGTTGACGGCTGTCGACCAACATACCTGAGCGATGGACGGCTACGTTCGCCTCGCAGTCGACGACGACGCCCTCGAGGTCCGCCGGATCCTCGATGCGGCTATGCTCGAGCCCGGCGACGTCGAGGGCCGGATCGCCGAAGGCAACGTCCTCGTCGCCGGCGATCGTCGCGGCGGGACGAGCGCCGACACGGAACGGATCCTCGGGACGGTCGTCCTCGAGGGCCGCGAGGAGCCCGGCGCTCACGTCGCAGCGATCGGCGTCCGCCGGCGCCACCGTGGCCAGGGGATCGGCTCGGCGCTGATCGAGCACGCCCTCGAGCGGGAAGGCCGGTTGACGGCGCGGTTCGACGACGACGTCCGTCCGTTCTACGAGCGCCTCGAGTTCGCGATCGAACCGATCGACGAACGCCGGAACCGGGGCGTCGTCTCCACGCTCGAGCGCGCGTAATACTGTCGACACTATTCACCGTCGGTTACACGACTGCGGCCATCGCCGACGGTGACGGCCGCGAGTTCGCGACCGACGTGGTACTGACTGCTGTCCGGCAGTATAGGCGACGGTCGACGCCGGTCTAGCCGCTCGTGCCGGCGTATTCCGGCGGAAGTTTATCCCGTGGAACGTGGTACGTCGCGGCGCATGGCACTCAGAGGGTTACTCAGCGGCGATCCGTCGCGCAACTCCAAACTCTACCTCGCGATCGGTGCTGTCTCGCTCGTCAAGGCGATCGCAGTCCGGAACGATCGGGAGCGGTTCCGCCGCGAACTGGTCGACGCCGGCCTCTTCATCGGCGTCGGGCTCGCGTTACGGCAGTACAGCCAACTCAGAGACGAAAAGCGTGCGGAGATCGAGGAGACGGTCCCCGACTGGGCGATTCAGATGGCGACCTCCGAACCGGCGAGACGAGGCGTTCGCAACCTCGCCAGACAACAGTTCGGGAGCGAGCCAGAGCCCGAGCCGACGCTGCGCGATCGGGCCCGACACGTCCTCTCGAGCTAGTCCCGAGAGCGGTCGCACCGATCCATATGCGGTCTGCTGTCGTCACGTCCCGCCGGTCGCCGACCCCGCCCTGGCGGTCGACGGGAACTCGGTACAGCAGTCCGTCTCAGGACGACAGCGGTTCGAGCGACGCCGTAAAGTGGCGCAGCTCCGGCATCGACGGATCGGAGACGACCTCGAGACCGTCGATCGACTCGGGGTTCTCGAGGACGGTCGCGGCGGTCTCGGCGACGTGTTCGAAGTGCTCGGCGTGGTACGTTCGACGGGGAACCGCGAGACGAACGAGTTCCGGCCGGTCGGTGTCGGGAAAGGCGAAGCTCCCGAGTTCGACCCCGCGGACGCCACCCTCGCGGTAGAGTTCACAGACCAGCGCCTGGCCGGGGAACTCCGCGGGCTCGAGGTGGGGGAGTGCGGCCCCCGCGTCGATGTAGACGGCGTGGCCGCCCGGCGGCGTATAGACCGGAACGCCGGCGTCGGAAAGCAGCGTGGCGAACTTGCGGACCTCCTCGAGGCGATCGGTGACGTACGCTTCCGTGACGGCCTCGCGGAGGCCGACGGCCATCGCGGCGACGTCGCGGCCGGCCATCCCGCCGTAGGTGGGAAACCCTTCATAGAGGATCGCTCGCTGCTTGCATCGCTCGAAGAGGTCGTCGTCGTCGGTCGTGACGAAGCCGCCGGCGTTGACCAACCCATCTTTTTTCCCGCTCATGACGACGGCGTCGGCGTAGCCGAGTTGCTCGCGGGCGATCTCGGCGATCTCGTATCCCTCGAACTCTCCCTCGCGGCGGCGAACGAAGCCGGCGTTCTCGGCGAACCGGCAGGCGTCGATCACGAACGTCGCGTCGATCTCGTCGGCGAACTCCCGAACGCGGCGCGTGTTTTCGACGCTGACCGGCTGGCCGGCCGCGGAGTTGTTCGTGATCGTCTGGATCACGAGCGGCACGCGCTCGGCGCCGACGTCGTCGACGACCGCGCGGGCACGCTCGAGCGAGACGTTCCCCTTGAACGGCCCGTCGGCCGTCGGATCGCGCGCACCCTCGACCGGACAGTCGACCGGCTCGGCGCCCTGGTTCGCGACGTGGGCACGGGTCGTATCGAAGTGCGTGTTGTTGGGAACGACGTCGCCCTCGGAGAGGAGCGCGCCGTAGAGGACGTTCTCCGCGCCACGACCCTGGTGGGTCGGAACGACTCGAGAGAACCCCATTACCTCCCGGACCGCCGACTCGAGTCGCTCGAAGCTCCGCGAGCCGGCGTAGGACTCGTCGCCGCGCATCAACGCAGCCCACTGGGCGTCGCTCATCGCACCGGTCCCGCTGTCGGTCAACAGATCGATAAAGACGTCCTCGGACGCGAGCTCGAAGACGTTGTATCCGGCCTCCGCGAGCGCCCGCTCGCGGCGCTCTCGGGAGGGTAACTCGATTCGCTCGACGACCTTGGACTTGTAGGCGACCATACCCCTTCGACGGCGTCGCGCGTGTTCAGTCTAGCTGGAATCTCGTGTCCGCTGGCGGCTCGAGGCGTCCGCTGACGGACGAATCGATCCGTCAGTGGACGGAACCGGCGAACGTCGAGAAATCGATCCCTAACACGCTCGTCCGGAACTGCCGTGGCGCTTTCCGGCGCAACCGGGGTCACGGTCGTGCCGGAACTGCTTAGCAGTCCGTCTCAGAAGAGGTCCTGCGTGAGTTCGAGGGTCTTCTCGCGGTCGTCCCAGTCGACGAAAAGAGCGACGCTGGTCGCGCTCGTGATGATGTCGTTTAGATGGATCCGTGCCTCGGCAAGCGGGTTGACGATCTCGCTGATGATCCCCGGCTGGTTGGGGAGTTCGCCGCCGGTGACGCGGACGACGGCGACCGGCGAGTCGACGGTGACACTCGAGAGTTCGTCTCGAGCGATGACCTCGCGGTGGAGGATGTTCTCGGCCCGTTCGGCCTCGTCCTCGTCGATGTAGAAGGTCACGGTGTCCATACCGCTGGCGACGGCGTCGATGTTGATGTCGCTCTCGGCGAGGGCCTCGGAGAGGTGGTTGAAGATTCCCGGCTGGTTGCGGATCGCGCGCCCAGCGACGGTCAGGCAAGCAAGCGGTCGCTCACGTAAGTCGACGAGGTTCTTGAACTCGCCTTCGATGCTGGTTCCGCCAGACAGCAGGTCCCCGTGTTGGTAGTGGACGACGCGGACGTCCAGCTCGCTGTCCTTGTAGGAAAGCGCGGAGGGGGCAACGACCTCGGCACCGCGGAACGAGAGGTTCCGCAGTTCGTCGACGGAAATCTCGCCGACGTTGCGGGCGCCCTCGACGACGTGGGGGTCACCGGTCATGACGCCTTCGACGTCGGTAACGATGACGACCTCGTCGGCCTCCATGTATTTGCCCATCATCACAGCCGTGGTGTCACTGCCACCGCGACCGAGCGTCGTGATCGAGCCGTCGGGCCCTTCCGCGAGGAAGCCGGTGATGACCGGAACCGTCGCGTCGAGGTCGTCGGCGACCTCGAGGGCGCGTTCCTTGGTCTCCTCGACGTCGACTTCGCCGTATTCGTCGGTGACGACGGGCCAATCGTCTTTGCCGGGCTCTAAGAACGTGGCGTCGATGCCCCGTGCGGAGAGGGCGGCTTTGAGCATACGGACCGACGTTCGCTCGCCCATACTGACGATCTGGGCGCGGTCTTCCTCGTCGGTCTCGAACGTGATCTCCTCGAGCAGGTCGTCCGTCGTCGACCCCATCGCGCTGGCGACGACGGCGATCTCGTGGCCGTCCTCGACGGCGGCGGCGATCGAATCGGCAGCGCGGTTGATTCGGTCCCCGCTCCCGAGACTCGTACCGCCGAACTTGGCTACTACACGCATGCTGCCACCTCGTCCGCAACTGGGCTGAAGATAGCTACGCTCATATGGCACACCGTTACCAGAGCGGGCAGATAACTGTGTCCCATCGGCCGCGCTTTTACGGAGACGGCGATCCTATCGATAGACGTGACAGTCACGACTACGAGACACAGACGGGCCGTCGCTCGGCCGAACGCGGAACGGGATTTATGTTCGTGCGTAGCATTACCACACGCTAATGAACGTACGTGACGCTCTCGAGGCCGACGCGGACGCGCTGGCGTCGATCGCCGATTCGCCGACCGACGTGATGCGAAACCTGGTCCACGACCGGACGGTCCGGGTCGCCGAAGACGGGACTCACGATCCGAACGCGGACGTCTCCGGATCGCAGTACGACGGCTCGGATCCGGAGGACCTGCTGGGGTTTATCAGCTTCGACGCCCGCGAGGACACGGTTCACGTAACCCAACTCGACGGCACCAGCAAAGCCTGTAAGCGGCTGCTGGCCGAACCAGTTCGCTTCGCCGAACGGGAGTCGATGGCCGTCGAAGTGCTCGCTCCCCACGAGACCGACACCATCGGGGACGCCGCGGAGGAACTCGGGTTCGAACGCCGGGGCCGAGGGCCGCGATTCGACGGCTCACCGACGGTTCGGTTCCGACTCGAGCCGTAAGCCACGCCACCGTATACTGTCGGATCACGCATCGATCGCACGCGACGGGTGATACTGCCGGACAGAACGATTGTGAGAATTCGCCGCTTCTATCCGGCGAATTCTCTTCATTGACTTCTGTCCGGTAGTATGAAGACTCGTTCGTTCGTCGTGACCGACGAGCGGATCGGCTGCCCCGGAGACACAAATATTATGATCTGGGTATCTAGTAATAGAATACTAGCACGAACGTATCGTGAACACACGGCAAACGTGAGCCGTCACCGGACGTCAAATCGACGCCGATCATCGTACTCGAGGGTATGTCAAATCAGTATATCACTGCCGAAGAACACCTCCCGGATACCGAGGAGACGGAAACGGTGTTGCAGGTACGCGACGCCGAGACGAAAGAGATCTTCCACTCACGGGCGCGTATCGCGAAAGATCCCACACAGCTCGAGCAGCCGAAGTCGCTCTCGGTCGTCAAGGGACCCCACGAGACCACACAAGAGCAGTGGTACATCGAGTTCGTCGACGAGACGACGACCACCGAGGAGCGCCTCGAGCAGCTGCTCGAGGAGCAGGCCGACCGATCGAACGTCATCAACACGCGATCGAGCGATCTGAACGTGTTGCTCCGGTATCTCGTCGAGACCGGCCAGTACGAGTCGACGGCCGACGCGACACGAGAGCTGCTGTTCGAACAGCTCGCCGAGGAACACCCATCGCTGCTCGAGACCTACGTGGATCTCAAGACTGAGTACGAGTCCGATCCGCTCCAAGCGGTCCTCGAGGACGGATAGATGTCGGTCGACTCGTTTCGGACGTTTCTGGACGTCCTCGAGCGTGGCGACGCGATCACGCGGATCACCGACGACGTCTCCTGGGACCTCGAGGCGAGTGCGATCACGATGCTGGCAAACGAGACGGACGACCGGATCCCCGTTTTCGAGTCGGTCCGGAACCAGCGATCGGACACGAACGCTCGGCTCGTCGGCGACCCCTATCGCGGTCCCCAGCAGTGTCCCTGGAAGTGGTTCGGGCACGCGTTCGACCTCCCGGTCGACTCCGGGCCGGCCTACTACGAGGGGATGATCGATCGGCTCCACGAACCGCTCGAGCCACGGATGGTCTCTGCGGCCGCGGCTCCCTGCAAGGAGGTCGTCCGAACGGGTGACGACGCGAGTCTGCTCGAGTTCCCCTGGCCGTATATCCATCAGGGCGACGGCGGTCGGTACGCGACGCTTGCGACGCTGGTCGCGCCGGATCCCAACAGCGAGTGGGGAAGCTGGTCGCGCCACCGAACGATGATTCACGATTCTTCGCAGGCGAGTGTGCTCTTGCTGGCGGGCGAACAGGTACCCAACCGCTACTACTTCGAGTACGAACGCGACGACGAACCGATGCCCGTCGCACTGACGATCGGCGCCGGCCCGGCCGTCGAGTCCACCGCGGAGATGTGGATCCCCGTCGGGCGAAGCGAGGTCTCCTTCGCCGGTGGACTCCGCGGGTCGCCGGTCGAACTCGTCGAGTGTGAGACGAACGACCTCGCCGTTCCGGCCACCGCCGAGATCGTCATCGAGGGACGAGTGATGCCGAACGAGCGCCTCGACGAGGGACCGTTCGGCGACTACTTCGGGTACATGAACGGTCCTCGCCGATCGATGCCGGTCCTCGAGGTCGACGCGATCACTCATCGCCGCGAGCCGTACGTCCCCTTCTGTGTCGAGGGAAGCGGCGTCGGGTACGGTGAGAACTCCTCGAGTACGCTTGCGATCGCCGCAGGTGGGCCGGACGCCACGCTCGGGCTGCGAATCGCCGGCTTCGACGTCGAACTGGCCGCCCCGTGGCCGTTTACCTCCCGGACGGTCTGGGTCATCGCGGTCGATCGAGCCTACCCCGGCGCCCTCCACGAACTCGCCAACTTCATCTTCACGACCTGGGGGATGCTCCACATCGACTTCTTCGTCTTCGTCGACAGCGACGTCAATCCGCTGTCGCCTCGTGCGGTGATCGAAGCGATCGCCCTCCATGCCGATCCCGCGACGGACTTCCACCAGTTCGGCGTCGAACGTATGCCGAAAGTACCGCTCAACATCTACCAGACGCCCGACGAGAAGGGAAGCGCGACGGTCGGCACCTCACGGACGAAGACGTCGAAAGCCTACATCGACGCCTGTGCCGACGGCGATCGGCCGGCACAGGGGATCGGTGATCGCGACGCACGCGAGCGGGCCCGCGAACTGCTCGTCGAGGCGGGCGTTCCCGAAACGGCGTTCGAACCAGCGCACACGACCGGGGCGGAACGATGACGGCGTTTCGAAGTCACCTCGAGTTTCTCCGGAAGACCGACGACTGTTGCTGGCTCGAACGACCCGACTCGCCGTCGCCCCAGGTTATCGCCAGCGAGGCGCTTCGGGCGGACGGGCCGGTGTTGCGGTGTACGACGAACGACGCTCGTGTCGACCTCGTAGCGGGGGTCTACGGCGGCGTCGATGGGTTGAGTCGAGGGAATCGGTTCCCGTGGAGCCGTCTCGGAATCGGCCTCGGCGTCGACCAGGAACCCGAGTACGTCGACGTCCTCGAGGCGATCACCGACCTCGGCGACCGACTCGACGAACACGACGTCACGTACGTCGAACGCGCGGCGACCGCCACCGACCCGAGCGTCCGGGAACTCGGGTTTCCGACGCCGCCGGATGGAACCTGGCCCCGACTAACGCTTGGGCTCCTTTCGGTCGGGACCGACGACGGCTCCTACTGGACGCCGATCCACGGCACGGTTCTCGATGATAACACGATTCGCGCCCGCGTCCCCGACGCGATCACCGATCGGTTCGCCCGCGGTGACGTCGTCAGCGTCGCGCTCGGGGTCCCGGCCGAAGCGCTCACTGCGACGTACCTCCTGACGGTCACAGACCGCCTCTCGACGCCGATCGAGGAGCGGCGCGTCGGCTCGACGGTGCCGGTGATCCCGACCGGCGGCGGGCTCGTCCCCAGCTCTTCGGAGGTCGTCCTCGAGGCCGAAATCGCGGACCAACAGCCCGAGACGCGCTCGGAGAAACGGGAGTTCTGGGAACGGATCGTCGACGGCACGACGCTGACGCTTGACGTGACCAGTGTGTTCACCCGCGACGACGCCGTCGTTCCGTTTACGCCGCTTGACGTTCCACTCGCTGATGACCTCCAGCTCGTCGCGTTGACTCTGGCGGCACAGCTGTACGATCGAGCAAACAGCTACTGGGGCATCGCACCGGTCGAGTGGCTTCTGCTTCCGGCGAGCGGACGGCTCGGGGTCTGTGTAGTCTCGACGGAGATGCTGTACGCCGGCTTCGAGTGGCAGCTCTCGAACTTCCTGTTTTCCTTCTCGAACTGTTATGACACCGTCGTCGTCGTCGACGACGAAGCCAGTCCGCGCGACCTCGGACAGGTCCTCGCGGACATCTGGGTCAAGGCCCATCCGTCTCGAGACTGGCTGTTCAGCGAGTCCGACGCTCCCGTCGCCCGGCTGCCGACGTACAGCCGGGACGGGACCGGGGCCCGACTCTACGTCGACGCAACGTGGGATCCCCGGTGGGACGAGGAGTACATCGCGCCGCGTGTCTCGCTTACCGAGTCGTACCCGCCTAACCTCCGAGCGGCTATCCGTGGCTCGTGGTCCGAGTTCGGTTTCGACACCGATCCGGAGGAGCTGTAACAGCGTCCCCTCGCCCGTACGAAAGCACCGCCGGCTTTCCGTATGGGAGTCACCAGGTCCTGCGTGTTCGTTCAAAAGTCCCTCTCAGTTCCCCGACAAAAGGACGCTAGAGAGTTCAATTCACCGGATTTTTGATTGTATCAACCAGTAGTCAGACACTCGTTTTCCGACAGCGGTGTATCGTTTTCGCGACTTTGTGTCACACAGTAGCACTCTATTCGATCCATCGGCGTTTTCGAAAGTGTTTACGCAAGACGGCGTCGGGCTCCGAATAACAGTATACTACCATCAGATATTATATTTCCATTTAGTAGTGTGAAAACATCCAGTGCAGTTATTACGGAGAACGGAACCAGCGGAGGTGTATGACAGACGGCCACAACCTACCGGATTACGAGGAAGTGTACGACGAGTTCACGTGGGAGGATATCTACGCGGACGCCGACTGGGACGCACCGGACGAGCTGAACATCGCACACGAGGTCTGTGATCGCCACGCCGAGAACAAAGAGAAGGTCGCACTCTACCAGGTCAGCGAGGACGGCGAGCTGACGACGATGACCTTCTGGGAGCTCGCCGACCGGACCAACCGGTTTGCGAACGTCCTCGAGTCGCTGGGCATCGAGCAGGGCGACCGCGTCTTCTCGTACATGCCACGGATCCCCGAACACTACGTGGCGCTCGTGGGAACGCTCAAACGCGGGGCCGTCTTCGGCGGCATCAACGAGCGGTTCGGTCCCGATGGCATCTCCTATCGACTCTCCGACTGCGATGCGAA
Organism: Natronolimnohabitans sp. A-GB9; assembly: GCF_030848565.1. Lineage (GTDB taxonomy): Archaea > Halobacteriota > Halobacteria > Halobacteriales > Natrialbaceae > Natronolimnohabitans. The sequence continues at coordinate 97,050 of NZ_JAVDDV010000004.1, forward strand.
AGCGATCGTTACGACCCCCGAAAACCGCGACACCGTCGCGGACGCACTCGAGGACGCGCCCTCGGTCGAACACGTCATCGTCGTCAGCGACGACGGGACGGGCATCCGACCCGGCGACGTTAGCTACCACAGCGAACTCGAGACCGCAAGCCGCGAGTACGAGCCGGCAGACACAAGCGGCGAGGACGACGCGTTGCTCTACTACACCAGCGGGACGACCGGGCTGGCGAAAGGCGTCCGTCACAAACACCGCTGGGTCACGGGCGTCGCCGCCACCCAGAAGTACGCCGTCGACCTCCAGGAGGGAGACTGCTACTGGTCGACCGGCGACCTCGGCTGGCTGACGGGGCCGATCAACACGCTCGGCGCCTGGTTCTGGGGAACGTCACTGTTCACCTACGAAGGCGAGTTCGACCCCAAGGAGTGGGCCGACCTCCTCGATCGGTTCCCGATCACGGTGTTGTTCTCGGTGCCGACAGCCTACCGGATGCTGCGCGAACACGAAGAGGTCCTCGAGGACGTCTCGCTGGACCTCCGTCACGCCCTGTCGATCGGCGAACCGCTCTCTGCTGGCGTCGTCGAGTGGGGCGAGGAGACGCTCGGCGTCACCATTCACGACACCTACGGACAGACCGAGACGGGCAACATGATCATCAACAACTACCCGACGATGGAGGTCCGTCCGGGATCGATGGGCAAGCCGCTGCCCGGCGTCGAGGCCGAAATCGTCGATCCGGAGACGGGCGAAGTGCTCGAGCCAGGCGAGACGGGCGAGATCGCCCAGCGTGGGGACTACCCCTGCTTCTTCGCGGAGTACTGGCAGAAACCCGAGAAGACCGCGGAGTGTTTCGTCGACGGTCCCGACGGCGAGTGGTATCTCTCCGGTGACCTCGCCCACAAGGACGAAGACGGCTACCTCTGGTTCGAGGGTCGGGCCGACGACGTCATCCTCTCGTCGGGCTACCGGATCGGTCCCTTCGAAGTCGAGAGCTCGCTGGGCGAACACGAGGCCGTCGCCGAGTCCGCGGTCGTTCCGAAACCCCACCGCGAACGCGGCAATATCGTGAAAGCTTACATCGTGCCCAGTGAGGGGACGACCACCTCCGAAGAGCTCAAGGAGGATATCAAGAGCCACGTCCGGGAGGAGCTGTCGGCCCACGAATACCCACGCGAGATCGAGTTCCGCGAGGAGCTACCGAAGACTGTCACCGGAAAGATCCGCCGGACCGAGCTGCAAGACGAGGTCGAAGAGGAGGTCGAGGAAGGAGCCGAAGCGGCCTGATCGGCCCGGCGCCGTGATTTCGGCCCGACGCGTACCGTCTCGACACCGGACGACGACGACGTCGAACCGACCTGAGAACGAGTACCGGTCCGGGATGTCCCGGACCGAACGTTGCACCACGACACTACGAAACTGCGATCATGAACTTCGAAGACACGCAAGAACGATCGATGATCCGCCAGACGGCGGCGGAGATTGCCGACCAGTACGGACCCGAACACTGGCGCGAAAAGGAAGAGAACGGCGAGTTCTCCAGTGAGTTCTGGAACGAACTCGGCGACGCCGGCTTCCACGGCCTGCTCGTCCCCGAGGAGTACGCCGGTGCCGGAATGGGGATGCAAGAGATGGGACTGGCCATGGAGACGCTCTGTGCCGAGGGCTGTGGCATGGCCGGCACGTGGTACCTGGTGTTGACCGCCGGGATGGCCGCCGTCGGCATCCGTGAACACGGCACCGACGACCAGAAGGAACGCTACCTACCCGACATCGCGACCGGCGAGCGGAACTTCTCGATCGGGATCACCGAGCCCGAGGCGGGAACGAACACGTTGAACGTCGCCACTCGAGCCGAGAAAGACGGCGACGAGTACGTCTTAAACGGCAAGAAGGCATGGATCACGTTCGCCGACCGAGCCGACAACATGATCCTCGTCACGCGGACGACCCCCCGCGAGGAGGTCGACCGCGGCACCGACGGCATCAGCCTGTTCGTCGTCGACATGGACGATCCAAACATCGACGTCTCGCCGATCCCCAAACACGCGATGAACTACTCGAAGTCCTGTGAGGTCTTCTTAGAGGACGTCCGCGTGCCCGAGGAGAACCTGCTGGGCGAGGTCGACGACGGCTGGTGGGTGCTCGTCGACATGCTCAACCCCGAACGGATCGGCTTCGCGGCTGCCGGTACTGGGATCGGCAAACTCGCCTCGGAGACGGCCATCGAGTACGCGAACGATCGCGAGATCTTCGGGGCGCCGATCGGCACCCACCAGGCGGTTTCGTTCCCCATCACGGAGGCTTACGCGAAGATGGAGACGGCCACGCTCATGCGCGAAAAGGCCGCGTGGCTCTACGACCAGGACGAGGAGTGTGGCTACGAGACCAACGTCGCGAAAGCGACGGCCGTTGAGGCCGGCATCGAGGCGGTCAAACACTCGATGCAGGCCTTCGGTGGCTGGGGCTACGCCAAGGAGTACGACGTCGAACGCTGGTGGCGTGAGATCAACCTCACCCGGCTCGCTCCGGTCAGCCAGCAGATGGCGTACAACCACATCGGCCAACAGCTTGGCTTCCCCAAATCCTACTGACCATGTTCGAAAAACTACTAGTCGCAAACCGCGGCGAAATCGCCGTTCGCGTCATGCAAGCCTGTGAGGAGCTCGGTATCGAGACGGTCGCCGTCTACAGCGACGCCGACCGAAACGCTGGCCACGTCGCCTACGCCGACGAAGCGTACAACATCGGTCCCGCGCCCGCGAGTCAGTCCTACCTCGACGGAGACGCCATCATCGAGGTCGCCGACCGAGCAGGGGCCGACGCGATCCACCCCGGCTACGGCTTCCTCGCGGAGAACGCCGAGTTCGCAAGCGACGTCGAAGACGCCGAGGGGATCACCTGGGTCGGGCCAAGCAGCGACGCCATGACGGCACTCGGCGAGAAGACGAACGCGCGTCGCATCATGCAGGCGGCCGACGTACCCGTCGTTCCAGGGACGACCGAACCCGTCGAGTCGGCCGAGGAAGTGCGAGAACTCGGCGCCGAGTTTGGCTACCCAGTCGCAATCAAGGCCGAAGGCGGCGGTGGCGGCCGCGGGATGAAGATCGTTCGCGGTGACGACGAGGCCGAAGACGCCCTAGAGAGTGCCAAACGCGAGGGTGAAGCGTACTTCGACAACGACTCGGTCTACGTCGAGAAGTTCCTCGAGAGTCCGAAACACGTCGAGGTACAGATCCTCGCGGACGAACACGGCACGGCGCTCCATCTCGGTGAACGGGACTGTTCGCTCCAGCGTCGCCACCAGAAGGTCATCGAGGAGGCACCGAGCCCGGCACTGGACGCCGACCTTCGGGAGGCGATCGGTGACGCGGCCCGTCGGGGCGTTCGGGAAGCCGGCTACACGAACGCCGGCACCGTCGAATTCCTCGTGGAAAACGAGGAGTTCTACTTCATGGAGGTCAACACCCGGATCCAGGTCGAACACACCGTCAGCGAGGAGGTGACGGGAATCGACATCGTCCGCGAGCAGCTCCGCATCGCGGCCGGCGAAAAACTCCCCTACAGCCAGGACGACGTCGAGATCGACGGCCACGCGATGGAGTTCCGGATCAACGCCGAGAACCCGGCCGACGGGTTCGCGCCGACGCCGGGGACGCTCACCACGTACGATCCGCCGAGTGGCCTCGGCGTCCGGATCGACGACGCGATCTCTCAGGGCGACGAGATCGCCGGCGACTACGACTCGATGATCGCGAAGCTGATCGTTCGCGCACCGACGCGGGAACGCTGTCTCGAGCGCTCGAATCGAGCACTCGCCCACTTCGACGTCGGCGTCGAGACGACGGTCCCGTTCCACCGGCTGATGCTCGAAGACGAGACGTTCCGCGCGGGCGAACACACGACGAACTACCTCGACGAGACGGTCAGCGACGACGACCTCGCGGACGCCGTCGACCGCTGGAGTACGGCGGTCGACGACGAGGGCGACCCGGCTGGAGACGCCGAGACGAACGACCTCGTCGTCGAAGTCGACGGGCAGCGGTTCGACGTCGCCGTCACGGGCGGGCTCTCCCAGGTCGCGAGCAGCGACGGCGGAGCCGACGCCGGCGGGGGCACTGCCGGCACGTCGTCGACAGCCTCGAGCACTGGCGGCGGTGCCGGAACTGGACAGGTCACCGCGGGCGACACGATCACGGCCGAGATGCAGGGCACCGTGCTCTCGGTGAACGTCTCTCCCGGCGACGACGTCGCCGAAGGCGACGTGGTCTGTGTCCTCGAGGCGATGAAGATGGAAAACGACGTGGTGGCACCGGCGGCCGGGACCGTCGCGGATATCCCCGTGACTGACGGTGAATCGGTCGATATGGGCGACCCGCTCGTGGTGCTCGAATAACCATGGAAGTGACAGTCAACGACACGACGACGGATCGAGAGGCACAGGCGATCGCGAAGGCCCTCGCGTCCCACTTCGGGGACGACGTAGAGCTGTACGCCGAGACGGGCGAAGAGCTCCTCGCAAGCGCGTCACCGGAGCGAAACGGAAGTTCCGCCGACGAGACCACGACCGGGACGGCCACCGCCACCGGCGATGGCGGTGCCGATACCGCAGCCGACGACCTCGAGCCGACCGAGCGAGAGGAGGCCTTGCTCGACGAGATCGAGGACATCCTCGAGGGCGGTCCCGAGAAGTACCGCGAACGCCTCTCCGATCAGGGGAAGCTGTTCGTCCGCGATCGGCTCGACCTCTGGTTCGGCGAGGACGGCCTGACGTTCGAGGACGGCAAGTTCGCCAACTTCGACGAGTGGCATCCGAGCGGACAGGACGGCGAGGCCGACTCCGGAAACCGACTGCCTGCCGACGGGCTCATCACCGGCGCCGCCGAGTTCGAAGGCCGTGATATCCACTTCATGGCCAACGACTTCACCGTCAAGGCGGGGTCGATGGCCGAGAAGGGCGTCGAGAAGTTCCTCCGGATGCAACAGCGTGCGCTGAAGACCGGCCGACCGGTGTTGTATCTGATGGACTCCTCGGGCGGTCGGATCGACCAGCAGACCGGCTTCTTCGCCAACCGTGAGGGGATCGGGAAGTACTACTACAATCACTCGATGCTGTCGGGACGGGTCCCACAGATCTGCGTGCTGTACGGTCCCTGTATCGCGGGTGCGGCGTACACGCCCGTCTTCGCGGACTTTACGATCATGGTCCGGGACATGTCCGCGATGGCCATCGCCTCCCCACGGATGGTCGAGATGGTCACCGGCGAGGAGATCGACCTCGGGGACCTGGGTGGACCGGACGTCCACGCCCGGCACTCGGGTAGCGCGGACCTGATCGCTGAAGACGAGGAACACGCCCGCGAACTCGTCGCGAAGCTGCTGAGCTACCTCCCCGACAACAGCGACGAGGAGCCGCCACAAACCGAGGGAGCCGCACCCGAACTGTCGCCCGAGGGGATCGACTCGATCGTCCCCCAGGAGCCAAACCGCGGCTACGACATGTTCGACGTCATCGACCGGGTCGTCGACGCTGGCTCGACGCTCGAGCTCCGGCCGGAGTACGGCCCCGAGATCATCACGGCCTTTGCCCGTATCGACGGCCGTCCGGTCGGGATCGTCGCCAACCAGCCTGCCCAGCGAGCCGGGGCGATCTTCCCCGACGCCGCCGAGAAGGCCGCGGAGTTCATCTGGACCTGTGACGCCTACGACATTCCGCTGTTGTACCTGTGTGACACGCCCGGCTTCATGGCCGGTTCGCAGGTCGAGAAAGACGGCATCTTAGAGCAGGGCAAGAAGATGATCTACGCGACCTCTTCTGCGACGGTGCCCAAACAGTCCGTGGTCGTCCGCAAGGCCTACGGCGCCGGCATCTACGCGATGTCCGGGCCGGCCTACGACCCCGAGAGCGTCATTGGACTTCCCAGCGGCGAGATCGCGATCATGGGCCCCGAGGCGGCGATCAACGCCGTCTACGCGAACAAACTGGCCGCGATCGACGATCCGGACGAACGCGCAAAGCGAGAACAGGAGCTGCGCGAGGAGTACCGGGAGGACATCAACGTCCACCGGATGGCAAGCGAGGTCGTCATCGACGAGATCGTGCCGCCGAGCTCGCTCCGGGACGAACTCGAGGCCCGGTTCGAGTTCTACGAGACCGTCGAGAAGGACCTTCCGGACAAGAAACACGGGACGATCCTCTGAACACCCACCGACAGACATCTCACAGGTGACACACATATGACCGGACTGTACTACGAGGAGTTCGAAGTCGGCGAGACGATCGAACACGAGCGGCGTCGGACGATCAGCGAGAGTGACAACCAGCAGTTCTGCGATATGACGATGAACCAGCAGCCGCTGCATCTCGACGCTGCGTTCGCCGAGGAGACGGCGTTCGGAGAACGGCTGGTCAACGGGCTCTACACGATGAGCCTCGCAGTCGGCATTACCATTCCGGAGACCACCGACGGAACCATCGTCGCCAACCTCTCGTACGACAACGTCGAGCACCCCGAGCCGGTGTTTCACGGCGACACGATCCGGGTGCAGTCGACCGTCACGGACAAACGGGAGACCAGCGACGGCGAGCGCGGTATCGTCACCATGCACGTCGAGGTCTTCAGGGTCAACGACCGTCCCACTGACGAGGCCGACGAAACGCTCGTCTGTGAGTTCGACCGAACCGTCCTCTCGCTGCGAGGTGATCGTCCAGACACGTAGACGGTAACGGGCCGACGACGACAGTTTCGACGGGGTTCGACCGATCGAACCCCGGCACGGGTGACTGGGGTGAACCGTTATTCGACGACACTGATCGGTGTGGGGATTGCCGTCCTCGACCGATATGCGAGATATGAACACACAACTGATGAACGAAAACAATTCACACGTCTCACGGCGGAACTTCCTGAAGGGGTCCGCCGCGGTAACGACAGTCGGATCGCTTGCAGGCTGTGTCCTCCTCGAGGGGGACTTCGGCACGGAGGAGATCGACGGCATTCCGGACGAACCGTTCCGGATCGTCCAACTCCTCTTCGAGTCCGGCCCGCCGGCGTTCTACGGCGAGGAAGCGAGAAACGCGAGCGAGATGCTCGTCGAGCAGATCAACGACGACGGCGGCCTCATCGGCGAACGCGAGATCGAGGTCGTCGACCGACTCGACGAGGATGCCGGACCGGATTCGCTGATCAGCGACGTCCAGGCGATGGCACAGGAGGGCGAGGTCGACATGATCATGGGTATCGTCTCGAGTGCCCACTCGCTTGCGGTGGCACCAGCAGCGGACGACCAACAGTTGCCGTTCCTGGTGACGATGCCCGGAACCTACCAGCTGTTCGAGGAGAACCCGGAGATGGACCACGTCGTCCGGACGGCTGGGACGAACGCTGCCGGTGCGGTCGGTGCCGTCCGGATGGTCGAGCAGATGGACGACGTCGAAACGGTGATCACGGTCGATCCCGACTACGCCTGGGGACACGACCACCAGGAGATGTTTACGGCCGGCCTCGACGCCGTCGGTGCAGACGTCGAGGTCGTCGAGTCGCGCTACCCGGAGCTGGGTGAGACCGACTACAGCGCTCACGTCTCCGCGATCGCCGACGAGTCGCCGGACCTCCTGTTCTCGAGTCTGTGGGGCGGAGACATTTCGACGTTCGTCTCACAGGGCGTCGCCGGTGGGCTGTTCGAAGCGGTTGACGAGGCGCTGTTGATCGGCGACACCGGTGCACCCTTGCTCGACTCTCTCGGCGCCGATATGCCAGAGAACGTCTGGCTCGGCGGTCGCGGTGGCTACCAACCCAACTACCGGTACGACGAGGACGAAGCCCACCGGGAGTTCGTCGACGAATACTACGAGCGCTACGACCAGCTCCCGGGGTGGGGTGCCTACCACGAGTGGATGGGTTTCGAGGCGCTCCAGGAGGGCGTCGAACGGGCCGTCCAGATCATCGGCGACTGGCCGACCGGCGAACAGCTCATGGCGTCGATGAACAACATCGCGTTCGAGGCACCGCACGGCCAGCATACGATGCACGGCCCACAGGCAGTCGCACCGGCCGTCTTCGGACGTCCGACCGACGACCACGATCTTCCGGTCGATCACCCGCTTCTCGGTGAGTTCGAGTTCATCGAGGCCGCAGAGGTCAACCCGCCGGAGGGCGTCCTGACGATGGACTGGGTCGACGAAATCGAACCGATGACGGGGTGAGAACGGATGCCGATCGAATCCCTCATGGTAAACACGTTCAACGGGCTCTACTTCGCAGCCCTGCTGTTTTTCGCATCGGTTGGGCTGACGCTCGTGTTCGGTATCCTCAACCTGCTGAACATGGCTCACGCCGCGTTCTACGGTCTCGGCGCCTACGTGGCCGTCTGGACGCTGAACAACATGGGCGATATCACGACGTCGACGGTCGTCCTCTTGGCGGTACTCGTCCTCGTGATACCGCTGGTCGTGTTCGTCCTTTCGGCAGTGTTAGACAAGACGGTCTTCGCCCCGCTGTACGAGATCGAGCCCGTCTATCAGCTGCTGGCGACGTTCGGTGTGATCCTCATGCTCGACGACGTGATCAAGTTCATCTGGGGTGCGTCCCCGATCACGGTCGACGGCGCCGTCGATCCGTCCCGACAGCTGGGAACGCTCGACCTGCTCGGCATCTCGGTGTCGGCCTACCGGTCGGTCGTCATCCTGATCGCCATCGCCTGTGCCGTCGGGCTCTATCTCATGTTCGTGAAGACGAAACTCGGGAAGATCTCCCAGGCGATGTCGGAGGACTACGAGATGGTCCAGATGCTCGGGATCAACGTCAACCGCGTTCGCATCATGATCTTTAGCATCTCGGTCGCCATCGCGGCCCTCGGCGGCGCGCTGTTCGTCCCCTTCGCGACGGCGACGCCGGCGGTGACCCTCGAGTACGTCCTGCTCTCGTTCGCCGTGATCGTTATCGGCGGTCTCGGGAGCCTCAAAGGCGTCGTCGTCGCCGCGCTGGTCATCGGTATGGTTCGGAGTTTCGGGATCGCGTACTACCCGGCACTCGAGTTAGCGATCGTCTTCGGGCTGATGGCAGTGGTCATCATCTTCAAGCCAGAAGGGCTGTTCGGCGACGAGGGGGTGGTCGAATGAGCACCCGCTTGCCGACGTTCGGCGACGTGAAAGCCGGGGAGATAAAGGGGGTGCTTCTCGACAAGCGCCTGCTCGCGGGCAGCGCCCTGTTCGTCTTCCTCGCGTTGTACCCCGCGTTGACGATGAACGCCTATCACACGCGTCTGCTGGCGTGGATCATGTGTTTCGCCATCGCTGCCCTCGGGTTCAACATCGTCCTCGGCTACACGGGGCTGCTGTCGTTCGGCCACGCCGCGTTCTTCGGGGCCGGGATGTACACCGTCGTGATCGCGATGGAACGGGCCGGGATCACCGATCTCGTCGTCCTGCTGGTACTGGCGATGATCGTCGCCGGCGTCGTCGGGGCGATCATCGGCGCGCTCTCGGTCAAGACACACGAGATCTACTTCGCGCTGTTGACGCTTGCGCTTGCCCAGCTGCTGTTCGTGCTCGCGACCCGGGACGTCGGCGGACTTACCCGCGGGACCGACGGGATCGGGCTCACCCGCCCCGACTTCCTGGGACTCCCCGTCAGCGAAGTGCCGGCCCAGTTCTATCTGATGGGCTTTTACTACCACGTGATCCTCGTCTGTCTGACCGCGACGATCCTGTTGCTGTGGGTCGTGTTGCGCTCGCCGTTCGGCCTCACGCTGAAGATGATCCGCGAAAACGAGACGCGAGCGGAGATGAGCGGCGTCCCCATCCTCCGGTACCGGCTGTACTCGATGATCCTCTCGGCGATGATCGTCGGACTCGGCGGCGCGCTCTACGCCGTCGTCGTCGGCCACATCACGCCGGAGTATCTCGACTGGACGATGTCCGGCGAGATCGTCTTCATGGCGTTGCTTGGCGGTATCGGCACCTTCCTCGGACCGGTCGTCGGCGCCGGCGGCTTCATCCTGTTGCAGGAACTGGCACTCAGCGTCACCACTTACTGGCACTTCACGATGGGACTCGTGTTGTTCGTGGTCGTGTTGACGCTGCGAGAGAAGGGTATCTGGGGCGGTGCGAAAGAACTGCTCGAGCGACTCGACGAACGGAGAGACAACTCATGAGTACACAGAACACACGGAACACGGCATCCGCGAGATCGAGCGGATCGGCGGAACCGATCCTCAGAACCGAAAACGTCCGCAAGGAGTTCGGCAGCCTCGTCGCCGTCGACGGCGTCAGCCTCGAGTTCTACGACGACGAGATCGTCGGCATCATCGGGCCGAACGGCGCTGGCAAGACGACGTTTACGAACCTCCTGTCGGGTGCGCTCTCGCTGACCGACGGAACCATCGTCTTCGACGGCGACGACATTTCGGACCTGCGACGGTACAAACGCGTCCGTCGCGGTCTCGTCCGCTCGTTCCAGATCCCACAGATCTACGACGAGCTCACGGTGTTCGAGAACGTTCAGGCGAGCGTTCTCTCCCGGAAAGGGGAGAACAATCGGCTGTTTACGCTTACCCACCGCGATAGCGACTCCGTCGAAGAGACCGAACGGCTCCTCGAGATGTTCAACCTCGAGGCCCACGCGGACGAACACACCGAACACCTGCCACACGGGGTACGCAAGATCCTCGACGTGGCGATGTCGTTTGCGCTTCGACCGAAGCTCATGGTCCTCGACGAGCCAACGAGCGGCGTCGGCTCCCGCGAGAAGAACGCGGTGATGGAGACGATCACCGACGCGGCGGTCGAGCGCAACATCGGTCTCATCTTCATCGAACACGACATGGAACTGATCCGCACCTACTCCGATCGGATCGTCGCCCTCCACGAGGGTCGCGTGCTCGCCGACGACGACCCGGCCGCCGTGATGAACTCCGAGGAGGTCAACCAGTTCATCCTCGAGGGAGGTGTCTGACGATGGGTGGACAACAGCAACACCAGCAGCCGCTTCTCGAGGTCGAAGACGTCACCGTCAGCATCGACAGAGCGACGGTCCTCGAGGAGGTCTCGCTGGCGGTCCAACCGGGCGAGACCGTCGCGTTGATCGGACGCAACGGAGCGGGGAAGACGACGACCTTCCGGTCGGTGATGGGCCAGACGTCGATTCGAAACGGGACGATCCGCGTCGACGGAACCGACCTCACGGATCGTCCGTCACGAGAACGGATCCAACACGGTATCGGCTTCGCACCCGAAGACCGACGGCTGTTTACGACCCTCACCGTCGAGGACAACCTACGAATGTCGGCGTGGGGGAAAGGCGACGTCGACGATGACGGATTCGAAGCGCGCCTCGAGCGCGTCCTCGATATCTATCCGGAGATGGAGGAGTTCCTCGATCGGCCGGCCGGCCAGTTGAGCGGCGGTCAACAGAAGATGGTTACCGTCGGCCGGGCGCTGACCTCGGATCCCGACATCGTGTTGCTCGACGAGCCGTTCGAGGGACTCGCCCCCTCGGTGCGCGAACAGTTCCGCGAGGGTGTCGAACGGATCAAAGACCTCGGAATCTCGATCGTCGTCGCGGAGTCGAACGTCCGCCACGCTGGAGAGATCGCCGATCACGGATACGTCATCGAGCGTGGCGAGATCGTCACCGACATCGGCCGCGACGAGCCGATCGTAGACAACGACGAGATCAAACGGATCTTCGAAGGCGGCTAGCATGTACCGACCGACAGAAGGCGAGACGCACACGTTCGAGCGGACGTTCACGACCGACGAGGTCGAGCAGTTCGCCGAGCTCTCGAAGGACAAACAGGAGAAACACACCGTTCCGAACGACGGCCGACTGCTGGTCCACGGACTGTTGACCGCGACGCTGCCGACGAAGATCGGCGGCGACCTCGAGGTGTTGGCGACGGCGATGAATTTCGAGTTCGTCCGCCCCGTCTACACCGGCCAGCGGATCGGCTGTACGTGGACGTTTACGGACGTAATCGAGCGAGACGACCGGTTCGAGATCGACGTCGACGTTCGCTGTGAGAACGACGACGGCGAGACGGTACTGACGGGCACGATCGAGGGCCTGATCTGGAACGACGAGGACAGCAGTCCGTAAAAGCGACAGACTCATTCTCCGTCCCGCCGCCGGCGTAGACGATGACGGACGAACTCGATTCACTGCTCGAGTTACTCGAGTTAAAAGACGAGCGCCGGACGGGCTGGGAGCTGCGAAACGTCGACTCGCCGGAGTCGGTCGCGGCCCATACCTGGGGGACGGCAACGCTCTGTCTGCTGTATGCCGAACGGGCCGGCGTCGACCGATCGCGGGCCGCGTCGATGGCGGTCGTCCACGACCTCGCGGAGGCCCGGACCGGGGATATCCCGACTCGAGCGGGCGACGATGGCAGAACCGTCACCGACGCCGAGAAGGAGGCGGCCGAACGCGAGGCGATGGCGGCCCTGCTCGAGCCGTTCGGGGACGACGAACTGCTGGCGCTCTGGGAGGAGTACGAGACGCGAGAGACGGAGACCGCGCGGTTCGTCAAGGATATGGATCTGATCGATAACTGCCTGCAGGCGCTCAAATACGAGCGTGAGGACCGCTACGACGAGACCGAGGACAACGACGCGTTCGACGAGTTCGAGAATTTAGACGAGTTCTTCGCGACGGCTGCCCCGCGGATTCGGACGGCGGTCGGCGAAGACCTGTTCGAGCGGATCAAATCGGCGTACGAACGGGAGATCGGCCGCTCGTGTCAGCTCTGATCGCGGACGACGGTCAACTGAACTTCTGGACGGTCACGTCGAGCGTGTCCAGATCGACGATCGGCGCGTAGCCGGCGTCGGGATCGATGTTGACGCTCTTCTGGAAATCCGTCTGGGCCTGCCAGCAGCCGGAGTTGATCGCGAGGACGTTGTGGTACTTCCCGAAGCCGAGTTTGTGGACGTGGCCGGTGTGGAAGATGTCAGGTACGTCCTCCATCACGAGGTAGTCCTGCTCTTCGGGCGCCAGTCGGGTGTGACCGCCGAACTGCGGTGCAACGTGGCGTTTCTTGAGTAGCTGGTACATCGCCTTGTGTGGCTCGTCGTAGTTGGCCTTCTCCTCGGGGAGTTCGGCGATGACCTCGTCCAGTGAGACCCCGTGATACATCAACACCGAGACGCCTTCGATCGTCACCGTCGAGGGGTTGCTCACGATCCGTGGATCGTGAGCGGACATGATCTCCCGGAGTTCCTCGTCGAAGCCCGGCTGTGGCTCGGCGAGACGAACCGCGTCGTGGTTGCCCGGGATCATCACGATCTCGAGGTCACCGGGAACCTGCTTCAGACGCTCGTTGAACGCCTCGTACTGCTCGTAGATGTCGACGATATCGAGTTCCTCGTCCTGGTCTGGGTAGACGCCGACGCCCTCGACCATGTCGCCAGCGATCAGCAGATACTCGACGTGTTGGGCCTGTTTCGTGTGGAGCCAGTCCGTAAATCGGTTCCAGGCCTCGGCCATGAACTCCTGGCTGCCGACGTGGACGTCGCTGATCAGCGCCGCCTGGACGTGGCGGTCGGCCGTCGACGGCTCGTGGGTCCGTGGGACGTCCGGGAAGTACATCGAGTCGACGAACGCGATCCCCGAGTCGTCGGCGAGGGTTCCTTGCATCGCCAGCACCTCGTCACAGAGCAGCTGGTCGACCAGATCGACGTACTCCCGGTCTTTCATGACGAGCCACGGGAAGGTTCCGGTCGCGTCCTCGAGTTCGATCAGCCAGTGGCCGCTGGCCGTCGATCGGATGTCGTTGACCAGGCCGACCATCGCGACCTCGCTCCCGCCGGCCATGTTCTCGATCGCCGACGCCGGTCGGTGATTGACCCGCCCCCGAAGCTTCGAGCCGAGTCGCTCGAGTCGATCGCGGAACACGGAGACGAAGTCCTCGTACTCACCGGTTCCCGTGCTCTCGCCGGTCATGTCGCCGTCGATCTCCAGCGATCGCAACTCGGGATCAACCGACCGCTCGATACTCTCGACCCCCTTCGTTTCGACTGGATCAGTCCCATCAGCCGCGGGGGAGCCGGCGGTTTCGCCTCCAGTCGAAACGAAGGTGTTCGAGCCGTCGGCTGGGGCAGATTCTCGCTCATCGACCGCAGGGTGTGACGGCGATCCGTTGGGTACGTCGGTCCCCGATTCGATCGCCTCGAGGGCCGATTCGACGTGTTCGGTCCGGACGACCAGTGCGTCATCCGGGAGCTCCTCGACGACGCGCTCGAGGGTCGCCTGTGGATTGTTGGCCGACGCGAGCCGGGTCACGGCCTCGCGTTCGGCGTTGTAGCCACGACTGGTGAGTTCGCTGACGATCCGGGCGGGCGCCTCGAGTGGCACACGACTCGCATTCGTGAGCGAAGAGAAAAGGGTACCGTATCGACGCCCGCAGGGGAGCATCGCGGTTCGCACTGCGAGTTCGCCACCGGTCGTCTCGCAACCGATCACGAGCCGGTCACTGATCGTCTCGGAACCGGTGGGGCCACCGGAGCAGAAGGTTGATTGGACATCCCAGCAAAACGGGTGACGATGAGCGGATCTACCCCCGGTGATCCACCGGACGATCCCGACGACGGTCGGGATCGATGGGATCGAGACGACGTCGACGACCGGAGTTCAGCCGGGGAGCCGTCGAAAGGGCCCAACGGTGACGGACGAACCGACGCCGTCACGATCGAGGACGACGGCGTCTTCCGCTGGTTTCTGAAATCCGACGCGGAAAACGTCGTCTTCGTACGCGACGTCGTCAGCAGTATCGCTATCGTCGTCGTCATCGGCCTGATCCTGTTTGGCGTCAGCGGCGTCTGGCCCCCGCTGGTCGCCGTCGAGAGCGGCAGTATGGAGCCGAACATGGAACGGGGCGATCTGATATTCGTCGTCGACGACGAGCGGTTCGTCGGTGACGATCCCGTCGACGGGACCGGCGTCGTTCCACTCGAGAACGGTCAGGACAGCGGTCACGAAAAGTTCGGCAACGAGGGCGACGTCATCGTCTTCCGGCCGAACGGGGATCCAAACGCCGTCCCCATCATCCATCGCGCTCACTACTGGGTCGAAGAGGACGAAAACTGGATCGAGACCAAAGCTGACGACGCAATCGTCGGCGACGCGACCTGTGACGACGTGATGACGTGTCCGGCACCCCACGATGGCTTCATCACTAAAGGCGACGCGAACGCCGGCTACGACCAGTTCGGCCAGCGGGGTCAGATCCAGTCAGATATCGTCAGACCCGAGTGGGTCACCGGCAAGGCGACGTTCCGCGTGCCGTGGCTCGGCCACGTCCGACTGGCGTTCGACGAGATCATCGGCGGCATGCTCGCACCGTCCCCGACGATCGACACCACGCCGGTTCCGATAGACGACCTCGACGACCCAGCTATCCAGGCCGGCCTCACCGGTTCCGTCGGCGTCGCAACTGCCGGCGCCGGTGTCGCAATGGCGATCGGTCGTCGTCAGCACTGAGACGGTCTCCTGTCGTCACGTCCTGCTGATCGCCGGCCCGTTGGCGGTCGGCGAGACAGCGGTACAGCAGTCCGTCTCAGGCGTCGGGTTCGACTTCGGTTTCGATCTCGAGTCGAAGCGCGTCTCCGTCCTGGATCTCGTGGGCTGTCGGATCGACGCGGTTGTCGTCGACGAAAAACGTCAGCTCTGTTCCTGATTCCCGGCCGTCGTACTCGGTTCCGTCGATCGTGACGACGTGTTCGTCGTCCTCGGCGGCGTATACAAAGTGTGGGAGAAGATCGATCCCTTCGGCGACGGTGATCCGTTCACCGCTTTCGGGATAATCGTTGTACCAGTAGTCGTCGCCCTCGTGAAGGTGAAAGTGCATCGAGTAGTTGTCGGCGTGTTCGGCCTGGAACCGATCCGCCGAGAGGTCGAACGCCTCGCCGTCGATGACGACGTCGAGTTCACCGCGTTCGAACTCGTGGTCGGGGCCGCTGTCGTCGAAGATACAGCCGGCCAACGCGGCCAGCCCTGCCGTCGAACCGAGAACTGCCCGTCGGTTCATGTCGAATCGAACTCCCTCGAGGTACATCAGGTCGTCGGCTATAGTACCAACTGAGACGATTCACTGACTGCTGTCCGACAGTATTAGTTCTCGAACCGGGCCTGGACGAACGGCTGGACGTCGTCGATGTTGCTCAGTCGGGAGTCTGACAGCAAGACGGCCTCCGTCTCCTCGAGTGGGACCGAGAGGCTAATCTCCTTAGTACGGCCGTACCGACCCTTCGAGACGACGACGGCGTTGACGATCCCGAGCATGTCGAGTTCGCTGATGAGGTCCGTGACGCGACGCTGGGTCAGGACATCGGCGTCGATCTCCTCACAGAGGCGCTTGTAGATGTTGAACACCTCGCCGGTGTTGATGCTGTGGACGCCGTTTTTCTCCAGCAGAATGATCGCAAAGAGGACGAGCTTGCTCTGTGTCGGGAGGGTGCGGACGACCTCGACGACCCGATCGAGTTCGATCTTGTCCTGGGCCTGCCGGACGTGTTTCTCGACGATCGTCTCCGACTGGGAGCGTTCGGCCAGTTCTCCCGCCGTCCGGAGGAGATCCAGTGCGCGTCGCGCGTCCCCGTGTTCCTGGGCCGCGAAGGCCGCACACAGGGGGATGACGTCGTCCGACAGCGCGCCGTCTTTGAACGCGACCTCCGAACGGTGTTTCAGGATATCCCGCAACTGGTTGGCGTCGTAGGGCGGGAAGACGATCTCCTCTTCGCCCAGCGAGGATTTCACCCGGGGATCAAGGAAATCGGTGAACTTCAGGTCGTTCGAGATGCCGATGATCGAGACCCGCGAGTTCTCGAGTTCGGAGTTCATCCGCGAGAGATTATAGAGCGTGTCGTCGCCGCTTTTCTCGACGAGTTTGTCGATCTCGTCTAGCATGATGACGACGACCCGCTCGTCGTAATCGACGGCGTCGAAGAAGACGCTGTAGACCCGGTCGGTTGGCCACCCGGTCATCGGGACTTCCTCGAAGGACTCCCGATCGTCCTCGAGGTCCTCGATGCGGGCCCGGATCTCCTCACGAGAGTCAAACGGCGTCGACTCGAGGGGATGGGCTGGCGAGCGATCGTCGCCCGTATCCGTGGATTCGGCGGCAGCGATATCAGCAGGCTCGGTGTCGGCAGCTTCGAAATCGGGATCGTCTCCCGACGACCCCCCCGTTTCAACTGGAGACCCGGTTCCAGACCCGCGACGGTTCGTTCCAGACGAAACGTCCTCAGTCGCTTCCGACGCGTCGGTCGTGTCGATCCCATCGAAGAGGTCGGACTGGTCGCCGTCGGTCGGTGACTCGCTGTCGATCCTCGACTCGTACTCTTCGAGGGCCGAAAGCAGCCCTTCGAGATCCTCGACTCGCTCGTCGATGCGGGCCTTGTTCTTCTCGATGAACTTGTTTGCCAGCTGTGCGAGGACGCGATACTGGGTGTCCGTGACCTCGCAGTTGATGTATTCGACGTCACACGGGACGCTGTACTTCTTCGAGGTACTCTCGAGTTCCTTGCTGACGAACTTCGCACTGGCGGTCTTTCCCGTACCGGTCTTCCCGTAGATCAAGATGTTCGACGGCGTCTCGCCCCGAAGTGCCGCGACGAGAATGGTCGCCATCTTGTTGATCTGGTCGCTTCGGTGTGGGAGTTCGTGTGGCGTATAGGACGGCCGCAGGACCTCCTTGTTCTCGAAGATCGGTTCACCACTGAGCAAGTCGTCGAACAACCCTTGACTCGACTCCTCGTCGGCGAGGTCGGAGCTATCGAAGTTCGAGAACCCGTCCGTGTCGATATCGGGTTCCCCTGCGTTCGTGATCTCTGAATCGTCGTCTGACATCCGTCGTACACATACCCCCTCGTTTCGGGTGGAGTCGCGGGCCAGAAACCAGGAATATGGTGGCGAATCGCCCTGTATCGCATAATATCCTCTTTCCGACCCCTGGCCCGGGTCCAGTTGATGCAAACGAAACAGAGGAAAAGCACGATATTAAATTCTTTCCTTCAATCTATGATAGTCGATACGATCGGGTGATATCGACCGTCTGACGACCTAAACAGGACGAGTAGAAGATCGCGGATAGTATCGATCTTTTGAATGGTAGGGAGACGTTCGTTTCGGGTCCATCGGTGACCAAGACGTTTTGCGGTTGGAGTGGCCTGACGGCTCGGGTTCGCAGTCGGACTGACGATCGGTGTGGGAGTGTCAGGTAATAGTCATCTGTGATCAGGTAGTTAGCTACTACACAGTCCGGCTCCCGATCGCGATCCGCTGTTCGTCGTGACCTCGAGGCTCGTCCTCGCCTCGAGAGGTATACTGTCGGACGGAAGCGGCAAATTCTCATAATAGTTCTGTCCGACAGTATATGAGAGATATTCCGATCGAGAGGAGAACGTAGAGAGGGGGAAGTGTATTCCGAATATGTATAGTGCTCTCAATGCCCAAGGCCATCGTGGACAATGAACACGATCATCATGGGTACGTATACAGAATCGTCGGGGAGTATTCCCCCCCCACCCCTTCGTTTCAACTGGAGACTGTCAGAGAGGGGGTGGGGGAGGGGGGGTCTCTAGATCAGAAATCTTTATGTTGATAGGACAGAAACACGGTCCGTAGCACTAGCAAATCTCAGTTCTTGCTAGGATATTCTTCTAATTACTAGTTATTACTAGAAAACAGCCTTTTGAGCGGATCGAGTTACTAGTATAGTTTTCATAGTTGTATTAGTGTAGATATCCTCCTTAGGACCTCTACAGCGAGTATAGATCCGAATCACCGTCCGCTACTACAATCGCCAATCCACTCTCGGCCGATTTACCCACCCCCTTTCCCGTCATGTTCCACTTGAAACGAAGGGGTGGGGGTGGTGGAGAACTGCTTTCTCCGCTACCTATCATCGGTAATAACGTAATTATATACCTTGGTTCATGATGACAAGCCACTCGCTTAGGTCTCCCCCTACACTTGATAGAGGATTTCTCCCAGTCGGAATCCAAAACCGGTGTGGTTCCTGGTTGGCGGCTATCCGCGCGGGACGTGATAATACCGCTTCAACATCGTCTGTAGCTACTCTTTTCAATCGATACTCTCTGAACAATATATTTCTCTACTATTGTATTTTCAACACGTCTGACGTAGGCTTAAGTGGATTCAGTTTGTAGTACGCGCAGATGCACCCCGCGGTGCTGGAGGGCCCCAACGATGGGACTGTATTCACAACTCAAAGATAGTATCTCTCGGGTTACGGACCGCCTGTTTTCCGAACAGGAACCCAAACGAATCGGTATCTACGGTCCACCGAACGCTGGAAAAACGACGCTTGCAAACCGAATCGCGCGTGATTGGACCGGTGACGCAGTCGGTGCGGAGAGTCACATTCCACACGAAACGAGACGTGCACGCAGGAAAGAGAACGTCGAGATCGAGCGCAACGGCAACTCGGTGACGATCGATATCGTCGACACGCCCGGTGTGACGACGAAAGTCGACTACGAGGAGTTCACCGACGAGATGGAGAAAGACGACGCGATCCGTCGCTCCCGCGAGGCGACCGAAGGCGTCGCCGAGGCGATGCACTGGCTGCGCGAAGACGTCGACGGTGTCATCTACGTCCTCGATAGCGCCGAGGATCCGATCACACAGGTCAACACCATGCTGATCGGGATCATCGAATCCCGCGATCTTCCCGTTCTCATCTTCGCGAACAAGATCGACCTCGACGATGCGAGTGTCAAACGGATCGAGGACGCGTTCCCACAGCACAAGACCATCCCCCTCTCCGCGAAGGAAGGCGACAACATGGACGAAGTGTACGACAACATCGCGGAGTACTTCGGGTGATCATCGATGCCAAAAGCAACTAACGCCGACGATTCCGACGGCTCCGATGGCGTCCAGATCGACCTCATCAGTGGCGAGCGGATGGAAAACATGGCCACGATGGAGAAGATCCGGATGATTCTGGACGGCGTCCACGACGGCAACATCGTCATCCTCGAGGAAGGGCTGACGCCCGACGAGGAGAGTCGACTCATCGAGGTGACGATGTCCGAGATCAGCCCCGACGAGTTCAACGGGATCGAGATCGAGACCTATCCCAAGTCCAAAGCGAACGACTCCTCGCTGCTCGGTCGGATCATGGGTGGGGACGACTCGACGGCGAAGCTGACGGTCATCGGGCCGGCAAACCAGATCGAAACGCTACACAAGGACGAAACGCTCATCAGTGCACTCGTGTCCCGAGACTAATGCCACACGAATGTACGACCTGCGGCCGGACGTTTCCCGACGGCTCCAAGGAGATGCTGTCGGGCTGTCCGGACTGTGGCGGGAACAAGTTCCAGTTTGCACCCGCCGGCCAGGTGTCAGCGGATACGGCTGAGACCGCCGAGTCGGCCGACGTCGCCGAGTCGGCGGATTCGACCAGCAGATCCGGGTCGACTGACACCGCTGGCACCGTCGAACGTGCTGCGAAGACTGTTCGCGGGTGGGTTTCGTCGAACTCCGGGCAAGCTTCGGATTCACAGACGACCGACGATCCGCAGTCAGCCGTCGATACGACGCCGCCAGCCGCCAACGGTCGCTCGGAGAGCAGCGAGATTGCACCTGCCGGACGCGAGGAGACTCCACGCGAAAGCGACCGTCCGGACGATGATCGGTCCTGGCCCTCGAGCGACGAGTCTGCTGAGCCGGAATCGACCGCCGAAACGGCGGCGTTCGACGAGTGGCCCGAAACCGCTCGTCGACCCGAGGATCGGTCGGACGCGGCGGCGAACGATCCGACGCCGACGGACGGTCCGACGCCGGGGGCTGGTTCCACTCGAACCGAAGGCGACAGCGATGGTGGCGCCGCGCCGGCACAGTCGGCGTCCCGCCCACGATCTCGCTCTGACTCCCCGACACCGTCTCAGTCCGACGGCACCGACTCGAGTGAGGGCGGTGACGGATCGATCATGGCCGACAGCGAAGACGCGGCCCAGGCTGACGCCCGGAGTGCGATCGTTCAGACGGACGATCTACCCGACGAGACGGACGCACACGATCGAACCGCAACGAGTACGGACGAGACCGACGTCCCGCCGTCGGAACGCGGCCGCGTCGTCAGCGAACCGTCGGGAGAACAGCCCTCGATCGAGGAACTGCGTGCAGAACTCAACGAGCAGTTCGAGAGCATCAAGATCGTCAGCCCCGGCCAGTACGAACTCAACCTGATGGAGCTGTACAACCGCGAGGAGTACATCATCTCGCTCCAGGAAGACGGTCGGTACGTGATCGACGTCCCGGATTCGTGGCATGCGGAAGACGACGAGGAGTGACCGGCCGTCGGACACCGCCTGACTCTCCCACCCCCTCATTTCGACTGCAAATCGCCACCGAACCTATCTTACGGGTCGAACCGGTAGCCATTCGTTTCCATGTGAAACAGTCCTATGGCAATCTCTCGTAACCGATCGAGTATCGCTCGAGCCGCTACGGATGGAATCCCGTTGAGGTGGAGACGATACTCGAGGTGTACTCGGCGGCTCTCTCGCGTGCTCGAGTGTCGTACTCAGTCCTCGTTTCGGGAGAGAAAGATGGATTTAAGCGATATGCCTGATTGTCCACACGTATGAGCACCCCAACCAAGGTCGTTCTCGTCACGATCGTCGTATCAGTGCTGCTGTCGCTGCTGGCCGTCGCACAGAACGTCCTCGTCTGATGTTCGAGGCGCGCGAGCTCTCGGGTCCGGTCACAGCGATCCAGGAGGAACACGCACCCGACGCGCAGGTGTACGACTGTGATCGTGATTTCGAGACGCTACCGCCGGCACAGGCGGAGGACCTCGGACTCGTCGTCGACGCTCTCGAGCCCGCGAGCTACCCTGCCGACTGGCTGCCAGCGGACGCGCCACAGCTGTTGGCTCGGTACGCGAGTTCGGATCTGACGATCGGGATGCCCGGCGACGGCAGCGTCGCCTGGACGCGCCAGACCGAACCGCCGGTCGTCCTCGTGAAACCGCGCGTCGAGGGCTCGCCCGAACCTTTCGTCGACTTCCTGCTCGCCGAGGCACTCGTCGAAGTGGGTCTCGAGGTGCCCGAACACTTCCTCGGATTCTTCGAAGACAGCTACCTCGACCTCGATCGGGCCGTTGCGCTCGATTCCAACGGCACCTACCAGGTCGCCGCGGCGCTGTACGACGGCTGGGTCGGACTACAGACGCGCGAGGTCTTCGCCGACTGGCACGGCGACCACCCCGAACTCGCCGACGCCTGGCAGGACGCGGGTACTCGACTCGAAGACCGGGTCTCGGGACTGCCTCGAGCGGTCGCCCGTGGTGAGACGGACTTTGCCGACGCGACGGAACTGGCGTGTGCGGCGATCAAACACGCGATCGAACTCCCGGCACCGTTTGCGGCACTCGATACCGAGGCCTACCGGGACCACGGCCCCGACTACGCAGTTCGCTGGGCGGAGAAGACGTTCGAATCGCTTACGGACTGATACGGACTGGCGTCAGTACCGACACACCCGCGATCTGACTATGGGTGTGTCGGACGGTCGGGATAGGAGACCGACGAGTAGAACCGTTCTCGATCGGCGCGAAAAAATCGAACCAGCTAGAACTCGGTGTCGATGCTCCCGTCCTCGTCGAGGTCGACGATCCCGTTGAACAGTTCGCGGAACCGGTCGACGACGTCCTCGCTGTGGGGCTCTTCGGAGACGTGGAAGAGGCCGACGGCGTCGTACTCCTCGAGCAACTCGAGGATGCGTTCGACCGCCTCGATGGCCTCCTCGTCACCGGCGTAGTAAGCGAGCTCGGTAACGGAGTCGAAACTCAGTCGGAGCTTGCCGTCGTGACTGTCGAGAAAGCCGTCGATGTGCTCGACGATGCCGTCGACGTCGTCGGGCGCGGCGACGTAGTGGACGGTGTCGCTCTGACGGCGGGAGTAGCCCCGTTCGATGCTCAACGTATCAAGGATTTCGGCACAGTCCTCGTCGACGTCGTAGTGCTCGAGTTTCTGTCTGACTTCGCGGGCCGTCGTTCGAGTGGAGACGACGAGGAAGTTGTCGGTGTCGGCTTTGAGAAAGTCGGTGTCGATGCGATCGGTTTCTCCCGTGCTCGGGTGCAACAGCAACACGCCAGTCCCGCCCGGTACCGTCTCCGGTGTCCCGTCGATTTCGAGCGAATACTCCATACTGACCTGAACAACTTTCGGCACCGACTTAATAGTCCCGTCTGCGGTTATCACGGACGAAACCAATAGCAAGGGCTGCGATCAGGCGTTTTCCTGTCGCAGTATAATCATCATCGAGAGCCCCGAGACGAGCAGGATAACGAACGCAGGAACGGCGGCGTGACTCATGTAGGCCGCCTCTTCGGCGCGCCAGATGTGTGTAACGAGCGTATCGAACCCGGTCGGCCGGAGCAACAGTGTCGCTGGTAGTTCCTTCATCGTCGTCAGGAAAACCAGTGCTGCTCCAGCGACGATTCCCGGCGCGATCAGCGGTAGTGTTACCTTTCGGAACGTTTCGACATTACTCTTACCGAGGGTTCGGGAGGCCTCCGTGAGTTTCGGGTTGACCTGTAAAATTGCGGTTCTGGTCGAGCCGACTGCCTGTGGCATGAATCGAACGACGTAGGCGAAGATCAACAGCGGAAGTGTCTGGTAGAGAAATCCAGCGTAGTTGGCGCCGAAGAATACGAGCGCGAGACCGATGACGATACCGGGAACGGCGTAGCCGACGTAGGTCGCCCGTTCGAACACTTCGCTGAGACGCGTCTTGTAGCGGGCGGCGAGGTACGCCACCGGCAGGGCAGCCAGTGCGGCGACGATAGCCGCTGCGGTGGAGACGGCTGCCGAGTTGAACGCGTACTTCCACTGGAACTGGAGGGCCTGGACGCCGCTTGTCGCCCCACCGAAAAACCACGACGTGAAGACAACTACGGGAAGGACGATCGTCGCAGCGAACACGAGGACACACGCGGCCAACGCCGGCCAGCGCCAGACTCCCAGTTCGACCGTAAACCCTTGGCTGCCACTCGAGTCAGTGTAGACCTTCTCCTGGCCGCGAACTTTCGACTCGAGCGCGAGAATGAAGACGGTGAGGACGATCAACTGGATCGAGAGCATAGCGGCGTAATCGTAGTTGCCGCCGCGCTCTTCGACGTAGATCTGCCGGGTGAACACGTCGAGTTGCATGAAGGCAGGTGTCCCGAAGTCCGAGACGGCATACAGCGCAACGAGCAACGCACCGGCGGTGATCGCCGGCCAGATTTGGGGGAGCGTCACGCGGCGGAACGTCTCTCGATAATCGTGTTCGAGCGTCCGTGCTGCGTCGACCAGTCTCGTATCGAATGTTTTCAACGCAGCTCGCGTCGTCAGATAGACGTACGGATAGGTATAGAGCGTAATCGCGAGGATTGCACCGTGAATCCCGTAGATTTCGGGGAGTTGTTCGACGCCGAAGGGCTCGAGTAACGACTGTAACTCTCCGCGGGGACCGAACGCGGAGATGTACGCGAGCGCGCCGAGATAGCTGGGTATCGCCAGTGGGAGCGCGATAACGACGGTCCAGAACCGTCTAAACGGCAGATCGGTGCGAACGGTGAGCCAGGCCAGTGGGACGCCGATGAGAACCGAAAACACCGTCACGCCGACCATTAGCAGAACGCTATTGAGGACGATCTCGAGCGAACGGGGCCGAAGAAGGATGTCAGTCGCACGGCCGAAGTCGACACCGAACGCTCGCAAAAAGATCCAGGAGAGCGGAAAGACCATCAACGCGGCGACGGCGCCGCTGAGGAGTGTGAGTCCGAGCGCGTGGTCTCTTCGATCGAAAATCGACGAAGAGTTCTCGGACGTTGAGACGGAGTCGCTCACGGAGGATCGTTACCAGTGGACTGATTTATGGCTTCCTAACTCGCCGGTATGGCTGGCCGTACCGATTTGACTGGTAGCAGTCATTAGAGAACGCCGACGTCCCGAAGCAGGTCCTGTGCGGGCTCGACGTCTGCAAGCTCGTTCAAGTCGAACGACGGCGGGTTAAGTTCGTCCAGTTGGGGCATGTCGCCGACGTACTCGACGTCGTCGATGACGGGATATTCGGCGTTGAGATCGACGAACTCCTCCTGTATTTCCGGCGAGATGACTGTCTCGACGAACTCCTGTGCGAGGTCCATCTCGTCGGTCCCGTCGACGATGGCAACACCGGAAACGTTGAACAGGGAGCCGACGTCGCCGTCGGTGTAGGTCACGTTGATCGGGGCGTCCTCGTCGTCCTCGAGGTGGCGACCGACGTAGTAGTGGTTGACGAATCCGACGCTGATCTCGCCGTCGGCGATAGCCTGTGGTGTCGCCATCCCGCCTTCGTAGCCGGTGATTCCGAGGTCCTGTAATCCCTCGATCCACGCTTCCGTGTCGTCCTCGCCGTACTCGATCATCATCGCTCGAATGAACGAGAGAAACGAACCGGAGTCGATCCGCCAGCCCAGTTCGTCCTCGAATCGCTCGTCGTCGTCGAACGCAAGGATGTCGTCGGGAATGTCGTCGGCGTCCCACTCGTCCGTATTGTAGGCGATCGACCGCGTTCGTCCGGAGACGCCGGTCCAGGTTTCGTCAGGGTCGCGGTACTCCTCGGGAACGGTCTCGACGACGTCGTCGGTCAGTTCGGCCGTCAGTCCCTCGGCTTTGAGCTGGCCGAGAGTTCCCGAATCCTGCGTGTAAAACAGATCGGGGCGCTGATCCTCGCTTTCTTCGACGATCTGTCCGACCATTCCGGCGGAGTCCCCGTATCGGTCGGCGATGGTAATTCCCATCTCTTCTTCGATCTTGCGGAAAATCGGTGAGATCTGCTCCTCAGATCGACCTGAGTAGATCGTGAGATCGCCGTCATCACCCAGACAGCCAGCGAGTCCGGTGAGCCCGGCCACGGAGACGCCCGTGGCGGCGAGAAACGGTCGGCGGCCGATCGTCGATCGCTGCGTCGAATCGCTGTCGCGCTGTTGCATATCTAGTTTTAGGCTGACCTAAAACACATATACCTTGCGATTATTTTTGGTTCTGCGTATGAAAAATGGACAACAGGAGCTGTTCGTTCGGCCTCTGCCCGATGCCCACGGGATTTCGGCCAACCTAAACCTCTCCAGATACATCTTTTTAGGCCATCCTAAAGAGTCTGTCGGTGGTACTGACGAGCCCGGTGTCACGTGTCTCGAGTCGAACTCGTTTTGCCCCCCGAGGGCGAGGACTCGAATATGAGCGTACGCGAGGAGTTCGATGAGTGGGCCGCGAGCGGTCGAGACAGAGGGATGGAGGAACGGCACTGGCACACCGCCAAACACGTACTGGCGCGGATGCCGGTCGAATCAGGCGAGACGATCCTCGATCTCGGCTGTGGGAGCGGCTACGCCGGGCGCGCGCTTCGGGACAACAAAGACGCCGGTCGCGTCTACGGGCTCGACGGCTCGCCCGAGATGGCACGCAACGCCGCGAGTTACACCGACGATCCGGCCGTCGGCTACGTCGTCGGTGACTTCGACGAGTTACCCTTCGCCGACGACTCGATCGACCACGTCTTCTCGATGGAGGCGTTCTACTACGCCGTCGATCCAGTCCACACGCTCGAGGAGATCGAACGGATTCTCCGACCCGGCGGCACGTTCTACTGTGCTGTCAACTACTACGAGGAGAACGTCTACTCCCACGAGTGGCAAGAGAACATCTCGATCGAGATGACTCGCTGGGACCGCGATCAGTACCGCGAGGCTTTCCGCGAGGCGGGGCTCTACGTCGCCGAACAGGACAACGTCCCCGATCGCGAGATCACGATTCCAAGCGAAGCCCAGTTCCCGACCGAGGAGTGGGACAGCCGCGAGGAGATGGTCGAACGCTACCGTGAGCTCGGCACGCTGTTGACCGTCGGTGTGGCTCCCTGATACGAACGCTTTCGCTCGAGCAGACCGGTTTCGTCGGTCATGGGTATACTTCCGGACGCCAGTATAGTAGCCACTGCAAGTCATTGCACACCTGATCGCCAGACGGATCGGTGATCAGTGTGTAAACCGTTGCAGTTGTTACTATAGGACACACCCGATCGCACCTCGAGTACGATCGGAGTGTGGTGTTGTTCGGCAGTATTAGTGTTTGCGAGCACCCAGGGAGATGCTCTTTACGCCGTACGTCTGACACGCGTTCGCAGCCCGGCCGGAGATGAACTCGTACTCGGTGTTCTCCCGAACCTCCACGAGGTCGAAGCCGGCGCTTTCGATGAGTGACGTGTAGCTATCGACGTGTTCGGCCCCACCAATACAGGCAGCCCAGAGATCCGCATCGGCTTTGATGCTCTCGGGCAGTTGTCGTTCGCTGATGATGTCCGACAATGCGAGCCGTCCGCCTGGCCGCAACACCCGGTGAGCTTCTTCGAACACCCGGTCTTTCTCCGCCGAGAGATTGATCACGCCGTTCGAGATCACGGCGTCGAACGAACCGTCCTCGAAGGGCACGTCCTCGATATATCCCCGGCGGAAGTCGACGTTGTGGAAGCCGTTTGCTGTGGCGAGAGCGTTGGCCTTCTCGACCTGCTCGAGCGTCATGTCGATACCCGTGACCGACCCGGTTTCGGTGACGGCCATCGCGGCATAGAAGGCGTCCATCCCGGAGCCGCTGCCGAGATCGAGCACGCCCTCGCGTGGTTCGAGATCCGCGAACTCGAAGCAGTGTCCGACACCTGCAAACGAGTCGATCGCCTCGTCGGGAACGTCGGTGAGGATACCCGGATCGTATCCGAGGCGTTCAGCGAGGTCACGGCCCGTCTCGAAGTGAAACTCCGCGTCGGCCGACTTCGCGACGGTCCGGTACATCGACTTCACCTCGCGCTCGAGTTTGTCAGTATCGAGTGATTCATTCATCGCTGGTCACCGGTTAGTCGTCGCCCGCCACCTCGGCAGGTGTATTGATGGTCATATCGACGTCCTGAGTGAGCGAGACGAGCGTGTAGACGGGTGCCCGTCGGGCCCATTCGTCGATCAGGTCCCGATCGAGATTTTCGCCGTCGATCTCGACCTCGGCGGTGAGGTTCTCGAACACCGAGTCGGCCTCTTTGAGTTCCTCGAGGCTGAAGAGAACTGCTGGGTCGAAATCGGTCCGGACGCGTGTCTCGAGGTGGTCGATGTCGATACCGTTGGCGACGGCGTTGATGGTGATACCGACGTTGATACAGGCGGCCAGTGCCGACAGCGCCGCTTCTACCGGTTCGAGTCGGTCGGTCCCGCCGACCCACCCACCAGCATCCAATACCTCCTTCCAGGCACCGTAGGGAAGCGTGTATTCACGCGTTTCACGAGCGATCGTCTCACCCCCGAGCTCGTAGCTATCGACTTTCGCCAGGCTGTGTGCGGCCGTCCCCTCGTAGGTCGCGGCGGCCGCGAGGCCGAGTTGGACTTCGTCGGGATGGTCTGCCGCGTGGT
This sequence comes from Natronolimnohabitans sp. A-GB9, assembly GCF_030848565.1. Taxonomy (GTDB): domain Archaea; phylum Halobacteriota; class Halobacteria; order Halobacteriales; family Natrialbaceae; genus Natronolimnohabitans. Next base: position 125,494 of record NZ_JAVDDV010000004.1, read on the forward strand.
CGACGAACCCGCCGAGTGTTTCGAGGTCTATCCCGTGGATGACTTGTTCAGTTGTCATGGTGTTTCACGACACCCCTGCCAGAGATAGTACGAAGCGGAGGCTGTTGTAGCTACTTCGTGCTATTTCGGCAGGTACAGCCATGTTTTGCAGCTGTTGAAGAAACGTCAATAGCTGCCATTTGGAAACGAGTATGATGGGGAACAGATAGCTTAAATAAATCGTCATTCAATGAGCTGTTGATACTCGAGTGGTCGAGCCTCGGCTTTGTATGTCGCATAGACTGCTTCTGCCCACTTGCGTGCCGCCGGTGTGTCGGTGTCGATTAACACCTCCACACCTGCTCCGTCGGGATCGTAGTCGTTGACCGCGATTCGAGCGTCAAAGAAACTGAGCCCATAGGCTGGCACATCGTCGTGGACGAGGGGCTTCAGATTGCCGCTTTCGAGGATCTCAGAACAGAGTTCGGGATACGTCGCGAGAATGTATCTCGCAGCGTTTGGGGGGTTGATAATTTCAGCCTGCATTCCGTCGAGAATCCGCTGACGGAACTCCTCCCGACAGGGTTCGAGCAAGGCGATATCGACCCCGAGGAACTGAAATCGCTCGGTCTCCAGGAGCAACGACCTAAATCGGCTCACTGGACGGTACGGCGCGTCGTGGTCAGCGACAGTGACCGTCGTTTCCGAACTCATCTCGAGCGTGAATTCGATTACATCGTCCGGAAGATAGCGGCAGACGTCGCGTAACTTCTGCTCGGTTTCGACCTGAGCGATCAACTCCTCCATTCCGGTTGCGATCGCCCTCCCCAGACTCGTTGCCACGTACTGGTATCCCTCCTTTCGAATCCAGGCACGGTCTTCGAATTCACCCAGTGTCCGTCGAATCGTCGACGAGGAAACTCCGGTCAACTCGCAGAGCTCGGAGCGACTCCGGGGCTGCTCTGTCAGCGCAACGAGCGTCGGGACGCGATGTTCGGACCGCGCAAGATACGCGATGTCATCGATCGGTGACTTCGAACTACGGTAGTTCGTGTTACTAGGAACCATGGTAATAGTACACAAACCAGTACGATAACTATTGGGCCCACCCACGCGACGAGCAATCGGTTACAACAGTCCGTATGGATCGTCTCCAGCCCCCGCTTCGACTCGAGTTATCAGCCGCTTACTAACCCCTTCACTTCGACTCGAGAGGCGTCGCTGTCCATCGATTTTTGACCGATAATTCGACTCGAAACGTCCGTCGAGGGAAATCTCCAAAACTCCGTTCCGTCGTCGTCTCGCTGTGAGCTACTCGAACCGTTCGCCAGCCGGGATCGCCACCTCGAGCCAGTTCTCCTCGGGTGGGAGCGGACAGTCGAACGTCTCGCTGTAGGCACAGAACGGCGAATATGCGAGGTTGAAATCGAGGACGATCTCGTCGCCGTCCTCGAACTCGCCTTCGGGAGCCAGTTCCATGTAGCGACCGCCCTCGTAGCTTTGCTGGCCGGTCGTCTTGTCCCGGAAGGGGACGAACAGCGGCTCCTCGTTGGGGCTCTCGAGCTGGTAGGCCGCGAGTTCGACGGTGCCGTCCTCGAGGGCTTCGTCCTCGCGTTCCAGGTCGAACTCGAGGGTTGCGACGCGTAGATAGCGCATCTCCCGGCCGGCGGTCGTGTCCATCAGGACGACCTCGGGATCGTCGTGGACCGACGCAGTCGCGGTCACGCGGTAATCGAAATCGGGCTCGAAGTAGTCCAGCCCAGCGAACTCGTCGCGTTCCTCCGGCGGGATCGGTGACTGGGGATGGTCGGCGAAGAACTCGTCTTTCTCGGCGCGTTTCGACTCGAGTTCGTCGCGCCAGCGCTCGACATCGACGTCCTGGCTGTCGTCGGAATCGCTCATAGAAGTACTAGCGGTGTGTGGACGGGAATGGGTTGTGTTTCGCCCGTGGTTTCGTGTCGGCTCATACGGCCTACTGGAGTCGATTACTGCCGATCGTCGCTACTCTTCGATCGTCAGGACGCCGTTGCGGGCGGTGACCTCGCTGGCCTCGGGTGGCAGTTCGAACTCGAACTGCTCGCCGTTAGCGATAATGATCGCCGTCGAGCCGAGGACGTCTACCGAGATGTCCGCCGCGGAGTTGCCGAAATCGACCGCGATGAGGCTGTCGTCGTCGTACTCGACGGTGCGGACGACGACGTCGTCTTGGTCGACGTTCTCGAGGGAGCTGGGGACTTTCATACCCCTGGTAGGGCCTCAGTCAATTAAAGGGGCACGCTGGCAGCCTCCGGTCCTGGTTCGTCGACGTAACGCTTATCGACGTCTACGAAAACACATCACGTATGTTACAGTACTCGGGTCCAGTCCCCCACACTCGAGTGGAGGTACAGCGATGACGAACCGACGGTCACTCGTCGTCTTTCTCGGATCACTGCTGGTGCTGTCCGGCGGCGTCGTCGCCGTCTCGTGGCTGACCGGAGTGGGGATGCTCGTGCTTGCCCCACTGTATATGTTCACGCCGATGCTCGCGGGCATCGTGACGTGTATCGTGGCTTCGCCGTCGTTCGAACGAGCAGGGCTTCGCGTCGGTTGGAACCGGCTCTCCTGGCTCGGTATCGCTGCGATCGTTCCGATCGCACTCATTCTCCTCGGAACCGCCCTCTCGGTGGCCCTTCCCGGCGTCGAGTTCGTCCCTGACGCGAACCCGCTTACCGGTGAAGGGACGGACTTCGCGCAAGTCGAGGAGGGCGAACCGGCCGGCCCCTCCCTTCCCGACTGGCCGCTGAATCTGCTCGTCGCAATCGTCGCGGCGCTCGTCCTCGGCGTGACGCTCAACGCGGTCTTTGCCTTCGGTGAGGAGTTCGGCTGGCGTGGCGTCTTCCTGACGATACTGACACCGCTTGGCTTCTGGGGCGCGTCGGCCGTCATCGGCCTCGTCTGGGGGCTGTGGCACGCCCCGGTCATTCTCGAGGGATACAACTACCCGAACTATCCGGTCGTCGGTGTCGGCGTCATGACCGTCGCCTGTCTCGCGATGGCGCCGGTCTACACGTACGTCACCGTCGCCGCCCGGTCGGTGCTGGCGCCGTCGATCCTCCACGGCACGTTCAACGCCTTCGCGGCCACGATGATCGTGTTCGCCCAGGGCGGCTCGGAGCTCGTCGTCAACCCGGTCGGCGCGATGGGCATCCTCGTCTTCGGGCTCGCTACCGTCGCCATCGCGATCCGCGGACCGCCGACGCTTACGGCCGACTGGGCCATCGCCGGCGAGGGTGGCGACGACGCCGGCGATCGTGACATCGGCGGGGATCCAGCGTCGCGCTCTTCATCGACGACTGACGAGTAACACTGCCGGACAGCAGTCAGCACACCGTCGGTCGCGACATCGCAGCCGTCCCTGCGGGTGAGGCTCCAGTCGCGCGACCGATCGGTGACTCGTGCTATCCGACAGTAGAAGCGGGGGGTCAACCGGAGTCGTCCCGAGGTTTATCACCGAAGGTGCGGCCAACACAGTCCGTCAAGGATATGGACGACCGCCGCCGAGTACGCGAAGAATGACGGACTGGCGCTCGATCTTCGGCCACGACGAGCCCTACGACGAGCAAGTCGACGGTATCGAAACCGCCATCGACACCGCTCGAGACGGTGGCTACACCGTCATCGAGGGCGCCTGTGGCACCGGCAAGACGATGATCGCGCTCACCGCGGGGATCGATCTCGTGCGCGATCCGGACACCGACTACGAGCGCGTGTTCGTCCTCACGAGCGTCAAACAGCAACTGCGCCAGTTCGAAGCGGACCTCGAGACGATCAACGAGAACCTGCCCGACGAGGCCAAACCCGTCTCCGGACTCACGCTCGTCGGGAAGGCCGACGTCTGTCCGTACAACCGCGAGGGCGTGGCTGGTATCGACGACGGCAACGTCTACGATCGCTGTGAGACCTTACGGGACCGCACCCGCGACCTGACTGGCGAAGGTGGCGAAACGACTGCGGGGAGCCTCGTCGACCGTGCCCGCAGCCAGCAGATCGGGCTGGCCGACAGCGGCGGTCGGGGCGGCGGCGCACGCTTTCTCGAAACCGCCGGCGAGCCGACCTCGTATCCACCCCAACTCCCCGAGTACAGCGACGGCGGTCCGGTCGACGCCGCGACGGAGTACTGCCCGTTCTACGCGCAGTATCTCGAGGACCTCCCGGAGGAAGGCAGCGACGGCGACGCCGCGGAGGCCGTCCCCTACGACTTCACCGAGGCTGGGATGATCACCCCCGAGGACCTCGTCGCTCGCTCGGCCGCCCACGGTACCTGCCCGCACTCGGTGATGGGCGCCGTGTTGGGCCACGTCGAGATCGTCCTCGGTAACTACTACCACGCCTTTGACCCCCGAACCACGGGCTCGTTTACGGGCGCGTTGCTCGACGACTCGACGTTCGTCGTCTGCGACGAAGCTCACATGCTCGAGCCCCGCGTGCGGGATCTGGTCAGCGACGGGGTCGCCGACGCGACCCTGCGTGACGCCGAGACCGAACTTTCACGCGTTATCCAACCGCTCAAGTTCGAACGCGAGGGCCGATCCGCCCAGGGTGGCTCGAAGACGGCCGACGCCGACCTCGTTCGTGCGGAACTGAACGACAGCGACGTCTCCTTCGAGGAACTCAACCGGACACTCGAGTTCGTTCGGGATCTCCGTACCGAACTCGACCGACGGGTGACGGCCCACCTCGACCGACAGTACGGAGCCTGGGAGTCGGATCTCACCGACCTTCGAGACGAGGAGATCCCGCTTCGGGAGCCCTCCCAGCCCGCGGAGGACGAACTCACCGAGTGGGCCCGCGAGGCGGGCTATGGCGACGCCGACTGGGTCCGTGCCGAGGCCGTCGGTGCCGTCGTCGAACGAGTGCTAAACGAGGCCGAAGACGAGGATCGTACCCGTGCCGCACCCGCTGTCGGCCGCGTCCTCGGCGAGTGGTATCGACGCGACCACACCGACTACTTCCGGGAGATCGAACTCGAGCGCACCTGGGACGACACCGAGCCCGCCGACTCCTGGCGGCGGGCCTACAACGCACGACTGGCCGTGCACAACTGCGTTCCCAGCGACGCCATCGGCGAGCGTCTCGCTGCCTTCGGCGGCGGCATCCTCATGAGTGCGACCCTCGAACCGCTCGAGGCCTTCACCGAGGTCACCGGCCTCGAGTACATAGAGCGGGAAGCAGACCGCCCCGTCGTCGAGCGGCGATACGGCCTGCATTTCCCCGAGGAGAACCGCGAGAGCTTCGCGGTCGCGGCGCCGAAGTTCACCTACGACAACCGCGGTCGACCCGGCGACGACAACGCCACGCGAACGCAGTACGTCGACGCCATCACGAAAGTCGGCGGGCTGCCCGGCAACGTCCTCGTCGGCATGCCCAGCTACGCCGAGGCCGACTGGATCGCCGACTGCCTCGAGCGTCGTCTCGAAAAACCCGTCTTGCTCGACGCTGCAAGCGACGACGAGACGACCCAGTCGCTCAAACGGGAGTTTTTCGACGGCGACGGCAAGGTGTTGGTGACGAGCCTCCGCGGAACCCTGACCGAGGGCGTCGACTACAGCGGCGACCGACTCGCAGCAGCGGTCGTCTGCGGCGTCCCCATCGTCAACACCTCGAGCCCGCGCACGAAGGCGGTTCGGCGGGCCTACGACGACGCGTTCGGTGGCGTCCCCGACGGACGGTCGGGGAGCAAGCCGGGCGCGTCAGCGTCCGGCGTGGGCTTCACGTACGCGCTGACCATCCCAGCAGTTCGAAAGGCTCGGCAGGCGATCGGTCGCGTCATCCGCAGTCCCGACGACGTCGGCGTCCGCGTCCTCTTAGACGAACGCTACGCTCGAGACAGCTGGGACTCCGTTCGACCGTATCTGCCCGACGACGGCGAGTTCCAGCCCGTCAGCCCGGACATGCTCGAACTGGGCCTCGATCGGTTCCGGGATCAACTCGAGTCGACGTAGATATTCGGGACTCGATCCGACTCGAGGCTGCCAGGAGCGAACGGCGGCAGTTCTCGACGGGCCGTCTCAATCTGACCGTCGTATCGTGACCGTCGTGGTCGTCGTAGTCTCCGCGTACAGCGAGTACAACAGGATAGTAAAGCCGCCGGCGGTGAAGGCACTCTGGATCGCGACGCCCAGCCCGACGCTGCCGCCGTAGAGGTGTGCGATCGCGCCGCTGACTGAGCCGACGACGATGAACCCGAAGCCGACGGCGACCGCCTGCAACGCTTGCGATTTCGTCCGCTTGAACGCACGGTAGGAGAGCAACGCGACAGCACCGCCGGTAAACAGCGTCGCGGTGTTGGTCACTGCAATGAGGAGCGCATATTCGTCCATAGCTATCGTGAATGCGAGGATGTGAGCCCCGAGTCGAGCACCGTCGGTCGGCGGCCTCGAGGTCGATTCGGTATCGCCTACTCTTCCGTTGCCATACTTGAGTGGCGCTGTCGGTTCCCATCGACGAAGAACGAGCCGAACATGTTCGCACGCGTATTACTGCACGGGACGAAATAGCGTCGAAGTCACGGCTGTGACCGCTAGACTGTCTCGCCGGGCCCTTCGTCGAACCGATCGGCCCACTCCGTGAGCCACTCGGTGGCGTTGTTCCGGAGTTCGGTATAGCTCATCGCGACCGGCGTCTGTGGCTCGCGTGCGATGTCGAACGCCGGATCGAGATCGACGCCGGCGACGGCCGGAAACTGGACGTTTCGTCGGGCGAGTTCGGCCTGGACCGCACTCGAGAGGAGGAACTCGAGGAATTCGTAGGCGAGGTCGACGGCCGTCGCCGCCTGGAAGATTCCGATTCCCTCCGGAAGCACGTACCCCTCGTCGTCGAGGAACGCGACCCGGTGGCGCTGTGGGTCGTACTCCGCGGCCGCCGCGAAGACGGGATCAGTCGAGTAAGAGACCACCAGCGGTCGCTCCCCGTCCAGATAGGCGTCGTAGGCGCCGGTCCAGGAGTCGTGTAGCTCCACGCCGTTGGCCACGAGCTCCTCCCAGTAGCCCATGGCGTCGTCCGGACCCCCGGTCTCGATCGTCCACAGCAGCATTGCCTGTCCCGGCATGGAGTAGATGGGATGCTGGGCCAGCAACGCATCCGCGTACTCGTCGCGTAACTCGTCGAACGACCCCGGGGCCTCGAGTTCCGTTTCGTCGTAGACGAGACTCACGTAGCCCGCATCGTAGGCGAGCGCGCGGCCGTGTGGGTCTTCGAACGCGAGTTCGTCCCTGACACGGTCGGCGCCGTCGATGCGATCGAGGTTGAGTTCTCGGAGGAGCGCCCCCTCACCGACCCTGTCGTCGATTCGCGCGAGATCGCCGACGGTAACGCCGAGCCAGACGTCGGCGTCGATCTCGCCGCCGTGTTCGCCACGTTGCACGTAGTGTTCGGACCCCGCCTCGGGGACGACCCACTCGAGTTCCGCGTCGGGGTAGCGTTCTTCGAACGCCTCGGCGAGCCAGGGGCCGGCTGGGTTCGGTCCGCCGACCATCGATCGGTAGGTGACGATCCGCAGCGTTTCGTCGTGGTTTGGCTCGTCCGGTTCGGGATCGTCGTCGGGACCGTTCGTGTCGTCGTCGGGGAGCAGACAGCCGGCGAGTCCAGCGACCCCCGTCGTGGCGACGCCACCGAGCGTCCGAACGACCGTCCGGCGTTGCATTCGACGGCTCTACGCGTGCGGGACGTAAGTCTCGTTCCCAACGTTCAATCGATCCGAACGGTTTTGGTGTCGCGGTGAGACTGACGTGTGTGGCTCCGAACGCGTCCGGGAATCGAAACCGTCGGTACGTTCTCGCAGGAATCGTCGCGACGCTCGGTCTCGTCACCGGCGCGATCTTACTCGAGGTTCTGGGAACGATCCTGTTCGCCCTGACCGTCGCCTACGTCCTGGTGCCCGTCCAGCGCTGGCTCGGCCGACGCGGGCTCTCGGAGTGGACGGCGGCCGCCGCAGCAACCGCGGTCGGCTTTCTGAGCGCCCTCGCCGTCTTCTCGCCGATCGTCGTGACGTTGTACATCCGGGTCGAGGAGGTAATGGCCGTCGTCGAGTCGCTCCCCTCGGAGATCCCGATCGCCGTTTTCGACGTCACCTACACGGTCGAGGTCGCCGAAGTCCAGTCGCTCGCACTGGAGTTTCTCGGCAGCGCAGCCGTCTCGTTCGCTTCGGCGCTGCCGGTGCTGGCGATCAAGTTCGCGTTGTTCGTCATCCTGTTGTTCGCGCTCTTGCTCGAGGGCGATGCCGCCGGCCGGGCCGCCATCGCACCGGTCCCACACGAGTACCGGGATATCGTCCTCACCTTGGCGAAACGCGCCCGCGAGACGCTGTACGCGATCTACGTCTTACAACTCGCGACGTCGGCCGCCACGTTCCTCGTCGGCTACCCGCTGTTCTGGCTGTTGGGCTACGACGCCGCGTTCACGCTCGCTGTTGTCGCCGCGATCCTCCAGTTCGTTCCGATCATCGGTCCGAGCCTGCTGATCGTTCCGATCGCACTGTATCACGTCGCGGCGGGCGAACTCCTCGCGGCCGTCCTCGTTGGCATCCTCGGAGTCGGTCTCGTCGCCTGGTTCCCCGACGTCGGCGTTCGCCCGCGGCTGGCCCGTCGCTCCGCGGGACTGCCCGGCAGCCTCTACTTCGTCGGCTTTACCGGCGGGCTGTTCACGCTTGGCGCGATCGGGATCGTCGTCGGGCCGTTGATCGTCGCCGTCTTCGTCGAGGCCGTCGACCTGCTCGCCGAGGAGGTCAACGGCGACGTGACGTTCACCGACCTCGCCGCGGACGACCTCGAGGAGCCACCGGAGAACCTCGAGGCGGAACCGGCCTCGCCAGACGAATCGGGATCGCCGATAGCCGACGACTGAGACGGATTGCCGTAACGATTTGCTCACGTTTCTCCCGTTTGCCGGTCTGACGGTGCTCGTACTCGGCGTGCTCGGCTTCGGGATGGCGTCGCCACAGCGCCGATCGAGGGGGTCGTCGCCTGCTCACTCGTATCGTAATGCATCGATCGGATCCGTCCGTGCTGCCCGCCAGGCCGGATACAGTCCGGACGCGATACCCACGACGACGCCGACGACGATCGCCAGCACGACGTACTCGTAGGGGTAGACCAGTGGGAGATCGATGTACCACGCACCCAGATACCCCGCGGCGAGGCCGAGTGCCGTCCCGAGGATCGCACCGACGACGCCGAGGATCACCGCCTCCGCGAGGAACAGCCCCAGAATATCCCGGTTCTGGGCGCCGACGGCCTTCATGATCCCGATCTCGCGGGTTCGCTCGGTCACCGAGACGAGCATGATGTTCGCGATGCCGATCGAGCCAACGAGCAGCGAGATCGCCGCAATGCCGACGATGAAGTTCTGCAACAGGTCGAGTACGTCCTCGAGTTGCTGGAGCAGTTCCGCGCTCGTCTGCAGCGTCACCTCGAGGTCGTCACCGAGCAACTCGCCGGCGTCGGACTCCTCGCTCTCGAGGTAGGCCAGTGCGCTCTCGCGGGCGTCCTCGATCGCCTCGTCGTCGGCCGACTCGGCTTCGACGACGATCGCGAGGTACAACGCGCCGTCGGCGTCGAGGTCGGGCCCGGCGGCGCCCCCATCGTCGCCATCCTGATCGTCGGCGCCGCCGGGAATCGCTCCAGCCGCGTCTTCAGTGTAGTAGGGATCGGTCGGGACGTACACCCGCGGCGAGGGTTCGAACCCTTCGAAGGGGCTCAGTCCCTCGGAGGTGTCGGTGATCCCGACGACGGTGACCGACGTCTGCTCGCCACCTTGTAAGGCGATCAGTAACTCGTCACCCACCTCGATATCTTCCTCGAACTGGCCCGCGACGGCCGGGTTGACGACGGCCTCGCGTTCGCCCTGCTCGAACTGGCGCCCCTCGTCGAGGGTTTCCTCTCTGATATAGGATGGTCCGGCCGCGACGAGCGCGTCGCTCTGTGGTGAGATCTCTCCGCCGTAGACGAGCGCCTGCGTCGAGATGGGCATGTAGCCGTAGGCCGCGTCGATGTCGTCGTGATCGTCGAGTTCGTCGAGATCGTCCTCACTGAATACGGGCTGGGCACCGGCAAGTGGTCCACCCTCGGTGTCGGGTTCGGCGGCCCAGCCGTAGACGTTGCGCTGGTCGTCGGGACTGATGTCGCCGATGACGCCCGCCTGGAGGCTCGCGCCCAGCGTCACGAACGCGATCACCGCCGCGATGCCGATCACGATCCCCAGGGTCGTCAGCGACGACCGGAGTTTGTGTCCACGAATCGAGCGCCACGAGAGGCGCAGGCTCTCGAGCGGGCGCATCAGTGACTCGCCTCGCCGGAGGATCGTCGATCGTCGTCGAGCGATTCGATGCGCTCGAGTTTTCCGTCGAGCAGGTGGACGATTCGGTCGGCACGTTCGGCGACGTGGCGTTCGTGGGTGACGACGACCATCGTGGTGCCGGCGCCATGAAAGTCGGCGAAGAGGTCGAGGACGTCGTCTTCGGTGTCGGTATCGAGGTTACCAGTTGGCTCGTCGGCCAGTACGATCGCGGGGTCGTTGACCAGCGCCCGTGCAAGCGCGACCCGCTGGCGCTGGCCGCCCGAGAGCTCGTTCGGGAGGTGATCCTCGCGGTCGGCGAGGCCGACACGCTCGAGTAACTCCCTGGCTCGTTCGTGTCGGACGTCGCGGTCGACGTTCTGAAACAACTGTGGAAGCGCGACGTTCTCGAGGGCGGTCAGCCGGGGCATGAGGTTGAACGTCTGGAAGACGAACCCGACCGTCGTCCCGCGCAGCGTCGTTCGCTCGCGGTCGTTCAGCGCGGACACGTCCTGTCCGTCGACGACGACGGTCCCCTCCGTCGGCGTGTCGAGACAGCCCACGAGATTCATCAGCGTCGACTTCCCGGATCCGCTTGGCCCCATGATCGCCGTGTACGATCCTCGCGGAATTTCGAGGGACACGCCATCGAGTGCGTGGACGGGTTCCCCTAACTCGTAGATCTTGCTGACGTTCTCGAGGGTGACCGCCGAGCCGGATTCGGCACCCTTCGGTTCCGATGTCGCCATAGGGGGTCGTCTACCCCCCGTGCGAAAAAAGTACGACCCCTATGTCCGTCGATCGGCAGCTACCAGCTTCGATCGTCGTTTTCGTCTCGTGACGAGTCCCGGTCGTCTCGTGGTGAGTCCCAGTCGTCGGTTACGCTCCACTCGTCGTCGGCGTCCTCTTCCGGTGACTCCCAGCCAGTCGTCGTCTCGTCGTCCGTCCTGTCCCACTCGTCGTCCATCCGTTCGTCCGGGGTCGCCCCCCAGTCGTCATCGGCTGGCTCGCCCTGTGTTAGCTCCGGCTCGGTCACGTCGCTTCGGAACAGCAGGTACGCGACGACGGCGATAGCACCGAACAACAGCCCCATGAGCATCAAGAACCCGACACCGAGCGCCCACAGGAGTTCGTTGTTCTCGCGTTTGGACGCGTCCCTGTAGACCCAGTAGCCGACGACGACCGCGAGCACCGCTGCGATGAGCAGGCTGACGAGGAGGACCTCCGTCGGTGGCATCTCTTCCTCGGCGAACTGGAGGGGCAACGGCGCTAGCTGTAGCACGTCATCACCTCCCGATCACGGACGACGACTCGAGTGCCGAGCGAACGTGTGTGCGGTCTCCCGGAATCACTGCCCGCAGATCGCCGACTCGCATCCCGCGATCGACGAGACAGCGGGACAGCAGTCCGTCCGTCGACCCGGCCCCGTTCGTGATCGCTCCGATACTCCTGGCGCCGTCTGGACCTGTTACGCGCCGTTTTCACGTTTCGAACGTGGCTGATAGCGTGCATATTTCTTTTGTATACGGACCCGGGAGTGCTCCGAACCAGTACTGTTCAGCGACGATGATTTGGATGCAAGACTATATGTCTGTAGAGTAACTATATGGGGCTGAATATAACTGTGACAGCAATCGATATTACCGGTGTGACGAAACGGTACGGATCCGAAACCGCTCTCGAAGATCTCGATCTCACCGTCGAGCGCGGCGAAATCTATGGGTTTCTCGGTCCCAACGGCGCCGGCAAGTCGACGACGATCAACGTCATCCTCGACTTCGTCCGGCCGACCGCCGGCGAGGTTCGCGTATTCGGCCACGACGTGGCCGAGGAGACCCTCGAGGTCCGCGAACGAACCGGTATCCTTCCGGAGGGGACTGCGACGTACGATCGTTTGACCGGCCGCAAACACGTCGAGTTCGCGATCGAATCGAAAGGCGCCGACGACGACCCAGACGAGTTACTCGAGCGTGTCGGGATCGCCGACGCAGCCGACAAGAAAGCCGGTGGATACTCGAAGGGAATGACCCAGCGGCTCATGTTCGCGACGGCGCTCGCCGGCGAGCCCGACCTGCTGATCTTAGACGAGCCGTCGACGGGACTCGACCCCAACGGTGCCCGTCAGATGCGCGAAATCATCCGCGAGGAGAACCGACGGGGTGCGACCGTCTTCTTCTCGAGTCACATCATGGAGCAGGTTGAGGCGGTCTGTGACCGCGTCGGGATCCTTCGGGACGGCCACCTGGTCGCGGAAGATACCGTCGAGAGTCTCCGAGAGGCGGTTCCAGATCAAACACAGCTCCGCGTCCAACTCGACCGGATCCCCGATGACACCACGACGGCCCTCGAAGCTATCGAGTCGGTCGACGGCGTCTCGGAGGTTTCGGCCGACGGGACGACGCTCGTCGTCGCCTGTGACAACGAGTCGAAAACGAGCGTTCTCCAGACGATCGAGGAACACGGTGTAACCGTCGAGGACTTCAAGACCGACGAATCCTCGCTCGAGGACCTGTTCGTCGCCTATACCGAGGGTGACACCGTCGAGGTGTCACCATGAGCGCGATTGCGGTCGCGAAGAAGGACTTCGCCGACGCCATCCGCTCATGGAAGCTAATGGCGCTAACGGTGGTGTTCGTCCTGTTCACGCTTGGCGGTGCGTTTCTCGCCTCGAGAATGGGCGATGAGGCGGAGTCGACGCTCGATCTCGTCTTCGCGTTGCAGACACCCGCTGGCTTTCTCGTCCCAGTTATCGGGGCTGTCGTCGGCTACAAGGCCATCGCCGGCGAACGCGAGAGTGGGAGCCTGAAGTTCCTGCTCGGCCTGCCACACACGCGACGCGACGTCGTTTTCGGGAAGGTCCTCGGCCGCTCGGCGGTCGTCGCCGTCTCGATCCTGATCGGGTTCAGCGTCGGGATCGTCGGCCTGTTCGCATTCGTCGGCTCGGTCTCGATCGTCGACTACCTCCAGTTTACACTGATGACGATTCTGTTCGGCGTCGTCTACGTCTCTATCGGCGTCGGGATCTCTGCCATGACCCGTTCGACGACCAGGGCTGGGATCGGTGTGTTCGGGTTGATCGTCGTCTTCTGGTTCCTCTGGAGCACCGCCGTACAGGTGCTGCACTACTTCCTCGAGGGTGAGTTCTTCGCCGAGGAGTTCCCGGGCTGGTACGTCGGCCTTCTCTCGATCCCGCCCGACACCGCTTACGGCTCCGCTATCGGTGCCGTATTCAGTGACTCTGGACTCGCGATGGCAGACGTCTACGAACACGACGGCGGGATGCTGTCGACGCTCGCGGAGCCGTGGTTTGGCTTCGTCCTTCTCGCGCTGTGGGCACTCGTCCCGCTCGGTCTCGGACTCTGGCTGTTCGGTCGTTCCGACCTCTAGTGGCGTTCCAAGCCTGAGCTGCTGGGTCGAACCGGTCCGCACGACAGGGTTCGACCCAGCAGTCGACGGTTGGGAGGGGACTATATCGAGTGCCGACGTCCCGAGAGTACAACGTTTTTGCCGCCCCCGCCCGCCGTAGTAGCCATGAAGACGGCAGGTGGTTCCGACGCAGCGAAACGACGAGCCGGCGAACGCGCGGCCCAGGACGTCACGGACGGCGCCGTCGTCGGGCTCGGCACCGGTTCGACGACCGCGTACGCGATCGAGGCGCTGGGCCGGGCCGTCGACGACGGCCTCGAGATCCGTGGGATTCCGACGTCGTTTCAGTCCCGACAGTTGGCACTCGAGGTCGGGATCGAACTGACGACGCTCGACGCCGTCGACGGCGTCGACCTCGCGATCGACGGCGCCGATCAGGTGGCCGACGACCCCGACACAACGGGCTATGGCGCGTTGATCAAGGGTGGCGGCGCCGCACACACGCGCGAGAAACTCGTCGACGCCGCGGCCGACCGGTTCGTCGTCGTCGCCGATCCTTCGAAACTCGCGGGGACACTCGAGCGGTCGGTACCGATCGAAGTGATTCCGGACGCCCACACTGTCGTCGCCGACCGGCTCCGTGAACTGGGTGGTGAGCCGACGCTTCGCGAAGCCGAGGGGAAGGACGGACCCGTCGTCACCGACAACGGCAACCTCGTCCTCGACTGTGCGTTCGGCCCGATCGACGATCCCGACTCCCTGGCGACGCGGCTCGCACGGCTCCCGGGTGTCGTCGAACACGGCCTGTTCGTCGACCTCGCGGACGTGACGTACGTCGGCACCGACGACGGCGTCGAAACGCGCGAGTACTGATACGGACTGCTGTAACTATTTACCGCCGATCGCCAGGACGGGGTCGGCGATCGGCGGTAATTGACTACAGGAGACCGTATGAGTCCCGTCGATCGGCCTAAGCGGTCCTCGTCGACGCTGTCTCGGCCGTCGCTTCGTCGTGTCGGACCGAGAGGGCGACGACGAGCAGGTAGAGTGCACCCAGCGCTCGCGCGGCAGGCTCGACCCACGGCTTCAACTCGAGTTCGTCGGTGTTCTCGTAGACCAGCCGCTGGCTGAGTTCGATGATCGGTCGCGGCACCGCCACGAGGGCGAGGCCAGCCAGCGCGAGCGCGGCGCCGACGACTCGCGATCCGCCACCCGTCCGGCCTCGAACCAGCAACCAGACGAAGACGAATCCCTCGAGGCGTGCGCCCCACAGTGCGTGTGGCCGTCGCTTGGCTTTTGCGGGATTTTCGAGGCCGATCCGTTCGCAGGCGTCGATGACCGGCTTCGGTTTGACGATCTCGTAGCAGCCGAAGGCGACCAGCAGTTTCCGAAGCATCGCCGATTCGGCGTACCTCGGCCAGCGGCAAAAATCTCGAGTCCGATCGCGGGGGATCCTCGCGACCGTCGTCGTCGATGGATATCTTTTCAAAACCGTCGCGGTATGTTCCACTGGAGACGATTCGATGCCCGAGACATCCGATCGGAAAGACGACCACATTCGTATCATCGAGGACGAGGACGTCGAGACGTCCGGCGCCGGCTTCGCCGACGTTGAACTCGTTCACGAGGCCCTGCCCGAGATCCACCGCGACGAGATCGACACGTCGACGACGCTGTTCGGTCACGAACTCGACGCGCCGATCGTCATCGAGAGCATGACCGGCGGCCACCCGAACACGACGAAGATCAACCGAGCGCTCGCCGAGGCCGCCCAGGAGACCAACGTCGCGATGGGTGTTGGCAGCCAGCGCGCCGGTCTCGAACTCGACGACGAGGAGTTGCTCGAGTCCTACACCGTCGTCAGAGACGTTGCTCCCGACGCCCTCCTCTATGGCAACGTCGGCGCGGCACAGCTCCTCGAGTACGACGTCGCCGACGTCGAGCGAGCCGTCGAGATGATCGACGCGGACGCCATGGCGGTCCACCTGAACTTCCTCCAGGAGGCCGTCCAGCCCGAGGGTGACGTCGACGCGCGAGGCTGTCTCGAGGCGATCGAACGGGTCGCCGACGAGCTGTCGGTCCCGGTCGTCGTCAAGGAGACGGGCAACGGAATCTCACAGGAGACGGCACGGCGTCTCACCGATGCCGGCGTCGACGCAATCGACGTCGCCGGACAGGGCGGAACGACCTGGTCGGGAATCGAATCCTACCGGGCGGCCGCCGTCGGCGCGTCGCGACAGGAACACATCGGGAAACTGTTCCGTGCGTGGGGCGTTCCCACGGCGATCAGCACCCACGAAGCCGCGTCCGTCCACGACTGTGTGATCGCAAGCGGTGGCGTCCGCTCTGGACTCGACATCGCGAAAGCGATCGCGCTCGGTGCCCGCGCTGGCGGCCTCGCGAAACCGTTTCTCGGCCCGGCGGGGCAAGGCACCGAGGCCGTCGTCGACCTGATCGAGACGCTGTCCCTCGAGTTGCGGACGGCGATGTTCGTTACCGGCTCGGCGTCGGTAGCCGAACTTCGCGAGGCCGAATACGTGATGCTCGGTCGAACCAAGGAGTACCTCGACCAGCGATCCAACTGATCGACAATCGTTTCGATTCGGCGACGAGACGCGTCGCTACGCGACGTGGCGACGCAAAAAAATAACTCGAGTGGCGTCCCTTACAGGTCGCGGGGCTGGACCGTCTTCCGGTCGTTCGCTTCTGCTCGTCGCGCAGCGTCCTCGAGGAGTTCGTCGACTTCCTCGTCGAGTGCTTCGTAGAAGTCCGAGGCGACGTTCTTGTCATCGAGCGCTTCCTTCACGGCGGCTTTGACGATAAGGTCTGCCATACGGTGTACGGGTTCCGTTCTACCCAATATAAGTGTTGTGGTTATATCCCAGAATATGGGGTCTGCAGCGGTTGACCCGCCTGTTTCGATGCCGCACACCACCGGAAAGTATATGTTTGATGAAGCGCCGAGCCGACGTCGATCGTCGCTGATCGCGGAAATCCCGCTCGCGCGCGGTGTGGGTCCGCTCGCGCGCTTTCGCCGTTCGAGCGATCGGCGGTCGTCTTCGTCCGGGCCGACGAATTCGAGTGAGTCCGGATCCGAAAACGCGTATGCGCGAACTCCTCGAGGCCGTCGCCGACGGCTCGTTGTCGCCGGCGGAGGCCGAAGCACAGGTCAAGGGGTACGTCACCGGTGAAGCCGGCCGATTCGACGCCGCCCGCCAACAGCGACGCGGCATTCCGGAAGCGATCCTCGCCGAGGGGAAGTCGACAGCCTCGGTCGTCGCCCTCACGGAAACCGCCCTCGAGACGACCGATCGGGCGCTCGTGACCCGACTCTCCGACGGACGGTTCGAAGCTCTCGAGACGAGCCTCGCGGAGACGTTTCCCGACGCCACTCTCGAGCGACGCGGATCGACGGTTCGTGTCCTGACGGCCGACTACGAACAGCCCTCGCTCGAGGCGACGGTGGGGATCGTTACGGCAGGAACCGTCGACGGACCGGTCGCCGACGAAGCGGAGGTTGTCTGTGTGGACGCCGGTGTGACAGTCGATCGGATCGACGACGTCGGCGTCGCAGCACTCGACAGAACCCTCGATCAGGTCGAACGATTCCGCGAGATGGACGTGTTGATCGTCGCGGCGGGCCGCGAAGGGGCGTTACCGACCGTGATCGCCGGACTCGTCGACACGCCGGTGATCGCCGTCCCCGTCGCCAGTGGCTACGGTCACGGCGGCGACGGCGAGGCAGCCCTCGCTGGGATGCTCCAGTCGTGTACCGTCCTCTCGGTCGTCAACATCGACGCGGGATACGTCGCTGGCGCCCAGGCGACGCTGATCGCACGTGTGATCGACGACGCCCGGGCCGAGACTGATTAACGGATACAGAAAAATATCTGTGTAAGTCAAAAAGCCAAACTGCGTTTGGGGAAGGTTATTTATTTGTTCGCTGGATAGATCGAGGTACCGGCTTCGGCCGGTGTGACCAGCATCCAATGCCCACCTGTGACCACTGCGACGCGCACGTCTCCGAGCGCTTCGCGCGCGTCTTCGCCGACGAGAACGGCGTTATTCGGGCGTGCGTCAGCTGCTCGGCCAACGCCGGGATCGAGCAAGCCGCCAGGGAACGCAGCCGCGGCGCCGATCCCGCCTGATACGGGTCCCTCCCCGATGTTCCGGCGCACCCTTCGGGTCACGGCCGTGCCGGAACTGACGGACAGCGGTCCGTACGGTACGGTCGGTGGACCGTCGAACTGCGATCCGCCTTGATGGGACTGCGACCCCGCTTGCAGCCCCGCCGGAACCGACGGCCACCCGTCCGTCCGAAGCATCGCTACTGACCACCCCTCCGGTAACGTGACGCCTTTTAGGATCCGATTCAAGCGTTAGCGCATGACCGATCACGTCGTCTACGTCCTCGAGTGTGCCGATGGCTCGCTGTATACCGGCTACACGACCGACCTCGAGCGACGGGTCGCCGAACACGATGCCGGCGACGGAGCGAAGTACACCCGCGGTCGTACGCCCGTCAAACTGCAATATCACGAACGTTACGAGTCGAAATCGGCCGCAATGTCCCGGGAGTACGAGATCAAACAGCTCTCGCGGCGGGAGAAAGAGCGTCTCGTCGGTCTCGATTGAGATGGCACCGAATGGAGTAGAATTCTGTCACCAGTATCAAAAAATAAATATGGCTGTGACCTCTCTGATAGGGAGAGATGAACCTCGAGATCGTAGACGACCTCAAGCAACCGGAGTACACCGGTGAGAACCGGTGTGAACCGTGTACAGTGCTAAATCTGGCAATCGCGGCTGTCGTCGGTTCGGTTGTCGCACGCAAGACGAAACTCGGTGGCCTGCTCGCAATCGGTGTCTCGATCGGCCTTATTTATCTCCGTGGCTATCTCGTTCCGGGAACCCCGACGCTGACGAAGCGGTATCTCCCACCCGAGGTGCTTCGCTGGTTCGGCAAGGAGCCCGATCCTGAACCTGGTGGCGGGTTCGGTGGGATCGACTCGACGGCGGTCGCCGACGACGCCTCCTCGCCTCCCGAGTCCACCGCTGCCGGATCGACGTCGGCCGGGTCCGACAACGGCGAGACGACGTCCGATAGCGACCCCGACGACGCCGACGTGACCGATTCCGACGTAAACGCCGGTCAGCCGGCGCTCGATCTCGAGACCTACTTCCTCGAGTCGGACGTACTCGAGCCCTGTGAGGACCGCGACGACCTCTGTCTTACCGACGAGTTCGAGACCGTCTGGTTCGAGGAGATCGAGGCCGTCGACGAGGCAGGCATCGACGTCGCGACCGTCGTCGACGCCGTCGGCTTCGACGCCGATCCGGAGGAGTTCGACCTCGAGTCTCCCGACGAGGTCTATCAACTGGTGACCGACGGCGGAATCGCCGGCCGCTGGCCATCTCGAGCGGCGCTGCTTGCCGACGTCGCTGCCGCCCGTGCTCTCGAGTCCTGGATGGCCGACTGGGATGCCTACGATCCTGAGACCAGAGGGCAGGTACTTAGCGGACTCCGAATGTTCCTCGAGCGGTGTCCGACCGGCGGCGCGGTCAGCATGTCCGAGGAGGTCGTCGAGTCCTGTTGTACGTCCCACGACGTCTTCGCCGTGACCTGCGAGGAAACCGGCGAGCGACTGTTCGAACAGCGACTCGATGCGGTCGACGTCTGATACGGACTGCTGTAACAGTAGATAGTAGCACGATTTTTCGATCACTACACGTACGAATATATCGCTACCTCACTGCGTATGTGGTTTAAGACCTTTAATAGCCCAATGAGGTGGGTAGATAGAACTATCCTTCTTCTTCCCCTCTCTGCAAGAGATGGCACCTCCCCTTTTGTACTACGACAGCGGTGATGAGCCGACGCGTCGGAAATCGATGCTGTTCTGTTGGGAGTGCGACCATGCGAGCCCTATTGCGGATGATTGGGTACGCCACACTCGAGGAAACTACGTCCAGTACGTGTGTCCACACTGTGATACAGTTCTCCTCGAGCGTTCGCGTGGGAAACATACCGCCGCCCTTCGCAGACGCCCAGCGGAACACACAGTAACTGCGTGGGGACACTTACTCCGGGCGTCCATCGAACTCTGGCGCATGCCGTTCGACGTTGGAGCAGCCAGTGCCGCTACACGAACTGACTCTTGTACCTGTGGAACTGTTTAGTGGACATCCTCCACTGAACGCGGGTTTCACGATCCACTCTGAATAACGAAATCGTGTTACCAACTACTGGTAACTATATATCGCCAATCGCCAGCACGAGGTCGGCGATCGGCGGCACGCGACGACAGGAAACCATCTGAGATACTGTCGACTGTCACACAATAGCGTCGCCTTTTTCGCCGGTGGCATCGACGAACGGGTATGGAGACGATCAGCTTCGGCACTGACGGCTGGCGGGCGACCTTAGAGGAGTTCACGTCGCCCCGGGTTCGAATGGTCGGACAGGCAGTCGCGACGTATCTTCGCGACGAGGGACTCGAGGGGACGATTGCGATCGGATACGACGCGCGGGAGACGTCTCGCGGTTTCGCCGAAGAACTGGCACGAGTGTTGTGTGCAAACGGGTTCGACGTCGTCATGCCGGAGCGAGATCGGCCGACGCCGCTGGTCGCCCACGCGATCGTCGACCACGGACTGGTCGGTGCTCTCGCTATCACGGCTTCGCACAATCCGCCGGAGTACAACGGCGTGAAGTTCATCCCCAAAGACGGCGCGCCGGCGCTTCCGGACGTAACCGACGCCATCGCGGACCGACTCGCCGAACCCGATCCCCTCCCTGCCGAGGATCACGGTACCGTCGAGGCGGTCGACTTCACCACACCGCATGCCGACGCCGCCCTCGAGTTGGTCGAGTCGATCACGGGTAATGCCGACCTCTCGGGGCTGACCGTCGCCTACGACGCCATGCACGGCAGTGGTCGTGGGACGACCGACGCCGCCCTCGAGCGGGTCGGCGCCTCCCTCGAACTGCTGCGCTGTGAGCGCGATCCGGAGTTCGGCGGCGGCGCGCCTGAACCCGCACCGGAGAACTTAGAGACCGTGATCGACCTGGTGACCGACGACGGGGCCGCTCCCGACCTCGGGATCGCAAACGACGGCGACGCCGACCGAATCGCTATCGTCACTCCCGAGCGGGGATATCTCGACGAGAACCTCTTTTTCGCCGCGCTGTACGACTACCTGCTCGAGAACGAGTCGGGCTCGGTCGTCCGGACCGTCTCGACGACGTTCCTGATCGATCGGGTCGCCGAGGCTCACGGGGAGACCGTCCACGAAGTCCCGGTTGGCTTCAAGTGGGTCGCCGACGCGATGGCCGACCACGACGCCCTCGTCGGCGGCGAGGAATCGGGCGGGTTCACCGTCCGCGGCCACGTCCGCGAGAAAGACGGCGTTTTGATGGCCGTCCTCGCCGCGGCGATGCACGCCGACGAACCACTCGACGACCGCGTCGACCGGCTCCTCGAGAACCACGGGACCGTCGTTCAGGACAAGATAAGCGTCGCCTGTCCCGACCACGAGAAGGCGCGGGTACTCTCCGATCTCGAGGACGAGATCCCCGAAACGGTCGCGGACACGGCCGTCGAGAGCGTGAACACCGCCGACGGCTTCAAACTCCAGCTCGCGGACGGTTCGTGGCTTCTCGTCCGTCCCAGCGGGACCGAACCCGTCTTGCGGATCTACGCCGAAGCCGAAGACGAAACGCGGGTCGCGACGTTGCTCGAGGCCGGCGAGGTACTGGTCGAACCGCTGGTCTAATACGGATAGCGGTCCGCACGACAGCGGGTTGCGTGCTCCGGGCTCCTCCTTACCACTGTCGGGCCGTCACATACACGTATGAGTCAACGAGACCACGAGGACGCTGCGTACACGGAACTCACACCCGACTCGTGGCACCAGAACGACGAGGGGAACTACTACATCGACTGTCCGGAGTGTGGTTCGGCGGCGTCGCTGATGAACGTCGTCAAACACGGCCGGTGTAACGGCTACATGGACCAGCGGGAGGCCGACACGGAACTCGACGAGGAAGCGTTTGACTGTACGGCGAAACTCCACCTCGAGCTCGGCTATCAGTCCGCTCCCGGGGAGACGATGTCCGAGGACGCCCCCGGCGAGTCCGCAAGCGACGTCTCGACGGAGGAGGGTGTCGCCGCCGAGGGGTCGCCGCCGGGCACGGATGGGACGGTCAGCGACGAACAGCAGTAATACTGTCGGATAGCAGTCCGTATCAGTCGACTCGTTTCGCCGGCACGCCGACGACTGTCGCACCCGGCTCGACGTCATCAGTGACGACCGAGCCGGCGCCGACGGCCGCGTCTTCACCGATCGTAATGTCGCCAAGCAGCGTCGCGTTCGCCCCGATCTTGACGCCGTCCTCGATCGTTGGATGGCGTTTGACCGGTTCGTTCGTATCACCGCCCAGCGTCACGCCGTGGTACATGTGGACGTCGTCGCCGATCTCGGCGGTCTCGCCGATCACGACGCCCATCCCGTGGTCGATCGTCACCCGCCGTCCGATCGTCGCGCCGGGGTGGATCTCAACGCCGGTTAGCAGGCGCACGAGGTGCGAAAACAGCCGGGCAAGCAGCTGGAACTCACCGTTCCAGAGCCGATGGGCGATCCGATGGCCCCAGACGGCGTGGACGCCCGGGTAGGCGAGTGCAACCTCGAGACACCCCTTCGCCGCGGGATCGCGATCGCACATCGCCCGCGTGTCCTCACGCAGCCGGTCGAACATCGGTCACCTCGAGACCAGTCGGCGGAACGGTTACGCAACGACGCCGGCGGCGAGTGACAGTTTGCCGTGATCGCCGGCGACAACACCGGCCGACGACGTAACGCGGACGATTGCTATCGGTACGCGTAGGGTGGCCGGTGGATACCATACCCAAACGTTTCCGCCGAGATCGCCTAAAAGTGTTCGTTTCCGGCCCTCGAGTCCTCTTCCGGTCGACTCGACTGACGACCGCCCGCCGATCGTCGGTGACGGTCTCGTACGGACCGCTGTGGGCCTCTCGGGACAGGAGATCGTATTACTTCCCGCGAGCGAGTCGCTGCCCGATCCGCTCGGGGAGGCCGGCTTCCCTGACCGCGTCCTGGACGGCCTCGATATCGTACTCGACGCGGTGGGTCTCGACGGTCAGCGCCTCGAGGTCGACCACAGCGTAGGCTGCTCGCGGATCGCCATCCCGTGGTTGCCCGACGCTGCCGGGGTTGACGACGATACCCTCCGTGGACTGCTCGACGCCCTGGACGTGGGTGTGTCCGAGTACGAGCACGTCCTCGTCGTCGAGCATCCCCGGCGAGAACTCCCGCGGATACGTGTACCGCGAGTATCGTTTCGGGTCGTCGGGATGGCCGTGGACGAGTTTCACGCGGCCGTCGCACTCGAGTCGTTCGGTCGGCAGCGACTCGAGCCACTCGAGTTGGTCGTCGGCGAGTTCCGCGCGGGCGTGCTCGACACCCGCTCGAGCCATGCTGTTGAACTGGAAGGCAGTCCCCTCGACGACCGCAGCGTCGTGGTTGCCCATCACCGTCGGCACGCCCCGCTCGCGGAGCTCGGCGACACACTCGGCGGGCCAGGGGTTGTAGCCGACGACGTCGCCCGCACACAGCAGTTCGTCGACGGCGGGCATGTCTTCGAGGACGGCCTCGAGGGCGACCCGGTTGCCGTGGATATCCGAGACGAGTCCGACCTGCATACTGTACTCGTGACGTACAGGCGCGAGACAGTTGTAGTTCACCCGAGCTGAGAAGCAGGCCGCTGGACGTCGAAAATCGGTAATAAGCGTCGACGGTAGTCCGTTTTCGACGCGACGGCCGACTACTCGCCGTTCTCGATCGCGGTCTCGAACCCGTCGTCGGTTCGTGCGACGCCGGCCGCACAGACCGCGTGTTCGAACTCGAGATCGTAGGCTTCCTGTGTCGCTTCCGCAGCCGTTTCGGCCTCGAACGCGAACGATTCGGGCGAATTCTTCTCGTAGGTCGCGACCAGCGTCGGTTCCTCGACGGTCTCGACGAGTAAGGCGTCCTTGCGGACGGTGCCGATCAAGGCGCCGTCGTCGCCGATCGTCGCCGCGATCCGGGGCGTATCGTAGTCGTCCTTTTCGTAATCGAGTGCGAGCAGGCTCTCGGCGAGTGCGTCCCGGGCCGGATAGCCGAGTTCGAGTTTCTCCGCGATCGGATCGACGTGTGAGCCGTTGCCGAAAGCAGCCGTCTCGCCCGTCGGGGTGTCGACGACACGCAGACAGTTGTAGGAGACGTAGGGGTTGTCCGTCTCCGGCGCGTCTGCGGTGGGACCGACGGTGAGTGCTTCGTCTCGAGCGATGATCTTGCGGTTCGGGAACGATCGTGAAGAGACGCGGTAGGCGCCGACTTCGGGGCCGACGACGACGAATCGTCCGACGTACATACACGTGGATGCACAGCCACGGGAAAAATGTGTGTCGGTTTGTGCACGATCGTCGACTACTCCGTGAGTGGGTGTGAGGAGGTTGGTCTCGCGGATACGACAACTGGCCACCCGATACGGACCCCCTCGGAACTGTCGCGATCCCACAGGACGAGACAGGTCGCGGCGACCTCACAGGACGGTCGGACGGGCGCCGGAAGGTCGGTACAGGTGCCGGGGGGCTGACCGCCACTCGTTGACAACCACAGTCGAGTTCGTAACACTCTAATATGGACGCCACCTACTGATGGATAGATCGTCGCACGCGAAGTCGACGAGAACGCATAGTCCATTGGGGTAGTGGCCAATCCTGAAGCCTTCTGGGGGCTTCGACCCTGGTTCGAATCCAGGATGGACTACTTCTTCCGACGTTTCGACTCGAGAACAATCCGTTCGCCACCGGCGAGTTTCCAGTGGAAACGAAGGGGGTCGTCCGACCGAACGAATTGCGACTCGAGCGATCGGTATCCAACAGTGCCAGGCCTTACGCTATCGTTCGTCGTAGGCACCCTCGCGCTCGAGTTCACCTCGCTTCTGTAGTATAGATGGTGTCCGACACAGTCCTGGCGCACCGGTCACCTGCGGGACGGTGCAGTTGTTACAGCTCTCACAGAGTACGCGAGTTTCGTCGGGGGGATCCTCGAGCAGGCGCGCACCGAGACGCGGTTCGGCGTAGAACGGACGGGCCAGTCCGACCATGTCACAGGCCGGCGCTTCGCCGTCGTCGCCCAGCAGTCGATCCATCTGGCCGCGTTTTCGAATCCCGCCCTCCGCGAGCACTGGAATCGAGACGTGCTCGCGGATGCGTCGACAGAACGTCTCGTTCCAGGCGGGCTCGAAGTCGTACTGCAGCGACTCGAGCCAGTTGCCCAGTGCGACGAGTCGCCGCCGCGTTGCGCTACCGAACGCCGTCTCGTAGCCCTTCTGTAGCTCCTCGTTTGCCCACGCTCGCGCGGGATACTCCCCACGGACGATGCTCATGTCCCAGGCGACCGACGTCTCGACCGGGACGACCGCGTCGTAGCCGATGCGCTCGAGCCGACGGGCGACCTCGACCCCGTCCTCGAGCGATAGCGTTCGCCGGACCACCGGCGACGGTGCGGGCGTCTCGGCGGGCACCTTCGTCAGCAGCGGGACGTCGCCGACCCGGTCGCGGATCTCGTCGTGGACGAGTGCGAGGAACTCGAGTCGTGCCTCCGGGGAACCGCCGAACTCGTCGTCACGGCGATTGTAGAACGGCGAGAGGAACTGCTGGACGATACCCATGTTGGCGCCGGCGAGGTGGATCCCATCGTAGCCCGCGTCGACGGCGTAGGCGGCCGATCGGCCGAAATCGGCCGCGAGTGCGTACACCTCGTCGGTCGAGAGGACGTGAGGATCGTAAGAAAGGAAGCCGAGCCGATCGAGGAGCCGTAGCTGCCAGGGCGGACGCGAAACCGCCAACTGCTCGAGATCGGGATGTTCGCGTCGGTACTCGGCGTGCCACGTCTCCATGCTTCGCAGTCCGCCGTGCTCGAGCTGGACGAAGATCCGACTCCCGTGGTCGTGGATCCGATCCGTGAGCCGGGAGAGCCGCGAGACGAAGTCGGGATCGTGAACGCGGGTCATCCCCGGTGCGGCACAGCCGCCGTCGCCGCGGACGATCGTCGCGCCCTGGCAGATGAGGCCGACGCCGGATCGGGCAGCCGGTTCGAGGTCGTCGATCAACGTGTCGACGGCGTCGGGGCCGTTGCCCGCACACTCGAGCAGCGGCGCGCGATAGAGTCGGTTTGGGACCGTACAGCCGCCGATCTCGATCGGATCCTCGAGGGTAGCCATAGCGGGGCTATCACGGGATCGTACAAGAGCGTGCCGTCGGTCGCCGCCGAGACACGTTGCGACGGGACGTTCCGGTGCCCGCAGGCATTTCCCCGTTCCCGTCGTTCGAACGGCTATGGCTCCGATACGGCGGCTCGTACTCGACGTACTGAAACCCCACGACCCGAGCGTCGTCACCTTCACGACCCAACTCGGCGACCTCGAGGGGATCGACGCGGCTACCGCGACGGTCGTCGAGGTCGACGAGAACGTCAAGACACTGCGCGTGACCATCGAGGGAGACGACCTCGACCTCGAGGCGGTCCGCGCCGAAATCGAGGATCTAAGCGCCTCGATTCACTCGGTCGATCAGGTCGCCTGCGGCTCGCGAGCGGTCGACGATCCATGGGTCGATAGCTGACGATGTCCGGTCGGCTCGAGCGATTGCGACGCGTTCTCGGCAAGGAAGACGTCCGTTCTATCTCCCGGCGGTACTTCATCGCCAACGGGTTCGACGGCACGCTTACGAGCATCGGAGTCGTCGTCGGTGCGTACCTCTCGGGAGTCGGCGACGGACTCACGACGATCACCATCGGGCTCGGTGCGGCCGTCGGTCTCGGGACCTCCGGCGTCTGGAGCGTCTGGGAGATCGAACGCGCGGAGGCACTGGCCGAGCAAGAGCGCCTCGAGAAAGCGATGCTCACGGAACTCGAGGACACCCGCGTCCAGCGCGAACACCGGGCCGCACAGATCGTCCACGCCGTCGCGAGCGCGACCGGACCGATCCTCGCGATCCTGTTGACGCTCTCGCCGCTTGCTCTCGAGGGCGTCGTCTTCACGATGTTTCAGGCCGTCGTCGCCTCGATCTGTGTCGGCATCGCGATCCTTGCGACGTTTGGAATCTATCTGGCTTCGATCTCGAAACAGCGGTGGTACGTTGCGGCGGTTCGGATGGGCCTTGCGGGGATCGTCGTCGCTGCGATCAACGTCGTCTTGCCGGGCTCGGCGTGAGCCTGCCGCTCATACGGACTGCTGTAACGATGTACCGCCGATCGCCGACCCCGTCCTGGCGATCGGCAGGAGATCGGGACAGCAGTCCGTCTCAGGGCGGCATCACGACCGCACGGCCCTCGATCTCGCCGTGCTCGAGTCGTTCCGCGACCGTGTTGATAGCCTCGAGATCGTGGCGCTCGGTGTGGAGTTCGACGTCGCCACGCTCGACGAGCGCGACGAGTTCCTGGAGTTCGGCGTACTTGCCGACGAGCGTCCCTCGGAACGAGAACTCGCCGTCGACCAGCGCCTGACTTGGCTCGTGAATGTGGCCGCCGTAGCCGACGATGTGGTGGTCGCCGCCCGGAGCGACGACGTCGGGTGCGGTCGCGGTGGTCTCGTCGGTTCCGACGAAGTCGACGACCTGCTGGGCGCCGTCCCCGTCGGTCAGGTCGTCGACGACGTCGGCGAGGTCTTCCTCGGCGGAGTTGACGGTGTGGCGAGCGCCGAGGTCGTCGGCCAACTCGAGGGCCTCGTCTTTGATGTCGGCGGCGATCACGTCCGCGGCACTCATCGCGTCGAGACACTGGATGCCGATATGTCCGAGGCCGCCGACGCCGATGACGACACAGGTATCGCCCGGGTTTAGTTCGTCGACGGCCTTTTTTGCGGCGTGGTAGGCCGTGATCCCCGCGTCGGCGTGCGGTGCGATCTCGACCGGATCGACGCCGTCGGGGAGCGGGATCACCGCACGCTCGTTCGTCTGGAGATACTCGGCGAACCCGCCGTCGGTCGTGAGTCCGTTGAACGCCATGTTCTCACAGTACATATCCTCGCCAAGCCGACAGGGCCGACAGATGCCACAGGTCTGGACGGGGTGACAGATGACCGGGTCGCCCTCCTCGACCAGTGTTACCTCGTCGCCCGTCTCGGCGACGACGCCGGCGTTCTCGTGGCCGAGCGTCATCGGCAAGTCCTGTGGCGCGTAGTCGGTCCACATGCCCTCGATAATGTGATTGTCCGTCTGACACCAGCCGGCGCCCTCGACCTCGATTACGACACCGTCGGAGCGCTCGAGTTCGGGGCGGTCGACCTCGTCAATCGAGAGCGCCTCGCTCATGTCGTCGGTGTACTCGTGGAGTCTGGCTGCTTGCATGAGGCTGTGTTATACTGCATCATGATAGGTGATAACCTTCACTCTGAATATTAGATTCCGTTACTGTTCCGTTATCGGTACTTTGACTGTGTGATGTTCATTCCGAAATCGCGTTGCTCCCAACATATGTAATTCCGACATCGCTGAAAAAGAGTGATGTGGTTTGCTACCTATTTCCAATGTGCGATGTATCAGCACAACGGGGAGGAAATCTTCGTCATCGACGGCCACGTCCACCTGTGGGACGCGACGGAGGAGAACATCACACACGAGGGGGGTGAGGAGTTCATCCAGTGTTTCTACGACTACCACACGACGTTCACCCCAGAAGAGTTGCAGTGGGACATAGAGGAGTATCGGAAGTACGGGCCCGAACGGATGGTCGAGGACCTGTTCAGCAACGCCGCGACGGACATGGCGATCTTCCAGCCGACGTATCTCACCGACTTCTACGCCGAGGGGTTCAATACGACCGGCCAGAACGCCGAACTCGCAACCGAGTATCCCGAGCGGTTCGTTCTCAACGGAAGCTTCGACCCGCGAGACGGTGACGACGGTATCGAGTACCTCGAGGAACTCCACGAAACCTACGATATTCCGGGCGTCAAACTCTACACCGCCGAGTGGCGCGGTGAGTCGAAGGGGTGGCGCCTCGACGACGAGGAGGCGTTCCGATTCTTAGAGAAGTGCCAGGAACTGGGTATCGAGAACATCCACGCACACAAGGGACCGACGATCCGGCCGCTCAACCGCGATGCGTTCGACGTCGCGGACGTCGACGACGCGGCTTCTTCGTTCCCGGAACTGAACTTCATCGTCGAACACGTCGGCCTGCCCCGCCTCGACGACTTCTGTTGGATCGCCGCCCAGGAGAACAACGTCTACGGCGGCCTGGCCGTCGCCGCACCGTTCGCCCAGAACCGGCCGGGCAAGTTCTCGGAGATCATGTCCGAACTGCTGTGGTGGCTCGGCGAGGATCG
Source organism: Natronolimnohabitans sp. A-GB9 (assembly GCF_030848565.1). GTDB lineage: Archaea > Halobacteriota > Halobacteria > Halobacteriales > Natrialbaceae > Natronolimnohabitans. The sequence goes on from NZ_JAVDDV010000004.1 coordinate 154,544, forward strand.
TCTTCTCTTTGGCTCCGACTACGCGCTGTGGAACCCCGACTGGCTCGTCGAGGAAGTTCTCGAGGCCGAACTCACCCAGGACGACCGCATGGAGTACGGTGTCGAGTGGGACCTCGAGACCAAAAAGAAGGTCATGGGCGAGAACGCGGCCGAACTCTACGACATCGACATCGAGGAGAAACGCCGGACGTTCCAAGACGACGAGATCAGCCAGCAGTTCGGCCTCGGGGACCACTACGCAAGCGAAGAGCCGGCAGCGGCAGACGACTGATGACCGTCTCCGAGCCCGAATCCGACGCCACCAGCCCCACTCGAGCGGCCGTCCGCGACCGACTGGACCGCGTCACCGACCCGGAACTCGACCGCTCGATCGTCGCTCTCGAGTACATCGACACGATCGAGATCGACGAGGGACGCGTCGCCGTCGAGTTCACCCTTCCGACCGCGTGGTGTTCGCCCGCTTTCGCCTGGATGATGGCAGTCGATGCACGCGACGAGATCGAAGCGTTGCCGACCGTCGAGGAGGTCCGAATCACCCTCAACGAACACATGCACGAGACGGAGATCAACCGCGGCGTCAACGACCGTCTCTCCTTTGCCGAGGCGTTTCCCGACGCCGACGGCGACGTCGCAGCCGTTCGTGCTGAACTCGACGAGAAGGCACGGGTCGCCCGCCAGTACGACGCCGTCGAGGCGCTTCTCGAGGCAGGTCTCGACGCGGACGTGATCGTCGACCTCCGACTGGACGATCTCGAGCCGTTCGAGGACGAGACCGACGACACGGAGACGACCGAGACGATCGCCGTCTACGCCAGCGATCGGTCCTTTGCCGTGACCGTGCCGGCAGCGCCGATCGAACGATACCTCGAGAAGGCCCGCGAGACCGACCTCGTTTCGGCGGCCGACGACGTCCTGTTTCGGACGCCGGAGGGCGACCCGATCGATCCCGACTCGTTCGAACTCGTCCATCAACGGGGCCGACTCGCAGGGGTCAACATGTCGAGCCAGGGTGGCATCTGCGACGGGCTGCGAGAAGCGAGGGCAGGCCGTCTCGAGGAGTCTGCCGACGATTGAGACGGATACCTGTCCCGATGTACCGGCGCAACCGTGACCCGAGTCGGGGTTCGCCGGGACTGATTTCTAGTCGTCCGTATGAGACCGGCGGCCACCGGTTCCAATTGCGACGACGTTACTTCTCGACCTCGAGCAAGGCGACTCGTTCACGGACCAGATCGCCGAGATCCGCGTCGGTCACCTCCCGTTCGGCGTCGGTGATATCGAAGAACGCACACAGCGTCTCCTCGTCGAACCCCTCGAGCGTCGACTCGGTTGCGGTTACGGCATCCAGGTCCTCGAGTGACTTGCGTGCAGCCACCTCCTGCTCGGTACCGGAACCGCCGTCGCTGCCGTCTCGAACCCCTTCGTTTCCGGTGGAACCGTCGTCGACGAGGATCACCGCATGGGTTTCCCCGTCGTCGACGCCCATCTCGAGAGCGCGGTCGATCTGGCGGCGGCCGGCGGCGTACAGTAGGATCTCGACGGCCCGATCACGGGCGACGTTCTCGCCGCGAGCGATGGCGCGGTCGGCCAGTTCGACGGCCCGCTCGAGGTGGGCCCGGTCGGCGACGTAGTCGGCGTCGAACGCCTGGATCGTCACGTCGTGACGGTCGCCGATCTCACCGATGTCGGCGACGAACGCATCGAGATCGTCGACTGTGAGGGTACACTCGAGTAGCTCCATCAGAAATCACCCAGACTGGACTGGCTGTCGTCCGATTCGGCCGCGTCGGCACGTGCCGTTTCGTTCGTCTCGTCCGTTTTCACTCCGGCCGCCCCGTCGGCCGGTTCGACGCCGTCCATCGAGGGGTCCTCACGGCCGGCGTTCTCGAGGATGTTCTCCGCGGTCTTCTCCCCTTTGAGCGCGCTCAAAACGACGCCTTTGTCGGCGCTGCGGAGATCAGCCGGCTCCTCGATGCCGCGGTCGTAGAGCCGCCGGGCGCGCTTGCGGCCGACGCCGCCGACCGAGACCAACTCGAGTAGCTCCTCGCCGACGCCGTGTTCGACGCGTGCGCGGGCTTCGCGGACGGCAACGGTCCACTCGCTGTCGATCTCCGCGGCAAGTGACTCGGCCGCACCGAGCAGCCACTCGGCGGTGTCGACTTTCCCGCGGAGGTCGCCGGGACCGATCTTGTACCGGTCGGTCAGCTGCTCTTCGTCCGTTTCGTCGGCCCAGTCCTCGAGGAGCTTACCCGTCTTCAGCGCAGCCAGCCAGTCCTCGAAGCGATCTTCCTCGAACTCGCTTGGTGCGTTGCCGAGCAGCTCGGCCTCGCGTTCGTAGAAGAGTTCGCCGAACTGCTCGTCCTCGCCAGAGCGTAGGTAGAGCTCGTACATGTCGGGTGTCCGTGAGATCAGCTGGTAGAGCCCGAGTGCGGTCGGACGGTCGTCGGCGTCCTCGAGGCCGTGGACGATCTCGGCAGCGCTCATCGGATCGAGGTAGAGCCGGGAGACGGTGTGACCGAGGCTGGTTGCCTCGAGCCGTTCCGCCCGGTCTTGCTGGGCTGGGAGGTCAGATGCGGCGGTGAACGCGCCGACGTCGTCTTCGGTGGCGTCTTCCGTATCGCCTCCCCGTTCGATGAAGTCGTTCCGTTCGAGATAGTCCAACACGTCGTCGGTCACGGCCTCGAGTCGACCCGCCTCGGTCGACTGGCTCGCATAGAGGGTGGCCTCGAGGAACTCGAGCAGTCCATCGCGCGTGCGGGCGAACCCGGAGGCGATCGTCGCGAGGACGTGGGTCCGGAGGGCGGGTTCGGCCGCCAGCTTCGACCGGACCGGCTCGGGATCGGCCCAGACGTAGCGCTCGAACAGCTCCTGGCTCTCGTCGTGGCTTGTGGCGAGTAACACGGCCTCGCCGTAGGGATCCAGTCCCGGTCGGCCTGCACGGCCCATCATCTGGTGGACTTCGAGGACGTCCAGCGGCGCCATCCCGCCTGCGCTTGGATCGAACCGACGCCAGTCGCGGACGATGACCCGTCGTGCGGGCGTGTTGACACCGGCCGCGAGCGTCGGCGTCGCCGAGATGACCTTCAACAGCCGATCGCGGAAGGCGTCCTCGACGAGCGATCGCTGGGTGCTCGAGAGGCCCGCGTGGTGAAACGCCGCGCCTCGTTCGACGCAGTCGGCTAAGTCCGTGCTCGTCTCGGTGTCGCTGTCCTCGCGGATCGCCTCGGCGAGATCGGCGAGTTCGGCCCGTTCTTCGCCGTCGAGTTCACGGCTCACGACTCCTCCCAGGCGACTCGCGGCGGCCTCCGCGTTTCGGCGGGAGTTGACGAACACGAGCGAGGAGCCCCCCTCCTGGAGGATGTCACGCACCAGCGCGGCCTCCTGTTTCTCGCTGCCCTCGACGGGGACCTCCCGCGTCGAGCCGTCGTCGAAGTTCAGGGCGTTTCCGTAGTGGACGCCCATCCGCAGATCGATCGGACGCCAGTCGGTATCGACCAGTGCCGCGTCGAGCCAGTCGGCGATCTCGTCGGCGTTGCCGACCGTCGCCGAAAGTGCGACGACCTGCATCCCTGGGTTGAGTCGTCGGAGTTTCGCGAGGGTGACCTCGAGGGTCGGCCCTCGGTTGCGGTCGTCGATGAGGTGGACCTCGTCGCTGACGACACAGGTGAGATCGGAGAGCCAGTCGGCGCCGTTGCGAACCAGCGAGTCGACCTTCTCGCTCGTGGCGACGACGATGTCTTTCGTCGCCAGCCAGTCGTCGGTACTCTCGTAGTTGCCGGTCGTTACGCCGACCGTGACGCCGAACTCCTCGTAGGCTTCGAACTCGGCTTTCTTTTCGCTGGCCAGGGCCCGCAGGGGGACGATATAGAGTGCCTTCCCGCCGCGTTCGATCGCCGACAGCATCGAGAGGGCGGCGATCATCGTCTTCCCACTGGCGGTCGGGACCGCGGCGACGAGGTTCTCGCCCTCGGTCGCGCCGGCCTCGACCGCCTCGGCCTGTGGCGGGTAGAGCTCTTCGATGCCCTCGCGCTGGAAGTGGTCGACGGCACCGGGCGGGAGCCCCGACAGCTCCTCGAGATTCATTACCTGCGTTTGGCGCGTCCCGTGGTTTAAACTGTCGTCTCGAGGTTCGACCCATCTTCGAGTGTAACCGTTGTATCTCTATCCCCGAATATATCAATCTATAATATAGAATATTTAAATTTAATACAAGTTAGGAAATAAATCGTATATGGAACGGGCTACCGAAGTTCTCGACGGTGGCGATAGATTACTCTCCACAGCGGTTCTGCCAGGTGTAATCGTCGGCGGTCTCGCAACTATCGTCGAGTACAATCTCACTGGCGCGTCCGGAACCGAGCACTCGGTCGGCGCGGGTCTCCTCCTTGGTGGTGTGATTGCTGGATTCCTCGCCGACGGTGCGCGTCGGAAAGGATTGATGGCTGGCGGTTGTACCGGCGGCGTTCTGCTGGCCGTCCTGACGCCGCTGGCCATATTCGATTACGTACTCGAGAGATCGGTAGGGACTCTCACCGAACCTGGCATATTTTGGGTTGGCGTCGTAGCACTGGTATATCCGTCGGCTGTCGTCTTCGGATTCATTCTCGGTGCTCTCGGCGGATTCGTCGGTCAGGTCCTGGCGGCCGGGTTCGAGGCGGTCACTCGGTGATTTCCGGCTACTTCTTTTCTTTTTGTGGGACTCGATCTGTACTGTTGTTTTTATGATCGCACCGACATTCCTCCGAGGGTCGTTTCATCCGGTCTACTGTCGTTACTGGCACCGATCGTCATACTTCCGGACAAAACGATGCACACACCGATCGCACTCGAGACGCTGTCGCGAAACGCGACAGACGTCGAGACGCGATCGGGTGTTTACTGACTTTTGTCCGGTAGTATCAGCACGGGGTCGGCGGTCGGCGGGCACTCGGGACAGCAGTCCGTATCATACGGTGTGTTAATTTTCATTATCATTGATCGCCTTCCCAATAGCATTATTATGTTATATTAGATGCTTTAATAAGTAATGTGAATAGAGAAACAACAATGGTAGCAATAGACGTGGCTAATTTCACAAAACGATACGGTGACGTCACCGTCACGGATGGCCTCTCGTTTACCGTCGAAGAAGGCGAGGTGTTCGGATTTCTTGGCCCAAACGGAGCGGGAAAATCGACGACGATAAACTGTCTGCTGGATTTTTCCCGTCCGACGAGCGGCGACTTATCCGTTCTCGGACTGGACGCTCGAGCGGATAGCAAAGCGATTCGACAGCGCACCGGTGTCCTTCCGGAGGGATACGAACCGTACCCCCGCCTCACCGGTCGACAACACATCGAGTTCGCCATGGAATCGAAGGATATCGACGGTGATCCCGACGTGATCCTCGAGCGTGTCGGAATCGCCGACGCAGCCGATCGAAAGGCCGAGGGCTACTCGAAGGGGATGGCCAAGCGACTCGGCCTTGGAATGGCACTCGTCGGTGAGCCGGAGCTGTTGATTTTGGACGAACCGACGTCCGGACTGGATCCGAACGGCGCTCGAGAGATGCGGCAGATCGTCACAGCGGAACACGCCCGTGGTGCAACGGTGTTCTTCTCGAGCCATATTATGGAACAGGTCGAAGCGGTGTGTGACCGCGTCGGTATCCTCCGCGACGGAGAGATGGTTGCTATCGACACGGTCGCCGGTCTCCGGAAGAAGGTCGGGACCGCCCTTCTTCATGTCACGGTCGACCGACTGGACGAAACCGTAGTGGACGCCCTCGAATCCGTCCCGGACGTGGTCGCGGTTGAGGCTCGAATGAGAGAGGGCGTGCCGACGATTACCGTCGAAACTGACGGTTCGAAAACGGCCGTTCTCTCGACGATCGAAGACACGGGGTTGAGTGTCCACGACTTCGATACTGAACGAGCCTCGCTGGAAGACGTCTTCCACGCGTACACGACCGAGACGGAGGTGGTTGCATGAGTACACTTACCGTCGCGAAGAAGGATTTCCGTGATGCCGTTCGGTCGAAGTCGTTGTGGCTGTTGACCGTGCTGTTCGTTCTGTTTGTCCCAGTCGTGGCACTCTATACGGTGGTTTCTGGCTCGAGTGTCGACGACGGTATCCCTACCGCACTCGTATTCTCCACGGGACTCGTGATGGTCGTCCTTGCCCCCGTCACAGCGTTGCTCGTGAGTATCAAGTCGATCGTTCGCGAACGGACGCTCGGCACGATCACGACCCTCCTGTCGTTGCCACACACGCGCGGGGAGGTGTTCTTCGGCAAATTACTGGGCCGATTGGCTGTCTTTACGGCTGCAGTGCTCGTCGGATACGTACCGGCACTCGTTATCCTGTCGCTCGGTCACTCCGAGTTTGCGACCTTCGAGTTCGTCGTGACGGTGGTTGCGGTCCTTTATTTCGGTTTTTTCTTCCTTCTCATCGGCCTCTGTGCGTCGACCCTGACACGCTCTGAATCGGTTGCGACAGCCGCTGGGTTTGCCATCTACTTCCTCATCTATTTCTGGAGTACGATCTTTTCCCTGCTAAACAACTGGTTGGGGCTCGTTGATGGATACGCGGAGACGTTCGTCTCCCGGTTCGAACTTACGATCATCGGCAACGATATCACCACCATGCTTCTGTGGTTGCGTGGACGTGAATCGGATATGGCCTCCGCGGCCGTCAGTAACGGCGGTGACGTTCCGTTCTACCTCCAACACTGGTTCGCCGTTGTCCCGCTTCTCGTCTGGATCGGAGTCCCACTCGCCATCGGCTACTGGCAGTTCAATCGCATCGAGCTGTAGACCTGTCGTGAGTGATTGTCTATCCATACTACTAGACAACACGATGCACACACCGAGCGCACTCGAGACGCGAGGGTGTGTCCTGATACTGCCGGACAGCAGTCAGTGCGCCGTCGGTCCTCTCCGAGTGATTGGACGCCGCCCCGATAGACCGATAGGGGTAGCGATCGAACGCGGTTCTATGGTCGATTCGGACCCCGATCGCGTCCTCGTCCCGTCGCTCGGTCGTCCGCGAGAGGACGAGGCCCTCGCCTATGCTCTCGAGACGTTTCCAGACGCCGAGATCGTTCTGCTGGCAGTCGTGACGCCGCTCGACGACCCGCTCAGCGAGGGCGGCGTACTCGAGCGAGACGACGAACGAACGGCGGCGGCACGCCAGGCCTCGAGGGACCTGCTCGAGTCGGTCGCCGACGACGTGCCGTCCGCGACCGAACGGGTCCGCCTCGAGACTGTCGAGGGCCGACCGGGAACCGTCGTTCCCCGGTATGCTAGCGAGGAAGATATCGACCACGTGGTCATACACGGCCACGACGCGGGCTCGATCGGCTTCGTCCGTCGGTTTCTCGGCCGCAACGTCGCTACGACCGTCACCGAGCGTACCGACGAGCCGGTGACGGTTCTCGAGTGACACCGTCGAAGCTACACGAGTTGCCTTACTGGCCGCGATAGTCACCCTTAGTAGGGTGGGCCTCGAGTCGCCACCGACCATCGATTCCAATGAAGCCGGTGTACTTCTGTCGTCGCTGCGGGGAAGAGATCTCACGGACCACAGAGGCGTGTCCCCACTGTGGCTACAATCCGGGATCGGTCGCCTGGCGATTCGGTGCCGGCGCGCTCATCTTCGGCGGCGCACTGGCGCTTGTCTCCCCGCCCGTCGGACTGCTCGGGGTCTTCGTCGGGATCGTCGCCGTCGGCGGGAGTTACGTGCTCTCTCCGGCGGAGTGAGACTGTTCTCGAGTCGACCGATTCGAGGGAGCTAGCCACCGATGACCGCCGCCAGCAGCTGGTAGACACCGTAGCCGACGGCGATCGAACTGCCCAACGTCAACAGCCAGAACGTGATCGTGAAGCCGATTTTCTCCTTCGAGACGCCGGCCGAGCCCGCCGCCAGCCCGCCACCGATCACCCCCGAGAGGATGATGTTGTTGACCGAGATCGGGATCCCGAGTGCGATCGCCAGCTGTGCGATGACGAACCCGGGGACCAGCGCCGCGATCGACCGTCGCACGCCGAGCTGGGCGTACTCCCTCGAGGTCGCCTGCAACAGCCGCGGCGCTGCCATCCAGGCGCCGGCGAGGAGGCCGGTCGCACCCAGCGCGAGCAGCGTGATCCCCGGCAGGCCGAGTTCCACCCGGAAGAGGTTCTCGAGTGGCCCCGTCGCGAGTCCGACCTGCGAACCGCCGGAAGAGAAGGCGACGATCCCACCGAGGACGAGCAGGAACGAGCGGATGCCCCCCTCGACTGACTCGAGAACGCGCTGTCGGACCCAGTAGAACGCGAGCGCGCCGACAGCGATGGTGACGAGGACGGTGCCGAGGTCGGCGTCTGCGACGAGCGTCGGGCCGCCGCCGAACTGTCTGGAGACGAATCGGGCGAGGGTCCCCTGGTCAGCCACTGGATCCGGGATGACGCCGAGTCTGATGTTCGCGACGATCGCACCGACGACGCCGGCGAGCAGCGGGACGCCCACCGACTCGGGGACGTCGTCGCGTCGCAGGATCGTCGCAGTCGCGTAGGCCAGTCCGCCGGACATGAACGGGACGAGCAGCCAGAACGTCCCGAGCCGTTGGTACGTCGCCATCGCGGGATCGCCGCCCAGCGAGAGCCCGACGCCGACCATCGCACCCGTCGTCGCAAAGGCCGCGGGGATCGGGTACCGCGTATAGATGCCGATCGCCATGTACGTCGCCGCCGTCAACAGCCCCGCAGTGGCCGCAAGCGGCGTGATCGCGACGCCATCGATGAGGTCTGCACCGATCGTCTCGGAGATGCTTCCCCCTTGTGTGAGTGCGCCGGCGGCTGCGAGGAGTCCGATGACGAACGCGGCTTGCATCGTCGAGATTGCGTTCGCACCGATCGCAGGGGCAAACGGCGGTGAGTTGCTGTTGGCGCCGAGTACCCACGCCATGAACAGACAGGTGAGGATCGCGGTTCCGACGAGGACGGCAAACGACAGGGCGACCATTCCGTTCATCGTACTTGGACGAGCGATCGGAAAAGCGTTCCTTCGCCTCTCGTCCCGTTCTCGAGTACGCCACCGTAGTAGCCACACCCGTCGTCCTCGCGGCGGCCGTCGACGACCGTGATCTATCCGTCACGCCCTACTCGAGGATCGCGTCGAGGCCGGCGGCGACACCGTTGGCGACAGCGAGCCACTGTGTCTGTCGAACATGAGTTGGCTGCTCGAGTTGAATCGTTTGGCCGGTCGGAGCGACCTGATTGAGGATGTTCGTCGGTGCAGCGCCACCGTAGTCGGTCGCATCACTGCTTGCAAGGACGGCCTCTGCCCCTTCGACGCGGTCGTTGATCTCGTCGGCGACGAGCTGTCTGTCCGATTCGCTGGCGGTGCCACCGATGAAGATATTCTCGTCTGCGTATCCATGAAACGCGACTCCCCAGTCGGCGGGTTCCTCGGAAAGCCCATCGAGCGCCGGAAACGAACCGCGATCGATCTCGGTCGAAGGAACGTGCCAGCGATCGAACGCCCCGCCGCCGTCGTTGAACCCGGAACAGATCCACCCCAGGCCGCCGTGCTGTTCGGCGATGTGCTCGGCCTGAAAATCCGTGCCGTACTCGATGAACCCACCGTGGGGTGCGATCACGAAGACGTCGTTCTCTCGATCTTCCTCACCGACGATATACTCGACGTATTCGTCGTTGAACTCGCCGGCTTGACGCGTATCGTAGCTCGGGTGGACCGCCTGTCCACTGACGATGGCCGTCGACGACTTGCTTGCACCGATTCGCTCGAGTCCGCCCTGGCTCAATCGGACGGCTTCTCCCTGGTGTGTCGACGCGATCGTGTAGATCGCGTCGGGGAACCCGTCGGTTCCGTTCTCGTCGGTGCCGATTCGAACTTGCTGGCCGAGTTCCAGTTCCGTCTCATCGGCCGTTTCACAGGGGACTGAGCAGTACTTTTTCGATTCCGTCCGTGTATTCCAATCGGCGGCCGTTTCCTCGATCGAGGTCTTCCATCTCGTCATCATTTCACAACTACCGTCGTCGTCCATCCGCTGCCAGGTGGTGTCTTCGTCGTTCGTTTCAGTGTCGCTTCCAGCGATCACGCTGCGTTGGAGTCCAGCCGCTGCTAGACTCAGTCCCGCTACACTCGCCCCTACCCCGAGCGTCCGACGGCGACTTATAGGGCCTGATGACTTCGTGTGCTCGCCTTGGTTATTCCCCATCTCCGGGAGAATAATCTTATCTATACACTTAAATCTAATCAATACATCTGTGATCTATTTGTGTCGACGGAGCGGCTTCGTCGCTTGCCGTCCCGTCAGGGCTTTATCGATGACCGCTAAACGACAGAATATGAAGATCGAGTACGACGAAGACACCTGTATCGGGATGTTCCAGTGTGTTGCCGAGTGGGATGAATTCACGAAGGACGAATCGAAAGGAAAAGCGGTTCTCGAGGACAGCGAGGAGGTCGAAGACGGCGTCTTCGTCCGTGAGGTCCCCGAGGACGCGGAACTCGACGCGAAGTTCGCCGCCCGTACCTGTCCCGTCGACGCGATCACGATTTACGACGACGACGGCGAGCAGCTGATCCCCTGATACGGATTGCTGTAGCTATGTCCCGCTGATCGCCGACCCCGTCCTGGCGATCGGCGGGCAGTGACGACAGGAGACCGTATGACTATTTACCGGCGTAACGCCGCGCCGACCAACTCCTTTTCGGCCGATCGCAGCAGCGTCGACGCCGCACTCTCGGAACACTCGAGTTTTTCGGCTACCGTCGCCAGATCACCGCTCCGTGGCACCTCATAGTAACCAACGTCGCGGGCGACCTCGAGCGCCTCGAACTGTCTGGCCGTGAGCCGGCCGGCAAGCGTCTCCGAGCGTCGCTGGTGTTCGCTCACGCGCTCGACCTCGACGTCTACTCCGTTGGGGGCGCGCTCGAGCAGCCCCGACATGGCTTCGGGCTGTCCGAGGACGGTGACGTGGACGTTCTCCCGACCGGTGTAGACCATCGGTGGGACGACCACCAGCCCGGGACCGTCGAACGTTCCCAGCAGGGTGGCGTCGGCGGCCCGTAGATCCATCTCGACGTAGCCGTAGAACGTGTCCTCGTCGACCGGCGTGACGTCGTATCGGTGAACGGACTCGAGGTTCTCGGCTAGATTCCCGAGAGCGCCGGGGTCGCCGACGACCAGCGAGAGAAAGCGGACGGTTTCGGATTCCCGGTCGACTTCCCAGGAGAGCACCTCCTCGCGCTGGAACGACTCGAGCGGATTCTCGGGCGCCGGCAGTTGCATCGAGGGCGGAAGCCGGAGGGTGAGGTCTGCCGACTGCATACCGGTCGTTCGACGGAAGCACGTAAAGAGGTTCAGTGCTTCGGGAGAGTACCGACAGTCGTTCGCCCCGAACGAACGAGTATGACCGAGACACGTACGACGGCGGACGACCGAGAACCGACGACCGACGAGGAGGGCGACACCGGACCGACGCGAGCGGCGGTCGGAACGCCGCCGCCCGGCCCGCGCGGACTCCCGCTGGTCGACAGCACCCTTGCGTTCGCTCGCGACCCGCTCGAGTTTCTCTCCTCGATACGTGAGTACGGGGACGTCGCCCGGTACGAGGCGTTCGGTCACGAGTTCGTGGTCGTTTCGGAGCCGGGACTCGTCGAGGAAGTGCTCGTCACCCGTGACGACGAGTTCTGGCGCGGCGAGTTCGAACACGAGTTCAGCGAGGTCCTCGACGTCGAGGGACTGTTCTTCGCGGAAGGAGAGCAGTGGCAAAAACAGCGCATGCTTCTCCAGAACGCCTTCACGCCGGCGCGAATTCGGAGCTACGCCGACGACATGGTCGACGAAACCGTGCGGCTAGTCGAGAGTTGGTCGGATGGCGAGGTCGTCGACCTCCGGGAGGCGATGTCGACGCTGACGCTCCGGGCGCTGACCCGTACCCTGTTCGCTCTCGAGTTCGAGAACGGGCGAGCCGACCGCGTGCGACGCTGGGTCCACGCCATGGGCGCGTACAGTGACTCGGAGTTTTTCGGTATCCGGGCCGTACTCCCGTCGTGGCTTCCGAGCCGGGCCGAACGCGAGTACCGGCGTGCAACGGCCGATGTCGAGGCTCTCGTCGAGGAGCTAGTAGCGGAACGTCGCCACTCCGACGCGGTTGGCGACGACTTGCTTTCCTTGCTCGCGACCGGCGAGTACCCCGACGGCTCGAGACCGACGGCCGAAGAGATCACCGACCAGCTACAGCTGTTCTTGCTTGCCGGCCACGAGACGACGGCGACCGCGCTGACCTACGCCTGCTGGCTACTCGCCGCCGACGACGCCGAGGACGTTCGGGACCGACTCGAGCGGGAGGTCGACGCAGTCTGTGGCGATCGGGACCCGACGTTCGCGGACCTGCCCGACCTGGCGGTCACCGAGGCCGTCGGCCGAGAAGCGATGCGTCTCTTCCCGCCGCTGCCGTTCTTGCAGCGCGAGCCCCACGCGGAGACCGCCCTCGCCGGCTACCGGATCGGGCCGGGAACGACGGTGCAGCTGAACATGTACGCCATCCACCGCGACGAGCGCTGGTGGTCCGAGCCCGACACGTTCCGACCGGGTCGGTGGCTCGCAGAGGGCGACGGTGTGGACGAGAGCGGGGACGGAACGGACCGATCCGTCGTCGCCGACCCCGACGACCGGCCCGAGTACGCCTACTTTCCCTTCGGTGGCGGTCCGCGTCACTGCATCGGGATGCGGTTCGCGATGACCGAACTCAAACTCTCGTTGGCGACGCTGGTTCGACGCGTCGACCTCGAGCGAGTGACGGAGTCGATCGATCCCACGCTGAAGGTGTCGCTCGATCCCGGCCCGGTGAAGATGCGGGTTCGTAGGCGATAGCGCTGTGGCTCCGGAGCGAGATCGATAAAAGCGAAAGCGGGGCGGCGATGGAACGCCGCTTACGAGATCTTGTCGTACTGGTCCGAAAGCTTCTCTGCGGCCTCGCCGAGTTGGTTGCGCTCGAACTCGGTGAGGTCCCACTCGACGATCTCCTCGACGCCGTCGGAGCCGAGCTTACAGGGGACGCCGAAGGCGGTGTCCTCGTGGCCGTACTCGCCCTCGAGCGTGACGCTGCATGGCAGCACCTCGCCGGTGTCCCGCAGGATGGCCTCGACAGTATGGCCGACGCCCGTCGCCGGTCCCCACTGTGTGGCGCCTTTCTTCTCGATGACGTTCATCGCGGAGGTCTGGAGTTCCTCGAGTAGCTCCTCTTTCTCGTCGTCGTCGAACTCGAGGTCCTGGCCGTTGACCCGAACTTTGGAGAATACGGGGACCTGGGCGTCGCCGTGTTCGCCAAGGATCGTCGCCTCGACGTTCTGGACGGGCGCATCGAAACGCTCGGCGATGACATAGCGGAATCGTGCGGAGTCGAGTCGGCCGCCGAAGCCGATCACCTTCTCGCGGGCGCGGTCGCCCGATTCGTAGAGGTGCCGGTTGAGCAGGTCGACCGGGTTCGACGTCGTTACCGTGACGAAGTCGTCGTTGTGCTCGGCGATCGAGGAGCCGATGTCCTCCATGATCGGGGCGTTGTCACCCGCCAGGTCGATGCGAGTCTGACCCGGCTGGCGCGGGATTCCGGCCGTGATAACGACGACGTCCGAGCCGGCGGTGTCCTCGTAGCCGCCCTGTCGGATCGTCGTGTTCGCGTCGTAGGCCGCCCCGTGGTTGACGTCGGCAGCCTGCCCGATCGTGTCGTCTTCCTTGTCCGGAATGTCGACGAGCACGAGTTCGTCTGCGATGTCCCGAAGCGCGATGTTGTAGGCAGCGGCGGCCCCGACCGTTCCGGCCGCGCCGACCACGCTAACTTTCGTCATACCGTGTCAAACTCCACCACCCTATGCGTTAAATCCGTCGAAACTGGATTTCTTGCACGTTTTGACGAAATAGAAAATCGACAGTTGTCGAAGAGAAGGAGAGGGGGAATCGGCCCCTGGAACTGGAAACGTCACGCTCCTTGCGCTTCTCCGGGTGTCGAGCCCACAATCGAACGACCCATAGTCCGTGCCCACCGTTGCTCGCCTATGCGTGTCAGCGTTATCGGTGGCGGGACGGTCACCGACGAACAGGCGGCCCGTGCCGAGGCCGTCGGTCGAGAGCTCGCCGGCGGCGTCGGAACGCTCACCGAAATCGGCTTCGCCGGTATCTACGACCGGCCCGTCGTCGGCCTCGAGACCCACGACGTCTCCGATATCGACATCGACCTCGAGACCGTCTCCTCCCCCGAAGCGGCCGTCGACACCGTGGAAGCCGCCCTCGAGCGCGAGCCGTGACGACTCCGTCCTTCGCAGCTTTTTCGACGGTCCGCAGTCTTGAGACGAGTATGAGCGACTTCGACAAGGAGGCCGAGCGCGAGAAGCTTCGGGAGAAGTACGAGCGTGACAAACAGGAGCGCCAGGCCACCCAGCGCATGAGCGATCTGCTGCTCAAGGGTGCGACGATGACCAACGCCCACTGTGGCACCTGTGGGGATCCGCTGTTCCAGATGGACGGCACCACGTTCTGTCCGAGCTGTCACGGCAACCCCGACGCCGTCGAGGGAACGGACCTCGAGGCCCAACCAGCCGACGAGACGACCGAGGAGCCGACGTCCGATCGCGAGCCAGCGGCGACTTCGGAGTCCACGGCCGACACCGAACCGGAACCTGCGACCGACGACCGACCAGCACGGACGGACCGCCAGCAAGACCAGTCGACCGACACGGGTTCGGACCCCGACTCGAGGACAACGGCCGATGCCCCCGCTCCGGACGCGTCCCCGACATCCGCTGCGAGCGATCGGCAGCCGTCGGCGGCTCGCTCGCACGCCTCCGACGCCGACCGCGAATCCGTCGATCGGTCGACCGACGGCGACCGGCGTTCGTCGGGCCGTACGCCGGCGACGGAGGCGTCCCGTCCCGCGGACGGCGACCTCGAGACTGCCCACGCCTCGCTCGTCGCGGCCCTCGAGAAGTTCGCCGGGAAAGCCGCCGCGACGGACGATCCACGCTACGCGCGGGAGTGTCTCGAGGCCGCTCGCGAAGCCGGCGAGACGCTCGAGACGCTTCGCTAAGACGGTCTCCAGTCGATTTTCGGGTTCATACTGTCGGCTGAGCGTCTCAGAACTCGGGTTCTGCGATCGGCTTCGGTTCAGCGTCGCCACAGCCGTGTGAGTAAAACTGTGCCGACCGCTTCTCCCGATTCTCGTGGTCGTCGATCGTCTCGAGGGTGACGTCCTCGTAGACGACGTACATGGTGAGGTGGGTCAGTTCGACGTCGTTCTCGTCGGCCCACGTGGTACAGATGTGTTCGGCGAGGACGCTGGGGACGTCGGTGTCGTCGAAGCCGCCGCGGCGCACGCTGTTCATGTAGAACCGCTCCCGGTAGGTGTCGTACTGCGTGTGGAGCTCGTCTGACGGCCGGTCGAAGGTCAACGGCCGTTCGTTGTAGACGTCGATCCGTTCGCCGTCCGCGGTTTCGGCCGGGAACACGTAGTAGCGATCCGTCGTCCGGGGTGTCGGCGCGAAGACGCTCCACTCGGGTTGGTCGACGCCGAAACTCGAGGCGACGTCGTCGACCGGTTCGGGTGGTCCCCCGCCCCCGTCGGCGACGCCGCCGATCGGAACGTACGATACCGCCGAGAACAACACGAGCGAGACGACGACGACGGCAAGTGACACGCTGTACAGCCCCGATTTCGCCCGCTCGAGCGACGAACTCCCCAGTCGGGGGTAGGGGACGGTGGCGCCACTGGCTGCGAGCCGTGTCCGAACGTCGGCGGACCACGTGGTATCGACACCCAGGCGATCCGCGACGGCCTTGAGGTCGTCCCAGAACTGTGCCTGCAGGAACAACAACAGGCCCGCGATCGCGACGTAGGGGAATGCGCCGATGCGGACCGTCAGGATGAACGAGGCGTGGCCACCCATAAACAGCCCGACGAGGGCCATCCGTTTGCGGCCGACGAGGAGAATCAGCAGCCACGAGAACATGAGCATGTAGTACCAGAGATGCGTGCCCAGTTCCAGCAACGTGGGGAACTGACGGGCGACGCCGACGAACAGGTAGCTCATGTCGTCCAGGCCCATGATCAGCGGCGTCGCCTCGCCGCCCGTCCACAGCTCGTCCTGGGACTTGTGATACCAGTTGAGGAAGTACATGAAGACCATCTGGCCGAGGATCAGCGCCGAGGCGACGCCGGCCACACTCGTACGTGGCTCGCGGTCGGCGTGGACGGCGTCGATCGACCAGCGCTCGCCAAGCGGGAGGAAGATCGCCCAGAACAACAGCAGCCGAAAGAGCGTATCGGCGTAGCTCAACACGAACGGATTGTGGTGGTCGAGCGACACGACGAACAGAAAGGAAAGGACCGTCGCAAGTCGCGTCCGGTAGCCGACGATCAACTGGATCGCGATCAGTACCTGCAGCCCCATCAGCGCCGCGATCAGCGTCGGATCCGTCGTCAAGTGATAGATCGAGACGGCGCCGTCGGCGCTCAGTTCCCTCGCCAGCGACTGCGGAACGACGCCGTCGTCGGTGTAGAAGTACGAGAAGTTCCGCGACCGAAGGAGGACGTCCGCGACGATGAGCAGCCCGACGAACACCCGGAAGACGGCCAGCGTCCGCGTATCGATCCGGACACACTCCGCGAGATTCGTTCGAAAGCGCGTCGCAAGTCGATCGAGTTGGGCTCGCACGGACTCACCTCCCCCCTGCCGATATCGCCGTCATTGCCGCACTCGGCTCGATTTCTATCGCTCTCTGGCTCGACATTCGTCAGTGATCTCTCTGCTACTCGAGAAGCATCCGATATATGTTTTCTGGTCGAAACGTTTCCGCAGAACCGGTTCACTGACCGATAGCAGCGTCTCATACGGCGGACCGTCCGTCAGCTTCGACACACCGACGGTCCGGCTAGGATTTCGCCGGGAAACCGGGACAGCGATCCGTCTCAGCCGGTGTACTCGCTACCGATTACCTCCCGGATCCGTTCGGCAGTCACGTTCCCGACGCCGTCGGCGGCCTGGAGTTCTTCCTCGCTGGCGATCATCACCGCCTCGACGGTGCCGAACTCCTCGAGCAGCGACCGCGCCGTGACGGGACCGATCTCGGCGATCGACGAAACGACGTACTCCTGTTGTTCGGCCAGCGTCTTGGCGCCTTTCTCGCCGTGGACCGACACCGTCCGGTCGCTCGTCTCCTGTTCTCGGCCTGCGATCACCGCCAGTAGTTCGGTCGTTTCGTCCTCGTCCGTCGTCCGGAGGACGCTCGCCCCGAAGTCGACGGCCAGACTCGAGAGCGCGCCACGGACCGCGTTCGGGTGGACGTCCCGCTGCTCGTAGAGGCCGTCGCCCTCGACGACGACGATCGGCCGGGAGTAGTGGCGGGCCATCGCGCCGACCTGCTCGAAGACCGACCGGTCGCCGTCGACCAGCGAGTCGACGAAGTCCGCGACCGACTTGCGTTCGACGACGACCCGGTCCGAACAGATGTAGTCACCGACCTCGAGCGTCTCGAGACGGACCGCACAGTCGTCCCGTTTCGAGAGGTCCCGCGCGATGTTGGCGTCCATCTCGCGCTGGTCGGCGACGATCTCGATCGTCTCACCGTCAGCGTGGGGTTCGTGGGTCTCGACGGCGGTTGTGTCCGCGCCGTCGTCACTCGAGTCCGACTCTCCGTCCGAAAACTCCTGTAGTCCCGGCTGTGACTCGACCCCTTCGGTTCCGGTGGAAGAATCGCCGACTGCGCCGGGATCGTCTCCGTCGTCGTTTACGTTCGCCCCGCTCTCCGTGTCGTCGAAATCCGTCAGGGCCTGCTGAGAGTCGTCGAGTTCCTCCTCGATGTCGTCGGCGACGCCTTTCAGGTCCCGCAGTTCCGACTCCATCTCTTTTTCCCGTCGCCGTGAGATCCAGAAGTAGGCCTCGTCACGGGTGTCTTCTGCCATGAGAACGACGACGCGTCCCTCCGACTGGCGGCCGGTTCGGCCCTTGCGCTGGATCGAGCGGATCGCCGTCGGGACGGGCTCGTAGAAGAGGACGAGGTCGACCTCCGGGACGTCTAACCCCTCCTCGGCGACCGACGTCGAGACCAGCACCTCGAACTCGCCGGCCCGGAAGTCGTCCAAGACTTCCTGTTGTTGCGTTTGGGTCATGCCGTCGGATCCTTCCCGGTCCCCTTGCCCGACGAACCGCTTGGCGTCGAAACTGTCGCTCAAAAAGTCGGTCAGCGCTTCCGCCGTGTCGCGCGATTCCGTGAAGACGATCACCCGCTCGCCGTCCTCGAGGCCTAACGTCTCGGCGAGCAGCATGCGGGTCTTCCGATACTTCGGATGCAACTGGTCGAAGTCTTCGGCCTTGCGCATGGCCTCCCGGACGCGAGGATCGGAGACCAGCCGCTGGCTGGCTTTCGACGCACCCGAGGAGCGGGCCTGGTTGCGCTGCCGGTCGAAGTACCGACGGACGGCCTCGACGCTCTGGGTCTCGACGAGCGTGACCGCCTGCCGGAGCTTCATCACTTCGGCGTGGATCGACATCCCCTCGTATCCTTCCGACTGGTCGTTGTTGATCAGCTCCTGAAGCTTCGCCCGCATCCGGTTGAGATCCTTCTGGGACTGATCGGGCTGGGTGGAGTCGGCGATCCCCAGCTCTTTGAGCGTCTCGAGGCGGTCCGTGATCACCTCGTTCAAGGCGTCACGGATCTCTAAGACCTCCTCGGGGAGTTCGATTCGCTCCCACTCGACGTCGGTGTCGTGGGTAAACTCCGAGACGTCGGCGTCCTCTTCGGTCATCACCTCGACCTCCTGAATGCCCAAGTTCTCACAGACCTCGAGGATGGCTTCCTCGTCGCCGCCAGGGGAGGCACTCATTCCGGTAACGAGGGGGGTACGCGCGTCGGCGTGGTAGCGCTCGGCGATGTAGTTGTAGGCGTAGTCGCCGGTCGCGCGGTGACACTCGTCGAAGGTGATGTGGGTGACGTCGGCAAGCGAGATCCGTGAGCCGACGAGGTCGTTCTCGATCACCTGCGGCGTCGCCATCACGACCGTCGCCTCGGTCCACGTCGCGGCGCGGTCTTCGGGGCTGACGTCGCCGGTGAAGACGACGACCTCCTCGTCCGGAATTTGGAGGGCGTCGCGGTAGAACTCGGCGTGTTGCTGGACGAGGGGTTTCGTCGGCGCGAGCATCACCGATTTCCCGCCGACCTCCTCGAGCCTGCGAGCGGTCACGAGCAGGCTCACCGTCGTCTTCCCCAATCCGGTGGGGAGACAGACGAGCGTGTGATCGTTCGCTGCCGTGCCGGCGAGTTTCAACTGATAGAGTCGGCGCTCGAGGAAATCGGGCTCGAGCAACGGATGCTCGATCGAGGGCGGTTCCTCGTCCTGGGCTGCCATTGCCGGCGGTTCGAGACGGCCGCGGTTAAGCGTTGAGAAAGCGGGGTGAAAGTGAACTGCCTCGAGTGACGGATCGAAAACCCGGAACGGCACGGCACTCGAGCCACCGCTTATACTGCCGGACAGCAGTCAGTGAGCCGTCGGTCGCGAGTTCGCGGCCGCAGTCGGGCGACCGACGGTGAGTCGTTCTGTCCGGCAGTATTACAGGTCAGCGCGCTCGAACCGCCAGTAGCCAAGCGCCAGCGGCAGTCCGATCCAGATGCCGAGGACGACGAACGCGAACCAGTGTTGGAGGTAAAACGGTACGTCGCCGCCGTTGCTAACCGCCACCGACGCGCTACTGATCTCGCTGTCTCGGATCGAGGCGACCGCGTTGACGATGTCTTCGGAGACGGTAGTGAGTTCGAACCGGTAGACGAACGTCTCCGCACGGCCGTCGACGAGTCCCAGCCACCCGTTGATGAGAGCGAAGATCGTATCCCAGCTGTAAACGAGCACGAAGATGGCGAATCCGGCGACGCTCGCGACCGTCTCCGAGGTCGTCATCGCCGACGCGGCGTAGCCGACGACGACGAAGATGAGCCCGAAAAAAAGGACGACGACCAACATTCCGACGAACGGGACGACTGCGAAGTCGCTGATACCGAAAAAGAGGATCAGAAACGCCGGCACGTAGCCGACGAGGACCGCGGTCGTAAAGACCGCCAGTCGGCCGAGGAACTTCCCGACGTAGACGTCGCGACGCGTGTGAGGCAGGGACAGCAGGAACGTGATCGTCTCGAGGCGGCGCTCGCGGACGATCGATTTGATACTCACGAGCAACGCGGTCACGGGCGCGAGGACAGTCATCACGAACACCATCGAGACCAACGTTCCGATGGGGAAACCGTCGTCGACGCTGGTGCCGGCGGTGACGTCGTAGAGTGCAACGACGGGGAGAAACAGGACGAACAACGCCATCAGCACCCACAGCTCCCGCGATCGGATCGCGTTACGGTAGTCGTTTTTCGCGACAGTGAGCGCGCTCATTGAACCACCTCGAGTACTCCATTCATCTCGATATCAATACAGTAGACTAACATATAGATCTTAAATTTTACTCGTTCCACACTCGATCGGGAAACTGGGACCGTGCTCCCCGGCTCGGTCACTCCGGTGACGGGAACGATCCCGGCTCGTTGTCGCCACAACCGTGGCGGTAGAACCGGTCGAACTCCCGGTCTCGGTGTTCGGGGTCGTCGACTGTGTCGTGAGTGATCTCCTCCTCGACGACGTACATCTCGAGGCTGACGAGTTCCTCGTCGTGTTCCTCGGGCCACCGCTCACAGACGTGTTCAGCCATCATGTCGGGGATGTCGTTGCTGTAGCCGCCGCGGCGCACGCTGTTCATGTAGAACCGCTCCCGATAGGTGTCGTGTTGCTTCTGTAACTCGTCGTGCGGTCGATCGAAGGTAAGGGGCCGTTCGTTGTATGCGTCGACCAGGTCGCCGCTCTCGGTCTCGGCGGGGAAGACGTAGTAGCGGTCCGTCGTCCGTGGGTCCGGTCCGGCGAAGACTCCCCAGCCGATCGGCTGGTCGATCCCCAGCCTCGAGGCGGTCGTCTCGACGTGGGCGACGCCGGTCGTCTCCGAGAGCGTCTCGTCGATTGCGCCGTCGACCCGTTGCTCGAGCGGTTCGTCGCTTTCCCCGTCGACTGCGGCCACACCGACGTTGAAGGCGACGACGACCGTGACGAACAGGATCGTGACGACGACGACACCGAGCGCAAGGGTGTACACACGTTCCCGAGCGGTCGCGAAGCGGTCGTCGGTCACCCGAACGTCTGGCACGCGTCCTGCGAGTGTCTCGAGACGGCTCGCTCGAGCGGCCAGTCGTGAGGGATCGATTCCCAGTCGCCTCCCGACGGCGGCCAGATCGTCCCAGAATCGCGCCTGCAGGAAGAGGAGGACGCCCGCGAGTGCGACGTAGGGGAACGCGCCGATGCGGACCGTCACCGCAAAGGAGAGGTGGCCTCCGACGAACAGCCCGACCAGCAGCATGCGCGGGCGCCCGCGGAGGAGGATCAACAGCGGCGAGGAAAGCAGCATCCAGAACCAGAGCAAGCCGCCGTACTCGAGCAGCGTCGGGAACTGCCCGATTGTATCGCCGAGCAGGAACGTCATCTCGTCGATGCCCATCACCAGCGGCGCCGCGTCGCCGCCGGTCCAGACGTCGGACTGGGATTTGATCAGCCCGTTCGTGAAGTACATAAAGACCATCTGTGTGAGGATTAGCGCCGAGGCGACGCCGGCGACGCTCGCGCGCGGTTCGCGGTCGGCGTGGACGGCGTCGATCGACCAGCGCTCGCCAAGCGGGAGGAAGATCGCCCAGAATAACAGCAACCGAAAGAGCGTGTCGGCGTAGCTCAACACGAACGGGTTGTGGTGATCGAGCGATACGACAAACAGGAAGGTAAGCACTGTCGCGAGCCGCGTCTTATAGCCGACGATCAACTGGATCGCGATCAACCCCTGTAGACCCAGCAGCGCCGCGATCAGCGTCGGATCCGTCGTCAGATGATAGACCGAGAACGGAGCCGGCGAAACCGTCTCGAGGACGAGCGACTGGGGAACGACGCCGTCACTGGTGTAGAAAAACCCGAAGTTCCGCGACCGAAGGAAGAGGTCGGCGACGACGAGGAGGCCAGCGAACACCCGGAAGACGGCCAGCGTCCGCGTGTCGATCCGAACGCCGCGTCGCAGACGAGCACGGAGCCGTCGACTAGACTCGGAGAGAGACGGTACTGTCGCAGGACCCATCTGTCAACGTGATCAGATGGAAACGCCATAGGTGTTACTATCGAGACACCTCCTCGCAGGCGGACTGCTGGCCGTCAGTCATGACACACCACAACCCGGCTGGGCCGGAACATCGGCACAGGGGACCGTCTCGAGGCGTTGTTCGCTGGCACTAGGACTTTCCGTACACGAGTCGTCGGCTACCCTACCTATGGCCGCCGCCTTCGCCCGCGTCACGCGTCGACTCCCCGACCGCGGCCCGCTGCTCCGAGCCGTCGGATTCGTGTTGGCCGTCAACCTGATCGGGAGCATCCCTGGCGTTCTCTCTTCGCCCGACAGCGCGTGGTTCCAGGGCCTCGAGAAACCGTGGTTCTATCCGCCCGAGATCGCGTTCCCGGTGGTCTGGACGGCCATCTTTACGCTGCTGGGGATCGCGCTCTGGCTGGTCTGGCGCAGCGACACGTCGGGACGACGGCTCGCACTGGGGCTGTTCGTCGTCCAAATGGTGTTCAACGTTGCCTGGACGCCGGCGTTTTTCTCGCTCGAGGAGCCGCTGTACGGGCTGGGCGTCATTCTCGTCCTCTGGGCTCTCCTCGTCGCCACGATCGTCGCCTTCCGCCGGGTCGATCGTCGCGCCGCGGCGCTGCTCGTCCCGTATCTCGCGTGGGTGACGTTCGCCGCGATCCTCAACTTCGAAATCTGGCGATTGAACGCATAGCGAACGTCCACGTCCCGCCGGCCGACAGTATCAGAAACTGACGAACCGCGCCGTACTTTTAAAAACATCTGATGTTCACGCGTCTATGAACGATTCGACCGCAACGCGACGCGGCGTAATCGCCGCCGTCGGCGCCGGCGTCGGTCTCGCCGGTTGTCTCAGCGGTAGCGACGACGACGGGACCGACGATGGCTCGAGCGAGGAGACGGACGATTCGACCGAACTGGTCGACGGGATCGACGCGACCGATCTCGAGGCGCGACGCGAACGGATGCCGGATCCGGCGGTCACGGTCGACTGGTCGGAGGCGCGTGAGTTCCGTGCGTGGCTGTTCGACGACGGCAACCGGAGCAACGGTCGCTTCGACTACACCGAGGACCTCCCGCCCATCGACGACGACGATTCACCCGTTCTCGAGGTCCTCGACGGCTATCCAGAGCAGGTCGACGGACTGCTCAGCCAGGGCACGACGCAGGTGGTCCTCGGTCAGTTCGACGCCGACGAGATCGAGGCGAGACTCGAGGACGGGGACGTCTACGACGTCCGCGACGAGTACGGGGGATACGTCGTTGCCGAGGACGAGGGCGGCGAACCGATCGCTGTCGGCGAGGACGCGGTCGTCATCGGCACGGAGTACGAACGGCCGATCGACGCGAGACACGGCGATCGAGACCGCCTCGAGGACGTCGATCCCTGGATGACACACGTCCTCGAGACGTTGCCCGCGGATTCTCTCGTCACCGGTGAGTTCCTGACGCCAGTCGGCGAGGCCGTCGACGTCGCCGAGATCTACTGCTGGGGGCTGTCGATGGCCGACCGCGAGGCCGAGACAGCGACCTGGACGTTCGTCTTCGATCGCCCCGACGATATCACCGACGACGTCCGATCGGAGATCGAGTCGGTCGCCGCGGAGACCCACGACCTCGAGACGGACGGCCGGACACTGACCCTGGAGGGTGCCGTTCCCGAACCTCCGGACGGACACCAGTAGCGACCGGCGTCGACGCCGTCAACTCGATCTCGTCCCCGAGAGTTCGGGTAGCCAGCGGACGAGCACCATCGCACCGATCGCGAACGCAGCCAGAATGATGTATCCCTCGTCGAAGAATCCGCGCTCGGCCAGGGCACCGAACAACACCGGGCTCGCCGCGCCGACGGTCATGTACGACGTCCGCAGGAATCCCAGTCCCGTCCCCTTCATGTCCGCCGGAAACGCGGCGGTCATGTACGGCAGCGTAATCGTTCCGTACCCCAGGATACTCGAGAGCAACACCGTCCCGGCGACGATCGGCCAGAACCCCTCGAGGAAGGGGAGCACGACGAGTGCGACGGCGATGACAGCCAGGACGGCCGGCAGCGATCGGCGGATCCCCCACTGGTCGTAGAGCCGGCCGGTCAAGGGCTGGATGACGATCCCCAGTGCGAAGAACGTGCTGAAAAGCGCCGTCGCCACTCCCTCGGAGAACCCCTTGATCTCGATCAGGTAGGTCGGATAGAACCCGGTAAAGGCCTGCCAGATACAGTAGGTGAGGATCTGGATCGCCGTCACGACGACGATCGAGGGGCGTCGAAGCTGTGTGACGACGTATCGGCCCGTCTCGAGGGAGAGACTGTCGACGGCACTCGTCGAACCGGACGTCCGCGCGGGGACGACGACCCAGAGGAGACACGCGACGAGCGCGAAGACGGGGACGGCGAGCCCGAACCCGAACTGCCAGGCGATGGCGGCTGCGATGGCGCCGGCGGCAAGCGGAAGGATGGCGTTTCCCACTTCGCCGGCGGCCATCGTGACGCCGACTGCGGTGCCGTCGTTGTTCGGGAAGACGTCCGAGAGGATCGTAAACCGAGCGACGCCGTACAGCGCCGTTCCGAAGCCGAAACACGCTGTCGCGAGGTAGACGACGGGTGCCGAACTCGCGACGGCGACGACGGCGAGTGTCACCGCCGAGATGAGACTGCTCACGACGAGGATGGTTCCTTCGCCGAGACGATCGGCGAGGATCCCACCCGGGAGCTGGCCAACGGCGTAGGCGAGCCAGAGCACCGTCAACAGAAACCCCGCCGTCGTCAGGCCGAGTCCGTAAGCCTCTCGCAGGTAAGGAAGCAGTACTGGATACGCCATCCGGACGCCGATCGAGAAACACCACCCGGTCGCGACGGCGACGAGGATCGCGCCGCGACCGTCGCCGAGCACCGATCTAACCTGCGATAGCCGTTCGGAACCGAAAACTCCAGCCACGGGTTCGACCGTTCGTTCCTGGGGGTGTTGAGCCCGTCTTTCCGGTACGGTGTTGCCGATATCGGAAGCTGGACGGACTGATCAGAAAGATAATAAGAGATCCAGGAGACGATCGTCGTATGGCCGCGATCGAACTCCGCGGCGTGACCAAACGCTACGAGCGTGGCGGCCTCCTTCGAGGCCGTTCGGTCACTGCCCTCCACGATCTCGATCTCACCGTTCGCGACGGCGAGATCTTCGGCTTTCTCGGCCCGAACGGCGCCGGAAAGTCGACGACGATCGATCTGTTGCTCGGTTACGCCACGCCGACCGCAGGGACCGTCACCGTGCTCGGCGAGGACGTAACCGCCGAGAACACGACCGCCCGCGAGCGAATCGGCGTCCTCCCGGACGGGTACGGTCCCCTCGGCGAACGGACCGGTCGCGAACACGTCGAGTTCGCCATCGAGGCGAAAGGCGCCGACGACGACCCCGACGAGCTCATCGAACGCGTCGGGATGCGCGGGCCCGACGCCTACCCAGTCGCACAGTACTCGAAGGGGATGGCCCAGCGACTCATGCTCGCGGTGGCACTCGCTGGCGAGCCTGACCTGCTCGTCTTGGACGAGCCCTCGACGGGTCTCGATCCCAACGGCGCCCGGACCATGCGTCGGATCGTCCGCGAGGAGAACGCCCGCGGTGCGACCGTCTTTTTCTCGAGTCACATCATGGAGCAGGTCGAAGCCGTCTGTGACCGCGTCGCGATCTTAGACGGCGGCGAACTCGTCACCGTCGACACCATCGACGCGCTGCGAGCGTCCGCCGGTGGGACTGCGACCGTGACACTCGAGCTGGAGTCGGTTCCCGATGAGACGGTTCGATACGTCCGCGGCCTCGAGGGCGTTTCCGGGGTCAAAACCGACGGCACGTCCGTTACCGTCGCCTGTGACGACGCTGCGAAAGCCCCCGCCATCGCCGCCTTCCACGAGTCGCCGGCGACGGTCAGCGACGTCGAGACGAGCGAGACGTCACTCGAGGAACTGTTCGAGAGCTACACGCGAGGTGTCGCCCAGTGAGCGCCGTCGACGACCTCGCGTTGTTCGTCCGCGAAGACGTTCGCGATACGTTTCGGGAGCGGCAGTTTCACCTGCTCGTCGGGATTTATGTCCTGTTTACGCTCCTCGTGACCTACACTGCCGGTCAGGCGTCGCCGGCAGACGGCAGCGCCCCCGAGTTGACGTCGCCGCTGATCAGCCTGTTTGCGATGTTGACGCCGCTGCTCGCGCTCGGCTTCTTTGCCTCTGTGCTCGTCGAGAAGCGGGCGAGCGGTGCGCTCAAGTACGTCTTCGGTCTGCCCGTCTCTCGTCGAGCGGCCGTCCTCGGGACGTTCATCGGCCGGAGCATGGTCCTCTGTACGGCGGTGTTCCTCTCGCTGCTCGCTGCCGTACCGCTTGCTGCGGTCCTCGGCGTGACGATCGATCCCGTCAGATACGTCACCGTCGCGTTACTGCTCGTCCTCCTCGGCGTGACGTTTACCGCACTCGCCATCGCTATCTCCGCGATCGTCCGTACGACGACGCGGGCGACCGTCGCCGCCTTCGGTGTCTTCGTGGTCTTTTTCTTCCAGCTTTGGGGATCGCTCCCGCTGGCTGTGTTGTACGTTCGGCATGGCTTTTCCTACCCCGAGACGACCCCCGAGTGGGTCGATGCCGTCGCGGCGGTGAACCCCGTTGCCGCCTACGCCCACCTACTTGCCGGCCGCTATCCCGACCTCAACAACGGCACCCTCATCCAGCCGCCGACCGACCCCGCGTTCTACGAGACGCCGTCGTTTGCCCTCGTCGTCCTCATCGGCTGGATCGTTGGCGCGGTCGGGATCGGCTACTGGCGGTTCCGGACGACGGATCTCTGACGACGACCGCCGCTGGTTTTCGTCGCTGTTGGTTCTCCGATGTGATGCGTCGTTGGTAGCCTAATCGAGTTCCGACGCGATCCAGCAGGGTTGCGTAACTGTGGGCTGGGCGTTATCGTTGTTATCGGACCGAACTCACGCCGTGGCGCGCGCTGTCGATCGTCCGAGCGCAAGCGAGGTCGATCGACGAAGCCGTGCGAGGGATGAGTGAGCGACTGACGGGAGCGAGCGAATCGGTTGGGGAGGACGTGGAAATCCCTGCCGCCAGCGTGAGCGAGACGCTCGAGCGAGGCGCTCGAGTGAGACCAGCTACTCGAGTGTGATCAGTTACCAGTACTCGAGTAAAAGCAACCAAACGCTCACTCGAGTCGAGTGTGATCAGTTACCAGTACACGAGTAAAAGCAACCAACAGGCCCACTCGAGTCGAGTGCGACCACGTCTCCGACTCCTATTACCAGACATCCACCATCGGTCGATACGAGTCGTCCGACGCGATCGGCCGGCCACTGCCCGCCGTCCGACATCTCAGAACGGGCTGAACTCGAGGACGACCCACGCCAACACGCCGGCGTAGATGGGGATCGTCAGGTTGTCGTCGACGATGAAGTCGCCGAGTCGGAGTTTGACGCCGTCGGCGATCGTCGCACCCAGCGCCGCCGCGAACACGGCAAGCGGACTGTCGTGAAGGAACGGCGCGGCGAGAAGCGCCGAGACGACGAACATCGTGACCAGCACCTTCGGTCCCTTGAGGAACTTGAGGCTATCGTCGGAGACCGCACCGCTGATCGGATCGCCGATCGCGAGCATCAACATCGCCGGCAGCGCGATCTGTGGATCGAACAGCAACACTGCGACCGTCATACTGACCATGTAATAGCCGTAGCCGGCGAACTGATCCTGTTCGTACTCTCGAGTCAGTTTGTCGTAGATCCACCAGTCCAATCCGACACGGAGTCGGAGAAACTCGAGGCCGATCGTGCCGACGGCGAGGACGACCATCAGGATTCGAAACCGATCCCACGTCAGCCCGAGGTCGACGTAGTCCGCGAGGAGATAGAGCGCAACCAGTCCCGCCCCGCTCGAGTGGACGAGCCGTCGCTTCAGTTCGTCAGCCATCAGGTCACCCCTCGAAGGAGACTCCCTTCAGTCCGTCGGTTGGAAGCCGGGACGAAAGACAGTGATACTGTTGGACAGCACGATTCGACGATCGGTCGCGCGACTGCGGCCGTCCCGACGGTGACGGCCGCGCGTTCGCGACCGACGGCTCATTGACTGCTGTCCGACAGTATGAACTACCACGGGCGCGGTGGCCCGGGCACGCGATCTGTTTCCGATGCGGACGCGAGTGCCAGTCCCATGTGTCGGGACTCGAGGGGAGTTACGTTCGATCACTGCTCGAGTCGCGATGGCGTCCAGTTGTCACGGCGACTCGCCGGGTTGTACTGTCCGTTGGATTGCCGAGCAGCGATTCGACTTCCTTTCGCACGAGACCCGACAGACCGTGAGCAGGAGCGTGACAGCTCTCACTGGCGGCTAGGAGTGCCACGTCCTCCCCAGCCGATTCGCTCGGTCACTTCGATCCCTCGCTCATCCCTCACGCGCTATCGGCGATCGGTCCTCACCCGGTGGTTCGAATCGCGTCGTCGATGCGCCGACAAACCGCCGTCGAAACGCGGTGTGGGAGTGCTATCAGCGTCGGAACTGAGCCGTGCTCGTGCCAGCAGAATACGAGCACGAGGTCGCCGATCCGATAGGTAGTGTATTCGACGATAGTTTCGAGTCTGATTTCACGGTCAGCGGTCCCACCGCGGATACTGCCGTCCGTCAACAGTTCTCGATCGCGGATCAGAACGGTGTTCTCGTCCGACTGAAAGACACCCCGATGCGGAAGCCACCACCACATCCAGTAACACAGAACGAAGACACTGCCTGGTACGAGCAGGACGACCAGTCCCTGCCAGACGGCACCGATTCCAAACCCCAGTACCACGAAGGAACCGACCCACGCGGTGAACCCGAATTTCCACCACGCGAACGACTCGAGAATCGATCTCGATCGATTGGCTGGGTCCGGGAACCGCACCTGAGCCACTGTAGAGAGGACGTCCGACCGCGAGAGGATTCGAAGTACCACTGTAAACGCGACTGCCGCCATCGTGATCGTGAGGAAGAGAACGAGAAACAGCGTCGAGCCGTTCTCGACGGTCCTGGCGAATAAAAACCCTACACTCCCTCCGAAAAAGAATATTCCCGTACCCCAGAATAACAGGTAGTAGATGTACATCGAGACGCGGATCGTCTTCGATGTCTGATGGTTTAACGTCCACTCGACGCGATCGGTCGTACCCATGTTACAATGCTACTGTCCTATGTGACGACATCTCTTGCTTCTTCGTTGACTGGATTGACGGATGGATGTTAGTCGATGGCTGTTCGACAGCCCCGATTATACTAGAGATTGTCTTCCAACAACGAGCGAATTTCGCTCTGTTTGGGTGAGTTTGCGGTTACTGTTGGCGTACCTAGTAACGTAGCTACACTAGCTGTACCGGCACTTTTTAGAATTTCCTCTGTTTCATACTACTACAGAATCTAATATTTCAAGAATATATATAATTGTTTTCTAACAGCAGGTCATAGCTATACAATATATCTCATCTACCTAATTTATTTATATTCGGAATCTGGCTGTTTTGTACGGTCCAAACGGTCGTGGGTCGAAGATCCGGCATTGATACTGTCGGACAGACGTCAGTGAGCCGTCGGTCGCGAACGCGCGGCCGTCACCCGCGGGACGGCCGCAGTCGCGCGACCGATCGTCGAATCGTGCTGTCCAACAGTATGAGTAACGAATACCCGTACAGGCATTCCCGATCACCTGTCGACAGTGCGAACAAGGATCTCGAGTGGATGATCCGAGCGAGCGAAAACGTGGTCCTACAGCTCTTCGAACGCGAGGTCGCCGTCTCGGATCGCCGACAGCGTCTCGGCCAGTTCGTCGACCGCGATTCGCTTCTGGTCGGTCGTGTCCCGTTCGCGAACCGTGACGGTCGTCTCTTCGTCTTCGACCGTCTCGTAGTCGACGGTGACACAGAAGGGCGTGCCAACCTCGTCCTGGCGGCGGTAGCGTCGACCGATGTTGCCCGAGTCGTCGTAGGTCACGGAGAGACCGGCCGCCCGCAGGTCGGCGACGATCTCGTCGGCGACGGCCTCGAGGTCGTCGTCGTTCTGTAACGGGAAGACGCCGACGAAAGTCGGGGCGACCTCGGGCTCGAGCTCGAGATACGTCCGTTCCTCCCCGTCGACTTCGTCCTCGCGGTAGGCGTGGTGGAGGACGGTGTAGACGAGTCGATCGACGCCGAAGGAGGGTTCGACGACGTGGGGCGTGATGTGTTCGCCGGCGATGGTCTCCTCGTCGACCGAGAAGCCAGTCTTCTCGACGGGAATCTCGTGGGTCTCGCCCTCGAGGTCGATCTCGACGGTGTCGCCCTCGAACGCCTCGCGGTCACGAGCGGCGAGGGCCTCGAGTTCGTCGACGACGTCCTGGGCGGCACCGCCGAACTCCGGCCCCAGATAGCTCATGTCGGGGTCGACCGTCGCGCGTTCGACGGTCTTTGGCTCGTCGTACTGTTTGAAGATCGTAAAGCGGTCGTCGGAGTACTCCTCGTGTTTCGAGAGGTCGTAGTCGCCTCTGTAGGCGAAGCCGGCCATCTCGATCCAGTTGCCGTCGACCTCGCTCTCTGCGTCCCAGCAGTCCGCTGCGTAGTGGGCACGCTCGCCGGAGAGATGTTGGCGAAAGCGGAACCGGTCCATGTCGACGCCGACCGACTCGTACCACGGTTTGGCGACGCCGAGGAAGTAGGCGACCCACTCGTCGCCGATGATCCCTTCCTCGACGGCCTCGCCGATCGTCGTCTCGATCTCGCTGCCGTCCTCGGCGTTTTGTTCGCTGGCCGGGTACAGCGTCACCGCGACGTCTGCGACCGCCTCGAGGTCCGGTTCGTCGTCTTCGGGATCGACGAAGTACTCGAGTTCGGCCTGGGTGAACTCCCGGGTCCGAATAATGGAGCGTCGGGGGCTGATCTCGTTGCGATAGGCCCGGCCGATCTGGGTGACGCCGAAGGGGAGCTGGTTACGAGCGTACTCCTTCAGGCGCGGGAACTCGACGAAGATGCCCTGTGCCGTTTCGGGACGCAGGTAGCCGGGGTCGGAGTCACCGGGGCCGATGTTCGTACCGAACATGAGGTTGAAGGTCTCGACTGCCTGGCCCGCAAGTCCCGCACCGCAGGCGGGACAGACGAGTTCGTACTCGGCGACGATCTCCTCGACCTCCGGAATGGGGAGGCTCTCGGCGTCCTCGTACTCGGTGTTGTCCTCGACGATGTGGTCTGCGCGGTGGCTCGCGCCACACTCCGAACACTCGACGAGCATGTCGTCGAACCCCTCGAGATGGCCCGAGGCCTCGAAGACGGGTTCGGGCATGATCGTCGGTGCGTCGATCTCCATGTTCCCCTCGGCGACGGCAAAGCGATCCCGCCAGGCGTCCTCGACGTTGCCTTTCAGCGCCGCGCCCTGAGGACCGAACGTATAGAAGCCGCCGACGCCACCGTAGGCCCCCGAGGACTGGAAGAAGTAGCCCCGGCGCTTTGCCAGTTCGACCAGTTTCTCGCTCGTTACGTCCGTGTCGTCCGTCGTTGCGTGCTGTTGTTCACTCATAGAGAGCCTCCAGTAGATCGACGTCGCGGACGATGCCCGCGAGTTGCTCGCCGGTCACCATCGGGATCTGTTCGACGTCGTTGCTGATCATCCGCTGTGCGGTGTCCTGGATCGACGCGCTGCCCGAGACCGTCACGACGTCGTCGCTCATGAACTCCCGGACGGGCTCGGCCGGGATCTCGATGTCCCGCGTCGGGAGGTATCGACTCCCGACGGCCTTGATCCCTTCCCAGGACCACTCCGAGTCCTGGTCGGGGAAGTTGTCGCCCGTCGACTCCTCGCCCTCGACGATCCGTGCGACGTCGATGATGTCGACCTCCGTGAGGACGCCGCTCATCTCTCCGTCGTCGTCCAGTGCGATCGTGTAGGGGACGTTCGCGTAGTACAGTTCGCGCTCGGCGACTGGCAGCGGCGCGCCCTCGTAGGTCGTGTTTACGTTCTCGCTTGCGTGTTCCTCGACGGTGCCGTCGGTCTCCTGGTCGCCCGTCGCGACCGCGTGAATCACGTCCGTCACCGTGACGATCCCCTCGAACTCGCCGTCGACGACTGGCACGCGGCGAGCGCCTTTCTCGACCATCGTCCGCGCGACGTCTTCGAGCGCGGTATCGGCCGTCGTCGTCGGCACGTCGTCCATCAGCATGACGAGCTGGTCCTCGTCGGGCTGTTCGATCAGTGCGTCTCGAGAGACCAGTCCGCGGTACTCGAGGCCGTCGTCGCCGGGTTTGACGACGGGAACCGACGAGAACGACTGCTCCTGGAGGTACTCGAGGACGTCCGAGCGCGTGCCCGGCAGTTCGACCGTTACCACGTCTTCGCGGGGCGTCATGGCGTCGGCTACGTTCATATCCCACCGGTACGGCGAAAATGAGTATAAACCCAGTGTTTCGTGTGCCCGCGATGAAACCGGAAATGGACGATCATCGCCAGGTGATCGATCGCAGAAACTGACAGTCAGTTCCGATTAATTTATATGTATGTGTATGATACTCACATACATGGAGACGCGCCCCCACGCCACGACGACCGACGACACCGTCGTCGGTTCGATCGACTCGACGGACTCGAGTACGGACTACGTTATCGCCGATATCTCGGCCGATGGGGCCTGGCTCTCGATGCAGGCCGAGGACGCGCCGACGCTTCCGGCGTGGCGATAGGGGGATGGGGATCGAAGTCCAGCCGTCCGTACTGCGATCGCACGGTCTCGACCGAACACGACCGTTTTGTACCTGACCGTTGCAACTCCGCCCGATGGTCGGCCCACAGCCCGGCGACGACACCGCTACCGATGCGAGCGACGAGTTCGGCTTTGAGACCGACGACTCGCGGTACTCCCTCGTTACGTTTCTCTCGTCGCTCGTTCCCACGGCACTGGCTCGGCGGGCGATCGCCGTCTCCGTCGAGACCGACCGCGACGTCTACGCACGGGACGATCCGGTCGACGTCACCGTCGACTTCAAAAACCGCCTCCCGATTCCCGTTTCGGTGCCGACGCCTCGCCAGCGCCGTTGGGGGTGGACGATCGATGGCGAACTCGAGGCCAGCGACGAGCGTCGGTACGTCCGGGAGCGTCCCTCGGCGTTTCGGTTCCGCGGCGGCGAGCGAAAACAACACCAGTTTACCTGGAACGGTCGCTTCGAACGGACGGCGGGTGATCGCCACGAGTCCGTCGTTCCCGACCCCGGCGAGTACGAGCTTCGGGTGTTCATCGCGACCCACGAGAATCGGTACCGACCGAGCGATTCGACGACGATTCGCCTCGAGTAGCGTCGCGTCTCCACGCCTCGATAGTCGAGTGACGGCAGTAACCGTTTAGGTTCGTGTGCCGTGGTATCATGCATGTCCCTCGAGCAGTTGTTCGCCCAGTTACCGGATCCCCAGACACACACGTTTCCGGACTACTCGCTCCCCAAAGGCGACCCCGTCGTCCCGATCGCCGTCACTCGCGAGGAACTGACGACCGTCCTCGAACTCTACGAGACGTTCCAGGCCGTCGACCCGACCGGACTGGACGCGAACCCGTTTCTCGAGGCGGCGACGACGTACATGCAACAGTCGTTTGGCATTCCTCGATACCGTCCTGACGAACAGCTCCAGGACGACATCGCGGCGTTATTGAACGACTTCTCGGACGATTTGGGTGGGGAACGGATGGGCGTCGTCGACGCGACGCCCGACCATCACCGCACGTTGTACTTCTTCCTGGTCAGCTGTCGTGGCTATCACAGTGCACCGCATATTCGATTCGCTCCCGACGAAGCGGCCGTCGAGACGCTGTACGAACTCTACCAACGGGTGACCGACCAGGACGTCTACCTCAAACATCCGTCGTCGATACTCGATTGACCTCCTCCCCGCGCTGAAGCGCGAGGATTCCTCCGTGGGTAATCCAGCCAGTTGATTACCCCGGCTGTGAACTTGCGGGTTTACTGACGCTGGGTTGGTCAAGCGAACGCGACTGTTCCCCAAAATCGGCAGGTATCCAGTCGTGTTCATTCCACTGCCAGTACGCCCCCTCACGAGGTGCGCCCCTGCCGCGTTCAGCAGACAGGGCAGCGGGCCGAGCCATCGACCCCACTTCTTGCTGCAAGATATTCCACGCGCCTGCCACGTCACTGTGGCCGTCTAATGCACAGTCGTGACACCGGAACAAATCGCCTCTCCGAGTCACATCGCAGCCCCCACACTCGGGACACTCACTGCTTGAGTCGGCTTCGCTCACTTCCACAACAGCGATTCCAACATCACCTACGGTGAGTCGTATCCTGGTGAGGAGTTGCCGGTGTGACCAGAAATTGTGCGTCTTCTCGTTCACGTTAGCACTCCAATGCGTGTCCAACACATCGACCAAGTCGCCAACGTACACTGTGTCAACGTTGCGTTTAAGCAGCCATTCAGCAGCGTGTTTCACCGCCGCATCACGGCTGTGGTCACGACTCCGTGACCGCGCGTCGTACAGCCGCTTGATTCGATGGCTGGTGTACGCATCGTTTGGAAGCTCCGATTGGAGTGTAGCGATTCGCTCCGAATAGCTCTGGAACCGGTCGAACTCAGGGCGGGCGTGGTACACAGCAGTGTCACCGGACTCTGTGACGATAGCCAACGTGTTGTTTGCACCTACGTCGATTGCTGCTGATTGCGTCGTGTTCTCGGTGTCGAGTGTGTGAGTGAAGACATCCTGCCGCTGTTTTCTGCGTTTGTCTGGCTGAATGCGGACAGGGTGCTGGACACGAAGCTGGTCAGCGTGTTCGTCGTAGATGAGTTCCAATCGGCTGTCGTCACCGTTCCACTGTGGGTTGCCGCGTACTTCGAGCGTGATGCGCTCTTGATACTCGAAATTGTAGCGGTCTTCAAGCACGTTACCGACGCCAAATTCAAGCGTACTTTTGTCTTCGTCCCAGTCAAACGTGTAGAGGTCGTTACGGACGAGGCCGTGCAACTCGTAGCCATCGCTACGGTTGCCCCAGTAGCCCGGTGGTGAGGGGTTCTCGGTCACTGCTGGGGAAGACTCATCGTGGTACTGATCGAGCAACTGAAAGTAACTGCGCCACGCTTCGCTATTCTTGCGAGCAATCTGCTGGCACGTCGCTTTCCCGACGATAGGTGCGTACTCGTCGTAGAGGTCGGTGTACTCGGCGTCCCATACGTCACCATCATCACTGAAATACGCTTGTCGGCGTCGGTAGTTGATTTGATTCCAGAGTGACGGTTGGGCGGCCAGCCAATCGAACAGACACTGCCGATACCTGTCGCTGGTTGCTTCGGCAGTATACGTATTCGTTCGTTGTGGCCGGTCGCTCACACTCACGTATATACAGTCAAATATCATAAACTTTGGGATTACAGAGTACCTCAGTCACGTGGAAAGTGGTATATCATATCAGCTTCATTTCGCCCTAACGGGCGAGGCTTTCGCCTCGAATTTTCCGTACGACGACGATCCTGTTCGAACTTGTTCTCGGTGACGTCTCAACATCGACCGATGCGTTTCGACGTCGATTCCCTCGTCTTCTCGCGCTGTTATTAGAAGGGTC
This sequence comes from Natronolimnohabitans sp. A-GB9, assembly GCF_030848565.1. Classification (GTDB taxonomy): domain Archaea; phylum Halobacteriota; class Halobacteria; order Halobacteriales; family Natrialbaceae; genus Natronolimnohabitans. The sequence goes on from NZ_JAVDDV010000004.1 coordinate 190,304, forward strand.
TACAGGCCCTCTATTCCAACAGTTTTATCGATACCTTCGGATATTAGCCGTTAGAGCCGGTTTTGACTGTGATTTCAGGACATTATATACTCTCTTCAGACAATAATAAAAATACCTATATTAAAATAGGTCTCGATCATAACATTCTTGAATAGAAGAACATCTACTGATAACAGCATGCCTCGCAAGACACATCCGACGGCTGAACAGGCACTCAAATTCGGTGTTATTCTAGTAGCTATACTGTTATTTGCGAGCACAGCTTTCGTCGCCGGAGTCGGCGCTGTTGGAGATGTTCCGCCCGAAGAGGCCGACGGCCCTGAACTGCTCATCGAAACAAATATCGATAACGACCATGCGTGCACACATGACGAAGCCGACAACAGGACAGCGCTCGATGCGGGTGACTCGCCCGAAGACGCCCCTGTTGTAACGGACGATCACGTCATCTGGAACGTCACCACCGACGGTGGCGAGGGATACGTGCAGTTCGATAACACTGAGCACGATATTTACCCTGGCCTCGACTCGTGGGTCTTCTACTACGCTGACGCTGACCTAGAGCCCACCGACGGCGAGGTTCTGGAGACTGGAGACGTGCCTGAGTGCGACCTCGACAGCTACGCCGAGGTAGAGACGCCCGAAGATGGCGTGTTCAACCTCCAGCTCACGAGCGACGAACACGATGACGGCGACGACGCTGCCGGCGAAATCAGCGTCCAGGACGACATCAACGCTGACGACGAGAGTGTCGACGTGACGACGTCGGACTACACGGAGCTCACTGACGGGGTCGTGCTCGTCGAGGACGACCAGGGTAACGAGGAAACCTACGACTCAGTCGGCGAAGGCGAGACCCTCACCGTCGACATTGGCGACGCTGGGCTCGACCTCAACGCCGGAGAGGACGTTACCGTAACGCTGTACGAAAGCGATACTCTGGAGAACGAACTCGACACCGACAGCACGACCGTCGACGAGGCCGTCGGTGATGAAATCGAGGAGTTCGAGATCGTTGACCGCAGCACGGACGAGGTAGCTGCCTACGTCCACGGCGATCACTGGCACGGCGAACTCCCGCATGTCGACGAAGGAGAGCACATCTCGCTCGGTGCGAACATCGAGACCGCCGACGGCGAGGAAATCGACCTGAGCGGCGATGAATACTCGCTCGGTGTCGAACTCGCCGACGGTGCCGAAGACGGAGTCGTCTCATTCGACGAGCACGGTGACCACGTGCACATAGCGGGTGAGGAAGAAGGTCACACCGATGTCGTCTTCCAACTCGTCCACGACGACCACGTCGACTACGAAACGCCCGCGATGGACGTAGAAGTCGAACATCACGACCACGACGATGGTGAGATCGAAGAGTTCGAAATCGTTGACCGCAGCACGGATGAGGTAGCTGCCTACGTCCACGGCGATCACTGGCACGGCGAACTCCCACATGTCGACGAAGGAGAGCACATCTCGCTCGGTGCGAACATCGAGACCGCCGACGGTGAGGAAATCGACCTGAGCGGCGAGGAATACTCGCTCGGTGTCGAGCTCGCCGACGGTGCCGAAGACGGAGTCCTCTCCGTTGACGAGCATGGGGACCACGTACACATTGAGGGCGAATCGGAAGGCCACACTGACGTCGTCTTCCAGCTCGTCCACGACGACCACGTCGACTACGAAACGCCCGCTATCGAAGTGGCCGTTAGCGAGGACGACCACGCTGGCACCGGCATCGGTACGTTCGAACTTATCGATGCGGACACCGACGATGTTGTCGCCGACGTTCACGACGACCACTGGCACGGTGAGCTTCCCGAACTGTACGGCGGCGAGCCCGTCGAACTCGACGTGTCCGCCGAGGACGCCGACGGCAACGAAATCGATATCGGCGACGAGTACGAGCTCGACGTCGCACTGGCAGATGAGTCCGACGAGGAACTCGTGAGCATCAACGAACGCGGCGACAGCGTTCTTCTGAGCGGCGCAGGCGACGGTCACGCTGACCTCGTCTTCCAACTCCACCACGACGACCACCTCGAGTACGAGACGCCGGCGATCACTGCCCAGGTAGACGTTCCTGCGGGTGTGAAATTCCTTGGAGAGGCAGACGTCGATCACGACCACGCTTGCTTCCACGGGGACTTCGACGAACGGACGCCCCTCGATTCGGCCGAGGCCCCTGCTGACGCGCCCGTCGTAGACGATACACACGTCATCTGGAACGTGACGTATGCAGACAGCGCCGGATACGTGTCCTTCGACGCTGATGGACACTGGTACGACGGTCCGTTCGTCTTCTATACGGCCGACGGATCTGCCGACCCCGTCGAAGCCGACGTCCTCGAGCGCGGTACGGTCGACAACTGTGCTACGCTCGACGAGTATATGGTGGTCGAGACGCCCGACGACGGAACGATCGACTTCCAGATCAGTGCGGACACAACTGCAAACGAGACGACTGCAGGACACGACTTCGCCGGCATCGTTTCGGATGACGAGCCGCTTCCGGTGACTGCCGATGGGCTGACTGACGCCGACGGCAACGAAATCACCGACGGGAGTGCAACGATCCAGCTTACCCGTAACGGATCCGTCCTCGCATCGACTACTGGAGTCACCATCGAAGACGGCGAAATTTCCGACGCGACGATCGACACCGAAGCGATCGCCGACGACGTCGAATCCGGACCGGCGACGGTCGAGATTGCGGGAGTCGAGACCGAGACTGAGGCTCAGGTCGAACTCGTCCACGAAGTGCACACCCTCGAAAACGAATTCACCACTAAATCGCTCCCACAGCCGGCGGCCCTACACACTGAATCGATAGACACGATCGACCGGTGGGACACCGCCAACCAGAGTTACGTCAGTCTCGGAGCACAGTACGGCGACGGTGATATTATCGCTAACCCGGATGACCTGCACCGCGGATTGTACATCGGGGCAGCAGATGATGCGAGACTCGGGTACGAATTTGAGACTGATAGCAGACCAGCTCCGAGTGACGCCCAACTCTCCAACGGATGGCACCTCGCAAGTTCCAACTTCGCAGTCGGTGAGGACGATGGAACTCGAACCCTTGACGAGGACTTGGTAAACATCGATCCGGCTGCCGCCGGTGTCACGGTCTTCGACGACCAGCAGCGGACGCAGCTAGACCCATCGGCATCGATCGCTGGGTTTGACACGTACTGGGTGTACGTCGACGATCCCGAGCGAACCGACCGTGGGATAGTCGGACCGAACTACGATCCAGTCGAGCGCTCGGCTATTCTCGACGGAACAGACGAATAAGCTAACCAAAGTTCTCACTCACATTTTCATGAAGTACTTCAGAATACTCATCATTGCAATCGTGGTCGTATCCGTAGCCACAGCTGGTGGTATGACTGTTGCAGTCGCACAGGACGATCCACCGGGCCCACCGGCAAGTTTCTACGGTGAAGCCGTCGATGAAGATGGGAATGCTGCAGACAGTGATACGACAATCGTCGCTGTCGTTGAGGGAGAGGTTGAGGGACAGATTGCTGTCGAAACCGCAGGTGAGTACGGTGGCCCTGATACCTTCGACGAAAAACTCAGTCTTGACAGTGCTGCAGGTGACGAGGTATCGTTCCACGTCGAAGATGCATCCGGTCCGGAAGCTCTCGAGAGTCCGGTCGATCTAGACCCCGGACTGAGTGAACAAGACCTCACGTTCCCAGCCGAGACGTTCGGCGACAGCCCGGACGACCCGGACAACGGCCATGATGGAGGCGATAGTGACAACGGTGATGACGCAGATGTAGGCTCTGGGACCGTCGAGTTCCTCATTGAAACAGACATCGATAACGATCATGCATGCACTCATGGGGAACACGACGAGCGCACACCGCTCGAAGCGGGCAATTCACCTGACGATGCACCTGTGGTTGTAAAAGATCACGTCATCTGGGAGGTTACCTACGAGGGTGACGAGGGATACATCCGGTTCGATAACAATGAGCACTCTAGTTACCCTGGCCTCGACTCGTGGGTTTTCTACCAGGCCGGTGCCGACTTGTCGCCCGCCGACGGAACCATTCTCGAAAGCGGTGACGTGGATGAGTGTCCGTCGCTTGATGGGTACATAGAAGTCGAGACGCCATCCGACGGGGTCTTCGATATAGAAGTTACCGAAGACGGTGATATCACAGGACCGGCCAACGACCGAGAAGACTACCAAGAGGACGAACAAGAAGAGGAAGAAAACGAAACGGATGACGAGGTAACCACCATTGAAGATGTCGCTTCGACGGTCGACGAGGCTGAACCAGATGGTGAGACGGAAATCGAGATCGATGAAGATGCTGCCGAGGCTGCCGAAAATATCACTGTCGATAGCGGTAATGAAACCGAGGGTGTCGAAGAGATTGTACTCGAAGGTGACGTAGAGTCAGTGAGCATCGAGGAGTTCACCGAGAATGACGAGGTCATCGAAACCACAGCGGAGTCAATCAAACAGGACATCATCGACGATCTCGAAGAGGATGTCGTTGATAATGGTACCACAGACACCGACACGCCTGAGGTAACTGTCAGCACCGTTGCCCGAATCACCATCGGGGACGATGATGGGGAAGACACACCTGCAGCCGTCACCATGAGTGTCGCTGCTGACGATATTAACGAGTCCGAGCAAACGAGCATCTTCCACCAAGCTGATGACGGTTGGGAAGAGCTTTCAACTGAGGTTGAAGAAGAAACTGACGAGGAGGTTATTTTCAGCGGCAAAACCAGTGGCTTCTCACTGTTTGCCGTCGCCGAGATCGAGGACGAACATCGAGCAGACACAGAATCGGACCCAGACACTGAATCGGACCCAGATTCTGAACGGGACTCCCAACCCGAGTCTGAGCCTGAACCCGAAGAGGAAGAAGACGTTGAATCTGTCGATGAATCGGATGACTCGATATCAGGATTTGGTATGATGACTGCAGTTGGTGCGCTCCTTGTAGCGATTATCGCCCGCCATGGCTGGCGTTCGGCAGATCTGGAGTAGAAAAAATTCGATTACGAGTGGGTCGTCGACGGCGGCGAACTGACCGGCGAACGAGTCGACGTCGTCGTCGACGACTCCGGGGAGATCGATGTCGAGCTAACCGTCGAGAACGAGGTTGGAGAGACGGAGACGACACGCGAGTCGATCACCGTCGTCGAACCCTCCGACGCGACGTTCGAGGTGACCGACCTCGACGTGCCGTCGGAAGCGTCCCCGGCGTCGTCTCTCGACGTGGCGGCAACGATCACGAACACCGGGACGGATGACGGAACGACGACGGTCACGTACGAGTTTGCCGGTGAGGTCGAGGAGGAGACGATCGATCTCGATGCCGGTACATCTCGGACGATCGAGTTCGATACGTCCGTGCCCGACGATGAAGGCGAGTACCAGCACACGGTTTCCACACCTGACGACAGTGAGTCAGTGACGATCACGGTCGACGAAGCCGACGCGGGAGACGAAACGGAGCGAAGCGATGACGAAGCCGACGCGGGAGCAGACTCGGACGATTCCATCCCTGGGTTCGGTGTCGTAGCGACACTCGGTGCTGTCGGCGTCATCGTCGGGGTGACGTATCTCCGACGGCAGCACTCGCACACTATCCACATCGAGTAGCGAACCGTCGTACGGTGTGGAAACTGTCGAGTTCGGTCATCGCTGCTTGCGTCCGCGCTGCTGACCGATACCGCTTCGATTCTCACTTCGGTTCTGTGCGGCAATCTCCTGGCGACAGATGCTGTTCGTCGCCGAAGCTACGATTCGCCGACCTCGAGTGTAATCAGTCCATCCTCGGGTTCGACCTCGACGTACTCATCGAGCGGTTCACAGTCGTCACCGACGTCGTCTCGCTCGAGTTCGGAGCCATCGCTGACGACTGCCGTGCCATCTGCCGTATAGAACACGAACGGGCCATCGTACCAGTGTTCGTCGGCGTCGAAGCGCACGTAGCCGTGGTCCCCTTCGTACGTCACCTCCCAGATGACGTGGGTCTCCTCGACCGTCGGCGCCTCGTCGCTCGTCTCACCGGCGGTCAGTGGCTCCCGGTCGTCGAATTTCGCGTGGCCGCAGGCGTGTTCGTGGTCGATCTCCTCCTCGGCGAGTAACTCGAGGGTCGCCGTGTCCGATTCCGAGCCGTTTCCGTCGTCGTCGTCGCTCGACTCCGAGGTATCGGTTTCGTCTGTCTCCTCCGCCGGAGCGTCATCGTCTCCGGTACAGCCAGCGATAGTAGCCATTGCAATGGCGGTAGCACTCGCCTTGAGCGCTTTCCGTCGGGAGAGTCGCGTATCTGTCATACGACTACTACACTCCGACTTATTGTTTAAGAGTATTATGGTAAGGCGCAGTATTAATAACCGGGCGGGCCTGCTATCGCTACTACACGGAGTTTGGGTGACAGAATAGCTGAACGGAGAAGACGTCGCTGTTCACCGTCGTTCTCATCGGTCACTGTTATCCGGTGAGGAAGCCACCGGGTGGAATACGCGTCGCGGGACCGTCGTCTTCGTCGGTCGACTGATCGACACCGAACTCGGGGGAGTGTCGGATCGTTCGTCGGGCTTTCGCGAGTCGCTTCGTTCCTGCCGTGACGGTAGCGAGGATTTTACTCATACATGAGTAAGCAATATCCGAGTGTACATAAGTATTTTCGAGATGAAAGATTGTGTCGTTCAGCCGATGACGGATGCAGACCGCGGCAGCTGACGAATGCGTGCTTCAAACCATATAACGTCAGAAAACGGCTGATTATTCGATACAGTTCTACGGGTCTCGAGGCCGACTCACAAATATCTGAAATCGTATATTTGGTGGCTGGTTGCATCCGGAGCCGCCGCCACGAGTTGTTGCACTCGTCTCGGGAAGTATCGCCTTGTCTGGTGAGGAGACCCTCAACGGTGGAGGTGACACGCCGCGAAGTGTGTCTCCGAGCCGTACTCCGATTCGAGGTCGTAGGCCGGTCGTTTTCGGGCACAGATGCTCCGTTCGGCGAAGGACTCGAGTAGCAGTTCGGCCGCGTCGTTCCAGTCGTCTTCGGTGACCGTCCCATCGCCCTCGCCGTCCCGATCACGATCGGTCGCGAGGAGATCGATCGCCTCGTCGACGATCTCACCCGCCTCTCCCCGCGGTAACTCGCCGTCGAAGAACTTCCGTCGGAGTTCGGCGGCCGACGTCGCCTCGAACGTTCGCCGTTTGACCGCTCGCATGAACGCACGGGTGTGGGCCCACTCCTCGTCGGAGACGTCGTACTCCTCGGGAGCGATCAGCCGCGGACAGCGTGTCCGGAATCGACAGCCAGAGGGTGGATCCTGCGGACTCGGCACTTCACCCTCGAGGACGCCGCGGGCACCCGACTCCCGCGGATCGGGGACAGGGATCGACTCGAGCAGCGCCTTCGTGTAGGGATGTTGGGGGTTCTCGAACAGTTCCTCTTTCGCTGCGAGTTCGACGATATGGCCGAGATACATGACCGCGACCCGATCCGAAATGTGGCGGATCACGGAGAGGTCGTGGGCGATAAAGAGGTAGGTGAGGCCGAACTCGTCCTGGAGTTCCTCCATCGTGTTCATCACCTGGGCCTGAATGGAGACGTCAAGTGCGGAGACAGGTTCGTCACAGACCACGAAGTCGGGGTCGACCGACAGCGCCCGTGCGAGGTTGATCCGCTGGCGCTGACCACCGGAGAAGGCATGCGGATAGCGGTTGTAGTGACGCGGATCGAGTCCGACCTTCTCGAGTAACTCCTTGGCTCGCGCCTCCCGGCCCTCGTCGTCGAACATGTCGTGTGCTTGCATCGGTTCCTCGATGATTCGGCCGACCTTCATCCGGGGGTCAAGCGACGACTGGGGGTCCTGGAAGATCATCTGGATCTCCGAGCGCTTCTGGCGGAGTTGTTCGCCGCTCAGTTCGGCCAGATCCTCGCCTTTGAACCGGATCGTGCCGTCGGTCGGATCGAGCAACCGGAGGATCGTCCGTCCGAGCGTGCTCTTGCCACAGCCCGACTCGCCGACCAGTCCCAGTGTCTCGCCTTTTTTGATCTCGAAGGAGACGTCGTCGACGGCCTCGACCTGATCGATGCCGACGCTCACCGGCGGGAACTGATCGGGCTCGAAGTTGAGGCCCGCGAACAGTCCCGAGTCGGCCGCGAAGTACTTCGTCAGTCCCTCGATCTCGAGGAGGGTCTCACCGTGGGAACTGTCGCTTTCTCCGAAGCCGATGGGGTCGTCCGGCGTGCTCATCGCTCCGACTCACCTCCGTCGGTCGACGCCTGATCCTCCTCGAGGGGCGAGTCGGAATCGACGTTCGCTTCGGTACCCGTCTCACCGACGCCCGTCTCGGCCTCGTCGCCTGCCTCGAGCGGAACGCTCTCGTCGTAGCCGACGTCGAAGACGTCGTGTTTCACGCAGGCCGCCCGGTGAGGGTAGCCGTCTGCGCGGTCGACCTCGAGGGGTTCCGGATGGACGCGAGTACAGACTTCGCGTGCGTCCGGACACCGCGGGTGGAACCGGCAGCCGGAGGGTGGATTGATCGCTTCCGGCATCACCCCCTCGATGGGATCGAGTTCCTCGACGGTCCGGTCGGGGCGGGGCATCGAGTCGAGTAGGGCGTTCGTGTACGGATGGTTCGTCTCGTAGAACAGTTCATCGACCGGTGCCTGTTCGACGATCTCGCCGAGATACATCACGTTCACGCGGTCACAGATCTCGGCGACGACGCCCATGTCGTGGGTGACCCAGATGAAACTCGTGTCGTACCGGTCCTGGAGGTCGTCGACGAGATCCAAGATCTGGCCCTCGACGGTGACGTCTAAGGCCGTCGTCGGCTCGTCGGCGATGATCAGGTTCGGCTCGCAGGCCAGCGCCATCGCGATGAGCACCCGCTGGCGCATCCCGCCGGAGAACTGGTGGGGGTACTCCTCGTAGCGCTCTTTAGGGTCCGGAATGCCGACCTCCCGGAGCATGTCGATCGCTTGTGCTTTCGCCTCGTCGCTCGGGAGGTCACGGTTGAGTTCGATGAACTCCCGGAGCTGGCCGCCGACGGTGAACACGGGGTTGAGCGTCTCCATCGGATCCTGGAAGATCACGGCGATCTCCCGGCCGCGGATCCGCTCGCGCATCTCCGATTCCGAGAGCATCTCTTCGCGTTCTCGTAACTCGCCGTCGGGACCTTCCTCGAGGCCGAAGATCGTCTCACCCCTGTAGCTGATCTCGCCGCCGACGATCTCGCCGGGGTCGTCGACGAGTCGCAACAGGCTCATCGAGGCGACCGATTTGCCGGCGCCGGATTCACCGACGAGGCCGACGATCTCGCCCTCGTGGACGTCGAAGGAGATCCCGTCGACGGCGCGGACGGTGCCGCTTTCGGTGAAAAACTGTGTCTTCAGGTTCTCGACGCGGAGGAGTGGTTCGGAGCTCATGTGTCAGTTTTTGATGCGTGGATCGAGCGCGTCCTGGAGCCCGTCGCCGAACAGGTTAAAGCCCATAATGGTCACGAGGATCGCCAGGCCAGGCCAGATAGACAGCCAGATGTTCGAGTGCATGTACCGTCCGTGGGCGATCCGGAGCATCTCGCCCCAGTCCGGCGTCGGCGGCTGGGCGCCGTAGCCGAGAAAGGAGAGGCCGGCGACGATCAGGATCGTCACGCCGATCTGTAGCGTTGCGTACACCAGCACGGGTGCGAAACTGTTCGGGATGACGTGTCTGCGGATGATGTTGCGGTCTTTCACGCCGGCGGCGCGGGCGGCCTCGATGTAGTCCATCTCCCGGACCGACAACACCCGGCTGCGGATGATGCGGGCGAAGACGGGGATGAACGTGATCCCGACGCCGATGACGGCGTATCGGATGTCCGGGCTCCCATCGCTGACGAAGACGATGAAGACGATGATGAGCACGAGCGGGGGGATCGCGTACAGGGTCTCGACGGCCCGCATCAGGACGTCGTCGACCCAGCCGCCGTAGTAGCCGGAGATGGCGCCGACGATCGTCCCGCCGATCAGCCCGATCGCCGTCGCGACGAGGCCGACGCTAACCGACACCTGCGAGCCGTAGACGATCCGGGTGAAGTAGTCACGTCCCTGTGGATCGGTCCCGAGTGGATGGGAAAGCGTTCCGCCGTCGACGAACGCGGGTGGGACGTTTCGCTGGGCCTCACCCGACTCGGGGAGGGCCGTCGGATGCTCGAAAAACGGCAGCGCCTGTGCGGCCCGATAATCCGACAGCGCGCCGAACGTGAGCCGTGAGAGGTTGCTGTCGACTGCCGCGAACGCCGCGATAACGAGGACGATCGCGACGATGTAGAAGCCGATTCTGGCTGTCGCATCCCGCTTGACCTTTGCTAACGTGTACCGCCACCCGACGCGGGCCTCGACGTCCTCGTCGTCCGTCGTTGCCTCCGGCGCGCCCGGTTCCTGTTCCTCGAGTTGTGATTCGGTCGTCGCCATTCAGGGTTCACCTCCGAGCATCGTCACTCACGCTCCCCGTAGGTCACTCGTGGATCGATGTACGCGTAGGAGATGTCGGTGATGACGACGCCGATCACGAAGATGGCGCCGAGCACCATCGTAATCCCCATGATCAGTTGGTAGTCGAGTTGCTGGATCGCCTCGATGAACAGCCGTCCCATCCCGTTGATGGCGAAGACAGTCTCGATCAGGACGGCACCGCCAAGCGCCGTCGACAGGTTGAGTCCGATGATCGTGATGATCGGCAGCTGTGCCGAGCGGAACGCGTGTTTTCGAAGGATCGTCCGCTCGGGAACGCCGTACGCGCGGGCGAGTTTGACGTACTCTTGCTGGAGCGAGTCGATCATCTGGGTCCGTTCGACCCGCATCAACGTCGCCATCTGGAGCGTTCCCAGCGCGATCATCGGCAACAGCAGGTGTTCGATCGTCGCTGCCCACAGCTGGAGGTGGTTGTCGTAACCCGCGGCTTCTGGGGGTTGCCAGGGGTAGACGAGTCCTGCCGAGGGAAGCCACCCTAACTGGACCGCGAAGATGATGATGAGCATGATCCCGATCCAGAACGACGGCGTGCTGACGCCGACCAGCGCGACGATCCGCGAGACGTGGTCGGTCGGCTTGTTCCGTCGCTTCGCCGCGATAATCCCGAGCGGGATCGCGGTCACGATCGCGAAGACGTACGCCGACACGACGAGCAACAGCGTCGGCCCGGCTCGCTCCACCATGAGATCCGAGACCGGTCGATCGCGGTGGATACTGTAGCCGAGGTCGCCCTGGACGAGCCCGGTCATGTAGTTCCAGTATCTGACGTGCAACGGCTGGTCGAGCCCGTAGCGTTGTTCGATCGCCCTGACGAGTTCCTCGTCGACCTGCTGGCCCTGTAACATCAGCCGAACCGGATCGCCCGGTGCCAGGTTCGCCAGCACGAACGTGATGATAGAGATCCCGATCAGGACGGGGATCGCTTGCAACAGCCGGTAGATCGTGTACTTGAGCAGTCCCATGTCGTTCACTTCGGTCGTGGTCGTTGCGTCGACTCGCGCACCCTCTGCGATCGGTTCGTCCCGCCTCGCCGTCGCTCGAGGTGCGACGGCGTCGCTCGAGGCGTGCCGTTACCGTCACTCCTCGAGACTGACGTTGTTCGCCTCGGAGACGAGTTCGGGGTTGTACGACACGTTCGGGTGGGGCTGGACGTCCTGGACGTACTCCTGGGTCGCGATCGTGTTGTGCTCGGAGTAGGCCGGCATCACCGGCATCTCCTCGATGATCTCGTTGATGACTTCGGTGTAACGTTCGCGCCGATCGTCCTGATCGGCCGTCTCCCGTGCTTCGAGGATGTTGTCGTGGAAGTCGTCGCTCCCCTCGTAGAAGTGACCCTGCGTGACTCCGGCGTTTTCCTCGTGGAAGAGGTTGTAGAAGTACACGTCGGGGTCGGGACCGCCGGTCCAGCCGAGGATGTACATCTCGTAGTCGTCCGCATCTCCCGAGATGTAGGTGTCGGTCAGCGTTGCGAAGTCGAGACTCTGGACCTCGGCGTCGTAGCCGAGTTCGTCCAGCCGCGAGACGATCAGCTCGCCCAGCGCGATACGGACGTCGTCCGGCGGAACGATGATCGTGGGGTTCCAGTCGTCCGGATCGTCCAATCCGGACTCGAGCAGCGACTGGGCCTCGTCGGGGTCGTAGCCCGGTGGCTCCTCCTCGATCGAGAAGTCCCAGCCGAGATCGTCGACGATCGGCGGGATCGGCGTCTCCATCGGCGTCGCACTCTCGCCGAGGTTCGCATCGACGAACTCGGACATCGAGAACGCGTGTGCGATCCCTCGACGGACGTCGGGATCTGTCGTCTCGCCTTCGTTGCAGTTGAACGCGACGTACTGGTAGGAAGGACTCTCGGTCCGGTGGACGTCGATCCCCTCCTCGCCTTCGAGTTGGTCCCAGTCCTCCGGCGGAACCGTCGCGATCGCGTCGGTGTCGCCCGCGAGGATCTGAGAGACCCGGCCCGCGTCGTCCTCGGCGGCCTCGAACCGGATCGACTCGAGTTCGGGCTGGGGATTGTCCCAGTAGTCGTCCCAGGCCTCGAGTTCGACGAACTCGTCGGAGGCCCAGTCCTCGAACGTGAAGGGGCCGGAGCCGACGGGATCCGTATTGTATGCGTCCGGATCGTCGGTTCGGACGTCCGCGTTGACGACGTACGTCGCCACCGTCAGCGTCGGGAACGCGCCGTAGGGATGTTCGAGGTCGATCTGAACCGTGTGTTCGTCGACGGGCTCGGTGCCGTCGACGTCGATGAAGTCGTACTCCGGGCGGTTGTCGGTGTCCTCTTCGATGGGCGCGGTAAACGAGTGAACGACGTCCTCGGCGGTGACGGGATCGCCGTTGTGAAACTCCGCGTCCTCGACGAGTTCGATGATGTACCGTTCCCCGTCGCGTTCCTCCTCCGGTTCGCCGGCCGCGAGCTTGGGTTGTACCTCGAGGTCGTAGTCGTACTCGTAGAGGCCGTCGAACACCTGGTGGATGACCTGTGCGCTGTAGGCGTCGTTGGAGATGACGGGGTCGAAGTCCCCTTCGGGATTTACCTCCTGGGTATACAGGAGTCCCTCACCCGTCCCTTCTTCCCCACCGATACAGCCGGCCACCACCGCTGTACTTACCGCTGCACCTGACGCGAGAAGCTGCCGCCGCGTGGCGGTGAGCTGATCATGTACCATTCTACTATACAATGACTGTCGTGCTATATTAGTGTTATCACGGTACAATATGCCAAGAGTGGCTTACCGTGACCATAACTGGACGGTCGTTCCGTTCACTCTCTCGTTTCCACTTATAATATATGAAATAAAGAATGAGTGCGGTCGCACGATCGAGCTCGGCGACGGGAACCACTGCACGCTCGATCGTGCGACGGCGCCGATCGCCGAGACGGCAGGAGACCGGTGGCATTTTTGGTGTGGCGACAGTGGTGGTGCGTATGAACTATCGGGCGGTCGAGACCGAATCGGAGTACGTCGCCCGCCTCGAGACCGGCGCCGACTGGCGGGCCGAGATCGAGTCGCTTGCAAGCGAGGTCGAGGCGGACGCGGCCTGGTTTACCGCCCTCGGCGCGGTCCAGGACGCCGAACTCTGGTTTTACGATCAGACGGAGTGTGAGTACTATCCGATCGAGTTCGACGAGCCACTCGAGGTCGCCAGTTGCGTTGGCAACGTCTCGTGGCTCGACGTCTCCGAGTCAGATACCGAGAACAGTGAGACTGAGTACGAACGGTTTGCACACACTCACGCAGTCCTCTCCGACGACGAGGGAACGACCTACGCCGGCCACTTGAACGAGGCGACGGTGTGGGCGGGCGAACTCTACATGCGCGTCTTCGAAGACGGGCTGGAGCGCGAGTACGACGACACCACCGAACTCGACCTCTGGCTCTGACATGCGCGAGGAAGACGAACACTATTTCCAGCGCCTCGAGTCCCAGTTAGACGAGGCCTTCGACGTCGCCGAACGGGCCAAAGAGCGCGGTGGTGACCCCGAACCCGAAGTCGAGATCCCGACCGCACGCGACATGGCCGACCGCGTCGAGAACATCCTCGGGATCGACGGCGTCGCCGAGCGCGTTCGCGAACTCGAGGGCGAGATGAGCCGCGAAGAGGCCGCACTGGAACTCGCGGAGGATTTCGCGGAGGGACGGGTCGGCGACTACGAGACGAAAGCCGGCAAGGTCGAGGGCGCGGTCCGCACTGCGGTCGCCCTCCTGACCGAGGGGGTCGTCGCCGCACCGATCGAAGGGATCGACAAGGTCGAAATTCTCGAGAACGACGACGGCTCCGAGTTCGTCAACGTCTACTACGCGGGGCCGATCCGCTCTGCCGGTGGGACCGCACAGGCGCTGTCGGTGCTCGTCGCCGACTACACACGCGCACTGGTGGGCCTCGATCAGTACAGGGCCCGCGACGATGAGATCGAACGCTACGCCGAGGAGATCGACCTCTACGACAAGGAGACCGGTCTCCAGTATACGCCCAAGGGGAAGGAGACGAAGTTCATCGCCGAGCACATGCCGATCATGTTAGACGGCGAGGCCACCGGCGACGAGGAGGTCTCGGGCTTTCGTGACCTAGAGCGCGTCGACACCAACAGCGCCCGTGGTGGGATGTGTCTCGTCCTCGCAGAGGGGATCGCGCTCAAGGCTCCGAAGATCCAGCGCTACACCCGAAACTTAGACGAGATCGACTGGCCGTGGCTGCAGGATCTCATCGACGGCAACTACGGCGACGGTGACGACGCGGGCGACGAGACGGAAGCCGAAGCTGACACCGACGCCGACGAAGACGAGGCCGAATCCGAAGCTGACCCCGATGATGCCGACGACGAAGACGAATCGGTCGGCCCGCCACGGGTCGACGAATCGACGAAGTTCCTCCGGGACCTGATCGCCGGCCGACCGGTCTTTTCCCATCCCTGTGCGAGAGGCGGGTTTCGACTCCGGTATGGCCGCGCTCGCAACCACGGCTTTGCGACTGCCGGCGTCCATCCCGCTGCGATGCACCTGGTCGACGACTTCCTCGCGACGGGAACCCAGATCAAGACCGAACGCCCCGGCAAGGCCGCCGGCGTCGTCCCCGTCGACTCCATCGAGGGCCCGACCGTCAAACTGGCAAACGGCGACGTCCGTCGGATCGACGACCCCGAGGAGGCCAAAGAGATCAGAAACGGCGTCGAGAAGATCCTCGATCTCGGCGAGTACCTGGTCAACTACGGCGAGTTCGTCGAGAACAACCACCCGCTTGCTCCTGCCTCCTACACCTACGAGTGGTGGATCCAGGACCTCGAGGCCGCCGGTGTAGACGTCCAGGCACTCGAAGACGATCCCCGGATCGACCTCGAGTTCCCCGATCCCGAGACGGCCCTCGAGTGGGCGACCGAATACGACGCGCCGCTTCACCCCGAGTACACCTACCTCTGGCACGACCTGTCGGTTGAGGCCTTCTGTGAGCTGGCCGATGCGGTCGCCGACGGCCGGATCGAAGGCGCCGACGACAGCGCCGACGACGCTGACGACACACTCGTCCTCGAGTACGCCGACTCCGTCGGCGAAGCCCTCGAGACGATCGTCATCGAACACCGACAGCGGCCCGACGAGAACCGGATCGAACTCGACGACTGGCGGCCGTTCGCCCGGACGGTCGGCTGTGAGCCACGACAGGCCGTCGCCGACGGCGCCACACTCGAACCCGACGATCGAGCACGAGACCAGGACCAGGAGCCGGCGATCGAACTCGAGCGCACCTGGACCGACGACGACCTCTCGGAACGCGCCCGCAACTGGGGCCACGAAGACGACGGCGACAACGCGATCGAGGCGGTCAACGAGGTCGCCCCCTTCGAGGTCCGCGAACGCGCTCCGACGCGAATCGGCAACCGGATGGGTCGGCCCGAAAAGTCGGAGCGGCGTGATCTGAGCCCGCCCGTCCACACGCTGTTCCCGATCGGCGAGGCCGGCGGCGCCCAGCGAAACGTCGCCGACGCGGCCAAACACGCCGAGACGATGCGGGATACCCCCGGTATCGTCGAACTCGAGGTCGGCCGCCAGCGGTGTCCAAGCTGTGACACGGAGACGTTCAAGAACCGCTGTCCCGACTGCAACACACGCACCGAACCCGACTACCGGTGTCCCGACTGTGACCAGGCGCTCGAGCCCGACGAGGCCGGTCGCGTCGAATGTGACCGCTGTGAGGTCGAAGGAAGCTGTGTCGAACACCGCGAGATCGACATCAACGAGGAGTACCGATCGGCGCTCGACTCGGTCGGCGAACGCGAAAACGCCTTCGACATCCTGAAAGGCGTCAAGGGGCTGTCCTCGACGAACAAGATCCCCGAACCGATCGAGAAAGGCATTCTGCGGGCCAAACACGACGTCTCGGCGTTCAAAGACGGGACCGTCCGCTACGACATGACCGACCTCCCCGTCACGTCGGTCCGGGCCAGCGAACTCGACGTCGACGTCGGCCAACTACAGGCGCTTGGCTACGAGACTGACATCCACGGCGAGCCCCTGACCCACGAGGACCAGCTCGTGGAACTGAACGTGCAGGACATCGTCCTCTCCGACGGTGCGGCCGAGCACATGATGCAGACGGCCGCCTTCATCGACGACCTCCTCGAGCAATATTACGGCCTCGAGCCGTTTTACGAACTCGAGGATCGCCAGGATCTGGTCGGTGAACTGGTGTTCGGGATGGCGCCGCACACGTCTGCCGCAACTGTCGGAAGAGTGATTGGTTTTACGAGCGCGGCTGTCGGATACGCGCACCCGTACTTTCACGCGGCAAAGCGGCGGAACTGCTTTCACCCGGAAACCACGATTCGGTACGTAGACGAGTCTGGAACTGAACGCGAAGCGTCCATCGAGACGTTCGTCGAGTCACGACTGGCGGATCCGCGTGAAGACGACTTCGGGACGTTGATTCAGGACCTCGACGGATCCGTCGCCGTTCCGTCGATCGACGACGACGGACGCCACGTAACCCGATCGGTCGAGGCCGTTTCGAAACATCCCGCACCCGACCATCTGATCCGCGTCGAAACCCGTGGCGGTCGGTCGCTGACAGTCACACCTGACCACACGATGGTCGTCTGGAACGACGGTCTCGAGCGGGTCGCCGCAAGCGAACTCGAGGCCGGCGACGGGATTCCGACCCCAGCGGATGCTGACTCGACGAACGGAGCGAACTCGAATGCACGAGCAGCGGGTATCACAGACGGTGGCCGTCCGGAGGTTGATATAGTAGAACGAGCCGAAATCGTCCCATCCGATGTCGAATACACGTACTGTCTCACGGTTTCGGACACGAACACGCTCGTCGCAAACGGACTACATACGGCGCAATGTGACGGGGACGAGGATTGCGTGATGTTGCTCATGGACGGCCTCTTGAACTTCTCGCGGTCGTACCTCCCCGACAAGCGCGGTGGCAGCGTCGCCGAAGATTCCCGGCTGATCGCGTTCGATCCCGACGGGAACCTTCGGTTCGTGACCTTCGACGAGTTCTGGGACGAACTCGAGGTCCCAATCGAGATCGACGGCAAGTTCCAGAAGAAGACCGCCGCGCTCGAGGGATGGACGACGTATGCGTTCGACGACGACCACGAGGCGTCACCGAAGCCGATCGAGAAGGCGATCCGGTACGAGGCCGACGACGGCGAAGAGCTACTGCGAATCTCCACGCAGTTCGGTCGCGAACTCGAGATCACGACCGATCACAGCCTCTTCCGATACGACGACGGGATCGAGGAGGTTGCTGGGTCTGACCTCGAGGAAGGTGACCTCGTCGTTGCACCGCAAAACCTCGACGTTGAACCGGTCGAGACGACGATCGACGCGCTCGAGTGCGTCGAAGAGCCGTACGTGTTGCTCGACGACGAGCACGAGGAGTGGCTAACCGAAGTCTGGAACGAGGCAGAACGCGGCGGTGATACGCGCGTTGCTTTCGACGGTGGCCTCTCGTATCGACTCTCGAAGAAGAAGGTCCGTCGAGAAACACTCGACGAAATCGAAACCGAACAGGGTGACGTTGATCTCCCTGACGACTGTTCGATCGGCTGGAAAGGGTCCTCGGACTGTATCGATCGACACATCGACGTCGACGAGGACTTCGCGTGGCTGATCGGGATGTTCGTCGCTGAAGGGACACTTTCGGGAACCCGACCGGCAATTCACAATGCCGACGAGGACCTCGTCGATCGCGTCGTCGAGACAACCGAGTCCGTACTCGGCTGTGAGCCGAGCGTTCGCTGGTCCAACAAGGCCTACGAGGTCGCGTTCCCGGCCGTCTTCTTCGACGTGTTGCACGAACTCGGTTTCGAGGACTGCGACTCGTACGACTCGAGCGAAAAGATCGTTCCCGACTGTATCCTCCGATCCGAGCGTGACGTCGTCCTCGCGTTCCTTCGCGGGTTCATCGCCGGCGACGGCTCCGAATCCAGCGACGACAATTACACGTCGATCGGATTCCACACGACGAGCGAAGACGTCAAAGACGGGATCGTGTTCTGCTGTCACCGACTCGGACTCGTCGCGAACGTCTCGCGTCGTGAGCGAGATCCGTCGCGGCAACCGATCTATACGGTCTCCGTCTCCGGCGGTGCGTCCCGCAATCCGCTCAAGCAAATTCTCGACGGGGACGAACCGTACCTGCCGAAGAGTCTCGTCGTCTCCATTCCCGACGAACTGATGGAAATCCGTGAGATGGCGATCGAGGGAATCACGCAGCTAATCCCGAAGTATCTGAAGCGCCGCGACAACATCTCGCTCGAGAAACTCGAAGAGATCGTCGACGAACTCGAGGAGCGCGACCTGCCGGACGAAGCCGAGCCGAAACTCGAAGCGATCCGGCCACTGGTCGACGGCGACCTCTCGTATCTTCGGATCACAGACATTGAGCGGGTCGAGTACGACGGCTACCTCTATGACCTGCAAGTCGGCGGTGATCCGATCTTCACGGCGAACTGGCTTTACGCGCACAACTCGATGGACGCACCCCTGGTCATGTCCTCGAGAATCGACCCCTCCGAGATCGACGACGAGGCCCACAACATGGACATCGTCCAGCAGTACCCTCGGGACTTCTACCTCGCGACTCTCGAGCAGGCAGACCCCGAGGAGGTCGACATCCAGATCGGCGAGGATACGCTCGGCACCGACGGCGAGTACACCGGGTTCGAGCACACCCACGACACCACCGACATCGCGATGGGGCCCGACCTCTCGGCGTACAAGACGCTTGGCTCGATGATGGACAAGATGGACGCCCAACTGGAACTCTCGCGGAAACTCGAGGCCGTCGACGAGACCGACGTCGCCGAGCGGGTCATCGAGTATCACTTCCTGCCGGACCTGATCGGTAACCTGCGGGCCTTTTCTCGACAGGAGACGCGGTGTCTCGACTGCGGCGAGAAGTTCCGCCGGATGCCACTGACCGGAGACTGTCGGGAGTGTGGCGGCCGGGTCAATCTCACCGTCCACAAGGGCTCGGTCAACAAGTACATGCAGACCGCGATCCAGGTCGCCGAGGAGTACGACTGTCGGGACTACACGAAACAGCGGTTAGAGGTACTCGAGAAGTCACTCGAGAGTATTTTCGAGAACGACAAAAACAAACAGAGTGGGATCGAGGATTTCATGTAGGCCCGTTTGCTCCGTGGGTGCGACGTGAGTGGTCTGCATACGTTCTGTACGGTACCAGAACCAACTCGGACGCTCGTCGTTTGGGTGGGTAACGGTCTTTCTCGAGGGGTTCAGCTACTCCGCTAATCACCCCGGAGACGGCCGCAGTCGTGCGACCACCCGATGAATCGTGCTGTCCGGCAGACCACACCTCTCTCGGCCGGATTCGCGATATTTGACGGCGTCCGATCAGTAACTCGCTCGAGTCAGCCCTGGGATCTCGGCTTTCGGATACTGTGACGTCGGAACGCGTCGATCGTCCGGGAGCCACTCGAGGAGGATCTCGTTGAACCGTTCGGGTCGCTCTCGCGTCGCCCAGTGGCCGCAGTTTTCGATCCGTTCGAGTTCGGAACCCGGAATCCGACCTGCGGCCCGGATCGACCACTCGACGGGGACGAGCGGATCGTCCTCGCCGTGGACGAGCAGTGTCGGGACCGACAGCGACTCGAGGTCGTCGACGAAGTTCGTCGCGACGCGGCCGTTAAAGGAGAGTTCGTTCTGTTGGAACTGTTTGAACGCCTGGATCGAGCCCGGTTCCATAAGCTTCTCGCGGACGTCTTCGACGAACTGGTCGGGTAACTCGTCCGCGTCGGCGACCAGCGAATCGAGAACTCGTCGGACGGTGTTGTTCGTGGCGCCGGCAGCGATCTTCCCGAATTCGGTCATTCCGGGGACCTGTGCCCACAGTTTCCATGGAAGCGCGTTCGGCAGTCTCCCGCCGAGTCCGTAACTGTCGACGAGCGCCAGCTGGTCGAGTCGGTCGGGGTGCTCGAGGGCGTAGCCCAGTGCTGCGCCCCCGCCCATCGAGATGCCGGCCAGCGAGACGCGTTCGAAGGGGAGCGTCTCGAGGAAGCCGTCGAGGACGTCGACGTAGGTATCGATGGTGTGGGTGACGTCACCCGTGCTGCGCCCGTACTCGGGCCAGTCGAGGCTGTAGACGCGGTAGTCCTCGGCCAGCACATCGATCGCGTGTCGCCACGAGACGGTTGCATCGTCGATGCCGGCACCGTGAAGCAAGACGACGGGCGGTCCGCTCGACCCCGCCCGTCGGTAACCGATCCGACAGTCACCAACGGTCGTCACGCCGGTTCCCGTCATACGGGGATCACACCCGTATTGGGGGATGGTGACAAATCAAAAACGGGCAAGCAGCTGACGGGTAGGCTCACTGACTGATACTGCTGGACAGAACTCACTGAAGGGAATTCGCTGTTCCAGTTCGGTGAATTCGCACGATAGTTCTGTTCGGCAGTATGAACCACTGTTTCCGGTCGCGTTGGCCGTTCGCCGACCGTCGTCCCGTCGATCGACGGCTCGAGCATTCGTTTCACCGGTCCGGATCCCGTTGATTCGGTCGGTGCCGCTCCGTCAATCGCCTCGGTAGGACGGCTACCTATCATCCCCCGGGTGTCCGAACCTGGTGTGTATATTGTTTTCTATTACCGTATGATAAGATGTCGTGTTTTCAGGACGAACGGACCGCTAGTTTGCCGACCAGCAGTATTCTATATCGCGGTTATCCATTTATATCGTGTGATATCCCGATTCTGAGTGCTGCCCCGTCAGTCCGTGCTGCCCTCGTTGCCGACGACAATCGTTTTACTCGCGCTCACACAACGCTGTGGCATGCAGATCGTCGTTTTCGGGGCTGGCAGCCTCGGCAGCCTCGTCGGTGGTGTCCTCGCACGTGATCCGTCTCACGAGGTCACCCTCGTCGGTCGCGATCCACACGTAAGCGCCGTACGGAAGTCCGGTCTCGAACTGACCGGACGACTCGAAGTAACGAGTACACCGGTGGCAACGACCGACGGTCACGGTCTCGAGGCCGACCTCGCGATCGTTGCGGTGAAGTCGTTCGATACGGCCGCGGCCGCTGAAACGCTCGCGACGGGGAGCTACGGGACCGTGCTCTCGCTTCAAAACGGCATGGGAAACGAGGAGACGCTCGCTTCGCGCCTCGACATCCCGGTCCTCGCGGGAACCGCTTCCTACGGCGCGGTCCTGCAGGAGCCGGGCCGCGTCGAGTGTACCGGTATCGGCGAGATCGTCCTTGGCCCTCGCGAGGGCGGCCGTTCGGCGTACGCCGACCGAGTCGGCGATCGCTTTGCCGCGGCCGGTCTCGAGACGACTGTCGCCGACGACATGCCCCGCCGACTGTGGGAGAAACTGGCCGTCAACGCCGGAATCAACCCCGTGACGGCCCTGTCCAGGACCGAAAACGGTGCCGTCCTCGAGGCCGACGGAAACGATCTTGCCCGGGGGGCAGCCCGCGAGACGGCGCGGGTCGCCCGCTCCTGTAATGTTTCCCTGACGGACCGGGAGGCGCTGGCTGCACTCGAGGCCGTCGCGAGCGATACGGCCACGAACACGTCCTCGATGCACCAGGATGTACTGGCCGAGCGACGGACCGAGATCGACGCCATCAACGGCTACGTGGTCGAGCGAGCGAGCAAGTGCGGCCTCGAGTCCGAGGTGGCGACGAACCGGCTGCTCACGTCGTTGGTACGGACGTGGGAACGCGGACGGGAACTTCGCTGAGACGCCTCCTCGTTATCGAGCTCGTCGGTCCCGTCGCTGTTAGTCGAGTGAGAAAATGAAACGAAAACGATCGCTCGAACGTTAGAACGGGGCTTCCGGTCCTTCGTCCGCTTCGCCGTCGTCGTCGACGGTCTCGCCGGGGAACGACGGACTCATGCCGCCGCCACCGCCGCCCATGTCGGGTTCGCCTTCCATTCCGGTGTGGGCGTTGACTTTCTCGATCTCGGGGATCTCTTTGACCATCCGGCTTTTGATCGCCTGGATCGTCATCGGCGAGATCCCACAGCCGCTGCAGGCACCGCCGAGTGCGATGGTGACTTCACCGTTCTCACGGTCGAGATCCTGAATCGCAGCGCTGCCGCCGTGCATCTGAATCTGCGGGAAGTTGCGCCGCAGGAAGTTTGCGACGCGGTCCTCGAGGTCGTCCCCG
The DNA here is from genome assembly GCF_030848565.1 of Natronolimnohabitans sp. A-GB9. Taxonomy (GTDB): domain Archaea; phylum Halobacteriota; class Halobacteria; order Halobacteriales; family Natrialbaceae; genus Natronolimnohabitans. Next base: position 212,971 of record NZ_JAVDDV010000004.1, read on the forward strand.
TCGTTCTGGGTCTCGGTGCTCATAGACCACCCTTGGGTATGAGCCCCCCTAAACCTTCCGTCCTCCACGATCGGTCGCCGCTATCACTGTGGTATCGAAGCTCGTCCGCCTGCTGTAGCTCCAGCTGGCACGACTGCCGTCTGTGGTTGTGCCGGGCGATATACTGTTGGACAGCACGAGTCGACGATCGGTCGCGCGACTGCGGCCGTCCCGACGGTGACGGCCGCGCGTTCGCGACCGACGGCTCACTGACTGCTGTCCGACGGTATGGGATCCAATCAGGCGAAGCCAAACACCCGCTGTAGTTCGGTCTCGATCTCGTCGATGTGGCGCTCGAGGACCGTCTCGAATCGCTCCTCGTCGACGAGGACGCCGGTAAGTCGGTCGTAGGGATCGTCGGGGAGTTCGACGCGGAACTCGCCGTCGCCTTCGTAGAACGGTTCGCTCTCGTTTAGGATCTGCTGGTCGATCGCGTGGACGAGTTCCGAGTCGTACTGTTCGTTCATTCGGTTGAACGCGTTCTTGTACGCCTGCTGGAGTTCCGGGAAGTAGTTGGCGTACTTGTCTTCGAATTTCTCGGGATCGAAGTCGGCCATACTCGAGTCCAGGGCCAGCGGGGACAAAAGTCGGACGATCGGCCGCGTACTGGTTTTCACCGCCGGTAATGTCGTATTACTATCGATGACAACCGATTGACTCGGTATCGGTATCCGATATACGGACGATGCGTACGCAAGCGGAACCAACACCCCCACGACCCTCCTCAGGCAGCCACATGCCTCCCGATCAACCGCCCATCCCACGCGAAGCGTTACCACCGGGATGGGGCCCAATCGACTGCTGTGACGGCTGTATCGAGTACCGTCACGGGCAGCCACCGATCGAACTCATCGCTGATCGGACGAGCGCCGATTGCTCACATCCGGGACTCGGGCTCTGTCGCTACTGGGAACTTCGATACCGGTTCTCGCTTGGCGACCGGACGGTCTCCGAATCGATCGGCCGCGTCTCGACCCGACAGGCTGCCGTCGAGGGTTTACTCGAGTGTATGCACTCGATTCACGAAACGACCGACGAACTGCCAGATCCGATCGAGGTTCGAACCGCCCTCGAGCGGGTCCGATTCTCGGATTCCGTTCCCGATAGCCCGGCGCCGAGGTAGCTCCGACGGCGTCGTTGGCATGTACACACCGATCGCCAGTACGAGAGCGGCGATCGGCGGGACGTAACGACAGGAGAGCGTCTCCCCAGTGTCGTCTCCGCTCGCGACAGTTGCGCCCAATAAATCATATATAGCGATACAGAACCTTGTTCGATCGAGCCTGAGTCCGTAAATCGGTCCCTACAGCGGGTGCATCGAACCACTGAGGTATTTGTGATGGCTGTTCGAACACGGAATATGGACGTGTTCGCAACCGAGTGTCGGATGGTCGCCGATCGATGAAGGGGTACTACCGTCGGTACGTACAGGTCCTCGTCCGGTTTCTCCCAGTCGCGATCGCATTGCTCCGGGATCAGCGTCGGTTCCTGTTGTTCGGTCCTCCCCGGCAGGTCTCGACGGAGACCCACCAGGAACGCGCTCAGCGTCTCACCGAAACGATGCTCGAGCTCGGACCGGCGTTTATCAAGGTCGGGCAGGTCCTCTCGACGCGTCCCGACCTCGTCCCGCCGACGTACGTCGAGGCGCTCTCGACGCTCCAGGACGAAGTCCCCGAGGACGTCGGCGGCGATCCGCTGTCGGTCGTCGAGGCGGAACTCGGCGACGACCTCGATCTCGAGACGCTCGAGCCGGTCGCCGGCGGGTCGCTCGCGTTCGTCTACACCGCCGAGTACGAGGGTGAACGGATCGCGCTGAAGGTTCGACGGCCGGGCCTCGTTGAGCTGATCGAACGCGACCTGCGGGTGATCAGGGGCCTCGTACCGCTTTTGACGATGGTCGCCAACGAGCGCCAGCGATACTCCCTCGAGAACGTCGCCGACGACTTCGAGGAGATCATCCTCGAGGAACTGGACTTCCAGCGCGAGGCGACGATCATGGCCGAGATCGGGGATAACTTCGAGGACGACGAACGGATCGTCATCCCCGAGACCTATCCCGAACTGTGCTCGGAGCAAATCGTCGCCATGGAGTACGTCGAGGGCGAGAAGATTACGGACGACGGTGCACTCGAGACGGCCGGGACCACCCGCAACGAGATGGCGACGCTGATCGCCCGCACGTACCTGAAGATGGGGCTCGTCGACGGTGTTTTCCACGCAGATCCCCACCCTGGGAATCTCGCCGTGAACGACGCGGGTCAGCTAATCATCTACGACTACGGGATGAGCCAGCGGCTCACCGAACAGGAACAGGACGACATCACGAGCCTCTACCGATCGCTCGTCCGCCGCGACGTCGACGACCTGTTGAACACGCTCATCGCCCTCGAGGTACTCGACCCCGCAGTCGACAGGGTCGCCGTCAGGCGGGTGCTCGAGATGGTGATCGAGAACCTCGAGGGCCGCCCGGAGATCACCTGGCGGGCGATTATCACCGAGTTGCTCTCGATGCTCGAGGATTTCCCGTTTCGCATTCCGCCCAACGTGATGTTGCTCATGCGGGTCGGGACCGTCGGCGAGGGCGTCTGTCGGAGCCTCGATCCGGAGTTCGATTTCATCGCCGTTACCCGGTCGTTTCTCGTCGATTACGGCTTTATCGAGGGCGAACTCGAGGCGCTGTTTACGGACGTTCGCGACGATCTCCGCGAGTCGGCGCCCGTCCTGGCGCGGGCACCGGCGCGGTTCGACACCGTCTTCGGACAGCTCGAGCGCGGTGAACTCGTCGTCAGAACCGATCCACTCGAGTCGCCAAGCGGTGGGGATCCGGGTGTCGGCTACGCCGTGATCGCGGGTGCGTTGGTCGTCGCGGCGGCGATCCTGTCGGGTACCGAGCCGATCTACGGCGTCGTAAGCGCCGTGGCCGCGCTGCTCGTTTTCGGGCAGTACGTTCGAACGCGGCTGCTCTCTCGTGGGACGTGAGACGCCATCGTGGTGTCTCGGAGCGTGATACGTGGACGCCTCTGAATTCGAACCGTGACGGAGCACTTATGCTCACATCGGAGCATAGCTAGTACGAACGCCACCCGCTGGTCATATGACATCTCTGATTCCCTTCGCTATCGATTTCCACGTTCATTCGGACGATTCGTACGACGGACACGAACCGATCGAGCTCATTCTGGAGCACGCAGCCGATATCGGTCTCGATGGAATCGTGATTACCGACCACGACGAGATCGGCGAGTCACTGCGCGCTGCCGAACTCGCGCCGGAGTACGGACTGCTCGGGATTCCAGGCGTCGAGGTTTCGACCAGACACGGCCACCTACTGGCGATCGGTGTCGAACAGCGACCCGATCCCGGCCAGCCGTTCATGGAGACCGTCGAAACCGTCCGCGAACTCGGCGGCATCGCGATCGTACCCCACCCCTTCCAGCGCAGCCGCCACGGCGTCCGGAAACGCCATATCAAAGACGCCGACGCGATCGAGACCTACAACTCGATGGTCTTTACCGGGTACCGAAACCGCCGTGCGCGCACCTTCGCCCGTCGGCGCGGCTATCCGGAGATCGGTGCCAGCGACGCCCACTACCTTCCTAACGTCGGGAAGGCCTACACGGAGATCCTCGTCTCCCCCGACGCTGCAAACCCAACGAAGGCCGACATCGACGGCGACGACCTCGTCGAGGCCATCCTCGAGGGCCGGACCCAGATCCGCGGGAAACGAACGCCGATCCACAAGAGCACGATCCAGTACGCGAAAGGTGCCGTCCGCAAGTCGACGTACATGTTGACGAAGCGGGCCCCACTGGTTCCGACGGTGCCGGCCTCCATGGACCGTTCCAGGTGAGCCGACCGAAGTCCGTCGTGTGGTTCTCTGATGTTGTCCGACAGTATGACCCTGACAACACGTTCCAGCCGATCTCATACGGACTGCTGTCCCGCCGATCGACAGAACGACGGCCGGTATCAGGAGAGTTGTTTGCCGACGATCTCGTCGGCGCGTTCGACGAACGCCGTCTTTTCCTCCCGCGGTACCGTCGCGCCGGCGGCGACGTCGTGACCGCCACCGTCGCCGCCGACCGCCCTCGAGGCCTCGCCCATGACGGCCGAGAGATCGAGCCCGTTCCGAACGAGCGTGTGGGTTCCACGCGCCGATACTTTCAGTTCGTCCTCGTTTTTCTCCGCGAAGGCGACGATCGGTTTCGATCGGCTGATCCCCTCGTTGCCCATCGCCATCCCCGCGACGATGCCGACGATCGTCTCTCGAATCCGATCGCCCGCGTCGAACCACTGGACGTGGTCCTCGTGGGTGACCCCTTCCCGGGTGACGAGGTCGATCCCCTCCGAGAGGTTTCGACGGTGGTTCCGGAGGAGCGCCCGCGCGCGCTCGAGTGCGCCTTCCCGGTCGCCGAGACAGACCCCGAGGCCGACGTCGGCCCGTTCGTAGCGGGCGGTCGCGTTTAGCAGCGTCGAGAACTCGCTTGCATCCCGGAGTTCAGTACCCACGGGCTCTTCGGGAAGGACGTAGGCGGTGCCGACGAGCCCGTCGATCTTCGCCGCCGGGACGCCACTCGAGACGGCTCGCTTGACGAGCGCGCTGGCGACAGTTTGCTTTTCCTCGCTGGAGAGGTCCGACCAGCGTCGCCACTCCCCGTCGCGTTTCAACTCGAGGTCGAGCCCGTCGAGGAACCGAAGCGCCCCCTGTTGGTCGTTCGAAATGCCGGGAATGTGGACGTCGGTGGCGTACTCGAGGAGTTTCGGCAGCGGGCGGGTCTGTTTGCCGTAGAGCGCGAGGTCTTTCCCGGTCTCGACGACGCCGGCCTCGACGCCCTCCGCGACGATCTCCTCGTTGGCGCCGTGGAGTTCACCGCCGGAGGCCTGCATGTCGCCAACGGCGCCGACGACGGCCAGCGCGGCCAGATCGCGATTGTCGGCTCGGTGCGTCGTCGCGTCGTCGGCGACGACACCACCGTCCGCCGCGATCGCCTCTTCGTTATCCTGTCCGGAAACGTCGGCGAGCGCCCGTGCAAGTACGTAGCTTGCGCCCGCCCCCGAGAGCTCCGAGGCGCCGTCGATCCCGAACAGAAGCGGATTGAGGTGGTACCTCGTCTCGCGGTCGGCGGGCTGGTGGTGGTCGGCGATGACGGGCGTGAACGCGCCCGCGTCCTCGTGTTCACCGATGCTGTCGAGTTGGCCGCTCCCGAAGTCCGTAAACAACACGGTGTCGTAGTCGGTCGCCGCGATGTCGGCGATCGCGTCTTCGTCGAGCTGTTTCTCGAAAACCGTCTCGAAAGGGATCTGTGCCCGCTCTAGGGCCTGTGTGGCGATCGCGGCGCTGGTCAGCCCGTCGGCGTCGATATGCGACGCCAGCAGGACACGATCGGCTTCCAGGAGGCGGTTTGCACACGCAGTCGCTCGATCCGCGAGTTCGGGAACCGGCCCGGTCATCGGTGCATCGGTCGATGGTGGGTCGGCATCCGGTATAAACCCCCGGTCGTGGAGCGAGGCGTCACCGTCCGCAACGCGTCATACGGACTGCTGTAACGATGTCCCGCGGATCGCCGACCCGGTCCTGGCGATCGGCGGTAATTGACTACCGGAGACCGTATCACAGCCCGAGGAGACCCAGCAGCGGTTCGCGAAACACGAGTAAGAGGACGTTGTTCAGCGCGAAGACGGCGTACAAGAGCACCATCAGCGCTGCGAACCGAACGTCCATCGGATCCGAGAGAACGTGTCCGATCACGACGATGATTCCGGCATAACAGACGGCCGCGAGTACGACGCCGGGAAGTCCGAGCACCTGATAGAAGAGAACGGTGACCGGGTTGAGCTCGGTCGCGTAGGGGACGAGAAAGAACAGGGTCGCCGCGATCGCGTCGATCGCCCAGAACACGAAAAAGGCGACGCGGAGACCGATGGCGTCCGGTGGATCGAGCTTCCGTCCGAGTGACGTTCGTACTGCCACAGTAGCCGTGAGGAGGGGCCCAGCGCGAGTAGAGATTATCCCTGCGAACGCGCGTTGTGAGGCTCTCACACGCGTCGCAGGGGCGTTTTGCGTTCGTGATTCTTAGCGTTCGCTCCCGCCTCGAGCGGCCTCGAGTGTCTCCCGTGCCAGCGCGTCGAACGTCGCTTCCGACGGGACCACGTCGACGTCGAGTCCCAGCGACGCGGCGGTGTCGGCCGTCGGATCGCCGATGACGCCGACGGTCGCGTCGGCCAAACCCTCGAGTGTGTCCCCACGAACGCCTCGCTCGGCGGCGGCCTCGAGGAAGTGCTCGACGGTCAACGACGAGGTAAAGCAGGCGGCGTCGAGCTCTCCGGCGGCGGCCCGGTCGACCGACTCGCCGCTTCCTTCGGGTCGAACCAGCCGGTAGAGGATCGTCTCGTGGACGTACGCCCCCGCCTCCGAGAGCCCCTCGAGTAACACCGGACTGCCGTGGTCGCTGCGGGCTACCTCGACGCGTGCGCCGTCGACCTCGTCGGCGAGCGTCTCGACGAGACCACTCGAGGTGAACTCCTCGGGGACGATATCGACCGTGTAGCCGTGGTCGCGGAGCACGTCGGCCGTCGCAGGGCCGATCGCACAGACGGTTTCGTCGGTCGGCTCCCAGCCAGCCTCGGTGGCCAGTTCCACGCCGGTCTTGCTCGTCAGAACGGCGTAGTCGGCGTCGGTCCGTGGCGTCGAGTCGGTCGGCTCGACGGCCAGCATCGGGTCCGGGACGGGATCGGCTCCGAGTTCCTCGAGCAGGTCGAGAGCCTCGGTGAGACGTTCGTCGTCGGGACGGAAGACCGCGACCGTCGGCGTGTCGGGTGTTTCGGTCATTCTTGGTCAGTAGGTCTCGACTCGCTTGCCGTAGTCGTTTCGTAGGAAGTCGGCGACCGACTCGCGGGTGCTCGCGACGTCACCGATCACGGTCACCGCGGGCGGTGAGATTCCAACCTCGTTCGATACGTCGACGATGGTCTCGAGCGTACCCACGGCTACTTGCTGGCCGGGCCAGGTAGCTCGCTCGACGAGCGCGACCGGGGTCTCGGGATCCATGCCGGCTTCACACAGCGCGGCCGTGTAGTCGGGGAGTCGCTTGACGCCCATCAGAACGACGATGGTGCCACCGCCGGCGGCGAGTGCCTCCCAGTCGACTGCCGACTCCGCCTTGGTCGGATCCTCGTGGCCCGTGACAAACGAGACGGCCGAGGCGTGGTCGCGGTGTGTAACGGGGATGCCGGCGACTGCGGGTGCGGCGACGGCCGACGTGACGGCGGGAACGACCTCGAAGGGGACGCCGTGGGCCGCGAGATACTCGGCTTCCTCGCCACCGCGCCCGAAGATAAACGAGTCGCCGCCTTTGAGCCGGACGACCGATTTGTTCTCCTGGGCGAGTTCGACCAGCCGCTCGTTGATCTCTACCTGTGGCGTTCGTTCGCCGCCGGCGCGCTTGCCGACGTCCTCGCGTCGGCCCTCGGGGAGCGACTCGATGATCTCCGGCCCGGGAAGCTTGTCGTGGAGCACGACGTCGGCCGCCTCGAGCAGCCGCTTTGCCTTGACCGTCAAGAGATCCGGGTCGCCGGGACCGCTACCGACGAGATAGACGGTTCCTGGCTCGGCCTCGATGGGACCTTCTGACATTTCCGTAGGTCAACTCATTTCCCCGCCGGTTTATCTTCCTCGGAGACGTCATCTGTTGCGTCGGCGTCCTTGCGAGCCTGTTCGATCAGCGCCGCGGCACCACGCTCCGCGAGGTCCCGTGCGAACTCGCGGGCGGCCTCGGCGTGGGTCTCGATCGGCAGGTCGCGGCTTCCGACCACGGACTCCTCGCCGTCGCGGTCGAAGACGCTGACGGTGGCGTTGACGTACTCGCCCTGGACGATCGCGTAGATCCCGACCGGAGCGATACAGCCGCCGCCGAGTTCGGCGAGGATCGTTCGCTCCACGGTCGTCTCGACGCGACTGCGCGGGTGATCGATCGCCGACTGGATCTCGCGGGCCGTCTCACCGTCTTTTGCCGTCACCGCCAGCGCGCCCTGGCCCGGCGCGGGGACGAACGTCGACGTCGGCAGCTCCTGGTAGTCGACGTAGTGTGCGAGACCGCTGCGCTCGAGACCCGACTGTGCGAGCACGATGGCGTCGTAGTCGGTCTCGACCTCGCGGCCCAGCGCCTGCCGCTCGAGCTCCGAGAGGTCGTCGAACCACTCGTCGACGGTGCGGTCGTACTCGGGCTCGAAGTCCTCGTCGCCGGTATTCGCTTTCCGTTCCTTGTCGGCCTCCGACCGCTCCTGGTGTTGTGCCTGCAGCGCCGGCGCGAGCAGCTTCTCGAGGCGGGTATCGACGTTCCCGCGAAGCGGTGCGACCTCGAGGTCCGGCCGCTCCGAAAGCAGCTGTGCGCGACGACGGAGACTCGAGGTGCCGACGGTCGCGCCGGTCGGCAACTCCTCGAGCGTCGATCCGTCCGGCGTGATGAGCAGGTCACCCGGTGGCCCCCGTTCGGGGACCGCGGCGGTCACTAGCTCCTCGGGCTGTTCGGTCGGCATGTCCTTCATCGAGTGGATCGCCCCGTCGAGGTCGCCCTCGAGGACGCGCTCGTCGAGTTCGCGGACGAACGCGCCCGTCTTCCCCAGTCGATGGATCAGTTCGTCTCGGATCTGGTCGCCCGTCGTCTCGACGGTGACGAGTTCGACCTCGTGCCGTCGGTCCTCGAGGGCCTCCTTGACCAGGCCGGCCTGTCGCCGGGCGAGTGTCGACCCCCGTGTCGCCAGTCGTAGCGTCCCGTGTGTTCGCATAGGCATGAGTCGTCGCCTGGGGTATGAAAAGCGCACGCTTGTCGGGCGCAGACTGGTTGCACGGCTTATACTGTCGGACGAAAATCCTGGCAGGTTTTCGCCCGCCAGTATCGAACACGGTGTTTCATACGGACTGCTGTAGCTATCGTAGCCACTGAACGTCAGCGCTGTTTTGCGGACCATCGCCCTCGAGCGCTCCCAGGAAAACATGTTCGGGCCGAGGATTATATATTCCTCTTTCGTAGGAATGGCCGGATGAGTGACACACTTTACGACCGACTCGGTGGTCGAGACGCGATCAGTGCCGTCGTCGATCGGTTCTACGAACGCGTCGTCGACGACGACCAGGTCGCCCACTACTTCGACGACGTCGACATGCAGCAACAACGCGCCCATCAGACGCAGTTCATCAGCGCCGTCGCGGGCGGCCCCGTCGACTACTCGGGCGAGGATATGGAGGCTGCACACGACGATCTCGGCATCACCACAGCCGACTTCGACGTCATCGTCGGCCATCTCGAGGCGACCCTCGAGGAGTTCGACGTCCCCGAAGACGACCGCGAGGCCGTCCTCGAGGCGGTCGGCTCCTACGAGGACGACATCGTCACGGTGCCGGCCTGATCGCGCCATCACCACTGCGGTGTGTGTTCGCATCAGACCCGAGACCTTTTGACCCAGTCGCGGCTATCACCAATCGATGGCTGCAGTTACGTTGGGCCCCGAAGGCACGTACTCACACCGGGCGACGACGGCGGTCGCAGACGAGGACGAGATCGACTTCCGGCAGTCGGTCACCGCGATCGTCGACGCCGTCGCGGCCGGCGAGTACGAACGCGGCGTCATTCCGATCGAGAACAGTATCGAAGGTTCAGTGACGGAGAGTTTAGACGCCCTCGCGGAGTACGACGTCGCCGTCGTCCGCGAGATCGTTACACCGATCCGTCACGCCCTGCTCGCCCAGGGGCCGGAGTTCGACACGATCGCCAGCCACTCCCAGGCGCTGGCCCAGTGTCGCTCGTATCTCGAGCGCGAGTACCCCGACGCGACCCTCGAGGCGGTCGCGAGCACGGCCCAGGGCGTCGAGTTCGCCCGTGACGATCCCTCGATCGCGGGGATCGGACATCCAGCCAACGCAGAGAACGAACCGACCCTCGAGGTACTCGCCGAGGACATCCAGGATCAGGATTCGAACGCGACGCGCTTTTTCGCGCTGGCGCCCGCCGAGGAGCGCTCGACCGGCGGCGGCAAGACCACATTCGTCGTCTACCCCAACGCGAACTACCCCGGGCTCCTGTTGGAGCTGCTCGAGCCGTTCGCCGATCGGGACATCAACCTCACCCGCGTCGAGTCCCGTCCGAGCGGGCAGCGGCTGGGTGACTACGTCTTCCACATCGACGTCGAGGCAGGGCTCTACGAGGCTCGCACGAAGGAGGCGATCGAGGACCTAGAGGAGCTGGCCGAGAACGGCTGGGTCCGGCGGCTCGGATCGTACGATACGGAACACGTCGTCGGATAGCGATCGTCCGAATACGGGCCCTTGTCCGTCAGTTTCGGCACGACCGCGACCCGTCCCCGGTCGGCCGGGAAATCGGTCAGGGGGTCGTATCAGCGCGCGGTCTCGGACGCCCCACCGATGGTTCGAAACGCTGTTGCTCCACACTGACAGCCGTTTTTCCGCCCAATCGGCTGTATCGTCCCGTCGCCCCACCGCCTGGCTGCGTACGCCGAGCCACACTCGAGACACTCGACTACCGTTCGTTCGCTCTCTCCTCCAGGCATCGTCTCACCCTCTCGACGGCAGTCGTCCTTACTCTACCTTTTTATTGTACAAAACCCTTTTATGCAGTCTATCGGTTCGCCCCTTCGGTTTCGGGGAGCGTTCGGCCGAGGACGTCCCTGATCCCGCGGCGGAGTCGGGATGCGACGGCCTGCTGGGAGATGCCGAGTTCGTCGCCGAGCTCGGCCATCGTCACTTCGCGTGGGGTCTCGAAGTAGCCGCGATCGTAGGCAAGCACCAGCGCCTCCTGTTGGGCCTCGGTCAACGCTGCCTCGGTCTCCGTCTCGAGTGGCGTCAGCGCGTGCAGTTTCGTCACCGTGATCGGAATCTCTAGCTCCCGACAGCGCCGTTGAAAGGCCGCGATGTCGCTTCGTTCGTCGCCCCGAACGTCGAACGTCCACTGTTTTTTCGTGCCGACGGCTTCGACGAGCGCAAGCTCCGATTCGGAAAGCGTGCTCAGTACGCCGGCGTACTCGATCGCCCACGTGATTCGCAACAGATACTCGTCTTCGACGGAGTCGACGAGGCTGACGTCTTTGACCCCGGGGTGGTCGGAAAACGCTCCCTCGATGTCGTCTACGGCGGCCCCACGAACCCAGACGTAGGGCACGACCACGTCCTGGGCCGGAATGATCCGCTCCAGTGTGACCGTCACGTCCGGCAGCTGTTCGAATACGGTTCCTAAGGGGAACTGATCCGACGGAACCGTAACCGTCGCTTCGGTTGCCATTGTGCGATCCGTTGGACGCTGCCGGTATTAGTGGTACTCTCTTGTAACACTGTTCTCATGTTCTGTTTCGAACGAACATCGACAGGAGTCGCCGACAGCGAACCACGTTCGTGTACCTCGTCGCGACGGTTTCCGCATCGTCCGTGCGCCAGCCACGTTCCACAAACGGTTTGCCCCCTCCCCGCGGTAGGTCCGCCCATGCCACTGGAAGAAGGCGATGAGGCCCCGACAGTGACCGCACCGAACCAGGACGGCGAGGAAGTCGTCCTCGAGTTCGAACAACCGACCGTCCTCTACTTCTACCCCCGTGACGACACGCCGGGTTGTACGGTCGAGGCAAACCAGTTCCAGCGCGAACGCGAGAGCTACGACGACGCCGGCATGGCGGTCTACGGCGTCTCGATCGACGACGTCGACTCACACCGGGAGTTCTGCGACCAGGAAGGCCTCGAGTTCGACCTGCTCGCCGATCCCGATACCGAGATCGCGGACGCCTTCGGCGTCGAACTGCGGGACAGCGGCGTAACCACGCGGACGACGTTCGTCCTCGCCGACGGCGAGGTGCAGGCGGTCTACGAGAACGTCGATCCGGACGGCCACGCCCGCGACGTCCTGCTCGATGCACTCGAGGACGGGCTGGTGACGCTCCCGGAGTAAACCGACGACGGCCCGCGTCGACCTTTTGCTCCTATCGGACGGTCGTCTCCAATGCCGTCGGCTGCGAATTCGAGGTCGACGCGATAGTGACTGCCGTATGATCTGGGAATGCGGGCAGAATTTATTTCATTCGACGTCGTAGCGGGACGTATGCGACGAAATCCGTTCGACGACATCGAGGAGATGCTCGACCGTCTCAGCCGACAGGTCGAGGAAGGGATGACGAGTGGCGGCCTCCAGGTGCCCGGCTCCGTCCCGGTCGACGTCGTCGACACCGGCGAGGAGTATCTCGTCACGGCCGACCTGCCCGGCTACGAGACCGACGACATCGACCTGACGCTCTCGGAGGGGACGCTGCGCCTCGAGGCCAGTCGCGAGGACGAGACGGAGTACGCCGAGGGTCGGTATCTCCGGCGTGAACGGACTCGAACGTCGGCCAACCGCCGGATCCGGCTGCCCGAACCGGTCGATGAAGCGGAGGTCGCCGCGGGCTACGAGGACGGCGTGTTGACCGTCCGGCTCCCGAAGGTGGCCGGCGCCGACGAGTCGAAACAGATCGACATCGAGTGAAGAGCCGGCTGAACGGAGCGGCACAGCCAGTCTTCGGTACCCGCGGGAATCACCGATAGCTGATCCGTTCCTCGTCGACTGTTTTGGATAATAATGTGATGGTTCTTTTACTACAGGACGCCCAATGAGGGCGCATGAGCTACGAGCCCCAGGAACTCGAGTCCGAGTGGCGAAGCCGCTGGGCCGAGTCGGGACGGTACGAGGCCGACCCCGACGGTCGAGACGACGAGGACGTGACGTTCGTGACAGTTCCCTACCCTTACCCGAGCGGCGGGATGCATATCGGGCACGCTCGAACGTACACCGTCCCGGACGTCTATGCACGGTATCGCCGCCAGCAGGGTGACAACGTCCTTTTCCCGATCGGCTGGCACGTCACCGGAACGCCGATCATCGGCGCAGTCGAGCGGCTCAAGAAAGGGGAGGAAGATCAGCTGTCGGTCCTGCGGGATACCTACAACGTTTCCGAGGACACGCTCGAGGAACTCGAGACGCCGATGGGCTACGCTCGGCATTTCATCGAGGACCACTACAAGTCGGGGATGAAACAGCTGGGGCTCTCGATCGACTGGCGACGGGAGTTTACGACGAACGACGAGCGCTACTCGAAGTTCATCACCTGGCAGTACGAGACGCTGAAGGAACGGGGGCTGCTCGAGAAGGGCCTGCATCCGGTCAAATACTGTACCGAACAGGAGAATCCAGTCACCACCCACGACCTGCTCGAGGGCGAAGACGTCGAGTACCAGGAGTACACGCTGGTGAAATTCGAGTCCGGAAACACCGTCTTCCCGATGGCGACGCTTCGGCCGGAGACGGTCCGTGGCGTCACGAACGCCTACATCGACCCCGACGGCGAGTACGTCGAGGCCGACGTCGATGGCGAACGGTGGGTCGTCTCCGCCGAGGCCGTCGAGAAACTCGAGTTACAGGCCCACGAGATCACGGTCGAACGCGAGACGACCGGCGAGGCGTACGTCGGCGAGCGCGTTACGAACCCGGTCACCGGTGACGAGGTACCGATCCTGCCGGCCGGCTTCGTCGATCCGGACAGCGGCTCCGGCGTCGTGATGTCGGTGCCGGCACACAGTCCCGACGACTACCTCGCCTTGCAGGAGGCCAAAGCCGACGCCGAGCGCCTGCGCGAGTACGGGATCGATCCGACCGAGGTCGAGGCGATCGAGCCGGTCCCGATCCTCTCGATCGAAGACTACGGCGAGATTCCGGCCAGAGACGCTGTCGAATCCGCGGGCATCGAGTCCTCGGCCGACCCCGACCTGGAAGCGGTTACCAAGGAGGTGTACAACCGCGAGTTCCACCAGGGCGTCCTGAACGAGGCCTACGGCGAGTTCGCCGGCGAGGTCGTCGAGGACGTCCGCGAGGAGCTAAAAGCCCACTTCCAGGACCAGGGCGAGTTCGACGCGATGTATGACTTCCCCGAGCCCGTGATCTCGCGGGCGGGCGGGAAAGTCGTCGTCGCCGAACAGGAGACGTGGTTCCTGCGATACAACGACGAGGACTGGACCGAGACGACCCGCCGGGTCGTCGAGGACCTCGACGCGATCCCAGAGAATACCCGCGAGGAGTATCTTCACACCATCGACTGGCTCGAGGAGTGGCCCTGCATTCGAAACTACGGGCTGGGAACGCCCCTGCCGTGGGACGACGAGTTCATCATCGAGCCGCTGTCGGACTCGACGCTCTACATGGCCTACTACACGATCGCCCACCGGCTCGAGGACGTCCCCACCTCGGCGCTCACTCCCGAGTTCTTCGAGACGCTGTTTTCCGGGCCCGATGCCGTCGATGATCCCAACGAGCGCGCGCTGGAACTGCGCGAGGAGTGGGACTACTGGTACCCCGTCGACTACCGCTGCTCTGGTAACGACCTGATCACGAATCACCTCACGTTCTATCTGTATCACCACGCCGAGCTGTTCGCGGAACCCGATTGGCCCCAGGGGATCACTATCATGGGAATGGGCTTACTCGAGGGCGAGAAGATGAGTTCCTCGAAGGGCCACGTCGTTCTTCCCGACGAGGCGATCTCCGAATACGGTGCCGACACCGTCCGCTTTTTCCTGCTCAACAGCTCCGAGCCCTGGCAGGACTACGACTGGCGCGCCGAGGAGGTCGGCTCGACCCGTGACCAACTCGAGCGGTTCTGGAACCGCGCCACCGAGGTTATCGACGCTCCCAACGGGGAGCGAGACCTGCAACGTGTCGATCGCTGGCTGCTCGCACACCTTCAGGAGACGGTCCGGGCGGTGACCGACGCGATGGAGCGCTTCGAGACCCGGACCGCCAGCCAGACCGCGTTCTACCGCTTCGAGGAACACCTCAAGTGGTATCGACGCCGTGCCGACCTCGAGCGACCCGGTGCACGCTGGACGCTCCGGACGGTACTCGAGACGCGGCTGCGCCTGCTCGCGCCCTTTATCCCGTTTATGGCGAACGAACTCCACGAACGACTCACCGGTGAGCCGGCTGAGGACGTGCCCTGGCCCGAACCCGTCCCCGAGTTCGAGGATGAAACCGTCCTCGAACGGGAGGGGCTTGTCGAAGACGTCCTCGAGGACGTTCGCGACATCGTCGAGGTAACCGACACCGATCCGGAGACGATCCGACTGTACGTCGCGGCTGACTGGAAGCGGCGGGTGTTCGAGACGGTCGTCGAGAGCGCGGTGCAACGCACCGCCGAAGACGCGAGTAGCGCGGAACGAAGTTCCGCGGACAGTCACGCGGCGAAGCCGCAAGACGACGGCGACGGCCGCGAGCACGGAGGCCCGAACCAGGGACAGGTGATGGGCGAAGTGATGCAAGACGAGCAACTGCGCGAAAGAGGTGACGCCGTCAATCAACTGGTCGGCGACCTCATCGAGTTCGTCCGCGAACGCGACGGCGAGACGCTCGCGACTCTCGAAGAGATCGACGAGCAAGCGGTTTACGAGGAAGCTGCCGACTTCCTCGCCCGCGAGTTCGACGCGACAGTCGAGGTCTACGCCGAAGACGGCGATCCTGTCGATCCCGACGACAAGGCCAACCAGGCCCAGCCGTTCCGGCCGGCGCTTCACCTCGAGTGAGACGGACTGCTGTAACGATGTCCCGCCGGATCGCCAGGACGGGGTCGGCGATCGGCGGGACGTGACGACAGGAGGCCGTATGAGACGACTCGAGCCGTCAGTAGCATCGCCGAGTCAAACGGTCTGAACGAATCGACGCGGCGCGAGCGACGAATGCGAAGGTATAGGAAACCGCCACTGTGACGTTATACTAATGAGCGACGCCGGTTACGATCACGCCGAAGTCGAACGGCGCTGGCAGGAGTCGTGGGACGAGGCAGACGCCTATCGAACGTCCGACGACGTCGAGGATCCGACGTACGTCCTCGGGATGTATCCGTATCCGTCGGGCAAACTCCACATGGGTCACGTCCGTAACTATACGATCACGGACGCCTACGCCCGGTTCCGTCGTATGCAGGGCGACGAGGTTCTGCATCCGATGGGGTGGGACGCGTTCGGTCTTCCGGCGGAAAACGCGGCCAAGGAACGCGACACCAACCCGCGGGACTGGACGTTCGACTGCATCGAGACGATGCGCGACCAGATGGGCGCGATGGGCTTTGGCTACGACTGGGAGCGGGAGATCACCACCTGTACGCCCGACTACTACCAGTGGAACCAGTGGCTCTTCGCTCGGTTCCGCGAGGAAGGGCTCGTCGAGCGTCGTGACGCCGAAGTCAACTGGTGTCCCGAGTGTGAGACGGTCCTCGCAGACGAACAGGTCGAGGGCGAAGCGGAACTGTGCTGGCGGTGTGACACGCCCGTCGAGCAGCGCGAACTCGAGCAGTGGTTCCTGAAGATCACCGAGTACGCCGACGAACTGCTCGAGGCGATCGACGACCTCGAGGGGTGGCCAAACTCGGTGCGCCAGATGCAGCGCAACTGGATCGGCCGCCAGTACGGGACGGAACTGGACTTCGAGATCGAAGACCACGGCTCGGTGACGGCCTTTACGACCCGCGTCGACACCGTCTATGGCGCGACCTTCTTTGCGCTTGCCCCCGACCACCCGATCAGTGAGGCGTTGGCCGAGGAAGACGACGACGTCCGCCACTTCATCGAACACGAGGCCGACCCCGACGGCGACGAGCCAAACGGCGTCGAAACCGACCTCACCGCTACCAACCCAGTCACGGGCGAGGAGATCCCCGTCTACGTCGCGGACTTCGTCCTCTCGGACGTCGGGACGGGTGCCCTGATGGCCGTCCCCGGCCACGACGAGCGCGACCACGCCTTCGCACAGAAAAACGACATCGACATCGTCCCGGTCATCGCCCCCGAACCCGAGGATGGCGAAGAGCCCGAGGCGCCCGACGTCAGCGAGGCGGCGTTTACCGACGACGGCGTCCTCATCAACTCCGGCGACTACTCGGGCCTCGACAGCGAGACCGCCCGCGAACGACTGACCGAGGAGATAGACACCGCTGAGGAGGCGACACAGTACCAGCTCCGGGACTGGGGGATTTCCCGCCAGCGCTACTGGGGGACGCCGATCCCGATCGTCCACTGTCACGACGACTGCGGTGCCGTCTCGGTCCCCGACGAGGAGCTCCCGGTCGAGTTGCCGGAGTTCATCAACACCACCGGGAACCCACTCGATGCCGCCGAGGAGTGGCAGGAGACGACCTGTCCGAAGTGTGGCGGCGACGCGACGCGTGAAACCGACACGATGGACACCTTCGTCGACTCCTCGTGGTACTTCCTGCGGTACGTTTCGCCCGACCTCGAGGACGCACCCTTCGACCGCGAGCGGGCCAACGACTGGATGCCCGTCGACCAGTACGTCGGCGGCATCGAACACGCCGTGATGCACCTGCTGTACTCGCGCTTTTTCACGAAGGTGTTGGCAGACCACGAGGGTCTCGAACACCGCGAACCCTTCACGAACCTGCTGGCCCAGGGGATGGTCCAGCTCGAGGGCGAGAAGATGTCCAAATCGAAGGGCAACGTCGTCTCTCCCCAGCGGATCGTCGAGGAGTACGGCGCCGACACGGCGCGACTCTTTATGATGCAGGCCGCCCAGCCCGAGCGTGACTTCGACTGGAGCGAGGAGGGCGTGCGTTCGACGAACGCCTTCCTCGGTCGGCTGAAGGATATGGTCGAAGAGTACGTCGTCGACGCTCCCGACGGCGACGACGACGCGATCGCGAGCTACGTCGACGCCGAAATCGACGCGACGATCGCCATCGCCACCGACGAGTACGACGAGCTGACGTTCAACAAGGCGCTGCGCGAGACCCAGGACCTCGTCCGGACGCTGCGTCAATACAGCGAGTACACCGAACCCCACGCCGAGACGTACGAACGCGGGTTGTCGGCGGTCGTCAGGCTGCTTGCGCCAGTCACGCCCCACCTCGCCGAGGAGCTGTGGGACACACTCGACAACGACGGCCTCGTCGTCGACGCGGCGTGGCCGACCGCCGAGATCGACGCCGACCACGTCACCAAGCGTCGCCGCCTGGTCGAGAACACCCGCGAGGACATCCGCGACATCGTCGATGTCGCCGGGATCGAGGACCCCGAACGGATCGACGTCGTCGTCGCCCCCGACTGGAAGTACGACGCCTTAGCGATCGCCATCGAATCCGATGCCGACAACCTCATCGGTGAACTGATGGGCCACGACCACATCCGCGAACAGGGCGATGCCGCCGCCGACTACGGCCAGGATCTGCAGGCCGAACGCGAGGCGCTGTCGATGTCGCTCGAGCCCGACGAGGAGTACGCCGCCCTCGAGGCCGCCGCCTGGCTGATCGAACGCGAGTTCGAGGCACCGGTGAACGTGGTCCAGGCCGAGGAAGCCGACGACAGCGTCCTGAAAAACGCCGAGCCCGGTCGTCCGGCGATCGAGATCGAGGACTGATACGGTCTCCTGTCGTCACTGACGCGAACTGACCGATCGACGTCGGACTCGTTTTCGGTTCTGGTTTCGTTTCCATTTCGAATTCTATAACTCCCATCGGAGCTGACAGCCAACTGGCTGTTTTATGCAGGTGTTCGGTGTATCGGGGCCTACAGTCCACTGGACTGGCTTTCGAGGATGACTGATCAGAACGAACGACGATCACGGCGCCGGTCACGATCGCGAACGGATCCCGTTCGCTGGACGTTTACTGACGGCTCGTCGCCGGCGACACCCCACGTCGCATCGATGACGTGGCGCGACGGACTGTTCTGTCACTGGCCCGTCGATCCCGACGCGCTTCGTCCACACGTCCCCGACGAACTGACACTCGAGACTCGCGACGGCGACGCCTGGCTCAGCGTGCTTCCGTTCGTGTTGACGAACGTCGGATTTCGCGGCGCGCCGCCGGTCACCAGAACAGCCGTCGCCGAACTCAACGTCAGGACATACGTCCGGTATCGCGGCGATCCAGGCCTCTTTTTCTTCAGTATCGACGTGGGGAGCCCGTTGATCGCGGCGGTCGTCGGCCGAACGACTCGGTTGCCGGTCTACCACGCTCACATGCGGGTCAGTTCCGACGACGAGGAGGTCGCGTTCAGGAGCACGCGAAGCCAGACGGCCACCGGCGTCCGCCCCCAGTTCGAGGCCGACGAGCCGATCGCGCGGTTCGATGCGACCTATCGCCCCGACGGTGACGTGTTCAGGCCCGAGCCCGACACGCTCGCCTACTGGCTCGTCGAACGTCGGCGCTTCTACGCGGCCGAGAGCAGGGGCGTTTTGACCGGTGAGATCGCTCACGACCCGTGGCCCCTGCAGCCCGCCGACGTAACGATCAACGAAAACACGATGTTCGAGGTAAACGACCTGCCGACACCGACGGACGAGCCGGTCGTCCACTACTGCGGTGAACTGCCGATGACCGGCTCGGTCCCGCGGCGCATTCGCGATTGACGGTCGATTCCGCGCCGTTCGTCCCTCGAGTCTCGACGCGTCGCCTGTTCACCTCGAGTCCGTATCGGTATCGGCACCGACGAGATCGAACGGATGTCCGTCGCTCGCGTCACTTGCTCGCTCGTAGACGACGCGTGCCGCGGCGACGTCCTGGATGGCCAGTCCGGTCGAGTCGAAGACGGTGACGCCGGTGTCTTCGGTCCGGCCCTCTTTCTCGCCGATGACGACCTCGCCGATCTCGGCGTGGATGTCGTCGTCGGTCAGCACGCCCTCGTGGTAGGGGACGTTGATCTCGCCGGAGTGGGCACACTGTTCGTGGTCGTCGATGACGATCCGGGCAGCCTGGAGCAACTCGTCGTGCAGTTCGTGTTTCCCTTCGGCGTCGGCGCCGATGGCGTTGATGTGGGTGTGGTCGCCGACGTCCTCGAGACCGACGATGGGGTCCTCGACGGGCGTCACCGTCGTGAGGATATCACAGTGGCCCGCCTCGGAAATCGAGCCGGCGCGGACGTCGAACTCGTCCTCGAAGGTCTCGACGAACCGCTCGACGCGCTCGTCGTCGACGTCCGAGACGACGACCTCTTCGATCGGCCGGATCTCGCTGATCGCCTGTAGCTGGGTGTACGACTGGACGCCCGCGCCGACGATCCCCAGCGAGGTGGCGTCCTCGACGGCGAGGTAGTCGGTCGCGACCGCCGCGGCCGCGCCGGTGCGTTTCATCGTCAACGTCGTTCCGTCCAGAATCGCGAGTGGGAACGCGGTCTCGGGATCGGAGTAGATCATCGTCCCCAGGACGGTCGGCAAATCGTGGTCGGTGGGGTTGTCCGGGTGGACGTTGACCCACTTGATCCCGGCGGCGTCCCACTCGCCCGTATCGAGGTAGGCGGGCATCGACCGGAAGTCCCCGTTGTACTGTGGGAGATCGATGTAGGACTTCGCGGGCATCTGGGTGTCCCCGCGTTCGAAGGCCGCGAAGGCCCCCTCGACGGCGTCGATGACGTCCTCGAGGGCGGCGTGCTCGTCGACGTCGCCGCTATCCAGTAGAAGCGTGTGCATACTGGCGAATATTGCGGGGCCCACTTAATACGCCCTGAAACGGGGTCCCGAAGCCGCCGATGTCGGACGGTACTCCCCCTCGTGATCGAATCGCGGCCCGTCCGCGGTTGTGCCGGACGCGAGTTTCCGCAGTCCGTATCAGTCCTTCCAAAGGGACCGAAGCAGTACACCAGCACCGAGCAGTAACACCGCTGCACCGACTACCGCGATACTGGGGGAGTGTTCGGTTCCAGCCAGGGAGACCGTTCCCTGGGAAAATGCGATCAAACTGCCGCCGATAACGATAAGTACCGATCCTCGTCTGTGCTGTTTCATCTGGACTCCGTAGTGGAGGGTGGAACGCAGGTGGTTGATCGTCGGTCGTATACCCTCAATTATGTACCTACCTATTTTAAATTACCTTAGGTGCAGTCCGAGGGGTATGCGTAGTAGTTCGGAGTACAGTACCAGCACGGTTGATAGGCACAGATTGTTATCTCGTTTACATTACAATCATCGACCATTTGATCGACGGCATCGATCACGGTACAGCTTCCGGAAAGAACACCGGCAATCGATACTGTCCCGATTGCGGTCGTACCTGGTTCTGGTATAATGGTCAGAACGGCACCTGCAATGACAGTTAGGCCTGAGAGAAGTTGACAGGCTGCACTGTTATTCTCGAAGGTCCACGAACTACCGCAACTCGTTGCATTGGCAATACTAGGGCCGGAAGACTGCATTTCCTGATACCATTCGATGGCAGTCATTACCTCTTGGTTACTATCGGAACTGCCCGAAGAGGTGCCGATGTCTTGATTGTCGGACAGAAGCGACGGATTCGTTTTGTACGCTCGATCGTTTACAAGCGCCTCTGCAGTGACCGCGTCGTTTTGCAGTACACGGAGTTCGATGTAGTCCTGCAGTTCACCCCGACTGGATCGAAGTGGTGCTTTGAGACGAACGTGCTCCGGAATCTCTGATCCGGTAATCCGCATCCCGGTCATTTCCTTCGTGTTGATTAGACTGTTCCCCCGTCCGTTCACAGATTCCTGTTCATCCACGAGGAACGCTTCCATCGCTTCCCCGGCCGGAGATGATCGAGCCTGTGAATAGAGTCGACGCGTTTCACCGGTTTTCAGTTTTTCCGTACTGATCTCCAATTTCTCGAGATGGTCACCGTCTGTGGGTGCAGCAGTTGCCATTCCCGCGAATGCAGTCGCACCGATTCCGGTACCAACCGTTTTCAGTATGGATCTCCTATCCATGTTAGAAAGATAATATTTTATCGTATTATATCTTTGCCTAACTTCACAAAATGATATAGCTGGAGTACGTAATTATAATATCTCCCTATCTCACAAATTCGGCCGTGTGCAGTGTTACTCCGCCGTGATTACAGAGACTAGGTTCAGTATCCACAGGACAACGAACAGGTGTCGATAAGCGCCCCCGGGTAGGGATCACCGGGGAAACCAGAACTGGAGCCGTCGTTGGTGCCGGAACAGCAGTTGTCACGACACCAGTGTGGAAAGATACGGTATCGCCCAGTTTGGGGGGTAACCCGCACTATAGTGACAACTGATACAGAATGCCCTACCGACGTACCGGTGCGACCGGGGATGGCTCGCGGTCGCGCCGGACCGACGACGGCTGTCCGTATCAGGGAGTCCATTGACGAAGTCGACCTCGAGGCCAGTCCTCGAGGACGGGCCGGAGACGACAATCCGAACGCGTCGATCGCGGAGAAGATGGGCCGACTCGAGGGTACGCCACGGCTCGAGCGGTAGTGGATGAGCCCCTCGTTTTCGCCCGGCGAACCGGTCCTCAGGTCCCTTGTCGGCGAGCGAACGGTTCGACGAACCTGAGCGATGCCGTTCACCGAGCGCGAAGCGCTCGGGCCGACAACTGATGTGACGGCTGCGCTTGCGCAGCCGGAACGGAAGGCGGAGGCTTTAATCCTAAATTTTGCCGAGGGCCAACTTCGCTGGCCTGCAGAGCAAAGTTTAGGTTTACATCATGCCGCCCATTCCACCGCCCATACCGCCCATGCCGCCCATGCCGCCGGCACCGCCAGCGGGCATGTCGTCCTCGTCGTCGTCGTCGGCGACGGCGAGGTCACCGGCGGCGATGACGTCGTCGATGCGAAGCAGCATGACGGCAGCCTCGGTGGCGGACTCGATGGCCTGGGTCTTCACGCGCAGGGGCTCGTAGACGCCTTCCTCGGCCATGTCGATCGTGTCGCCGGTGTAGGCGTCGAGGCCCGAGGACGTGTCGCCACCGTCGTGGTCGGCACGCAGTTCGACCAGCGAGTCGATGGGGTCCAGCCCGGCGTTTTCGGCCAGCGTGCGCGGGATGACCTCGAGGGCGTCGGCGAACGCTTCGACGGCGAGCTGTTCGCGGCCGCCGACGGAGTCGGCATAATCACGCAGTGCCAGTGAGAGCTCGATTTCGGGGGCGCCACCGCCGGCGACGACCTTGCCGTCCTCTAGGGTCGTGCGGACGACACCGAGGGAGTCCTCGATGGCGCGGTCGACCTCGTCGATGACGTGCTCGGTGCCACCGCGGAGGATGAGGGTGACGGCCTTGGCGTCGTCGACGTCCTCGACGAAGATGCGCTGGTCGCCGGCGATCTCCTTCTGGGCGACGCTGCCGGCGAAGCCGAGGTCGTCCTCGCTCAGGTCCTCGACGCTCGAGACGGGCGTGGCGCCGGTTGCGCGGGCCAGCTGGCTCTGGTCGCTGGATTTGACGCGGCGGACGGCGATGATGCCTTCCTGGGCGAGGTAGTGCTGGGCCATGTCGTCGATACCGCCGTCGACGAAGACGACGTCGGCGCCGACGTCGGCGACCTGCTCGGCCATCTCGCGGAGCTGCTGTTCCTCCTGTTCGAGGAACTGCTCGAGCTGGTCGGGGTCGGTGACGTTGACCTCGGCGTCGATCTCGGTCTCTTTGATCTCTAAGTCGCCGTCGACGATCGCGACGTCGGCGTCCTCGGCGAAGTAGGGCATGTTCTCGGAGACACGCTCCTTGTCGACGATGACGCCCTCGACGAGCTCGGAGTTTTCGATCGAGCCGCCGACGACCTTCTCGACTTTGATGTTGTCCGTGTCGACGCTGTCGTCGTCGGCGACGGCCTGGACGGCATCGACGACGAGTTCGGCCAGCAGGTCACGGGAGCTTTCGGCACCCTTGCCGGTCATCGCCGTCGCGGCGATCTGGTGGAGGATCTCCTCGTCGTCCTCGTCGACGTCGATGGCGACCTCCTCGAGGGCCTCCGTAGCCTCTTCGGCAGCCTGGCGGTACCCCTGGGCGAGGGTCGTCGCGTGGATGTCCTGGTCTAAGAGCTCCTCGGCCTGGCTCAGCAGTTCACCGGCGATGACGACGGCGCTGGTGGTACCATCGCCGACCTCGTCTTCCTGCGTCTCGGCGACTTCGACGATCATGTCGGCCGCCGGGTGATCGATCTCCATCTCCGAGAGGAGGGTGACGCCGTCGTTCGTGACGATGACGTTGCCCGTCGAGTCGACGAGCATCTTGTCCATCCCCTTCGGGCCGAGTGTGGTCCGTACGGACTCGGCAACGGCCTTGCCGGCCTGTACGTTCATCGACTGCGCGTCTTTGCCGGAGGTCCGCTGGCTCTCCTCCGAAAGAACGATGAGTGGCTGGTTGCCCATCTGTTGTGCCATAGTCAACCGAAGGATTGATTGTGATTCTATATAAAGCTTTCGAGAACTGCTGAGTCTAATCCCCGTACGGGGGCGCTGTACGACGGTTTTTCGGCGACTTTGCTACTACTATTTATATCCTTCCTGTACCGGTACTGGATGAGAATCGATTCAGTTCGATGGTCGCGTGGACCGCGAGTGGTCGATGGTCGCGACTCGACTGCGAACGCGAGAGCGACTGCTGGCTGTGATCAGGACTGGCCGCCGGGGAACCGGTGGTACTCCATGCCCTGGTGTTTCATCTCGTTGTGTTTCTCCTCTAAGAAGGAGTAGACGGCGCCGTGTGGCGCTCCATCTAGCAGCATCTCGGCGGCGCTGCGGACGGCGTCGACTTCCTGTGGCGCGCCGATGACCCCGAGCGTCGAGCCGTAGATGACGACCTCGGCTCCGGTGAGCTCCTCCATGAGCTCGCGGGTCCGACCGCCCTCACCGATGAGTCGGCCCTTCTTTCGTTTCATGTCGTTTTTGTTTCGCGCGGCGGCGTCGATGTCGACGACGTCGAACATCATCATCTCGTCCTCGAGCAGTCGCAGCGCCGCCTCGGGCGCGAAGCCGCGACCGATCGCGCGGACGATGTCGGGGGCCTTGAGGCCGCGAACGGGGTCGCCGACGGTTTCGACGGCGACGGAGCCGTTCTCCGAATCGATGTCGAGTCGCACCTCGGCTTCCGCCTCGATCTCGCGCATCGTCTCGCCGCCCTCGCCGATGAGGACGCCGATGCGGTCCTGCGGAATCTTCACGTGTTGCATACAGTACGATACTGGCTGGGTGAGTTTAAGACCTTGGTCCGTCGGGCGTCGACTGTCGGACAGCGGTCAGTGAGATGGACTACTGTACGTCGGTACCGGCGCAACCGCGACCCGGCTGGGATGTGTCCGGACATCAGTCGTCGACGGCCGACGACTGAACCGAACTGGTCTCCGACTGGCCGCTCTCGTCCGTGTCTCCGTCGAGGAGCGGATCGAGACGCTGGAACTCGAGGACCATACCGACGATGGCGACGACGGCGATAATCGCGAACGGACCGCCGGTGATGATCGCGGCCGACTGGAGTGCGTTGATTCCGCCACCGACGATCAACAGCGACGCGAGGACGCCCATGAGTGCACCCCAGATGATGCGATTGACCGTCGACGGTCGTTCGGAACCGCCGGTAGTGAGCATACCGAGTGCGAGCGTCGAGGAGTCAGCCGAGGTCACGAAGAACGTGATGACCAGGATCATGAACAGAAACGCCAGCACCGAGCCAAGCGGCAACGCCTCGAAGAGCGGGAACCCGGATACCTCGACGCCGTACTCCGAGACCGTCGCGAGCATCGGCGCGCTGCCGGATTGCTCTAGGAAGATCGCGGTCCCGCCCATGGTGAGAAACCACGGGATCGTTGCGGCGGTCGCACCGATCAGTGCCGTCGCGGTCACCTGTCTGATCGTCCGACCACGTGAAATACGAGCGACGAAGAGACCGCCGAACGAGGCCCAGGAGAACACCCACGCCCAGTAGAAGACGGTCCACTCACCGACCCACTCGCCGCCACCGCTGGGGTTCGTATAGAGGCTCATCTGGAAAAACTCGCTGATGTATCCGCCGATGGCCTGGGTACCGACGTTCATGATGTAGTTAGTCGGTCCCAGCAGGAATACAGCCAGACAGAGCAGGCCGAACAGCCCGAGGTTGAAGAGCGAAAGCCACCGAATCCCTTTCCGGACGCCGAGGACGACAGAGAGCGTAAACGCGATCGTCAGTCCGGAGATGACGAGTACCGTGCCGCCGTCGCCGAACGTCACACCGTAGTCGTACTCGAGTCCGGTGAGGAACTGACTGCCGACGAAGCCAAGCGTCGTCGCGATCCCGCCGGTCGTCGCGAACACCGCGAGAATGTCGATGGCTTTCGCCATTGGACCGTCGAGCCTGTCGACGCCGACGAACGGCGCAATCACCGTCGAGATGCGCATCGGTGCGTCACGCCGATATGCGTAGTACGCCACCGGGATTCCGATTATCAGGTACGGCACCCAGTAGGAGATTCCCCAGTGAAAGAACGTGTACTGTAGCGCACCGACCGCAGCGTCGGTGCTCTGGGATTCCGCGCCGACGAACGGCGGTACTGTTTCGTAGTGAGTCAACGCCTCCGCCGGTCCCCAGAAGACGATTCCCGCCGCGATACCGGCCGAGAACATCATTGCGAAGAACTCAGTGTTGCTAAACGCTGGCTCCTCGTCCGGGCCACCGAGTTTGATCGATCCCCAGGGGC
Source organism: Natronolimnohabitans sp. A-GB9 (assembly GCF_030848565.1). GTDB lineage: Archaea > Halobacteriota > Halobacteria > Halobacteriales > Natrialbaceae > Natronolimnohabitans. Next base: position 239,461 of record NZ_JAVDDV010000004.1, read on the forward strand.
CGACGAGTAGCCACAGTGAGAACACGACCATCAGAAACATCGCGGCGATGTACACCCACATGAATTCGGTCCAGAGGAAGGTGTTGACCCGATCCATCGCTTCAGCCGAACTCGAGGGGTTGCGAAAGAACACACCGATAGCGAGTACCGAAACGACGAAGCCGATACCGAAGACGACCGGATCGAGTTCGTCGACGAACCGGTGCATCGTCGATTTCACTGCCATACTATCCGCCTCCGTCCGAACGACGTGGATCGCGATATGTGTTTTCGCATATCACTGTCCGGAAGCCGACACCACACGTAAAAAATTGAGGTCCCGACAATCGTGACCGTCACCCCGGGGTGTTTATCCATCTATCCGCATCCGGTGGCCGTTTTCGACCCGGTTTCACCGGCCGTTCGACTCGATATATCTAGAAGGTGATTAGTTGTGTCGAATCCCGATCGACCCGAAACAGAGATAGTTGATATACTTACATTTATAAGTTAGATACCAAGGTCGAAGCATGTCTCTCGACGATAATGAGGCGGGTGACGACAGCGCTCGCGCTCGATTCAATCCCTCGAGGGGTCCGGGTCCGGACTCGTCACGAACTCGAGGAGTTCGTACTGGGTCGAGCGAGGGAACCCACCAATGCGTTCGGGACGACGGGTTCGACACCGTCCGCTTTCACTCGAGCGGGGTCGACCACCTTCTTGAAAAAACCGATAGCGTTACTCGAGGACGAGATGGGTCGCGATCGGCACCTCGTTCGTGATGACGTCCATCAGGGGCGACGTCGACTCGACGCGGTCGCGTAACGCCCGGAGTTGCGATTCGTCGGCGTCGGCGTCGATCGCCACCGTACATTCGATCGACTCGTAACCGGGACGGACGTCGTCGTCGTCGTCGATGCCGAGGAACCCCCGGAGATCGACGTCACCCGCCATCTCGACGTGCAGCGACTCGAGATCGATCCCCATCGCGGCGGCGTGGGCCGCGTAGCCGACGGTCAGACACGAGCCGAGCGCGCCGAGCAGGGTCTCGACGGCGTTCGGCGCCGTGCGCTCGCCCAGGATCTGTTCGGGTTCGTCGCCCTCGAGTGTGAACTCGCGGGTTCGGATCGTCTCGCCCGCCTGGTCGAACTCGTCGATTACGGTCTCGGCCTTGAGGGCGTCGGTCCACTCCGTCGCCGCCTTGAACGTAAACGAGCCGACGGCTGGATCGTCGTCGATCGCCTCGATGGCCTCCTCGAGCGCGGAGACGTCGACACCGTTTACCATACGTTTGTCAGTTGTTGCCATGTCTCTAACACCGATACTCCACACTACAGCCAAGGCGATAAAACGTACGTGGGGTAAAATAGACTTTCAGTGGTCGGATCGTGTTCTGCAGGCAGCAGGCAGGAGAGCGGTCGGAACTCGGCCCCGGCGCTACTCTCGGGACGGGTCCGGCTCCGGACTCGTCACGAACTCGAGCAGTTCGTCGGCGTCGGTCTCCATTCCTTGTCGGGAGAAGAAACTCGCCACGTTCCGACAGTCCCGCTCGAGAAAGTCGCGGCTGTTGGGATGGTGAACCGTCACGGCCTGGCCGACGTCGATGATCACCAGCTGGCCGTCGTCGAAGACGACGTTGTACTCGCTTAGGTCGCCGTGGATGATCCCCGCCGAGTAGAGCCGGCGCATGTACTCGCGCATGACTTCGTAGGCGGTCTCGGGGTTCTCGATGTGAACCTCGCCGAGCCGTCGCGCGCGACCTTCCTCGTTACCGATGTACTCCATGACGAGGACGTTACGTTCGGCGGCGATCGGCTCCGGGACCCTGACGCCGGCTTTCTTGGCACGTTTTAGGTTCGCGAGTTCCTTTTTCGTCCAGGCGAGGACGACGTCTTTCTTCTTGCCACCGAGGCCCTCGAAGCGCGGGTCGCCTTCGAGGTAGTCACGCATCTGCCGGAAGTTCGAGGCGTTGATCCGGTAGATTTTGACCGCGACTTCACGGTCGTCGCCCAGCGCATGGTAGACGTTGGCTTCCTTCCCCGTCGAGAGTGGCCCGCCGAAGGCCTCGACGTAGCCGTCCTGAACGAGCTTATAGAGCGCGGCGAAGGTCGCGTCGTCGAACACTGACTGCTCTACTTTGAACTGATCGGCGTCCTTGATCCGCTCTTGAAACTGGTTGAACTCCCGGTCGCGCTTGCGAGCGATGCGGTCGGCTTCGGTATCGGTGACGTCGATCTCCTCCCACTCGTCGCCTGGCGTCTCCGCTTCCTCGAGGTCGACCAGTCCGAATTCTCCCTCTCCCATCTACCGTTCCGTACTGGCTCTGGCGGGTAAAGTACTGGGTATCGTTCATCCCTCGTGTCATGGATTGCCACCGCTTCACACAGACTTATCAGTGTATCCATGGTCAGTACGACCATGAGTAATGCTAACACAGGTTCTGGAATGGAGCCCGACCACGACCACACCGACCACCACCACACCGGTCCGGGATACGCGACGCCGCAGGCGGCCGTCGAGGAAGGCAGCCGGGAGGAACTCGCCTACGTAATGTGTCTCTATACCGGTACGGACATCGACGCACCCGATTTCGTCGGCGTCGTCGATCTCGACCCCGAATCCGATACCTACACAGAGATCGTCGATCGAGTCGAGATGCCCAACCGCGGTGACGAACTCCACCACTTCGGGTGGAACGCCTGCTCGTCGTCGTGTCACATGGACGGCCTCGAGCGTCGTCACTTGATCGTCCCCGGCCAGCGTTCCTCGCGGATCCACGTGATCGACACGAAAGACCGCCGGAACCCCGAACTGGTCGAGGTGATCGAACCGGAGGCGGTCTTCGAGTACGACCTCTCGGCGCCGCACACCGTTCACTGCGTCCCCGGTGGAGAGATCCTGATCAGTATGCTCGGCGACGCCGACGGCGACCTCCCGGGGGGATTCCTCCAGTTGAACGACGACTTCGAGATCGAGGGTCGCTGGGAGCCACCGGGTGAAATCGAGATGAACTACGACTACTGGTACCAGCCCCGCCAGAACGTGATGGTCTCGACGGAGTGGGCCGCGCCGAAGACGTACTACCCCGGGTTCGACCTCGAGGACGTCGAGGAAGGAAAGTACGGCCGCCGACTCCACTTCTGGGATTGGGAGGACGGCACCGTCGAGCAGACGATCGACCTCGGTGAGGAGGGCAAGATCCCACTCGAGATTCGCTTCCTCCACACCCCCGAATCGACCCACGGGTTCGTCGGAACGGCGCTCTCGTCGAACATCTTCCACTTCTGGCACGACGAGGACGCTGGCGAGTACCGCGCCGAGAAGGCGATCGACTTCGAGGCCCGCGAACACCCCGACTGGGATATGCCCGTCCCGCCGTTGACGACCGACATCCTGATCTCGATGGACGACCGCTACCTGTTCGGCTCGAACTGGCTCCACGGAGAGCTCTGGATGTACGATATCTCGGATCCTGCGAACCCACGGCGAGCCGACTCGCTTTCGGTCGGCGGCCACTTCGGCGACGTCCAGGAGATCCAGGGCCGAGAACTGTCGGCTGGCACACAGATGCTCCAGCTGTCACTCGACGGCGAACGCCTCTACTGGACGACGTCGCTGTTCTCCACATGGGACGACCAGTTCTTCCCCGAGGAGGGCGAGCGCGGCTCGGTGATGCTCAAAGCCGACGTCGACCCACGAGACGGGACTCTCGAGTTAGACGAGGACTTCCTCGTCGACTTCGGTGAGTGTCCGGCGGGCCCGGCCCGTGCCCACGAGATCCGGTGGCCCGACGGCGACTGTACGAGCGACGTCTGGCAGTAACTCGATCGATGGCTCGCTACCAGGTCACTCTCGACTGGGTCGACGGTCCGACGCGGACGATCGACGCCGAGGCGGACGAGACGGTGCTCGCTGCGGCCCGGCCCGACGCCGCGCTGCCGTTTGGCTGCCGTACCGGCGCCTGTGGTAGCTGTGTCGGGCGGCTACTCGAGGTCGACGGCGAGGTGAGCGACGAAACGGGGGTCGACGTCGCGGACGCGTTCGCGTACCGACGCACACCCCGAGCGCTGAAACCCCGACACCGAGACGACGGCTACGTTCTGCTCTGTATCGCTTCGCCGCGGGCGAACAGTCGGATCGCCGTCGGCTCGCAGGTCCAGTCCGAACTCGTCGATAACCCGTGGAAGTAGCGACGTCGCGTACAAACCGGACGGCGATCGGTTCCGGCACCCGGCCGCCGACCAGTTCGTCCGGCGGCACAGTCTTTTCTCGTCGTCCGCCGTAGGGGTGGTATGGTGAAACGGGACACACGACGGCGAGCGAGGTCCGAGAAGCGATGACCCGACACGACGTCACACTCGAGTGGGCAGACGGTCGGAGCGAGACCGTCTCGGTCGATTCACGGGAGACGGTGCTCGAGGCGGCACTGCGAGCGGGAATTCGGTTGCCGTACGACTGCCGGAAGGGGACCTGTACGGCATGCGTGGGCCGCGTCCTCGCCGTCGACGGAGACGGATCCGAACGCGACGAGAGCGAGGCCGTCGACGAGCGCCGGTCGATCGACGCCGCCGCGGCGTTCGACTACCGACGCCAGCCCGAGGCACTGACGGAGCGCGAGCGAGCGGACGGCTACGTTTTGCTGTGTATCGCCACGGTGCGATCGGAGTGTCGCGTCAGGGTCGGCCCGATGGTTCGTGCCGAAATCGGCGACAGCCCGTGGGGGTAATACTGTCGGACAGCACGATTCGACCGACGGCTCATTGACTGCTGTCCGACAGTATAAGTAGCCACTGCCCTCGACGCGGCGGCCGGACGAACTGCAGTAACGTTAACGGGCCCGCAGCGAAACCCTCGAGCAACGAATGTCCTTCGCCGACGAGAACGTAGACGAAGACAACCCCTACCTCCGGGAGCCGCCGACTGACTTCGAGCCGGTCGACGCGCTCTCGCCGGAGGAAGCCCGCGAACAGGTCGCCCTGCTCCGGGAGGCGATCCGCGAGCACGATCGGCGCTACTACGTCGAGAACGACCCGATCATCGCCGACCGGACGTACGACGCGCTGTTTGCTCGTCTGCAGGAGTTAGAGGACGCGTTCGACCTCTCCCACCCCGACAGCCCCACCCGAAGCGTCGGCGGCGAGCCGATCGAGGCGTTCGAGACGGTCGAACACGTCGCGCCGATGCTGTCGATCGATCAAAGCGGCGAGGCCGACGACGTCAGAGAGTTCGACGAGCGCGTGCGTCGCGAAGTGGGGGCGGTCGACTACGTCTGTGAACCCAAGTTCGACGGCGTTTCGATGGAGTTCGTCTACGAGGACGGCCGACTCGAGCGTGCCGTCACTCGCGGCGACGGCCGCGAGGGCGACGACGTCACGCGCAACGCACGGACCATCGGGTCGGTTCCACAGCGGCTCCACGGCGACCATCCCGACTTTCTCGCCGTGCGAGGCGAGGTCTACATGCCGAAAGACGCCTTCCAGGCGTACAACCGCGAACGCATCGAGCGCGGCGAAGACCCCTTCGCGAACCCCCGCAACGCTACGGCCGGAACGATCCGCCAGCTCGACCCCTCCGTCGTCGCCGAACGCCCGCTCGAGGTCTTTTTCTTCGACGTCCTCGAGGCCAGCGACTTAGAAGCCAGTCACAGCGCGGAACTCGAGCGATTCCCCGAGTGGGGACTTCGCGTTACGGACCACGTCGAGATAGCGGAGTCGATCGCCGACGCGATAGCGTACCGCGATCGCATGCTCGAGGTTCGGGACGACCTGAACTACGAGATCGACGGCGTCGTCATCAAGGTCGACGATCGCGAGGCCCGCGAGGAACTGGGTCGGACGGCGCGTCACGACCGCTATGCCTTCGCCTACAAGTTCCCCGCCCGCGCGGAGGTGACACCGATCGTCGACGTCGCCGTCCAGGTCGGTCGAACCGGCCGCCTGACGCCGGTCGCCTTGCTCGAGCCGGTCGACGTCGGCGGCGTAACCGTCTCGCGGGCGAGCCTGCACAATCCCGAGGAGATCGCCGAAAAGAACGTCGATGTCGGCGACACCGTCCGTGTCCAGCGTGCGGGTGACGTTATTCCCTACGTCGAGGAAGTAGTCGAGAAAGGAGCGGAGAACGAGCCCGAGAGCCACTACGAACTTCCCGATCACTGTCCCGTCTGTGACAGCCCCGTCGAGCGCGACGGCCCTATCGCCTTCTGTACGGGCGGTCTCGCCTGTGACGCCCAGCTCCGGCGGTCGATCGAGTACTACGCCAGTGACGACGGCCTCGATCTCGAGGGGCTTGGCGAGCAGAGCGTCCGGCAACTCGTCGACGCGGGCCTGCTCGAGTCGGTCGCGGACCTTTACGAACTCGACGGCGACGACCTGACCGAACTCGAGGGCTGGGGCGAGAAAAGTGCCGAGAACGTCCGCTCGGAGATCGAGGACAGCCGGGAGCCGCCGCTGGCCGACTTCCTTTCAGCGCTTGGCATTCCCCACGTCGGGCCGACGACGGCCCGCGAACTCGCCCGCGAATTCGGCTCTTTCGAAGCCGTCCGCGAAGCCGCCGAGAACGACCCCGACCAGCTCGAGGGTGTCGACGACGTCGGCGAGACCGTCGCCGCCCAGATTCACGACTTTTTCACCAGCGAGGCCAACGCCGCAGCCGTCGACGACCTGCTCGAGCACGTCTCACCCCAGGCGTCCGACCTCGAAGCGGGCGGCGACGCACTCGAGGGACTGACCTTCGTCTTTACGGGCTCGCTTTCCGGTGTCACCCGCAGCGAGGCCCAGGAGACCGTCGAAGCAGACGGCGCAAACGCTACGAGCAGCGTCTCGGGGAACACGGACTACCTCGTCGTCGGCGAGAATCCAGGCGCCACGAAACGGCAGGACGCCGAGGACGAGGGCGTGCCGATCATCGACGAAGACGAGTTCCGGGAGCTGCTCGCCGAGTACGGAATCGACCTCGATTGACATCCTCCACGGCCTGATGGCAGAGGAATCCCGACCGCATTCGGGACGTAACAGAAGTCTTGTACGGCGGAGAGCGGTTCACGAATTGCGATCAATCCACGCACAGAACTACTCGAAAACGTCCGGCCGCTCCTGTTCGACCCGCGTGTCCGGAATACTGTACCGCTGTCCCGACGCGACCGACGGGTCACCGCCTGCGCCTGCTGTCCGAGAGTATCACTCCTCTCGCAGCCGGCCACACCGCTTGCATTCGAACGTCTTCATCTCGCCGTCGACTTCCCGCCAGAGAAGTTCGTAGTCGTGCGAACACGTTCGCTGTCGAACGCGGTCGAACATTTTTGCCATCATTTGATGTATACTCCGTCTTGGAACCACTTATGTTTTCATTTAGTTCGGATAATACCTCGCTTGATGGGCTAATAAGAGTAATAGTGAATGATCGATTTGGTATTCGATTAATGTACTAGTATCGAAACCGAGCCGTCGATCCTACGTTCCTTCCGGGAGTCGCCTCGAGATCGACCGCACCGCCTCGAGTCCCTGGACCTCGCCTTCGCGTTCGGGCAGTGTCGTGACCTCGAGATCGGGGAACGTCTCGTGGATCTCCGCCACTCGCCGTTCGTGTCGGTCGTATCGGGACTGGCAGCGCGAACAGTCCTCATCGGGATCTTCGAGGACCTGATTGACGACGAGGCGATCGACGCGGACGCCGGCCTCCTGGAGCGTTTCGACGAGCCGTTCGGACTCGGCGATGGCCATCCCCTCCGGGAGCAAGACGACCCGAAACTCCGTGCGCTCGGGATCGGAGAGGAGGTCCCGTGCGCGCTCGAGACGCGCCTGGAACGCCTCGAGGCTCTCCTCGCCCTCGTCGTCGGGGCCGCCGAACATCGACATCGGTCCGAACACCGCCGTCTTCGCGGCGTCGCCGATCCGTCGGGCCTGTCCGCGAAGCGACTCGAGCGTCTCGAGTGCGGGGCCCATCACGTCGGGCATGTCGAACAGCCGCAGGGTGTGTCCCGTCGGCGCGGTGTCGAAAACGACGACGTCCCACTCGCCGGAGTCGACGTACTCGACCAGAAGATCGAGTGCCACCAGCTCGTCGCTGCCCGCGGGGGCACCCGACGCGAAGATCCGTTCGACTTCTTCGTCGTCGAGCCGGATACCAGCACTCCGTAGATCCGCAGCCAGCGCCTGGGCCAGTCGCTCGTACCGTTCCCGCTGGCTCTCGACGTCGATCTCGACGGCCCAGAGGCTGCCGGGCTCGTCGAGTTCGAACTCGCCCTCGTCGCTGGTCGCGAGGCGCGGGTCGTCGACCCACTCGAGTTTCCGTGGCTCCGGGCCGAGATCGGTCTCGAGAGAGTCCGACAGCGAGTGTGCGGGATCGGTCGAGACGATCAGCGTCCGCTGGCCGGCCTCGGCGAGTGCGACACCTGTCGCCGCCGCACAGGTCGTCTTGCCGACGCCGCCTTTGCCGCCGTAGAAGACACAGTCTGTCACGGACTCGCGTACGATCGCGGGACACCTGAAACTATGTTTCGGAGAACTGAGACTGTCTGTACCACGGACTGGATCGGTCGTGATCTGATCGAAGCGTGACGAGCCGGAATCGAACTCGAGGAAGTGAGAGTGTGGCTTACAGGTCGACGCGATCGAACCGCCAGAGTGCGACCGCGATCGGGACGACGATCCAGAACAGCAGGATCAGGAACGAGAACCAGTCCTGGAGGAAGAAGGGCAGTTCGCCGCCGAACATCTGCTCGTTGAGTTGGACCTGGGCCTCGATCGCGTCGGTGTTAGTGACCAGCGACAGCCCCCTGTTGTAGGCCTCACCGGGATCTACGTTCAGGATGAAGTAGACCCAGTCCTGTAGGCGTTCGCTCTGTACCTCCTGGCCGTCGAGTTCGAAGGTGTAGGTGACGGTATCGAAAAAGAGGATCTCCCGCTGTGCGAGAAGCTCGAATGCCTGTTGGAGTGCGTTCCAGACGACGTAGAACAGGACGAAGACGCCGACCATCGCGGCGCCGGCGATCGTCGTCGATCTGGTCAGCGACGAGAGCGCAACGGCGATGCTCGTGTACGCGACGCCGTAGACGATCGACATCGCGAGCAGTCCGACGTAGTCGACGACGTCGAAGCCACCGAGCAAGGCGGCGACGACGACGGCGGCGAGCGCGAAGCCGACGACCAGCGAAACCGAGAGCACTGCCGACCGGCCGAGTAACTTGCCGAGCAGGACGTCCTTGCGCGAGTGGGGCAGGGAGAGGAGAATCTTGATGCTTCCGGTCTCGCGTTCGCCGGCGATCGCTTTCCAGCCCAACACCAGCGCGATCAGCGGGATGACGAGCCGCGTGATCTCGCTCGTGAACAACACGAGCATGTCCGTCGTCGCTCCCTCTGCCGCGATGTCCTCACCGAAGTACGAGAGCGTACCCGTCACGCCGACCAGCAACACGAAGAAGAAGATACTCAGTCCCCAGAACACCCACGAGCGGACCGCGTCCTGGAAGTCCTTCTTCGCGATAGCGCGGACGCTCTCGACGTTGATCGAACTCGAGGGCGTGGTCGTCCCGCTTCCCGTGCCGGTGCCGGCCTCAGTATCGGTGCTCATCGCGCTTCCACCCCCGTCTCGGTGGTATATGACTGGAAGACGTCCTCGAGGGAGGCCTCCCGGGTCGAGAAGTCACGGACCTCGATCCCGCGGTCCTCGAGTTCGCCGAGCACGGCGGTCTTCGAGCCGTCGACCTGTGCCGTTATGACCGGCGGATCACCACCCTCGAGGCGGGCCTCGGTCACGTCGGGCAGCGAACGAACGGCCTCCATCGCCGCGTCGTCGATGCGGTCGACGGTGACCCGCAGCGTCGTCCCGTTCCCGACGGAGTCGCGCAGCCCGGAGACGGTGTCGATGGCGACCATCTCGCCGTCCCGGAGGATGCCGACCCGATTACAGACGGCCTCGACCTGTTCCATGATGTGACTCGAGAAGAAGACGGTCGCGCCTCGTTCGCTCTCCTCGCGGACGATTTCGCGCATCTCGCGGGCGCCGTTGGGATCGAGACCCGTCGAAGGTTCGTCCAGAATCAGTAGCTCCGGCTCGCCGACGAGCGCCATCGCGAGCATGAGTCGCTGTTCCATCCCCTTCGAGTAGCCGCCGGCCTTCTTGTCGATGGCGTCGAGGAGGTCGACTCGCTCGAGCAGTGCTTCGGGGTCGTCGTCGGCGCCTTTCGAGTCGATGGCGAACTCGAGATGCTGGCGGGCGGTCAGGCGGTCGTAGGTCTCGACACCCTCCGGAAGGACGCCGGTCTGCGCGCGGATCTCGCGGCTATGAGTCTGGGCGTCCAGTCCGAGTACCTCGACCCGACCGCTCGTGGGCCGGATGAAGTCGAGGATGACGTTGATCGTCGTCGACTTGCCGGCACCGTTGGGACCGAGGAAGCCGAACACCTCGCCCTCTTCGACCGTAAAGGAGAGGTCCTCGAGTGCGAGGGTCTGACCGTACGATTTGGTCAGACTATCGACTGTGATAGCTGGCATAGCTGTGTGGACACGCCGTTCGCCGATAAGAGTTGGCACTTCGCCGTGTTGATATTCCAACCAGACGCGAGGAACAAACTCGGACGGGGCGATCAGATCGGGTCGTCCGGGTCGTACTGTTCGGCGGTCCGCTCGGCCTCCGTGGCGTAGCGTTTGCGGGTCTCTTCGTCAGGGACTTCCTCGAGTTCGTCCTCGGGGATCTCCGTCGCTGCGGTGACTTCCGAGCCGACCCGCAGCGACGTCGAGGAGCGCTGTCGTTGCTGGTAGCGTGTGCCGTCGCGGGTCGCGTAGACGATCGTCACGAAATCGCGGTCACCGAACTCGCGTTCGACGAGCCAGCATCGTTCCGTCGACTCACTCATACCCTCCCCTTGCGTATCGACGACCGAGAATGTACCGCGTCGGTTCGCAATGCGTGGAACCGGTCGCGAGCTACTTACCCTTCGACGTCGCGTACGATACCGATGCTCGGGACCTGGAGCGAGCACGTCGACGAGTTGTGCTACGACGGTGAGCGCGTCCTGCAACGCGTCGAACTCGAGGGCGCGACGATCGTCGTCACGAACGACCGCGTGCTCGTATTTACCGAAGACGGCACGGGGTCGAACTACCGTACCGTCGAGCGGCCAAACGTCGCCCGCGTCTCCGTCGAGACCGAGGACGCGCTGGGACAGCTCGTCTGGGCTACTATCGTGTTGTTTCTCGGCGTCGGATTCCTCCTCGCGGCGGCGGCCTACGATCTCGCCGACCTCGTCGCCGGCGTCGACGTCGGAGACACGACCGGGATCACGGGCAGCGCCCTCGAGGTCGTCGAAACCCTGCTCACCGCGTTCGATCTGACCGTTCTCGTTACGGGGGTACTCTTCGTCGCACTCTCTGCCGTGTATTTCGTCCGCTACATCCGCTCGCGGACGCGTCGGCTCGTCCTCCGAGTCAGCGGCGACGACGACATCGATCTGCCCGTCACCGACGCCGACCTCGAGACCGAGCGCACGATCGCCCTCGAGGAGGCGATCGGCCCGGGTGCGTCGGGCGCGGTCGATGTCGATGCCGTCGATTCGGCGCCCGAGGCCGATACCGACGCTGACGCTGGCGCCGATGAGTCAGGCTGAAAGCCGCTGACGTCGTAGGCCCGCCGATGAACGCCGAGGCGGTTCGTGATCGAGCGAGTTCGTTGCCACGCGAGCCAGGCGTCTACCAGTTCCAGGCCGACGGCACGACCCTCTACGTCGGGAAGGCCGTCGATCTCCGGGACCGGGTTCGGTCCTACGCCGACCCGCGGAGCGCACGGATCCGACGGATGGTCGATCGCGCCGACGAGATCGAGATCGCCGTCACCGACACCGAGACACAGGCACTCCTCCTTGAGGCGAACCTGATCAAGCGCCACCAGCCTCGCTACAACGTCCGGCTCAAGGACGACAAGTCGTATCCGATGGTCCAGTTGACGGCCCACGAGGCGCCGAGAATCGAGATCACCCGCGATCCCGACGGCGAGGCCCAAAGCGCCTCGAGCGGGCCAACGGTCTTTGGCCCCTTCACGAACAAGGGCCAGGTCGAGGTCGTCGTGAAAGCCTTACGAGAGACGTACGGCGTCCGTGGCTGTTCGGACCACAAGTACGAAAACCGTGATCGTCCCTGTCTCGACTACGAGATGGGCCTGTGTACCGCGCCCTGTACCCGCGAGATCGACCTCGAGAGCTACGCCGAGGACGTCACGGCCGTCGAGCGCTTCTTCGAAGGCGAGACCGGCGTGCTGGCGGATCCGTTGCGCCGAGAGATGGAGGCCGCCGCCCAAGAGCGCAACTTCGAACGTGCGGCCAACCTGCGCGATCGACTCGAGACCGTCGAGGCCTTCCACGGCGAGGGCGGCGAGGCCGTCCAGTCGGTCGGCGACGAACGAGCGGTCGACGTCCTCGGGGTCGCCATCGAGGGCGCCGACGCTACGGTCGCCCGCCTGCGCGCCGAAAACGGGAAGCTCGTGGATCGGGATCGCCACACACTCGAGGCGCCGGGTGCGAAGTCGGCCGACGCCCCCAGAAACGATGGCGACGGTGGGGGTGGCGTCCCTGCCGTGCTCGCCGCGTTCATCGTCCAGTACTACGCCGAACGGGAACTGCCCGACGCCCTGTTGTTGCCCGAGCGCCACGGGGACGACGAAGTCACAGCCTGGCTCGAGGCCGAGGGCGTCTCGGTCCGCGTCCCGGGTGCGGGCCGGGAGGCGAAACTCGTCGACCTCGCGCTGAAGAACGCCCGCCGGAACGTCGGCGGGCGCGACGAGTGTGGGATGGTGGCCGACGCCCTCGAGATCGAGTCCGCACGACGGATCGAGGGGTTCGACGTGAGCCACGCCCAGGGGAAGTCGGCGGTCGGCAGCAACGTCACCTTCGTCGATGGTAACGCCGAGACGGCCCACTACCGCCGGAAGAAACTCACCGACCAGAACGACGACTACGACAACATGCGGGCCTTGCTCGAGTGGCGTGCCAGCCGCGCCGTCGAGGGACGAGACGATCGGCCGGACCCCGATCTCCTGTTGATCGACGGCGGCGAGGGACAGCTCGAGGCCGCCCGCGACGCACTCGAGGCGGTCGGCTGGGACGTCCCCGCGGTCGCACTCGCGAAAGCCGAGGAGCGCGTAGTCACCCCTCACCGGGAGTTCTCGTGGCCGGACGACGCACCCCACCTCCACTTGCTCCAGCGGGTGCGAGACGAGGCCCACCGATTTGCCGTCCAGTACCACCAGACCGTCCGCGACGAGGTCAAGACGGTGTTAGACGACGTCCCCGGTGTCGGTCCCGAGACGCGAAAGCGCCTGCTCGGTCGGTTTGGTAGCGTCGAGAACGTTCGGGAGGCGAGCCTCGAGGACTTAGAGAGCGTACCCGGCGTCGGCGAGAAGACGGCCGAGACGATCAAATCGCGGCTGTAGCGAGCGGGCCCGTCTCCACCAACGGATGCTTTCGACTGCCAGTGGATCCTTTTTTGCGAACGGGAGTGTGATGACCAACGGTTATGGATGGTGTGAACGATACGACCCGCAGACGGCTGCTGAAGGCGACAGGAACGGCTGGCATCGCGATGGTCCTGGCCGGCTGTCCCGACGAAGAGGAAGATGACGACGTCGACGACGAGAACGACGTCGATGATGAGAACGACGTTGACGACGAAAACGACGTCGTCGATGACGAGGAGGACGATGTCGATGACGACGAAAACGACGTCGACGACGAAAACGACGAGGAACACACGCTAACGGTCACCGTCGAGGACGAGGACGAAGAGCCCGTCGAGGGTGCGATGGTGGGGATCGACGAAGAAGACGACGACGAGAACGACGACGAAGAGAACGACGACGAAGAGAACGACGACGACGAGAACGACGACGACGAGAACGACGACGACGAGAACGACGACGACGAGAACGACGACGACGAGAACGACGACGACGAGAACGACGACGACGAGAACGACGACGACGAGCCGGAGTTCCCGATGGAGGAGGAGACCGACGAGGACGGTGAAGTCGAATTCGAGAACCTCCAGGACGGCACGTACATGGTCGCCGCCGAGCACGAGGACGAACGGGTCGAGGACGAAGTCGAGATCGACGGCGACGACGAGGAAATTACGCTGACACTCGAGGAGGTGGACGAGGAGGACGACGACGAGAACGACAACGACGACGAGAACGACAACGACGACTGATACGGGTCGCTGTACCGAGTGACGACACGACCGCGACCCGGCTGCGGCCGTGTCGATACTGATACGATCTGTGTACCGCTGTCCCGCCGATCGCCGATCCCGTGTTGGCGATCGGTGGGACGTGACGACAGCAGACCGTATGACGAACAGCAGTTACTTTTTTGCGCGAAACTGGCGACCAGCCGTTCCGACAGTTCTCGTAGATTGCGAACGCAGGGGAAGGATTATGCCACACCGCTCGACTATGCCTCGGTATGGCAAACGACGACGAACTCGACGATCTCCTCGAGGAACTCGACAGTCAGGGCGATCTCGAAACCTCCCAGCAGGTGTTGTCGATCCGGACCGAGAGCCGTCGCTACGATAAACCGGTGACGATCATCGAGGGGTTCGATCTCGAGCGATCGGAGCTCGAGTCGATCGCCTCGGACCTCAAGAGTTCGGTGGGAGCGGGCGGTACGGTCGACGACGGACGGGTCGAACTGCAGGGCGACCACCGCGATCGCGTCCCGGCGTTACTTCGCGACCGCGGCTTCGAGGTTCGGGACTGATACTACCGGACAAAACGAGTCACTGATTTCGACCGAACGGATGGTCGAAAATCTGTACTGATTTTTGTCCGGTAGTATGATACTGCCGGACAACACGATTTACGTTCGACTACGTCTCGAGTCGACTAGAATCACCTCGATTCCGCATTTTCCCGCCACACCGGGGACAGATCGGCGGGTGCGATCGCTTCGTCGTGATATACGGACAGTCTCGGCATTCGAACTGTAACTTCTCCGACCTGTGGGTATCACTGCTGGCCATGGGTAGTCGTCACTGCACACAGAGGTAAATATTTACTATGAGAATAGTTACTAATAATTGTCTATCGTGCTCGTACTCCCTACTCTCGTCGAAACGATATGTCACTGCTTCCGTGGTCGAAGTCACTTTATGCCATCCCTTTCAAATACGGGTATGAAAATTCGACCGGCGAAAGCCGACGATTTCGACGCCATCAGAGCCGTTGCCCGGGAGACCTGGCACGACACCTACGACGAACTCGAGGCCGACCTGATCGATCGGACGGTCGACGACTGGTATACCGACGACTCGATGCCACTGGAGGCGCCCGGAACGGTCGTCCTCGTCGTCGAACAGGAGGGTGAGATCGTCGGGTTCACCCACGCGGTCGCCCAGGGCGATACTGCCGACATCCTCCGGATGTACGTCGAACCCAGCTACCAGGGTGACGGCGTCGGCACCGACCTCCACGAACGACTGATCGAACAACTCGAGGCCTACGACGTCGATCGCATTCGAGCGTTCGACTTCGCGTTCAACGACGCCAGTCGGCGGTTCTACGAAGGACTGGATTTCGAACAGACCGATACCGGTGAAGTAGAGATCGACGGCGAGTTCTACGACGAAGCGGTCTATACGCTCGAACTCGAGTGATCCCGGGACGCGACTGACCGAAGGCAACGCCGAGGAGACGGGAGACGAGTGGCCCTCGTCGGAAAGTAATTATGGTGGTTGTAACCATAGTTATGTTATAACGTGCCAGATTCGTGTGTCAACTGCGGTGAGGAACTCCCGGTTCGACGGTATCACGTCCATCTGACGACGGAGCAGGCCGTCGTGCTCGAACTCTGTGAGGGGTGTCGGTACAAGTTCGTCACGGCGGACTGGGTCACGGCCGTCGTCTGATCGCCGCCGCCGTCAGCACCCGCGTTTCGCCACTCGTCGATGCGAACGCTCGCCAGGCGCAGCGTCCGTCGATCGTGTCCGACGAGCGACCGCGGCGTGTCGGCGACGGGATCTTCGTGTTCCGTTCGACGGTAACACAGTGGGGAGATACCACTTTGGGCCTCGGTAACGTAGCTTCCAGTATGGAGCTTCGACCAGCGACCCTCGACGACCGTGACGAGATCCGCACCGTCGCCCACGAAACCTGGCACGACACGTACGACGAACTCGAGCCCGAGACGATCGACGAGACCGTCGACGAGTGGTACGGCGACGAACGACTCGAGCAGTCGCTCTCGGAGCCGGGAACGGCCTTTATCCTCGCCGAGAAAGAAGACGAGATCGTCGGATTCACCCACGGCGTCGTCAGTGGAGACGAGGGCGACGTGCTCCGGATGGCGGTCCACCCGGACCATCAGGGTGAGGGAATCGGGACGGCCCTGCACGAACGGCTCCGTGAGGACTTACAGGACTTCAACATGAAGCGAATGCAGGCGATCGATCTGGCCTCCAACGAGGGCGGCCAACGGTTCTACGAGAAACAGGGGTTCGAACAGACCGGCGAGGGAACTGTCGAGATGGGTGGCGAGGAACGCAAGGAGGTCGTCTACACCCTCGAGTTATAGCGTCATACGGTCTCCTGTCGTCAGGTCCCACCGATCGCCACACGGGGTCGACGATCGGCGAACAGCGGTACAGCAGTCCGTCTCAGTCGAAGACGACGAGTTCGCCTGCGTCCGTGCCGACGAAGACCGCGTCGTCGGCGACCGTCGGCCCAGTCGCGAACTCGCCCTCGAGCGGACGAGACCACCGCTGATCGCCCGTCTCGACTGCGAGTGCCACAAGCTCGGGACCACCGTTCGTGAGATAGACGGCTTCGTCGGTGACTGCGGGGGCTGAGATCGGCCGCCCGCCGACGTCGGTGTTCCATTCGTGTCCGCGATCGACAGCTGCGAACCGACCGCCGGTCGAGCCCGCGAACAGCGCGTCGCTCGTCGCCGCGGGCGACGAGAGGACGTGTCCCCTGAACCCGAACTGTCGGTGTGAGACGCCACTAGCGGTGAGCACCTCCACCGTAAGTGAGGGTGCCACGATATCGCCCTCGATCACCGTCGGTGACTGCATCCTGGAGCCCTCGTGGACCCACCGCTGGTCGCCGTCGATCGGATCGAGGGCGTAGAGCTCCCCCTCGAGTGATCGTTCGGCCCCGATATAGACGCCGTCGTCGGTGACGGCGGGGTAGTCGACGGCGTCGAGGCCCAACCCGGTCGACCACAGTTCGTCGCCGTCCGTCGCGTCGACGGCGTACGCGGTCGGATCCTCGCTCGTCCCGACGTAGACGGTGCCGTCGGCTGCGGTCGGACCCGCGACGGGTCCGGCCAGTTCGGCCGTCCACTCCCGTTTGCCGTTGGCCGCATTCAGGGCGACGAGCTCGCCCGCGTCGGTGCCGACGACGACCCGCCCATCGACGACACACGGACACTGTGTGCGGCCTCCTTCGAGCGACTCGGCCCACCGCTCGTCGCCGTTGGCCGCCTCGAGAGCGTGGACAGTCCCGTCGTCGGTCGCGGCGTAGACCGTGCCGTCGACGACCGCGACCTGATCGCCGATCGCACCTGATAGCGTCGTCGTCCACCGTTTGGATGGCTCCGCAGTCGGCGCTGCCGACGTGGCGTAGCCGTCGTTTCGCGGCGATCGCTGAAAGGAGGGCCAGTCGGCGGCCGGTATCGCGTCGCCGTTCTCGTTTCCGTCGCCCTTGCCGTCGTCCTCGTCATCACCACTCCCACCGTTTTCCCCCTCTAACAGACTCGTACAGCCCGCACCGACGCTCAGCGTTGCCGTGGCTCCTGTTAGCAGGAATTTCCGTCTCGAGCGTCTCATGCTAGCTACAGTTCAGCGTCGAATAATAAGCACGGCGAATATTCCCATTCGATGATAGGCGTTGCTGACCGTGCTGACGACCATCGTACGGATCGCTGCCGTCTGCCCCAGCGACCCCGCGACCTGCCCTGTGGTTTCGTCGGGGAATCTACAGCGACCGCCTCAGAACTCCTCGGTCGGCGGTGCGACTCCCTCGTCTTCGTCGCCACCCTCGAGGTCGAACTCCTCGCGAACCTCCCGAATTCGGTCCCGGATGTCGGCCGCCAACTCGAACTCGAGGTTGCTTGCGGCCTCCTCCATGCGGTCCTCGAGGTCGTCGATGTAGCGGGCGGCCTCGTCCTCGTCCGCGAGGCTCTTTCCGGAGACCTCGCTGGTGTCGGTCTTCGATCCGGGGAGGTTCGTCTCACCGATCTCCTTTTCGATCGTCGTCGGTTCGAAGCCGTGTTCCTCGTTGTACTCCTGTTGGATGCGACGCCGCCGCCGGGTCTCCTCGATCGCCGACTCCATGGCGTTCGAGGGGTCGTCGGCGTAGAGGACGACCTTGCCGTTGACGTTTCGCGCTGCACGGCCCATCGTCTGGACGAGCGTCGTCTCCGAGCGCAGGAACCCCTCCTGATCGGCGTCGAGAATCGCTACGAGCGAGACCTCCGGAATGTCCAGACCCTCTCGTAGGAGGTTGATCCCGACGAGGACGTCGATCTCTCCGAGCCGAAGGGAGCGGATGATCTCGTGGCGCTCCAAGGTGTCGGTCTCGTCGTGCATGTACTCGACGTTCACACCGGCTTCCTCGAGATACTCGGTCAGATCCTCGGCCATCCGCTTCGTCAGCGTCGTCACGAGGGTTCGTTCGTCGCGTTCGATGCGCTGGTCGATGCGATCCATCAGGTCGTCGATCTGGCCGCTTGCCGGCGAGACCTCGACTTCGGGGTCGACGAGGTGAGTCGGGCGAACGATCTGTTCGACGATCTGCTCGCTGTGTTCGCGCTCGTAGTCGCCCGGCGTCGCCGAGACGTACAGCAGCTGGCCCGTCTTCTCCTCGAACTCTTCGAACGTGAGCGGACGATTGTCGTAGGCCGTCGGAAGTCGGAAGCCGTTCTCGACCAGTGAGTCCTTCCGGGACTTGTCGCCGGCGTACTGGCCGCGGATCTGTGGGAGCGTGACGTGTGACTCGTCGACCACGGTCAGGAAGTCGTCGGGGAAGTAATCCAACAGCGTGTAGGGCGCCTCGCCGGACTCCCGATCCGAGAGGTAGACCGAGTAGTTCTCGATCCCCGAACAGTAGCCCGTTTCCTGCATCATCTCGAGATCGAACGTCGTCCGCTCGTCGATGCGCTGGGCGGCGATCATATCGCCCTGGCGCTCGAAGTAGGAGATCCGGTCGTCGAGATCCTCACGGATCTCGTCCATCGCGCGCTCGAGTTTCGTCTCCGGGATCGAGTAGTGTTCGGCGGGGTGGATGAGGACGGCCTGTTGGTCGCCTTTGGTCTCGCCCTCGAGGGGATCGACTTTGACCATCCGATCGATCTCGTCGCCCCACAGCTCGACGCGGACGGCGTAGCGGCCGTACATCGGGTAGATCTCGACGGTGTCGCCTCGCACCCGGAACGTGCCCTGTGTGAAGTCGACGTCGTTGCGCTCGTAGTTCAGGTCCACGAGTCGGGCGAGCAGTTCGTCGCGGCCGATCTCCTCGCCGACCTCGAGTCGCATCGACATATCGACGTAGTTGCGCGGATCACCGAGCCCGTAGATCGCCGACACCGAGGCGACGACGATGACGTCTTCCCGCGTCAAAAGCGAGCGCGTCGCGGAGTGGCGCAGACGATCGATCTCGTCGTTGATCGAGGCGTCCTTGTCGATGTAGGTGTCGGTCTGCTCGACGTAGGCCTCGGGCTGGTAGTAGTCGTAGTAGGAGACGAAGTACTCGACGGCGTTGTCGGGAAAGAGGGTCCGGAACTCCTCGTAGAGTTGGGCGGCAAGCGTCTTGTTGTGGGCGATGACCAGCGTCGGCTTCTGGATCGCTTCGATCACCCACGAGACGGTGTTGGTCTTTCCCGACCCCGTGACGCCGAGTAAGGTCTGTTCGTCCATTCCCGCGTTGAAACCGTCGGCCAACTGTTCGATCGCCTCAGGCTGGTCGCCCGCGGGATCGAAGGGCGCGTCGACCGTAAACGGTCGGTCGACGTCGGGACGGTCCGGCTGGAGGGGGCCTCGAGTGTCGCTCACGGTACCCCGGATATGTGGCCGACGAACTTGACCGCCACGGTCGACGCCGACCCGTTTCAGACGGTCTCCTGTCGTCACTGCCCGCCGATCACCGATCCCGTGTCGGCGATCGACGGGACCTCGGGACAGCAGTCCGTATCATACTGCCGGACAGCACGATTCGACGATCGGTCGCGCGACTGCGGCCGTCCCAACGGGTGACGGCCGCGAGTTCGCGACCGACGTGTCACTGACTGCTGTCCGGCAGTATCAGTTCTCAGCCTCCTGGGCCGCCGGCCCATCGGGCGTGAGCAACACTTCGAACTCGCGATCCTCGACGTCGGCCGGCGGGTCGAGATAGCCGACTGCGGCCGCCGTGTAGGGGGTCGCGAGCTCGAGTGTCACGTCGACCGAGGCGACGACCGCCCCCGGCTCGCCCGCCGGCGACACGTCGAGCGTGTAGTCACCGGCCGGCACCGCGACGTACTCCGAGGTCTCGCCGAAGGCCACGTTCTCGAACAGCGGCTGACCGGCAGCGCTGACGTCGACGGCCGGAGCGTCCGGTGCGGCGTGGGCGAGCCGGACCACCGCGGAGCCGGCGTCGGTCAACACGAGCACGTCGAACGTTCCTGCCTCGAGTTCGCCGATGGCGGCGAGCGTGTAGAAAGCGTTCTCGACGGTCACTTCCTCGTCGTAGACTACCGCCTCCGGATCACCCGCCGCCGTGATCGTAACCTGGTAGGTTCCCGGTGCGAGCTCGAGATACGGCGAGATATCGCGATAGGCGACGTCGGCCAACACTTGTTCGCCGTCGACGAGGATATCCACGTTTGGCGCGTCCGGTGAGAAGTGGGCTACACGGACGCCGCCGGTCGGCGGCGCTTCCGGGGGACCGTCGTTTGCCGGCTTCCCTTTTTCGTCCGCGGGCTCTCGTTTGTCGTCTGGATGGTCACCGCGTGCGTACACTGTACTCGGAACCGCTGCGAGTCCACCCGCAACACCCATCGCTTTCATCGCCGTTCGCCGTGATACTGGCATGGCACTCTCGAGAGCGAGCGAGATGCTAAAAAATCCGTTAGTCAGTAACGCTGGTAGTCGATTGATTTCCCGGCGACAGTCACAGTGTACGATGACGTTTCTCATGGTAGGGCGTCCGTATTGCTCGTTTTGCCGCCGTTCGGTCGGTGTAACGCGTGTGCGGAGTCGCTTTTTTCGTTGCCAGCAGCCGAACGTGGCCATTGCTCGCCCAACCGTTATGCGTCGTCTCGTATTGGCTCCGGACATGACCGAACAACTCCAGCAGGCACGCGACGACTTAGAGGAAGCGGCGAAGGCGGCCGACGACGACGTTCGCGACGACATTCGCGAGACTGCGGAGGCGTTTGCCGACTACGTGATGGGCGACACCAACCCCGATCACGCCCTTCTCGACGAACGCCTCAACACGCTCCGGCAGGTTCGCGAGGAGGCCGACGGCAACACCCGGGAGAAAGTCGAGTCGGCCATCGAGACGACCGAAGACTACCGCGAGCAGGTCGACCAGGCCTGATACGGACTGCTGTCCCGATCTCTTGCCGATCGCCGACCCCGTCCTGGCGATCGGCGGGCAGTGACGACAGGAGACCGTATGATACGCCCGGTCGTCGAGACTGCAAGGTGACTTTTTTCGGCGATGTTCGTGGTAACGGTGTTCAGATGGCCGACACGACCGCGAAGCGGTGGGAGTACGAGACGGTTCGTCCGCCGCGAAATCCGACGATGCAGGAAGCTTCCGATCCAGAGGAGGTCCTCAACGAGTTCGGAAGCGACGGCTGGGAGCTAATCGGCACGATCGATTACAGCGGTGGCGGGACGAAGTTTCTCGTCTTCAAGCGGCCGGTAGATGAGGAGCGCGATGAATGACGACTCGGAAGATCCGGGGCCGGCCAACACGATGCGCGAGCGCGCCGGTAACAGTCGACTCAAGTTCTGGTTCCTGCTCAAGGCGAACCGGCTGGTGCTGACTGGACTGCTCACACTCGTGTTCTTCGCGCTTTTCATGACTGGAATCTTCGTCAGGCCGACGCTCTCGGAGATGCTCGCACAGCGGGCCGTCATCGAGTCGATGTTTTCGACGATGCTCAGCGCGCTGATCACCGGCATCACCCTCGTCGTAACCATCAGTCAGCTGATCATCTCACAGGAGAACGGTCCGCTCGGCGACCAACGGCAGCGAATGAGCGAAGCGCTCGACTTCAGAGGGTACATGAAGGAGGTGACCGGCAAACCGGCTCCGGCGGATCCGTCGGCGTTGCTGCGTGAAATCGTCGACACGAGCGAAGAGCGCGCTCACGACCTCCGGGACTCGGTCCAGGAACTCGACGACGAGGAACTCGTCGAGGAAGTCGAGGCGTTCGTCGATAGCATCACCGGCAACAGCGAAGCGGTGCGCGAGAAACTCGAGGACGAACAGTTCGGGACGTTCAACGTGGTCAACGCTGCGCTGGACTACAACTACTCGTGGAAACTATTCCAGATCGATCGACTCGAAGACGACTATCAGGATGCACTCGAGAAACCGCAGTTCGAGGCGTTCGACGATCTCCGGACGTCGCTTGCGATGTTCGGACCCGCTCGAGAGCACGTCAAGACGCTGTACTTCCAGTGGGAGCTGATCGACCTCATGCGTCTGATTCTCTATGCAGGGATTCCGGCGCTGCTCGTTTCGGGAATGATGTTGACGTTCGTCGATCAGGCGACGATCCCCGGCAGTACGTTCGGGATCGACAACCTGCTCTGGCTCATCGGGTTGTCGTTTTCGATCACCCTCATGCCGTTCCTGCTGCTGACGACGTACATCACTCGAGTCGCAACGGTCGCAAAACGGACGCTCGCGATCGGTCCGCAGATCCTTCGTGAGTCACAGCGGTAGCCGTCGACGCTGCGTTCGCGTTCGACTTGTCGAACAACCGTCCGGCACTGACGAACCAGTCGGCCGGAACGCGATCATCTCGCAGATGCCGGCGCTTATCGCTCTCGGGGCGAGCGCTCGCTGACCGTCTCGACGATGGCTGCCTGCTCCATGAGCGTCACCAGGGCCACTCGCTTTCTCACTGTTCGGACGGCAACTGCCGGGACCGTGTCCCATCGTGCGGTCGTCTCCTCTCAGACGGACCGCTGTCTGTCAGTGCCGGCGCGATCGCTAGACGGTCACGGTCACGCCGGACCATCGGCACAGCATCCGGATCAGTCGTTATACTGCCGGACAGAACTATTCACCGATCGGTCGCGCTACTGCGGCCGTCCCAACGGGTGACGGCCGCGAGTTCGCGACCGACGTTTTACTGACTGCTGTCCCAGCGTGTCATAGAATCGTTCACAACGATCAGTAGAGCTGCGAACTGACCGGTGAAGGAGCCACCAAATGCGATTGATATTCGAACTGGTATGCAAGATATAGAGTGAATTCATCGGTCTCGCCTTTCTGGATTTGAGGATGGGAGTTTTGTAGCGACCGGATATAGAACGCACATGGAAGGAGAGTTGCATCGAAAGCTTGTCGAAGAATCTTCGGATATTGCGACGATCATCGATTCAGAAGGGTTCTCTTAGCCGAGAAGTGAAAACAAGGCATAGGATCCCACGAGCGACATCATCGGCGTGATCACCCAGAGTGTCACAACGCGAACTGCCGCTGCCTGGTGGAACAGACCTTCGGCAGACAGTTCCTCCGGGTCTTTTTCGCCGATGCTAGACACACCATCCCCGGATGCGTGCTGTCTGTCCGGGTGAGGAGTCTCGCCTTCAGCGAGTTCGCCCACAGTCGGGCCCGAATTGACCCCCTTGTTGCCTTCAACTGGGTGAAGTCTGAGTGCACCAGTCGTAAACTTTGGAGCGGATTCATCGGCGGGAGATCGTGTGACTATTTCTGCGAGCGTCCGCGCTCGGCTTGCACGGCCCCACCCGAGTCCAATAATACAACTGGTCGTACTCACGGCGAGACTGGCTGGAATTCCGAGCCACGATAGGACGGTGATAATCGTCGCACCCACGGTCGAAACAATGAGCGCAGCCAGAATCGGCATCTCAGTAATATCGTTGCCAACGGTCGCCAGCGTCCGCCGGGCAATCGTGAAGCCGCCCACGCTGATGGCCCCAATTGCGAGGAGAATCGCCGGGCTAGGGTCAAGGGAACCGTTACCGACAAGCGGGGCGACTGCGTTCGCCGCGTTCGAGGCCCCAGCACTGAACGCCATGTAGCAGGCAATTGCCACCACAAGCGCCGACCCGATCAGATCCCGAGGCGAGACGTTATCGTTGACCGATAGCCGTGGGAGTCTCCCCTGGGTATCGATTGCGATCAACGGGTTCGTGAGGCGACCGAATTCGAATTTGGCGTCGAGGTGCGGGTACAGATATCTGCCAATAAACACACCTGTGAAGACGGCGATCAGCGGGGCGACGATCCATGCCGACAGGATGGTAAACATTAGCGCAGTGTTGAGCGTCCCCGTTGCCAATCCGAGTCCGACGATTGCTGCGACGGCTGTCATCGAGGTTGACGCCGGGACACCGTAGAGGTTCGAGATCAGGAGTGCGAGCCCGGTAAAAAAGAGGACGCCAACGCTCGCTGCAGGTGTAAAGGCTGCTGCATCGATGATTTCGGTACTCATCGTCGTGATGACCTTCCGCCCAATCGTCCACGCTCCGAGGAACGCAAACACGGTAAACAGTGCTCCGGCGGTGACTTTTCTGACGGCCCGGCTGCCGACTGCCGGTCCGAAGGCGACCCCGGTTGATGACCCGCCGATATTGTACCCGACGAACACCGCCACCAGCAATCCCACGAGAATGAGTAATTCTGCCACGTGTCTGCGTTCGGTTCGCATGCGAAAAAATAGTGCCGTTTCACTGCTGAACTGTTGGCTCCGACCGATAGACGCAGTAACACGGATATCTAGGACCGATTCGTCCCCATACGGGTTGCCCAAAGATCAGTGATCGATATGCGCCTTCTCTCCATCAACCGTTGAACGGACATTTTCACAAGCTGTTAGAAGGTGGTCTGCATCCAGAGGCTGAGGGCATTGGAGAAGGGGGGTTTCGCTATATGATTGCTGGTAAGAGAGCCTGTACCGCCCGAAAACCAGTATCAACTCCCTAAGGACTCCCCTTTTTGCGCGCTCAGAGGCTGTAGTCAACACATGTATTTCATTCCGTCAGAGCCCAGCGGAACAATTTGCTGGAACTCTCGGCCAAGATTGAACACCAGAACGTGATGTAGCACCAGAGCGACTCATCTGAATGTTGTAATGAACGCGTTGACAGCGTCGTCACTTCCTGTGACAATGAGGCGGTCGTTTCCTTTGATTACTGAACCGGCTCCGGGATTTGTCAGCAATTCACCGTTCCGCTCAATGGCGACGACGGTCGCTCCGGTTCGGTTGCGGACAGCCGATTCCTTGAGCGTTCTGCCGACAAGCTCAGGGGCAGTTGTCCGGATAATTTCGAACTGTGTTTCCGGTGTGAGAACTTCTAACTGCGTTTCCGGTGTGAGACCTTCTTCGTCCTCTAAGAGAACGGATGAGACCATTCGCCCGGTAACGGTCGAAAGGGCGAGCACGTACTCGGCACCAGCCCGGTAGAGTTTTGCTGTGTTTTCGACATCGTTCACCCGTGTTATCACTTCGATATCGGGTGCCAACTCTTCGATTGCGACGGTAGCGTACATTGTGGTCGTGTCGGCATCCAGTGCCAACACGACAACGCTTGCATTTTCGACACCGGATTCAGAGAGTGTTTCCTGCTGATTAATATCGCCGGTAATATCGACTCTGTCGTCCTCAGTTATATCAACCACCGTGGGTGAAACGTCGTTTGTCTCCAGAACGTCGATGACTGCTTGCCCAACGACACCATAGCCCGCCACGATGACCTGCTCACTACCGGGGGTCATTGGAGAAATTGTTCGGCTCTTCACCTCTTGGAGGGCCTCGTGATTTCCGGCAACAAGCAAAATCGTATTTGCGTCAATCCGCGTATTGGGCTCCGGAGCAGGACTGAACTCACCATTGGACCAGATCCCATTGACGGTAATCCCGAGCTCTCTCGGCAGTTTCAATTCCGCAAGAGTCTGCCCTGCGAGGTCGCTGTTTTTCTCGACGAGGATTTCTGCGAGTTCAAAATCGTCACCGAGTTCAATCGTCTCTTGGAGTTTTCTTGTAACCGAGAGGGTCGCTTTATTGCCGAGCGCGCGACCAAGGGCTTGTCGAGGTCGAATCACCTGGTCAGCGCCCGCATACCGATGATACTCTGCATCCTGTTTATTCTCCGCGACACTCACGACCATCAGATCTTCCCGGAGTTCTCTAGCAGTAAGAATTACTGAGATGTTCTCTTCGTCAGAAACATCGGCCACCAGCGCCTGGGCTTCGTTGATGTTTGCGGCTCGGAACGTCTGCTCATATTCGGGATCGCCGCAGATCGCTTCGATTCCACGGGTATTCAGATCCAGCACCGTTTTGGGATCATCATCGATAATAACATAGGGGACATCCGCTGCCTCAAGCTTAGACCGAAGGACATCTTCGCGCGGGTTGTATGAACAGATGATGACGTGGTCAGTAAGTTCGGTCGATTCCTGTGGGTTATCTTTGAGGGCTTGTTGAAATAGCGGCACGACGAACAGCGGTAGTGCTAGAAACACGAGGAGCACGCCGGAAAGGTTCATCCAAACGACGATGAGATTCATGATGGCTGTGTTCCAGTACCCAGTATCGCCACCGAATCCGGCTGTCGTGAGTGCCTCAATGACGACTTGTAAGGAATCAAAAAACGCGATCTCT
Organism: Natronolimnohabitans sp. A-GB9; assembly: GCF_030848565.1. Taxonomy (GTDB): domain Archaea; phylum Halobacteriota; class Halobacteria; order Halobacteriales; family Natrialbaceae; genus Natronolimnohabitans. The sequence continues at coordinate 266,279 of NZ_JAVDDV010000004.1, forward strand.
ACCCCTTCAAACGTGAGCATTGCCCACTGGTAGAGGAGCGTGTACACAAAGACAAGCAGGGCCACGGCAGACAATAACATGACAATCCGTCGCTGCCATTCTATCATTATAGCTCGATAGGACTGATTTGATTAAGTATTCTTTTATTGTACAGTTGGTGTTGAATATGCGCGTTCCATCTTGCACGCGAGTCTTGACAAGACTTGGATAAGCAGAGCGTGCGAATCTTTCTATGACACGCTCGACTGCTGTCCGGCAGTATTACTATCGCTTCGCGTGCCGGGACCGGACTCCGGAATCGCCTCTTCGAAGTCCAGTTCCTCGAGACGTTCCCGGAGGTCCTCGCGCTCGTTCTCCTCGACGTGCTCGAACAGCGCCCCAACGACGGCCTCGACGAGTCGTTCGGGCCCGCCGACCTCGGCGCGGTCGGTCCGCTCCGGGACGCGCTCGAGAAATTCGTCGTAGTCGAACCGGCGACCCGAGGCACCCTCGACGAGGTGGGTACCGATCTCTTCGGGCAACTGTCCGTCGAGGTGGTGTGAGCGTGTCTCGTCGAGTCGTTCGCCAAGCGCCGACAGAACTGCTTGTGTCGCGTTCCGCGCGTCGGCTTCGCCCGCGGGGATTCGCCTCGTACTGAACCGACTGGTAGAACTCGTGGCGTTCCAGATCGACCGTTAGGCGGAGTGTTCCGTGGGAGTTGGGACGGCGAATGCCGGCGGGGACAGCGACTCGAAAGCGTGAATCCGTCTGGCTGGCGTTCAGCGAACCCCGCCATCGATCGCCCCACCACTATTAAAAACAACATCCAATGTCATTTTATTGGTGTATTAGTGGCTGTATGTGCTGACAAGCCATAGACAACAAAAATATTATATGATAGGTGTTAGAACGGAGTTCGTGTATGTCAGACGATGTTTCACGGCGGCGAATTCTTCAAGCCACCGCGGCGTCCGGTGTCGCGGTCAGTCTCGCCGGCTGTACGGGTAGTCTTCTCGGTGACTCCGCGTGTGACATGGGCGAAGACCTGATTGCCGCACTCTATGATGGAGCGTACGAGGAGGCCGCATCCTATGCGCCACACGAGTACGACAACGAACTCGACGAGGACGAACTCGCCGACGCTTACGAGTTCATGTTCGAGATGGGTGACGCCGGAGAACTCGAAGCCGTCTCCTGTGACTGTTCGGAGTCAGTCGACGAAGAGGAGATCGAAGCGGCGAACGAAGAGGGAGAACTCGATGCCGAGGTCGAAGACGCGAAAGAACTCCGCTACGAGGTCGAAGCCGAGATCGAGGGCGAGGCGGAAACCCGCTCGATGTATCTCAGTGCGCTCGAGATCGACGGCGACTGGTACGTCATGCCCGGCGACGAAGACGAGTTCGATTCGTGCGCTGAGTAGCCGCGTTCTCGCTACGACCACAGCGAACGTTTCGGATCGCGGCCTCACTCGCACTCGAGGGAATAACAGTGGTTCTGTTTGCCGGTTTCGTGCCCCGTCTCGTCTTCGAAAGCGACTGGAGAGTGCCTCACGTCGGCGGATACGCCGTCACTGCAGGAGTGGACTCACCGGCGACGAGGCTGCGGGCATCGATTCGTCGAAAAAGCCCTCGACGCCCTCGAGTTCGAAGACGAAGTCGGCACCGAACGCACCCGCGGGTGTCTGGAATCCCGGTTCGGTGTCCCCCTCGAGCACGCGCTCGGCGGTCGTTACGGCGCCGTCGACGGTGACGACGTACGGGTCGGGCGTTCGTAGCCGGGAGACGACCTGCTCACCGTCGTCTGTCTGCGCCTCGCCCCAGACGTACGCCGAGCCGCGTTCGCGTCGCCGCTTGGAGGGCCCCTCGCGGATCCCGGCCAGTTGCTTCAGCGTCCACCGCAGCGGTTTCGACTCGAACAGGGGCGCGAGGTAGCGATGCGATCGGAGCGCGAGCCGTGCCGGCTGGGGCATCACGGCGTACATCTCGACGTTCGGGATCCCGGTCGTGTAGTGGGTCGTACAGACGTCGCCCATCGGCATCGTCACCGCGGGACGCTCGCCGCGGCCGAAGTCGATCTCACGAGTCCGCCAGGCCGTCGGCACGCGCTCGAGGTCCCCGTCGCGGCGGACGGCACCCCCGGTGTCGGCGCCCTCGATAACCGTCCGAACGGTCCCGATCGAAGGGATTCGGAACGAATCGACGCCCAGCGCGAGGGAGTCGGCCTCTGGGAGCCGGTCCGCGAGGTGGGCGGCCAGACAGTCCATCGGGATCGTCGACAGCGCGGCGGCGGGCAGCAGGGTGACGCCCGCGTCGACGGCTTCGTCGTCGCGGTCACGAATCGACTCGATGACGGGGATCTCGCCGGTAATGTCGACGTAGTCGGTCCCGCTCTCGAGACTGCCATAGACGAGCGGCTCCGCAGTGTTCGAGAACGGCCCTGCGCAGTTGAGGACACAGTCGACGTCCGCGAGGGCCTCGGCAACGACGTCGTGATCCTCGAGCGAGAAACGTCGGCCCGGCTGGTCGAGTTCGTCGACCTGTTCGCGGAGCTTCTCTCGGTCGCGGCCGGCCAGGATCGGATCCAGCCCGCGGTCGATCGCTTCGCGGGCGACCAGCTCGCCGACGTAGCCGTACGAGCCATAGACGAGGAGCGTCGGCATCGACATATCCCGACTACGCGCTCCTAGCGGGTAAGCGACGGGCCGGCATTCTATCGGAGGGTCGTCGAATCCAAGACCTCACTCGAGTCGCTCTAACACCGCGTCTTTCTCGTAGGACAACGAGAGCGACCGCGACCGGCCGCGACCGTCGACCTCGGCGTAGTCGGCCTCGATCAATCCCAGCTGATCGAGTTTGTTGACGATCTCGGAGTAACGCGTGTAGCCGAGGTCGGTCCGCTCGTGGAAGGCCTCGTAGACGTCGCCAGCCTGCTCGCCGTCGTTGTCGGCGATCACCTCGAGCAGCGCCCGTTCGGTGTCGGTCAGCCCCGAGAGGCTCCGCGAGAGATCGATGTACTTGGACTTCTCGTAGGCCTCCTCGACGTCCTCGCGTTCGACGGTGGGGCTTGCACGCATCTCGGCGTTGAGGCCGGCCCGTCGGAGCAGGTCGATTCCGACCCGTAGATCGCCGCTGTCGGCGGTGAGCTCGGCGACGTACTCGAGGGTTGCCCGCGAGATGACGTCGTCGTTGAAACCGCGTGTGACGCGTTCGGAGAGGATGTCGACGATCTCGGGCTGGTCGTAGACCGGGAAGTAGACGTCCTCGGGTCGGAAGACGCTCTGGACCCGCGAATCGAGCTCGTCGATGACCTCGAGTGCGGGATCGGAAGAGACGACGATGACGCCGATTTTCGCGCCAGGGTACTCTTCGTGGGCCCGCAACAGCGAGTATAGCGTGTCGCTGGCCTCGTTCTCGTAGAAGAGGTAGTTGACGTCGTCCAAGGCGACGATGAGTGTTCGATCCTCCTCGACGAGCTTCTCGGCGATCTGACCGAACAGTTTCTTGAAGGAGATGCCCGACGACGGTGGTTCGTAGTCGAACGTCCCTTCGAAGAGCCGCGAGAACACCGAGTACCGCGTCGCGTTGACCTGACAGTTGACGCGGATCGTACGCACGTCGCTGGTCTGGGCTCCGATCTCGTCGAACAGCTTCTGAATGGCCGTCGTCTTGCCCGTTCCCGGGGGGCCGCGGGCGACGACGTTCAGGGGCCGGGAGCCACGCACCGCCGGCCGGAGCGCGTACGTCAGGCTCTCGGTCTGGCTTTCGCGGTGTTTGAACGTCTCGGGGACGTAGTCGATCTCGAAGACGTGTTCGTCCCTGAACACGGATTCGTCCCACGACAGCATCCCCTCCTCGGGGTCGTCCGCCATTACTTTCACCTCGCTGTCGGAGCTACTTAGTTCTTCGCCGCGACTCGGGCTAGGGCGCCTGTAACGCGTCATACGGACTGCTGTACCGCTGTCCTGCCGATCATCAAAACAGGGTCGGCGATCGGCAGGACGTGACGACAGCGGTTCGTCTCAGACGTGGGTCGGACGGCGATAGCGTCGGTACCGAAGTCGCGATCGCCGTCGATTCGAGACGGTGGGGTTCGACTCGCCGTCAGGCGAGTTCGATCCGCTCCATTTCTCGCTCGATGTCAGCCGGAGCGATCCGTCCACCGTGGGTCATCCGGACGTGTGCTCGCACCAGTCGTCTCACCTCGTCAGCACTGCTCGAGCGAATCACGAACTGACAGTTCCCCTCCGAACACGAAAATTGGTAGGGCATACCATCACATTGTTCGGGACGTGAGGTAGTAGTTTTACTTGCACGTTTCGGGATGTGACCGCTCGAGGCGGACGCAACCCCTCGAGAACCGGTGCGGTCCCACCGCGCCCGCGTTCACCGCTCATCGAAGCCCACTCCGACGATCCCCGCCGTCACGATGAGAAGGACGGTCCCAGTGACGAACAACGCTGTGTAGGAACTCACCGAGAGGAGGAGGCCGAAGGCGATCGGTGCCACGGAGATCGCGCCGGTCTTTCCGACCTCGAGGACGCTGACGACGCGGCCACGGACGTCGGCCGCCGCAGTGGCGGTAACGACGTCGTTTGCGACCGGATCGAAGAGGCCGTCGCCGACGCTTGCGATTCCGAGAACGAGGAGGACGAGCCAGGGATCGCGGGTCAGGAGCAACGCTGCGGTGCCAGCGCCAAACAGGAGGAGACTCCAGACCAGGACGGCCCGGCGACCGACCTGTCCGACGAGTCGGCCCGCCGCCGGCGCGGCGACCAGCCGACCGAGTCCGAGGACTGCGACGGCGACGCCACCGACGAACTCGCTCGTCCCGAGGACGGTGACCGCGTACAGCGGCACGAACGTAAAGAGCGCATACCGGACGAGAAAGAGAACGATGACCCCGACGATGACGATCCGACTCGCGGTCGGTAGCGCGGTTCCGACCTCCCGTGCCGTCTCGAGAACCCGCGACAGTGAAGGGACGATCGACTCCGATTCTCCGGATTCGGCCGTGTCTGACGTCCTCGAGTTCGGCTCCGGCAGCCAGAGATAACACAGGACGAAGGCGAGAAACGACAGTCCATACAGTGCAAACGGCAGCCGCCAGGAGACGTCGACCAGCGCCCCGGCGAGCAGCGGCGAGGCCACGCCGACCAGTCCGGTCATGCTCGTGAGAAATCCCTGTGCCGTCGTCGCGACCCGTCCCTCGTAAAGGTCGCCGATCAGCGTAATCGCCATCGGAATCAGGCCGGGAAACGCACACCCCTGAAGCGCCCGAAGGAGCAAAACGACGGCAAAGGAGTCGACGAACGCGATGAGCACGCCCGCGAGCCCGTAGACGACCAGCGACGTGAGAAACACTCGCCGTCGACCGAGGGCGTCCGTCAGCGAGCCGACGATCGGGATCGCGACGACTGCAGTGAGGAAAAACGCCGTCATCACCATCCCGACCCGCGCTTCCGTCAGGTCGAACGCCGACGCCATCCCGGGCAGCGCCGGCGAGACGAGCGTGCTGCCGAAGACGCCGACGCCGGCGAGCCCGAGGACGGCGTACAGTTTCGGATCCGCAGTGAGTTCGCCACTACGGTTCATACGGGTCCGAACCCTCGCGGCGTCGCCTCCGGTGCGTGTCGCTCGAGCGAAGCCGGCGACCGACGTGACGATCGGCCGTCGGTGTCCCTGTCGATCGTCGACTGTCGCCGATCGTCGGAATGTACTCGACCAACGAGTGACACTGCCTCGTAGTTCGCGAACAGTTCACGAATAACGTATGTCGAAACCAGCAGTAAATAGCTGCGGGAATCGGAAGATCGCCACGGAGGGCCGTCTCAGTCGAACTTCTCGAGCAGGCGATCGTAGAAGACCGGCTCCGACACCTCCTCAGCCGCCCCACCGTTCGCCACGGCCGTCTCGTCTCGCGCCTCGTCGGCCAGTTTCTCGACGATCAGTTCGGGCGTCGACCGCGCCAGGTGGTCTTTGACCGGCGAGCGACTGACCTCGAGTTCGCCGTCGACGAGTCCCACTGCCTCGATACCGTCGACGGTCACGTCGTAGTCGGCCATCTCGCGGATCTCGCCGGCGAGGTGGGAGACGAAGACGGCTGTCGCTCCGTTCTCCGAGAGCGCCTCTAAGATGCCCGCGATGATCTTCGCCGAGGCGCCGGGCTCGGTGATACTCTCGAGTTCGTCGACGAGCACGAGCGATCCCTCGCCACCCTGTGCGAGGGCTGCAAACTCCCGTACCGTCGACTCGAAGGCGCCCGCATCGAGGGTGCCCTGGGTCTTGGCGTGATAGTGGAGGTCGTCGAACCGTCGCAACCGGACTCGCTCTGCGGGAACGGGCAACCCCATGTGGGCCAGCACGACGACGCTCGCGACCAGATCGAGCGTCGAGGTCTTCCCGCCGCTGTTGACACCCGACAGCAGGGTGACGCCCGAGACCTCGTAGTCGACGGGATCGATCTCCTCGAGCGGTTCCTCAAGCAGGGGCGACTGGCCGCCCTCGATGGCGAACCCGACCGGCCCCTCACGTCCGTCGTCGTCCGGATACACGAACGCCGGCATCGTACACTCGTACTCGTCGGCGAATCGGGCGATCGCGAGTTCGACGTCTAACTCGAGGGCGTTCCGAACCAGCCGTCGTGCGCCCTCGCGCTGGTCGGCCAGATCGGCCGCGAGCTCTCGTTTGAGCCGCCCGGCACGTCGCTCCTTAGCCGCGGTCAACTCCTCGCGTAGTCGAGAGACGACTGCCTCGTCGCGCTCGACGGGAAACGCCGGCTCGTCGCTGAACGTCCGGCGGGCGATCTCGGCCTCTCCCTGATCGAGATCCAGCGCGTCGATCAGGTGTTCGCGGGCGGCCTCGACGGCTGCTGCGTACTCGTCTGCGAGTTCCCGTGAGAGCAGCGAGTCGACGCCGGCGCCGCGTTCGACCAGCGAGAGCAGGTCCGACCCTTCGATGGTGACGTCCTGTTCCCGGATCGCCTCTCGAAGCCGATCGTTGGCGACACTTTCCGCTGCGCTTACCGCCGCATCGAGGTCGTCGACCGCCGTCGTCAGCCGATCGAGTTCGTCGTCGCCCGCGACGGTGCCGTCCTCGTCGAGCCGTGAGAGTCCGTCCTCGAGCGCGTCGAGATCGCAGGCTGGCTCGAGGTCGGCGGCCCGGTGGACCTCGACGGCGGCCTGTAGTCGATCCTGGTTGCGCGCGAAGAACGCGAGCGGACGCTCGGGGACGACTGCGGCGGGGTTCTCGAGAGCGTCGGGTTTTACCTGGACGTCGCCCTCGACGGTGACGCCGGCGAAAGACTCGTCGAGCGCGATCACCGTCGAGTACCCCCGCGCGAGTTCGGCCAGCCCCTGGGCGTCCTCGACGACCTCGACGGAGAGTTCGGGGATCGCCTCGCGAGCCTCGGCGTAGCGCTCGGCGTCGGTCGTCGCCAGACAGCGCTCCCGGACGTGGACGTCGCCCGGCTGTCCTAACGGCTCGACGCCCTCGAGGGCCTCGAGGACGGCGTCGTCGTACTCGCGTTCGATGGCCTCGCGGGCGAACGCCTGGATCTCCTCGATGCGCGACCGTCGCTGGCTCGGGTAGATCGTCTCGAGTCGCTGGGCGGCGTAGTCGGTGACCGTCCGTGCTTTCAGGAGGCCGAGTACCTCGCGGTAGATCTCTCGGGCGCGGTCGGTCGCGAGGAAGCCGCCGGGATCGTCGTGTTCCAGACGGATCGCGCCGCGGGCGATGCGGGCGGCCCGACCCTGGCTGATCCCCGGTGCGGTCGCGATCGTCGCGACGTCACCCCGCCGCAGCGCGCGCTCGGGATCGTCGAGCGCGGCAAGCGCTCGAGCGGTCTTTTCGCCGACACCCGGGATCGACTCGAGCTCCATCGTTTCTCGACCGCCGTATCAAACCGCAGCGAGAAAAAGCTCCCGCCCGCCTTTTCGCCCCTGGTGTGGTGGTATGGCAAATGAAAAGGTTTTGATACGGCGTCTGATGCGGACTGCTGTACCGAGTTACCGCCGATCGACAGCACGGGGTCGGCGATCGGCGGTAATTGCCTACAGGAGACCGTATGAAAGTAACGAACAACTTATGGCGAAACTCATACTTCCGGACAACACGATGCACACACCGATCCCACTCGAGACGCTGTCGCGTTCCGCGACAGGCGTCGAGACGTGATCGGGTGTGTACTGACTGCTGTCCGACAGTATCACCACCGCACTCTGCAGTAGAAAGCAAAGCCCTATGATGGTGATGCTGGTCGAGCGTATGAATGTCGAACCCATTGTCCCGCCGTCGAGTGGTGCAACTCGGCGGCACCGGAACCGCGCTCGCACTGACCGGACGACTCGCTGCGGACGACGACGGTGACGAGGCCGAGAACGATCCGGACACGAACGGTGAGTACACTGTCGCCATCGAGGTCGGCATCGACATTGACGAGTTAGCCGAGTTGGAAGAGGACCTCATGGAACAGGTCGAAGAGGGCGAGATCGATCAGTCCGAGGCCCAGGCCGAATTCGAGGAGGAGCAGCGAGAACTCGCCGCAGAGTCGATCGAGGCGCTCGAGACCCGCATGGAGGAGGTCGACGACGTGACCGTCACCGATACCGAACCCCATACCGGCTTTGGCCTCGCCCTCGTCGACGGTGAGTCGGCCGCGTTGATCGAGACCCTTGAGTTCGACGAGGTCGTTGGCCTCCTCCCTGAGGAAGCGTTCGAAGCGGTCGAGGCGGAGCCCTGACCGGCGTTACGCATCCAGTGCGTCGAACCCGACGGCGCACTGATACTACCGGACAGCACTATTCACCGTCGGTCGCATTACTGCGGCCGTTGCCGACGGTGACGGCCGCGAATTCGCGGCCGACGGCTCACTGACTGCTGTCCGACAGTATGACCGTTGTGGTGCCGAGAAAACGCCATGAGCCAAGGCACCCAGACCCGCGATTTCACCGTTCGACGACGGTATCGTGACGGACTTCTTCGCGCCGCGGGGCGCCGGTCAGACGCGGCTGTTCTGTTATACGATCGGCCGACCGGCGTAGCGAACGTGACGCGTCTGCTCCAGTCTCGAGGCTTGCGCGCTCCGGGCCGCCCGTTATCGGGTCGGCTTTCCAAGGTCGGATATGGTACTCAAGAAACTCCTCGGCTCGACGGCAACGCGGTCACTGACGGTCGTTTCGGTCCTCTCGGAGGCGAAGCAGTCGTTCGAACGCGGGAAGCGACTGCGCGGGGCGCTGTTGCTCGGCGTCGCCGTCCTCGCCTGGAAGTGGGCGATGATCGGGCTAGCCGCTCAGGGACTCCTCAAACTCGTTCGTGGCGGTGCGTCGGACTCGAGTCCAGCCTAATACTGTTGGACAGCACGATTCGACGATCGGTCGCGCTACTGCGGCCGTCCCGAGGGTGAGGGCCGCGATCTCGCGACCGACGTCTCACTGACTGCTGTCCGACAGTATAAGAAGGGAAACGGCTTGACGTTCCGGCGGGCTGTGCTCCCCGCTCGTTATCGACTGCGCTCGCGAGAGGCGCTGACTCGCGGTGCTCACGTTGTCGGTGTCGAAGTCCTCGAGTCGTGGCTCGTTCCACTCCTCGATCGTCGTCCCCGAGAACTCGGGCTCGTGCAGTTCGTCGTCGGTCATACCCGGCGGTCGGCGACGCGGGAGTTCGATCTGATCCCAGTGTCTGCAACGGATGTTGTCCGGTACGATCGATGACCCGAGCAGCGATCGTCTCGAAACCGACGACTGCTCATTTCGGATGTCCACCCGAAACCGTGATCGGTCGACGTTCGGTCGCAGATATTGCACCGAACGGCTCGTTTGATACGTCTACTCGGATACCTCTTTCCTGTCTCCGATGGGAACGCCGACGATCACTGTCGTCCGCAACGAGGTCGACACAGACTGCGAGTACCACTGCGACGCCCTCTCCGCGCTCGTCCCGAACGCGCTCGAGATCGACTATCCTGCGGGCGAGCGTCCGGCCCTCGAGCGGACTGACGGGGTCGTCCTCTCGGGGTCGACGGCCGGCGTCTACGAAGCCGACGAGCAGCCCTGGATCGACGATCAGAAACGACTCGTCCGGGAGCTGATCGACCGCGAGATCCCGACGCTCGGCGTCTGTTTCGGCCACCAACTCGTCAACGCGGCGCTGGATGGAACCGTCGAACACGTCGGAACGATCGCTCGACCGATCACAGCGACGCTCGCCGACGACCGGCTGTTCGAAGACGTCTCGCCGGTCGTCCCCGTCGCCCACGGCGACGTCGTCACCGACGTCGGCGACGGGATGACCGTCATCGCCTCGGCCGACTACTACCACGCCTTCGCGACGCGTCATCACAGCGCGCCGCTGTGGACGGTGCAGTTCCACCCCGAGTTCACCGGCACGCTCCGCGAGCGCCTCGAGGCCGATTTCGGCTGGACGGACGGCGACACCGATCTCGAGGACGTCGACGCGACTCGCGTCGTCGAGAACTTCGCGTCGATCGTCGCGGACGCGAGCGTCTGACGATCGATTATATCGTTTCGACTATCGACTCGACCGTCTCGGCGGCGTCGAGGACGCTCGCGTCGTCGAATCGCGATCCGACGAGCATGAGCCCGACCGGCAGCCCGTCGACCTCGCCGACGGGAACGCTGACCGCGGGGTGGCCGGTCCGGTTGAAGGGAGTCGTGTTAGCGACGACGATGTCCGCTTGCATTCGGTCGTACTGATCCTGCTCGGGATCGTGTTCGGGTGCCGTATCCAGCGTCGTCGGCATCGCCAGCAGGTCGTACTCCTCGAGTAAGGCGTCGTAGCGCTCGGTGAGTTCGATGACGAGGTTCATCCCGTCGGCGTAGTATCGCGAGTGGTAGGCATCGTTGGCGTAGGCGCCCATGAGCAGGGACAGTTTCAGCGGGGCCGGGAAGTCGTCGGCCTCGACTCGCCGCGTCGAGCCGAAGAACTCGATCCAGGACGTGTTGTACCAGGCCTTCCAGCCGTGGCCCACCCCTTCGCCGATCATCGCGTCGAGCAGCCCTTCGGCCGTACAGACGGTGTGGATATCACTTGCATCACGGTGCATCGGCTCGGAAACCTCCTCGAGAGTGGCACCGCGATCTTCGAGTTCCGCGAGGCCGTCGCGAACACACTCGAGGACGCTTGCGTTGGCCTCGTCCCGGTCGAATCCCTCGTCGAGGACGCCGATCGAGAACTCGTCGGCGTCGCCGTCGAGTTTCTCGTGATAGGGTTCGACGGGCACTGGATTCGGGTCCCGGAGGTCACGTTCGTTGCTGCCGGCGATGCTCGAGAGGACGCGTGCGACCGTCTCGACGTCCGGTCCCATCGGGCCAGGGTGGCCGATCGCGTATGCGAGACCGATACAGCCGGTGTAAGGGACGAGCCCGTAGGTCGGCTTGTGGCCGACGATCCCACAGACCGCGGCCGGAATGCGGACGCTGCCGCCCTGATCGGAGCCGATGGCGGCGTCGGCTTCGCCGGTGGCGACGACGACTGCACTACCACCGCTCGAGCCGGCTGCCAGATAGTCGTCGTCGTGGGGGTGCATGATCGGCCCGAACGCGCTGTGGCCGGTGCGTGTCATGGCGAAATCGTCCATGTTCGTCTTGCCGACGACGTCGGCGCCGGCCTCGAGCAGTCGGGTTACGAGCGTCGCGTCGACGTCGGGGACGTAGCCCACGACGGGGTGAGAGCCACAGGTCATCTCGACGCCGGCGACACAGATGTTGTCCTTGATCGCGACGTCCAGTCCGTCGAGTTCGCCGTTTGCGTCGCCTTCGACGTAGCACTTGCTCACCCAGGCGTTGTACGGGTCCTCCGCGCTGGGAACGCGGGTTCCGTTCGTCCGTTCGCGTCGCTCGTTGCCGCCGAGTCGCGGCTCGGGATCGTACGATCGGACCGTCTCGTAGGCGTCCGCCCGCTGTGCGGCCATCTCGGCGAAGAACTCGAGTTCGTCGTCGGTGAGGTCGAGATAGAGCGAGTCGGCTAGCTCACGCAGATCGTCCTCCGTCGGCGGTCGAATCGGCATAGCGGAGCAACGATTCCGATGGCCAAATGGACCGTTGGCCGGCGGACTGACAGTCACGTATCGCTGACCGTCTTCGTTCGTGACCAACTGTCGCATCGAGTTGGCGGTGCGGCCAGCGACGCGTCGTGGAGTAGGAGAAACGACCCCCGTTTCCGCCCACGAGTACGTCGAAACCACCGGCTCCGAGGGAAAACAGTTCAGGCGAGAAAACCGTCGACGGCCGTCACTCGTCTAAGTGTTCGATCCCCTTTTTCGAGACGTTCGCCTCCGTGATCTCGTTGGGCATCCAGTCGGGCTTGTCGTCGGGCGCCGTCTCCTCCCAGGCCCAGCCGTCGTAGATGTGTACCTTGTCCGTCCCTTTCTCTCGAAGTCGCAGTTCGACCCGCTCTGCCTCCTCCTCGCTCGAGCCAGGCTCGAGTCGCCGGGCCGCCTTGAGTGCGGCCTGACGCGGTGTGTTTCCGGAGAAGACGCTCGATTCCTCGCCGTCCGACTCGCGCAGTGCAAAGTTTCGTTTCCCGTCTTCGCGTACCATTGGTTTCGCCTCCGTGTCAGTCCAGCACACGACTCGACATAAAGATATCCCCCAAAACCGACCGACTGCGGCGGTATCTTTAAGTGAGTCGCTTCCGCCAGTCTTCCGCAGTGTTCGCTCGCTCGTCGGTCGGTTCCGTCTCGTTCTCTCGAATTCGACCGTTCGTTGGCGCGTCGAAAACACTTAAGTATATCCTACGGCGAAGTTCGTCATAGAATCCCGCGATGGTACGGAAAAAGAAGCTGAGTCCAAGCGGTGCGAAAGACGAAGACGGAAACTACCACAACGTTCACCTCAACCTTCACGAGGACGAACTCGCAGTCGCGGGCATGGATATCGGTGACGAGGTATTCGTCCGGGTCCGAGACGGCAAGATCATCATCCAGAAAGCCGACGAGGAAGAGGTCGAACACGAGTTCTAGAGACGGCGGTTCACGCTGTGCTCGTTGCGTGCCAGGAGCGCTACTGGCATTATCGGCCCCTCGCCACTCGCCAAAGTCCGATCGAGAGCTACCGCTTTTTGTTCGCTCTTCGACTCGCGTAGTAGCTACTGACCGTCACTCCAGACCCGATCGCCGGACTGTGTTGTGATCGGTGTGGACGTCGGCTCATACGGTCTGCTGTCGTCAATTACTGCGGTCGCAAGAACGGATCGGCGATTGGCGGGAGATCGGTACAGCAGTCCGTATCAGTGGCTCTTCTTGCTCACGGGTTGCTTTGCTCCCCGTTTGCCTTCCCGCGGCGCAAAGCGCCACGCTTTCGGTCGCTCCCTCCCTTTAGGTATGCCTAAATTATATGTGACTGTTTTTCTTTAGGCTAGCCTAAAATGGTTGGAACGACACTCGACGACATCAGACGCTACATCGAGTCACTCGCGAGCGAATCGGGCTCCTACTACCTCGTCTGCGGTCGTACGGGGGAGCGGCCGGTGCCCGCCTCGGGACTTGCGTTCGAGAGTCGCACGATGGCTCGAGCGGCCGCACGCGCGACCGAACAGTACCGGGCGGCACTCCGACGCTACGATCCGCGCGTTCCCTTCTACGACGTAATCGTTCACTCACGCACGAGCGACGAGACACACGCCGGCGGCGCGCCACCGGACACGCCAGTCGACGAACTCGAGACCCAGACTGCGGACGGCCACGACCGGACCCGGTCGGCCGTCGACTTCTGTCACACCGTCGCGGGCGCCGTCTTCGAGACGATCGCCGACTCGCCTCACGCCGCCCTCGAGGAGACGATCATGGACACCTACTTCGAGACCGCCGAAACGATCGAAGACCCCGACGAGCTCTGTCTCCGCTTGCTCGAGAGCATGGCGACGGAACTAGAGGACCACCTCGAGCCGGCCGCCCAGCGTGACGTCCTGTTGGCGGCCGCACAGCGGCTCCCCGCCCAACCGTCTGGCGACGATCCCCTCGAGACGACGTTGTCGCGACTCGAGACCGCCGGATTGCTCGAGACCTACGCGATCGAGCCGACGATCGATCTCGATACTGGCACTCGATCGTGGGCCGTCACGCTCGACGGCTACGCGCTCGAACGGTCGGCCGAACGCGCCGTGACGCTCCCGATCGTTCTCGAGTTGTTCCGTCGGTTACCGAGCCGAGATCTGACCGTGGCCGCCGCGTCTTCGCCCGACTCGAACTGGCGTCTCGACGTAACGACCGCGCCGTCTGATGGCCCGACCGGACTGCTCAGCGTCTCTCGAGGGAATCCATGACCGTGACGACCCGTATCCACCGCGCGATCGACCGTGTCGAAGCCGAGCGGGAGCGGGCCGACGAGACGGTCACGGCGCTCGAACGGTTCGCCCGCACGCTCGAGCAGATCGAACCCGTGTCGCCGACTCGACCGACGGCTACTGATGGTGGGGTGACGGCCATCTCGATGGCGGGGGCGCAGTCAGTGTCGTCGGAGTCAGCCGACCGCTGTCGAGCGGTCCGTGACGCGTTCGACGAGACGGTTCGAGCTGTGGCTTCACGTTCCGCTCGCCCGCCGACGCTTACGGAACACGTTCGGGACGAACTCGGACCGGAGCTCGCGCTCGCCCTGTCGCCGGAGAGCGATCGTCGATTCACCCCCGACGTGAAGGCGGCGGTTCGATCGACGATCGGAACACGCCACTCGGAACGGACGGCGATGGCCGCGGCACTGGCGGACGAACTGGAGTCCCTTCGCTCGGCGGTCGACACCGTCGAGACGATTACTGACTGGCTCGTCGCGGCCGACGAGACGCCCCTGCTCGAACTTGGGTTCGAGGAGCTCCGAGAGCGCCACGAAACGCTTGCGCGCCACCGCGAGCGCTGTCGTCGCGTCTGCCGGGAACGCCAGGATGTGATCCACGGGACGACCACCGACGGTACCGTCGGCGTTTCTCACCGCCGACTCGTCGCGTCGCTCTACAGCGACTGTCCGCGATCGTACCCGGTTCTGGCGACGATGTGCCAACTCGAGGCGCTCTGTGAGCGGTGCCAACGTTCCGTGCGGGATCATCTCACCCGCCGTGTTTGAAGGGAGAAAACGACTCGAGGACCTACTGCAGCGCCTGAAGATCGAACTCGAAGGCCGCGACGGGCACCTCGAGGTCATGTTCGACGAGCACCTTCGGATGGACCTCGCCGATGACGCCGACTTCTTCGCCGTCGATGACGACCGCGGCCGTGCGGCCATCGATGAAGGTTGGGTGGTCAGTTGGGGGCGTCTCGAGGTCGACGTCGAACTGCCGGCACAGCGCCTGCAGGCGGGCCTTGGCGTCCTCGTAGCCCGCGTCGTGGCTCGCGAGGACGGCCCCGACGTGGCGGTTCTCGAAGACGCCAGTGTTTTCGCTCTCGTCGAGGCGGGCCGTAAACCCGATCTCGGATAGGTGCTGGGGGTACGAGCGGTGGGTGTTTCGCTCGAGGACCATCAGCAGCGAGGGCATCACCCACGTCCGCAACATGGTGTAGTCCTCGCTGTAGACTTCCTTGATCGTCGTCGGCTCGCCGGCGCCGTAGGCGTCGGCACCCGGCTCGATCTCGAGGCGTTCGAAGTTCTCCGTCTCGTTGATCATGTGGAAGTTGAGCAGGTCCTCGAAGCCCAGCCCGACGAGCTGGGTGCGCGTCGCGCGCTCGAGCCGGGAGCGTTCGTGGCGACCGCCGACGGTCCCCACGTCGGGATAGGTCGGCTCGAGGTCGTTGAAGCCGTAGGCCCGTCCGAGATCGTCGATGACGTCCAGCGGGTGGAGGACGTCGACGCGGTAGGGCGGGATCGTAACTTCGTAGACGAGGTTCCCGTCCTCGTTTTCTGCTTTTGTGGCCTCGAGTCCCGACCGCTCTGCGAGGTCGATCACTTCGTCGGGATCGAGGTCGATCCCGAGGATGGTCTCGATGCGGTCGTGGGCGACCGTTTTGGTCTTCGTCGAGAGGTCGGGGCGGACGATCTCGCGTCCGCCGGACTGCGTCCGGCTCCCGTTCGAGTCCGCGTTCGCGGACTCGCTGTCCGGATACTCGACGGCGACGTCCTCGATCGTCGCGCCGCGGGCGGCAAGCGCGTAGCAGACGATGTTCAACATCTTGTCGATGGTCCACTGGTCGGTGCCGGTCATCTCGACGAACAGAGCGTGGGAGTCCGTCGAGACCTCCGTCCGGCGGCCGTTGATGACCGGCGGGAACGAGAACAGCCCGAGGTCGTCGTAGATCGCCGGGTAGCGCTCGTAGTCGCCGACGAGGTCGGCGTAGGTCTGGCCGGTCGGGTGCTCTTCGAGCACGTCCGCGGGCGTCATCTCCTGATCCGAGTCCAGCGGGACGAACGTATCCTCCTCGGGTTCGACGCCGACGTACTCGATGGTCGGGTTCCCCTCCGTCGCGGGACTCCCTTTGAGCATCGTCAGGTCGTGAATGCCGATCGCGCCCTTCGCTCGCTTGCGGCCCATCGTCGCGTGGAGCTTCTCCTGGAGCTGGATGAGCGAATCGAGACTCTCCTCGTCTAAGTCGACGTCGCGGATCACCGCACCCGTGACGTAGGGGCGCTCGTCGGGGACCGACTCGTCGACCTTGATCGTCCAGTCCGCCGAATTCGTCGACGGGACGTGAACTCCGCGTGCGTCGCCGTAGTGATATCGCAGCGAGCGCGCGACCCCTTCGACCGAGAGCCGATCGAGGCGGTCGGGGGCGAACTCGAGTTCGAACGCGCCGTCCTCGGTACGGCCCTCGAACTCGAGGCCGAGGCCGAACAGGTCGTCTTTGAGTTCCTCGTCGCCTTTCTCCTCCGCGCCGGTCAACTCGCGCAGTTCGTCTGGATCGATGTCGACAGTGGGCATCAGTAGGTCACCTCCGCGTTCCGCAGGAACTCGAGATCGGCCAGCGTGCCGTGGAGGTCGCGGATGTCCTCCGCGCCGGTGGTCAGCATGGCGAGTCGTTCCAGTGCGAGCCCCCAGGCCATTACGTCACAGTCGACGCCCAGTGGCTCTAACATCTCTTCGCGGAAGATGCCGGAGTTGCCGATCTCGATCAGTTCGCCCGTCGTGGGGTGGGTACCGAACAGCTCGAAGCTGGGCTCGGTGTAGGGGTTGTAGTGGGGTTTGAACTGGATGTCCTCGATGCCGAACTGGGCGTAGAACTCCTCGAAGGTGCCCATGAGGTCCCGCACCGAGAGGTCCTCGGCCATCACCCATCCCTCGATCTGGTAGAACTCGAGTAAGTGGGTCGCATCGAGGGTGTCGTTGCGGTAGGCCTTCTCGACGCTGAAGAAGCGAGCAGGTGGTTCGATCTCGCCGATCTCTTCGCCGGAGAGGTACCGCGTCGAAAGCGAGGTCGTATGCCCTCGCAGTGCGAGCGCGCGGGCGAAGTCCTCGTCCCACGGCGAGTGATACCCCTCGCTGTCTTCGCCCAGGCCCTCGCGGTGGACCCGTTCGACGTCCTCGACGAGTTCCTCGGGGAGCTCGTCGATGTGGCTGGGTTCTTCCATCGCGAACCGGTCCCAGTGGGTCCGTGCGGGGTGGTCCTGTGGCATGAACAGGCAGTCGTTGATCCAGAAGTCCGCGTCGACGTGGGGACCATCCATCTCCTGGAAGCCCATCCCGACGAGGACGTCCTTGACCCGCTCGGACATCTGACGGAGAACGTGAACCGTGCCGCTTTCGACCGCCTCGGCGTCGGCCTCGACGTTGTAGTCGGCGAACTCGACCGTCTCCCACTCGCCGCTTGTGAGTAGCTCCGGCGTGACTTGTCCGACCGTCTCGGCGGTCTCGATGCCCGCCATCAGTTCGGTGACGCCGAGTTCGGTCAGTGTCACCTCGCGAACCGTCGTCTCGGTCCGCTCGAGGAGTCCGCGGCGCTCGAGTTGGTCGATCGTCTCCGCGTCGACGTCGACGCTATCGGCGGCTGCCTCGCCCGATTCGGCGAGCGCTTCGAGGGCGTTCGCTTCCGCGTCCGCCGTGGGATCGGCGTCCGGATCGGCCGTGATCTCGCCGCTCTCGATCGTTCCGTACCCCTTCCGGGCGTAGTTCGAGAGCGCGATGTCGACCTGGCCACCCTCGAGGCCGGAGGCGCCGATGACCTGTCCCATCTGTGTGGGGTCTTCGTCGGCGCCAGCCTCGAGGGCGGCTTCGTACAGCCGAATTTCGGGGAGCCGTTCGTCGGCGTACTCGGCACCCTCTTCGGTCAGTGTAATCGTTTCGTCGACGCGCTCCTCGACGGCGACCAGCCCCTCCGACTCGAGTTCGAACGCCGCCCCGGTGACGGTCTCGGGGGGAAGATCGGCCTCATCGGCGAGGGCGTCGACGGACGTTGCCTCGTCCGCGCTCGCGGCCTCTAGGACCGCGACCTGTTGTGCTGGAAGTTGCATTCGCTTGTTCGTATGGCTGCGTGTCGGTCAGTTAGCGGTTCCGATACTCCCCTCGTGGCCGGGACCAGCTCCGGCCGAAGACGAACGTGGTCGGTTTCGCCGCGAGCGCCCGGTGTGAGCGCCCGCGGATCCACCGGCCCGGGATCACCGGGCGAAGAAGAAGTCGAATCCCGACTGGAAACGCTGTGGCTGGCTGGCGACGCCGTCCGCGTGGGATTCGAGTGCCATACGGGAGACGAGTCGGGATCGGTGCAAAAATCTTGTGGGTTCCTCCCACGGTCTTTCGCTCATCGATTCGAGAGCCGCGTCGTCTCGAGCGAGCCCGAATCGACCCACTCGAAGCCGTCCTGCTCGGCGCTTGCCGTGGCCGTCGTTGCGTCGGGATCGAACGTCTCCTCGAACTCGATGCGGGTCTCCTCGGGTTCGGCCGCCGGCAGCTCCGGCAGGAACTCGTCGTCCTCGAGCAGCCCGTCGACGGAGACGGCGCCGCCGGCACCGAGGGCAGCTCCGAGCGCACGGTAGCGGTCATCGTCCGTCTCGAAGGCCTCGTCCGTGCCGAAGGAGTCGTTGGTCACGCGGGTCGTCGTCGTCGAGCCGGAGAGCTCCCCGAACCCGTCCTCGGACGCGTCCGTCGTTTCGCGCTCGTGTTCACGCTCGGTTCTCTCGGTGGTGGTGGCTCGGTCGTCCCGTGTCGCCGTTCGCTCGCGTTGGGTCTCGAGGATTGCATCGGCGACGTCCTGTGGCGACGCGTCCGTACTCGACCCGTCGTCGCTCACCCGCGAGACGGACGGAGCCCCGCCACGGATCTCGAACCCGCCGGTTGCCGTCGATGGCGATGCCGTCGTGTCCGTCGTCTCAGTCGAAGTCGTCGTCTCGACCGTCGAATCCGCCGACGCCGATTCGGTCCCCGACGCGTTCGCGCTCGTCCCGTCTGTCGTGCGGTCCGGTTCGGCCTCGTCGATAAACGACGCGATCGAGGCCTGTTCCCTGGCCGTTTCCGCGGCCGCTTCATCGCCGTCGTCGCCGAGTCGATTCGAACGGCGTCGCGCGCGCTCGAGCGCCCACTCGGGCCAGGGCTCGGTATCGGCGTCGGACGTTTCCGTCCCCGTCCACGACGAACCGCCGCTGACCGCTTCGTCGGCCTCGTCGGGGACGTACACCTCGAGGCCGTGTTCGGGAAGCAACGGTCGGTCGAACGCCGACACCCTCGGCCCGTATCGGTCGCGAAGCGCCTCGAGTTCCGACGTTTCGACGAGTGCGGCCCGCCAGCGGTCGACGCCGCCCGACAGGAGGACGACGGTCGCATCGGTGCCCGCGAGCAGCCGTTCGTCGACTGCACGGAGAACCGCGGGCAGGTTGTCGTCGGCCAGTGGCGTCTCCGGATAGGTGATCGTCGCCTCCCGGCGTCGGCCCTTCGGATCCGTCGCGGTCAGCTCCAGCCGATCGCGGCCGTTCGCGGCCGGCCCCGTTCGCGTCCACTCCAGCGACCAGCCGATCCCCTCGAAGACAGCCTCGAGTTCCCGTCCCAACGCCCGCTGGGCGTAGCGTGCCGAACAGGTGAGGCCGCGATCGCTCCGGCAGATCAGCCGGCGGACCGTCGCGGTCCGATCGCGCGCGTCGGCGAGGACGTCCTCGAGGACCGACTCGAGCGAGCGTTCCTCCTGGCCGGGCGGGATCGCGGTTCGGTACTCCCGGCGCTGGGCGCGGACGTCCGCGGGCGTGACGCCGAACGAGCCGAGGACGTCGGCGGCGACGACGACGTCGCGATCGGGCCCGCTGGAGTAGCCGATCTCCATCGACGCGGTCTACATCACGAAGCCAGATATGCGTTCCCCTGAAAACTGGACAAAAAATAGACAGATACTGTCGGACAGCAGTCAGTGAGCCGCCGGTCGCTCTCGCGGTGTCCCCGCGTTACTCCCGTCGCCGCGGCGACTCGAGTTCGATGTCGGCGTCCGCAAGCAGTTCCTCGACCTCCTCGCGTTTCTCCTGGTGTTCCTCGAGGAACTCACGCATCAGCTGGGCGGCCTGCTCCTTGCAGTCCCCACAGAGGCGCTCGCCGCCCGTACACTCGTCGTAGACACGTTTGGCGAACTCGTCGTCGTCGCCGGCCAGCAGGTAGGCGTACAGCTCGTAGACGGGACACTCGTCGGCCTTGCCGCCTTTCTCGCGGTGTTCTTCTGCGGTCTCGCGGCCGCCGGTCGAGGCGGCCTTGACCTTGTCGTAGCCCGTCTCCGGATCGTCCAACAGCGAGATGTGGGACGCGGGGATCGAGGAGGACATCTTCCCGCCGGTCAGCCCGGTCATAAAGCGGTGGTAGATCGACGACGGCGGCTGGAAGCCGTAGCCGCCGTGGTCGACCTCGATCTCGCGGGCGAGTTCCTCGGCCTCGCCGCGGTCTACGTCGAATGCGTCGACGTGGCTCTCGTAGACGCGCTTCTCGCCGTCGATCGCCTCGATCAGCGCGTCGAAGGCGTCCTCGGTCGCCCGCCGGTCGAAAAAGCGCGTCCGGGGTCGGATCGGCTCCATGCCCGCTTCACGAAGCTTCGTCAGCACTGAATCGAGGACGTCGGCGCCGACCTCGAGGTCGGCCAGTGGCGTCTCCTCGAGCGCCTCGGCGACGTGGACACAGCGCAGCGTGTCGTCGTCGAACGCTGCGGGATCGAGCCGGTCGTAGCAGTCGGCGACGAGGGCGCGCTCTTCGCCCTCGAGTTCGAAGCTGGCGTACGCTTCGCTGACCTTGAAAAACCGCATCCGTTCGGCGAGATCCCGAGCCAGCCGGACGTGGGGATCCTGGTCCGGCCCGACCGGGATCACGGTCGGTTTGGGCTCCTCGAGTTGCGGGTAGAGGATGTCGGCCATCTGGGTGACGACCGACTGCATGTGTGAGACGTCGGTCTCGCCGTCGAAGCCGTAGATCGCCTGGAACTCCGAGAAGTTGGCGTCGGCGCCGAGTTCGAACGCCAGGTCCTGGAGCTTGCGGTTCCCGGACTGTCGGTAGAGGGTCCCTTCCTCGGGGTCGAAGCCGAGTGCGAGCAAGGAGAGGAGATAGTCCCGGGCGTGTTCGTCGATCTCCTCCCAGCTCATCCCGCGGGCGGCGTTTGCCTCGAGGTCGGCGATCAGGGCGTAGGCGTCTCCACCCTGCTGTTGGTGCCAGATGATCTCGTCGAAGACGAGCTTGTGCCCGATGTGAGGGTCGCCGGTCGGCATGAACCCCGATAGCGCGGCGAACGGCTCGTCTTCGCGCATCGCCTCGGCGACGGGGCGATACTCCCGGTGGCCGAAGATGACGCCCCGGCGCATCAGGTAGTGGGGCTCGGGCACTTCCTCGAGTACCTCGTCGAACTCCTCGATACCGAACTCCTCGAAGAGCTTGCGGTAGTCGGAGACGCTCGAGGACCCCCAGGGGTCGAGTGCGACATCATCAGCGCCTGCAGCTCCGCCGTCGGATCGGAGTTCCGGCGTGGATCGCTCATCGCCATCCATCACCGGTACCCCGGTCGTCGGTTCCCCTGACTCGGGCTCCTCGAGTGGGTCGTCTCCGGTCATTAGGTGCGTTTTGGCGCGCCAGCGCGCAAAAGCCTTCGGCTTCGCCGCGGTGGTTCGATTCGGCGGACGTGATCGCTCACAGTCGTCGTCTCAGATGGGCTAACTATCCACACGAGCGAAACGAAGATAAGGAGCGTATAATGACGAGCCGGTCGGCGACAGGAGGCGTATGGTCGAACGTAGCAGACGGTCGATACTGGCGATCGGGACCGCAGCGGTAACTGGTGGGGTGCTCGCCTCTGTCGGGACGACCGGTGCCGACGACGGCTGTTGTCGGTCGGTAGCGGCGGGATCGGACGGCTGGTCGTCGTATCGGGGGAACACGTCGAACACGGCCTTCGTCGAGACGGACGCGTTCCCGGAGCTCGATGGCGTCGCCTGGGAGTACGAGGAAACCGGTTCGGTTGCCGCCGTCGACGGCGGTGTCTTTCTCCGGACCGACGATGGAGACGTCCACGCCCTCAACGCGGAAACCGGCGACCTCGAGTGGAAACTGGAGGACCTCGACGCGGTCGGAACGCCCGCGGTCGAAGGCGAGACGGTCTACGTCTCCGGGGGGCGACTGACTGCTATCGACGGCGGTACCGGTGACGTGCTGTGGGAGATGGCGTTCGACGAGGACGACGGCGCGAGTCCGACGGTCGCGGACGGGACGGTCTACGTCGCCGCCGGCGGCTCGCTTTACGCGGTCGACGCCGAGGACGGATCGGTCACCTGGAACCACGACCGAATCGAACTCGAGGTCTACGACGAGGAGACTGGTGAGGGTGAAACGACAGAGCGGCCGTTCGCGACGCAGCCCGTCACCGTCGACGACGACACGGTCTACGCTCCCGTCTCACCGTCGGGGTTCGTCGCCCTCGACGCTGCCACGGGTGACACGCTGTGGACGGCTGACCTGATACGCGGCGGTGATCTCGTCATTCCGACCGAAGACGGCGTCTACGTGAGTGGTTTCGAAGGTGGCCACAGGCAAAGCGAGAGCCACCTGGCAGAGTACGACGGTGAACCGGAGCCGATCGGTCCGACGAGGCTCCAAGAGCATGCATCGCGTTTCGAGACCTCGAGTGAGGCCTTCGCGGCGTCGGGCGAGGTGCGGCTCATCACCGCAGCGGAGGGAAGACGCCTCGAGGCGTGGGACGTCGAACGCGAGGCGTTCCGGTGGACGTACGACGATCTCGGAGAGCAGGACCTCTTTCGGGCGCCGGTCATCGCCGGTGACACGGCTATCGTCTCCTATCATCCGCCCTCGATGGCCGAGGACGAGCAGAACAACGAGGAAGCTCGGACGTTCGGCGCCGAATCGGCGATTCTCGGGCTCGATCTAGAGGACGGGTCCCCGAAGTGGGTGCTCCCTCACGAAGCCGTCGGTGACGTCGACGATCCCCTCTCCGACGGTGAGCTTCCCTACGCCGTCAGCGACGATACGCTCTACGTCAGCGCCGACACGCTCGTCGCCGTCCGGTCGTCCGAAGACATCCCGACTGACGACGGCGATGCCGACGACGAGTCAGGAGACGACGAAGCGACTGACGGCGACACGACGACGGACGATACCGACAGCGAAGCCGACCGTGACAGCGACGACGAACCGGATACGGGTCTCGAGACTGACACCCCCGAAAACGATTCTCAAACGGACACCGAAAACGAGAGCGAGTCGGACGGTAGCGCCGACGAGGCTCCCGGTTTCACCACCGGCGCCGGACTCGTCGGCGGTGGACTCTCGCTCGAGTGGCTCCGCCGCCGAGCGACCACGGACGAATCGGCGGAGTGAGACGGGCGACTCGCCATCGTCTCGAGGCCGGCGGAATAGTGGTGTCCGGACGCCTGGGCGGTCTCGTTCGAGCAGTGCCGTTCAGTCTGCCGTCTTCGCCTGAGCGGCCGCCGCTTGCAACTCCTCGAGTCGCGTCGATCGGACGCCTGCCAACACGACAGCAGCGAAGACCGTCTCTCCGTCGGGTCGAGGCGCGTCGCCACCGAGGATGCCCTCGCCGACGGTCGACTGGAGCGTGCGTCGGCCCTCTGCGATCGCGTGCCGATCGAGCCAGTTCGGCGGCCCGCCGACGATCAACAGGCCACGATCGGCCGTTTCGGGCTCACACTCGAGTGTAAGCTTCCCGCGGATCCCCTTCTGGACGACGGTTTCGACGGCGCTGACGGCCTCACTGGTCTCGACGTCCCGTTTCGTCGAGAGGAGACCGAGCCCGAACCGCGATTCCGTCGTCTCGACAGTCTGATCGCCGTAGCCGAGCGTGACGATCCCCGACTCGTTGCCCAGGATCCGCTCGCGGTCGCTTGCGTCGATCACGTTCTGGGCGACGGCACCGTCGGTTCCGCCGCTGGCGAAACTGGCCGCGACGCGCGTGGCCAGCTCCCGGTTACATCGATCCCGTGCGTCGGCGAGGCTCTCGCCGGGTCGGAGCCACGCCTCGTTGTCGAACACCACGATCGCGCTGGCGAGCCCGTCGAGTCGCTCGAGCGTGGCGACGGCGTTCGTTGCCGCGTTCGGCCGCGGTGGTGCCTCGCTGTCGGCTCGCACGGACCTCGAGTGCGGTCCCGTCCCGGTGCCGTCGTCGGCCTCGGGATCGAACTCGCGGTCGGCCGGCAACGTCGCGAGGACGTACACCGGAACGTCGTACTGTCGCTGAAGCGCGGCGACGAGTCCGGGCGCCGTCGCGCTGCCGGTCGTGCCACCGAGGCCGACGGCCACGAGAAACGCGTCGGCGTCGGTCGGCGACCCGCGCGCGACGACCTCGAGGAGCTCGTCGGCGTGTTCCCGACCGATCTCGAAGCCCGTTTCGATGGCTCCCTCGAGTCCGTCCGGTGCTCCGAGTGCAGTCCCGTCCGCGTAGCGGTGGCGATGTGACTCCGGAAGGACTGTACTGCGGAGCGTAGACGCCTCGGTATCGAACGCGAAGACGTCGGTACAAAACGCGTGCTCGGTCGGTTCGACGGCCCGAATCGCATCGGCGAGCCGACAGCCCGCGCCGCCGACGCCGATCACCTCGAGTTGCATGATGGCACCCTCGAGCGTCGGGCCTTTCATCGTTGTGCTCGCGGAGAAGCAGTCCGTATCAGGGCGTCAGCCGCTCGAGTGACCACCAGTCGACGCCGCCGTCCGGACCGACCAGTGCGAACACCATCGTCTTGCGGACACCGTGGGCTAGCCGAACGTCGAGTGCCAGGTCCCGCGGCTCGAAGACGTGGTCGTCGGGGTGGACCCGAACCAGCAGCTCGGAGTGACCCAGGTCGTCGACCGACTCGACATCGGCGTAGGTCCGGAAGTCCGCGCCGAACTTGTATCCCGTCTTGGGCACGACGTCGCGCTCGCGCAGCGCCGTATAGACCGCCAGTCGGCGGTCGAACCGCTCGCCCTCGACCTCCCGGCCTCGCTTGCGGACAGTCGCCGGCTCCAGATCGATCGCGCCGCGTTCGGCGAGGTAGGCTGCCTCGAGCAAGGAACACTGTAACGTGGGCCGGTCGTACTCCCGACCCTCGAGTGGTTGGCCGTAGAACGCTTCCTCGTAGAGCGTTATCGGCGGATCCCAGACGACGACGCGGTCGGCCAGCAGGTCGGCGTCACAGCCATCGGGAAGCGGGGCCCTCGAGGTCCCCGTCGGATCGCGCCGGTCGACCTCGAAGTAGGTGATCTCACTTTCCTCGTCGACCACCGCGAGGACGCCCGCCTCGAGGTCGGCGGCCGACACGTCGGTTCGTTCGCCGATCACCCGCAGTCGGTACTCGATCTCGCCGTCGCCGGGGCCCTTCCCGCGTGGGAAGACGGCGAAGTCCGCCTTCCCCGTGGGTGGGTCGGCGACCCACGGCTCCGCCGCCGGTGAGAGGTAAAACCCCCGCGAGCGCAGGTCGGCGTAGACCAGAAACCGGACGCCGAACTTCTCGCCCGGTTCGCGGGCCACGAACGCCCGGAAGTCCAGCCGCTCGCCCGATTCGTCGACGATCGCCTCGAGGTCGCCCCGATAGAGCAGGTGGGCGGCCTCGACCGGTGCGAGTGCGATCTCGTTGCCCGAAAGCGGATAGCCATAGCCCCGCGAGTCGTGATAGCGCTGGCGTGCGTCGTTGCCCACGCGAACGACGCCCGCGTCCTCGTCGAATCTCCCCTCGAGTCCCATAGCCGACCGTTGAACGGGCGGGCCTAAGTGGCTGCGGATCGAGGCTCCGGGAAATCGTACAGGGATCCGTATCAGTCGTCGGCCGCGGAATCGGCCTCGAGCGGCCGCGCCAGTCCGCGATCACAGGTCGCGTCGAGACATCGTGTTCCGCTCCGGGTTTCGAAGGTGGGGAGGCCACAGCCACACTCGCCGGCGACGATGCCGGCGGGGATCGCGAAGCCGGTATCGCAGTCAGGGTAGTGTTCACAGCCGGCGATGAGTCCGCCGCGTCGGAGAATCCGCAGGTCGCCGTCACAGCCCGGCTCCGGACAGTCCCACTCGCGGTCGAACGCTTCGCGAACGGCGTCGTCTAAGGACTCACAGCTCCGATCGATACAGACGTCGAAGGCGAGCCCACGCTCGACGCGCATCCGCGGGAGCCCACAGTCACAGTCACACTTGTCGTCTCGAACCGTCGCGTCGGCCGGAATCCCATAGCGAGTGTCACAGTCGACGCAGTGGACGTCGCCAGACCGGACGAGCGTCCCGCCACAGTCGGGACACGTACCGACGGGCGTCCCTGCCGCAGAGACCGGATAGGTGGCGAACCCGTCCCGATCGTGGGCAGCGATCCGCAGTGTCTGGGTGTCTTTCTTCGCGACGAGCGTGAAACCGTCCGCGCGGTCGCTCGAGACGCTGTCGGCGCGGGTCAGCCACGCGACGGGCTGGTAGCCGTCGCTGTCGTGGACCAACACGGTGTTGTCGGGTTTGACGATCGTCGTCACTCGACCCCGGTACTCCTCGCGGTCGCCCGTCTCAGCGATGACGGTGCAGTCGCCCGCGAGCACGCGAATCGCGTCGTCGATCATAGCCGGTCTGGCCGCGGAATCGTACTTAAACTCGAGGACTACGTCCGTTCGGCCTCGAGTGCGCTCTCGACCCCACTGACGAGGTTACGCGCCGTCGTGCCGCCCTCATCGCGCCAGTGGATCTCGCCGTCGCCGTCGACTGCGACCGTCGTCGGCGTCCCGGTGACGTCGTGGTGGTCGAACAGCGACCCGACCTCGTCGATCCCGATCGTCCAGTCGCCGCCGTGCTCGGCCCACCAGTCGGCGAGCTCCGACGGCGTTGGATCCGAGTCGATGGTGGCGTCGATGACCGACAGCGCGAGTACGTCGCCGTCGGGACCGACCGTATAGTCGTCCTCGAGTCGCTCGACGGCCTCGTCGACGCGGGAGAGCATGGCGCGGCTGGTCGGACACTCGAGGCGGATGTGGTTGATCAGTTGGACCTGGCCGTCTGTCGGAACCGCGACCGTCCCGGCGTCGCTGCCGGGTGCGTCGACGGTCTGCACCTCGAACGGTGGGGCGTCCTCGTCTCCCGTCCCTCGTTGCTCGTCCTCGTCGCTCGAGCCGAGACCGTCGAGGCAGCCACTCAGCGCCGTCACCGCTGTCACACCTGCAATGAGCGATCGTCGTCTCATGTCGGTCGATACCGAACGGCGCTCGTGTGTCGCGGTCGTTCGGGACGTCACGTGACGACGCGACGCCAGGAAGGTCTTTCCCCTGTTTCTCGGAGTGGATTCGCCGGCCGGTTCGTCCCGTCCGTCCCGGTCCCGTCTTCGCCGTCCCGGTCCCGTCTTCGAACCCATGCGTCGCCACGGGACTCGAGTCGGTGGCTCCCACCTGGCTCGAGTTGGCAGTATATTCCGGCACAACGCGTTTTTCCGCCGGCGCCGTCCGTTGGACCATGACGGACACGACCGTCGAAATCGTGTTGTTCGATGGCGTCGACGAACTCGACGCGATCGGTCCCTACGAGGTCTTCGAGAACGCCGCCCAGGCCGGTGCCGACCTCGAGACCTCGCTGGTAACGCTCGAGGAGACCGACATCGTGACCGCGAGCCACGACCTGCGGGTCGAACCACAGGGCACGCTCGGCGATCCCGATCTCCTGGTCGTCCCCGGCGGCGGCTGGACGACCGCCAACGAGGGCGTTCGCGCGATCGTCGAGGACGGTGTGTTGCCCGACGCGGTCGACGAACGGTACGCGGCGGGCGCGACGGTCGCCTCGGTCTGTACCGGCGCGATGATCCTCGCCGAAGCAGCCCTGCTCGAGGGACGTCCCGCCGCAACTCACCCGGTCGCCGTCGACGATCTCGAGGCCCACGCGGCGAACGTGGTCGACGAGCGGGTCGTCGACGACGGCGACGTACTGACCGCGGGCGGCGTTACCGCGGGGATCGACCTCGCGTTGTGGCTCGTCGAACGGGAGTTCGGCGAAGACGTCGCGAGCGAGGTGAGCGCGAAGATGGCCTACGAGCGGGGAGAGGTGTTCGGTTAGTCGGCTCGGTCTCCGAAACACCCCATACAGCGCTACGAGGGAAAACCGGCTAGAGACGCTGTGTGGCATCCACTGCTATCGTGGCAACGATGCGGACCCACTTCCTCCCCAGCCGATTCGCTCACTCCTTCCAGTCGTTCGCTCATCCCTCGCGCGGTTTTCGAGCCGCCGCTCGCTCACCGCTCACTGCGGCTCGGCGCGCGCCACCGCTGGAGAATGAGAGCGAGAGTGAGAGTGGCAGGTGATCGGTGGATGATCGGACGCCCGCTCGAGCGGTTTCCCCTTGCCAAACGGCTATCCGTGACGGGCCGGTACTGCGCCCACATGAGCGCAGTGTTGTTCGACATGGACGGTGTCCTCGTCAACAGCGAGGACTACTGGGTCGAGTTTCAGGAGGAGACGATCCTTCCCTGGGTCGTCCCCGACGCAGACGTCGACGTCGCGGAGGTCAGCGGCATGAACTACCGCGAGATCTACGACTACCTCGACTCCGAGTACGAAACCGCGGTCTCCCGCGAGGAGTACATCGATCGCTTCACTGCGGCCGCCGAGGAGCTCTACACCGAGCGCGTCGATCTCTTAGACGGTCTCTACGACTTGCTCGCAGAACTCGAGGCCGCGGGCGTCTCCACTGCCGTCGTCTCCTCCTCGCCCCACGAGTGGATCGGCTGGGTGCTCGAGCGATTCGACCTCGAGGGCGCGTTCGAGCACGTGATCAGCGCCGATGACATCGACGCCTCGAGCAAACCGGCGCCGGACGTCTTCGAGTACGCCGCCGACGAAATGAGTGTTCCCCCGGCCGATTGCGTCGTCGTCGAGGACTCCGCGAACGGAATCGAGGCGGCCGACCGCGCCGGCGCGACCGTCGTCGCCTATCGCATCGATGCTCACGGTGACATCGACCGCTCGCCGGCCGACGTGGTCGTCGACTCGCCCGCCGAGTTGCGGGGGACGGTCCTCGAGCGCGCGACATAGCCGGCCGCAAGCGCCGAGTCACTGATACTGTCGGACAGCAGTCAGTGAGCCGTCGGTCGCGAATTCGCGGCCGTTACTCCCGGGAACGGCCGAAGTCGTGCGACCGACGACGAATAGTGCTATCCGACAGTATGACGATACGCGTTGTAGAGCCGTCCGATCGCTCGACGGAAAGTACCGTGACCCGCGAATTCCGGCTTCCGTGAGCCGCTCGCTCGAGCGATCAGACGACGTCGACCAGTCGCCGTTCCTGGATTGGTACCAGCGGCTCCTCGGGGAAGGCGACACTGACGGTGAACTCGAGTTCGTCGGCGTCGGCGCCGAAGACGCCGACTGGGACCGTCTCCGTATCGCGGAGGTAACTGCTCGTGCTGGTCATCTCGACACCGTCGTCGGGAACGGACGATCCCGAGTGGCTCGAGGACGCGTCGCCCCCTCGGCCGGTGACCGTCACCCGGATCCCGGCTCGCGCGGGCTCGCCGACGTTGCGGATCGTCACCTCACAGACCTCGTTCTCACCGGTCGCGATCGTCTCGGGGAAGGGCCCCCAGTCGATCTCGACGGCAGGCAGCGACTGGGCGCCCTCGTAGACGCGCTCGGCGACGCCTTCCGAGAGGCCGGCGTCGACGAGTCCCACGATACCGGCCTCGAGGACGTCACCTGGCGTCGTCAGTCCCTCCTTGGAGAGCTTGCTCGCCCGACCCGACGCGACGTCGTCGATGGCCGTCAGCCCGACGGCGGTCTCGGAGACGCCGTGCTCGAGTTGGGCCTCGGCTCGACGGGCGAGATTGGCCGCGTGGGGGCCGACGAGCCGATCGAGAAACGCGCCGAGCGCCGAGACGAGTCGCGTCGCGTTGCGTCGGATCACCCACGCGTCGTCGGTTAGTTCGGTCGGCGTGCTCCCGGTCGAACTTTCGAGGACCGCGAGCACCTTCCGCTGGCCAGCCTCGAGGTCGCTCGTCTCACGATCGGCAAGAACGGTGTCGATCGCGTCTTGTTCGGACTGGCGGGCCGACACCGAGTCGAACTCGTCAGCGGTCGCGACCGCCTCGAAGATCTCGTCGATCCCGAGATCGACCGTTCCCTCGGCGACACGATCACAGAGGTCAGCAAACGTCGCAGCCGTCTCGAGTCGCAGGTAGTACTTCGAGGCGAGGCGGCCACGCGGCGTCGCCTCGATCGAGAGATCGTCCCCGTCCATCTCGACGAAGCCCCGATCGACCAGGTCCTCGAGACAGTCCCTGACGCGGCGCCGGAGGTCGGGAAAGCCGTACTCCTCGGGTTTGGACTGGCCGCGCTCGTAGTAGAACGTCGTCTCGAGCCAGGCCATCACCTCCTCTACGTCGGCGATCGTCCCCATCGCGATCTCGGCGTTGAGATGTGTCTCGAGGCTCTCGGCCAGCCGGGACTCGATCTCCTTGCCGTCGTCGAGCAGCCGCCGATACTTGTCGGCCTCCGAGCGGTCACAGACGACCCAGCCGTAGCCGACGTCGTCGTAGCCGGGCCGACCAGCACGGCCGAGCATCTGGAGGACGTCGAGCGGGCTCATGTCGACTTCGCCCTCGAGTGGGTCGTGGAGTTTCGTGTCCCGAATCACGACACAGCGGGCGGGCAGGTTGACGCCCCACGCGAGCGTCGAGGTCGAAAAGAGGAGTTCGATGCGACCCTCTTTGAACCACTCCTCGACGAGGTCGCGTTCGTCCTTCGAGAGTCCCGCGTGGTGGAAGGCGACGCCATCGAGGACCGACTTGCGGAGCGTGTCGTTCTCGAGGGTCTCTTTCAACTCGGTGTGGAAGTCGTAGTCGCCTCGAACACCCATCTCGATGTCACGTTCGGCGATCTCGTCTCTGGCCTTCTCGGCCGCGCGGACGGTGTCCTGTCGGGAGGAGACGAACACGAGTGCCTGGCCGTCCTCCCGGAGGTGGGGTTCCGCGATGTCGAGGGCCCGGTAGAGGCGTCGATACTTGTCCGCAAACGAGTTCTCGCCGTGCGTGTAGGTCTTGACGCCCGCGTGTAAGTCGACGGGGCGGTACTCCTCGCCGAACTCGAAGGTCGTCTCCGCGGGCGCGTCGAGCCACGCGGCCACGTCGTCGACGTTTGGCATCGTCGCCGACAGCGCGACCACGCGGGGGTTACAGAGCCGTCGGAGCCGCGAAATGGTGACCTCCAGGACGGAGCCGCGACGGTCCGCGTCGAGCAGGTGCACCTCGTCGATGACACAGACGTCGATCTCGGTGACGAAGTCGTACCGTCGTGAATCGTGTTTTCGGGTCGCCGAGTCGAGTTTCTCGGGGGTCATCACGAGGATATCGGCACGGCGCGCGCGACGGGGATTGAGATCCCGCTCACCTGTGACGACGTACACCGAGTAACCGAGGTCCTCGAAGCGATCCCAGTCGTCTTCCTTCTCGTTGGTTAGCGCCCGCAGCGGCGCGATAAACAGCGCCGTGCCGCCCTCGGAAAGCGTCTTGCAGATAGCCAGCTCCGCCAGCGCGGTCTTGCCCGAGGCCGTCGGCGCACTCGCGACGACGTTTTCCTCCGACTCGAGCAGTGCTGGCAGCGCCTCACGTTGCATCCGGTTGAACTCCTCGAAGGCGAATGCGTCGGCGAATTCGGGGAGAACCTCGGCGACCTCCATCACCCTGAAACGGGAAGCGGCGAGTCAAAGGCGTTTCCTTCGCGTCGTCGATCCTACCGGCTGGCGAACACGACTGCGAGAATCGCGCCGCCAGTGGCGAAAGCGAGCGGGTAGAGCACGCCACCGAGGACGATCGCGGGGAGCAGTTCCGGTGCCATCGAGCCGCTCGCCTCGATACCGAAGAACGCCCCTTCCGCGCTCGACTCGGCGAC
Source organism: Natronolimnohabitans sp. A-GB9 (assembly GCF_030848565.1). Classification (GTDB taxonomy): domain Archaea; phylum Halobacteriota; class Halobacteria; order Halobacteriales; family Natrialbaceae; genus Natronolimnohabitans. The sequence goes on from NZ_JAVDDV010000004.1 coordinate 298,466, forward strand.
GAGCGCGCCCAGACCCATGACGACGGCGTAGCCGATCGTCACCGGCGCGCCGACGACGACGGCCTCACCGAGGTCGTCGGCGTTCAACTGCACGGCCAGCAGTGCACCCATTCCGAGCAACACGATCGGCGGGATCAGATACAACAGGTCGGCACTCGTCGCGCCGGATTCGGCGATGAAGTCGACGGTGCTCGAGCCACCGATCCCACCGATCGCACCCGAGGCCTCGATATCGACCAGGTGGGCGTTGTAGAAGTACCAGGCGACGCCTTTCCACTCGGCGACGCCGTCGCCAAAGGCCTCGCGAACCTCGTCGACGATCAACAGATACGTCACGAGATAGCCGAGCACGGCGGCGAGCACGCCGAGCCCAGCACTTGCCGCGACACTCGAGTTCGAGCCACGCGATACGGTCCCGTCGGAACTCGTCGGCTGTCCGGTCATCGTACCGACTCCGGAGACGAGTCGATTGCATGGGTCTTGTGGTTCGATCCCGTAGATATCACTCGAGAGATACGTCGAAGCGTCGTATAACGGCAACGCAGTTCGACCATACGGGCTCCTGTCGTCACGTTCCGCCGATCGCCACACAGGTCGGCGATCGGTACAGCAGTCCGTATCAGACGGCGGATTCTTCGGTCGAGGACTCCTCGAGCTGGTCGCTTACGTGTTGTGACGCGCGCTCGGGGTTTGGGACGCGTTCGAAGGTGAGTTCGGGCTCTCCAGAGCCGGCGGTGTAGACCGTCAGATCGCCGTAACCGAGTGCACGGCCGAGAACGCCCTGGCTGAGACTCGTGTTCTGGACTCGCTCGAGACGAAACTGCGTGACGTCCCGGGAGACGACGCCGTATTTCTTGTACAGCTCCGAGGTGGTGATCACGTACCGGGTGTTCGTCCAGAAGAGATAGCGGACGCCGGCTAACACGCCTCCCGCTATCGCGAGCAAGACACCGAAGATCGTCAGAAGGTTGACGCCGTCGGTCGCGGTCCAGCCGGCCAGTACGAATCCGAGGAGAACGAGGCCGATCCCGACCGGTACCCCTGCCCCCATCGAGATGGGATGGGGGCGACTCTCCCAGACGATGTCGTCGTCGTCGCTGATGTGAAACCAGTCGGGAGTCGTGCTGAACGCCATCGACAGACGGTATTCCGTTCGATCCCGTAAATCTATGGGCGGTAGGAGCCGATTACCCGCCTCTATCGTGTCTCGCAGAACCATGGCCGCTCGAACGCTCGTCCAGCGGAGTCAGGCCCGACGGCGATCGACAGGAGGGCTGCTCGATGAGCACGGTTTTTCACGGTCGGCCCCTAGAACCAATGTATGAGCACGACTCGCAAGCCCGAGTGGCTGAAGATGCGGCCACCGTCGGGCCGGGAGTTTGCGGGTATCCGGGAGACGCTTCGCGAACGGGATCTCCACACCGTCTGCGAGGAGGCCAACTGCCCCAATCTCGGCGAGTGCTGGTCGGGTGGGGCTGGCACCGGCTCAGGTGACGGTGGGACGGCGACGTTCATGTTGATGGGTGATCGCTGCTCTCGAGCCTGTAACTTCTGTGACGTCGAGACCGGCGGGATGGAGCCGCTCGATCCCGACGAACCCGAAAACGTCGCCGAGGCGGTCGCCGAAATCGGGCTGGACTACGTCGTCCTGACGAGCGTCGATCGCGACGATCTGTCCGACCAGGGCGCGGGTCACTTCGCGGAGACGATCCGTGAGATCAAAGCGCGCCATCCGGGAATCCTCGTCGAGGTTCTCATCCCCGATTTCCAGGGCGAAGAACGGCTCGTCCGAAAGATCATCGACGCCGATCCGGACGTCATCGCACACAACGTCGAGACCGTCGAACGGCTGCAGTTTCCCGTCCGGGACCGACGCGCGGGGTACGAACAGTCGCTGTCGGTGTTAGAGCAGGTCGATCGCGAGTCCGACATCTACACCAAGACCTCGATCATGCTCGGCCACGGCGAGTACGACCACGAAGTCTACCAGACACTCGCCGACTGCCGCGAACGCGGCGTCGACATCGTCACGCTCGGACAGTACCTCCAACCCTCACGGAACCACCTCGAGGTCCGTCGCTACGACCATCCCGACAAGTACGAGACCTGGCGCCGGGTCGCCGAGGAGGAACTCGGCTTTCTCTACTGTGCCAGCGGACCGATGGTGCGCTCGTCGTACAAGGCAGGCGAACTGTTCGTCGACGCCGTGTTGCGGGAGGGGAAAAGCGTCGAGGCCGCTCGAGCGGACGCTCGCCGCTCGGAGCCGGCGACACGACCCGAGTCTTAATACGGACCGTCACCAGCCCTGCCACACTCCAGCCGAGTCAGGGCTGTGCCGGGAAATTGGGACGAGGGATCGGATAACACTCCCACCCGATCCCGGAGTATGTGTGAACGATGCGCGCGCGGCTCGAGGAGGAAACGGCGTCACGAGAATCCAGTCATCGGCGGACGGAATCGTACAGCGCTGTTCACTCTCGCCCCCTGTCAGTGGCGAGAATCTCATGAATAGTAAACTATTTTGGGAAACTCCTTTACCTTGAGCGATAGTTTGTCCGGATATGTACAGGTGGGTCTACCCGTGAGTACGATACAGCGAAGCCCCCGGGAACGAGTACAGGTCTTGGACGAGGCCGGCCGGGTGGTCGACGGCGCGGAGGTGCCCGACCTGAACGAGGACGAACTCGTCGAGATGTACGAGCAGATGCGGCTGGTTCGACACTTCGACGAGCGGGCGGTGAGCCTCCAGCGCCAGGGACGAATGGGAACGTACCCGCCGTTGTCGGGCCAGGAGGGGTCCCAGATTGGCAGCGCTCACGCACTGGCCGACGAGGACTGGGTCTTCCCCAGTTACCGCGAACACGGCGTTGGCCTCGTTCGCGGGATGAGCTTAGAGCGAACGCTTCTGTACTGGATGGGCCACGAGCAGGGCAACTACATCCCCGAGGACGTCAACATGTTCTCGGTCGCAGTGCCCATCGCGACCCAGATCCCCCACGCGACCGGCGCAGCGTGGGCGTCGAAGTTACAGGGCGAAGAGAACGCCTTCATGTGTTACTTCGGCGACGGCGCGACCTCCGAGGGCGACTTCCACGAAGGGCTGAACTTCGCGGGCGTCTTCGATACGCCGAACGTCTTCTTCTGTAACAACAACCAGTGGGCCATCTCGGTACCCCGAGAGCGCCAGACTGCAAGCGCAACGCTGGCCCAGAAAGCCGAGGCCTACGGGTTCGAGGGCGTCCAGGTCGACGGGATGGACCCGCTTGCCGTCTACAAGGTCACCAGCGAGGCCATCGAGAAAGCCAAAAATCCCGACGCCGTCGAGGACGACGGCCCCGGGCGGGCGACGCGGCCGACGATGATCGAGGCCGTCCAGTACCGATTCGGTGCCCACACCACGGCCGACGACCCCTCGGTCTACCGCGACGAGGAAGAGGTCGAACGCTGGAAACAGAAGGACCCGATCCCTCGCCTCGAGACCTACCTGCGAAACCAGGGGATCCTCGACGACGAACGCGTCGACGCGATCGAAGAGCGGATCCACGAGGCGGTCGCCGATGCGATCGACAGCGCGGAGTCGGTCGAACGACCCGAGCCCGAGGAAATCTTCGCACACGTCTACGAGGGAATGCCCCGGCGCCTGCAGCGTCAACTCGAGTACTTCGAATCGGTTCGCGAACGACACGGCGACGACGCACTCCTGGAGTGATACGATGGCAGCAGAGACAGGAACTCAGTCCGAATCGGCGGAGACGGAAAGTCTCACTCTCGTACAGGCGGTTCGAGACGGGCTGTACACGGAGATGCAACGCGACGAGGACGTCATCGTCATGGGCGAGGACGTCGGAGAAAACGGCGGCGTCTTTCGCGCTACTGAAGGACTATACGACGAGTTCGGCGAGAACCGCGTGATCGACACTCCGCTCGCCGAGTCGGGGATCGTCGGCACGGCGATCGGGATGGCTGCCTACGGGCTGCGTCCCGTCCCCGAGATCCAGTTCCTCGGGTTCATCTACCCCGCGTTCGACCAGATCGTCTCCCACGCCGCGCGCTTGCGGACGCGCTCGCGCGGCCGATTCACGTGTCCGTTGGTCGTCCGCGCCCCCTACGGCGGCGGCATCCGAGCACCCGAACACCACTCCGAGTCCTCGGAGGCGATGTTCGTCCACCAGCCCGGACTCAAGGTCGTCATCCCGTCGACGCCCTACGACACGAAGGGGTTGCTCACCAGCGCGATCCGTGATCCGGACCCAGTGCTCTTTCTCGAGCCGAAACTCATCTACCGTGCGTTCCGCGAGGACGTCCCGGTCGACTCTTACGAGGTCCCACTCGGCGAGGCGGCCGTCCGCCGGCACGGCGAAGACATCTCCGTCTACACGTGGGGTGCAATGACTCGGCCGACCGTCGAGGCCGCCGACAACCTCGCCGAGGAGGGGATCGACGTCGAGGTGGTCGATCTACGGACGCTGTCGCCGTTAGACGAGGAGACCATCGTCGAGTCCTTCGAGAAGACGGGCCGCGCTGCGGTCGTCCACGAGGCCCCCAAGACGGGCGGACTCGGTGCAGAGATCGTCGCGACGCTTCAGGAAGAGTCACTGCTGTATCAGGAAGCACCGATCACGCGCATCACGGGATTCGATACGCCGTTCCCGCTGTACGCGCTCGAGGACTACTATCTGCCGGAGCCCGAACGGATCGAAGACGGCATTCGGGAAGCCGCCGAGTTCTGAGACGGACCACCGTGATCGATCGTCCCCGTCGATATTTTGCATGCCTGCCTCGTCGCCGTCGCATCTGCGGTGGTCGTCTCGAGGCCGATATCGGCCAAAACGATATGTGAGCCCACAGTGAAGGCGACGTATGCGCGAGTTCGAACTCCCCGACGTCGGCGAAGGGGTCGCCGAGGGGGAACTGGTCTCGTGGCTGGTCGAGGAGGGCGATACCGTTACCGAAGACCAGCCCGTCGCAGAAGTCGAGACCGACAAGGCCCTCGTCGAGGTTCCGGCACCGGTCGACGGCACGGTCCGGGAACTGCACTACGAGGAAGGGGACGTGATTCCAGTCGGTGCGGTGTTCGTTACGTTCGACGTGGCGGGCGAGCCGACGACCGACGAGGAACAAGAACGGGCGAGTGAGCCCGCGGGCGTCGATCCGCCTGCGGAAGCGGTGACCGAACCCGGAGACAGCGACGCTGCCGGCAGCCCCGGTGCAACCGGCGGCGACACCGAGGAACCCGCTGCGCCCCAAGACCGCCTCTTCGTACCGCCACGCGTTCGGGAACGTGCCCGTGAGGAAGGGCTCGACCTCTCGAGTCTCCGCGGCAGCGGTCCCGGTGGACGGATCACCGCGGCAGACGTACGGGCCGCCATCGACGGTGGTAGCGGCGCCACTGGTGGCACGGGAGCACAGGCACAGGAGGTCGAAACCGAGACCGAGGCCGATGCCGGCGCCACGGAGGCCGGACCCACTCCGTCGAGTCAGCGACAGGCCACTAGTGCCACGCCATCCCAGGTAGCGTCCGCAGACCGTGATCGGACGCTGGCCGCGCCCGCGACCCGTCGCCTCGCACAGGAGGAAGGCGTCGATATCGATGCCGTCCCGACCGACGAGATGCGGGATGGCGAGGCGTTCGTCACCCCCGAAGCGGTTCGGGAGTACGCACAGGCACAGAAGCACGCCCAAGAAGCCGATCGAGAAGCGGTCGCAGCCGGCGAACCGGTCGGAACGGAAGACGCCGAGTTCGCCCCCGGAGAACGGGAGCGCCGCGAACCCTTTACCGGCGTCCGCCAGCGGATCGCCGAGGCGATGGTCGAGTCGAAGTACACCGCGCCCCACGTCACCCACCACGACGAAGCCGACGTCACCGCCCTCGTCGAGGCCCGTGAGGACCTCAAACCGCGCGCCGAGGAGCGGGGGATCCGGCTGACCTACATGCCTTTCATCATGAAGGCCGTGATCGCGGGGCTGAAAGAACACCCCGAAATGAACGCGGTCATCGACGAGGACAACGAGGAGATCGTCTACCGAGACTACTACAACATCGGGGTCGCCACCGCGACCGACGCCGGCTTGATGGTTCCGGTCCTCGAGAACGCCGACGAGAAGGGCCTACTCCAGTTGGCCTCGGAGATGAACGAACTCGTCCAGAAGGCCCGTGAACGCTCGATCGGTCCAGACGAACTGCAGGGGTCGACGTTTACGATCACCAACATCGGCGGCATCGGCGGCGAGTACGCCACGCCGATCATCAACTACCCCGAGGCGGGCATCCTCGCGATCGGCGAGATAAAGCGCAAACCGCGTGTCGTGACCGACGACGACGGATCGGAGTCGATCGAACCCCGATCCGTGATGACGCTGTCGGCGTCGTTCGATCACCGACTGATCGACGGCGCGGTCGGCGCGGCGTTTACCAACACCGTCATCGAGTACCTCGAGAATCCCCACCTCCTCTTACTCGAGTGAGACGGCCTGGCGATCACACAACCAAACCCCGGTTCGCGGGTCGTCCGGAAAACGCCGAGATGTCGTCGACCGCCAGATAGACTGTCTCCGCCGTCGAAGGTAGCCCCATGGTCGTTGGAGATGTCACCACTGGTACGGACGTGCTGATTATCGGCGCCGGGCCCGGAGGCTACGTGGCCGCGATCCGCGCTGGACAACTCGATCTGGACGTTACGCTCGTTGAGCGAGACGCTTACGGCGGCACTTGCCTGAACTACGGCTGTATCCCCTCGAAGGCGCTGATCACCGCGACGAACGTCGCTCACGAGGCCCGCCACGCCGAAGCGATGGGGATCCACGCCGATCCCGCGATCGACCTCTCGGGGATGGTCGACTGGAAGGACGGCGTCGTCGACCAACTCACGAGCGGCGTCGAGAAACTCTGCAAAGCGAATCAGGTGAACTTACTCGAAGGGACGGCCACGTTCGTCGACGAGAACACCGCCCGCATCGCTCACGGCGGCGAAGGCCAGGGCTCGGAGACACTCGAGTTCGAACACGCCATCGTCGCGACTGGCTCGCGTCCGATCGAGATCCCCGGGTTCGATTTCGACGACGAACCGGTGTTGGACTCGAAACAGGCGCTGTCTCTCGAGTCGGTCCCCGACTCGCTGGTCGTCGTCGGCGCCGGCTACATCGGGATGGAGTTGGCAAGCGTCTTCGCCAAGCTGGGCACCGACGTCACCGTCCTCGAGATGCTCGACTCGATTCTCCCGGGGTACGACGACGACCTCAAACGTCCGGTCAAACAGCGCGCGAACGATCTCGGGATCGAGTTCGAGTTCGGCTACACGGCTGCCGAGTGGGACGAACGCGACGACGGGGGGGTCACGGTCGTCGCCGATCCGGCAGACGAAGCTGCGGCCGATGGCGGTACAACAGCAAGCGATGCTGGTGCCAGCGAAGCGGGTGACTCTCTCGAACTCGACGCCGAGAAGGTCCTCGTTGCCGTCGGCCGCGAACCCGTCTCGGAGACGCTCGACCTCGAGGCGGCTGGCGTCGAGACCGACGAGGCGGGATTCATCGGAACCGATTCGCGTGCGCGCACGAACGTCGAACACATCTTCGCCGTCGGTGACGTCGCCGGCGAACCCATGCTCGCCCACAAGGCCAGCGCCGAGGGACAGGTCGCCGCCGAGGTAATCGCCGGCGAGCCCGCGGCGATCGACTACCAGGCGATGCCTGCTGTCGTCTTCACCGACCCCGAAATCGCGACCGTCGGAATGAGCGAGACTGAGGCCGAGGAGGCCGGCTTCGACACCGTCGTCGGCGAATTCCCACTGCGGGCCAGTGGTCGCGCGCTGACGATGGACGAGTCTGACGGCTTCGTCAAGATCGTCGCCGAGGCCGACGATGGCTACGTTCTCGGCGCCAGTATCGTTGCCCCCGAGGCCTCGGAACTGATCGCCGAACTCGGCCTCGCGATCGAACTGGGCGCGACGATCGAAGACGTCGCGTCGACGGTCCACGCCCACCCGACGCTCTCCGAATCGGTTATGGAAGCCGCCGAGAACGCTCTCGGACACGCGATCCACACGCTCAACCGCTGATACGGACTGCTGTACCGATCTCCCGCCGATCGCCAGGACGGGGTCGGCGATCGGCGGTAATTGACGACAGGAGACCGTATGAGGATATCGGAAGGGAAAACGCTGAGCGCCACGACTTTCGTTCGATGACTCGAGGCGAGCGAGACTGATTCGTGATTGGGACCCCGTTGGTTATACTGTCGGACAACACGACTCATGGGCCGATCACACGCGACCGACCGTCGTCCGGCGACGAACCGCCCGACGGATCGGACGGCTACTGACTTTGATCGGACAGTATTACTGAACGTACAGCGAATACGCGATCACGAGAAAGCCGGCTAGCACGAGTAGACTCTCGAGCAAGACCCCGGTCGCCAACCTCACACCGAGCAACTCGTAGAGCAACCCTGCGAGAAACAGTCCGAGCGTCACGAGTCCGAATCCGAGCGCGAGCAGCCCGAGTGCACGCTGTCGCGTCCGTCGGTAGGCCTTGAACGCGAAGTACGTGATCACTCCCCCAACGACGAGAACGAGCGTTTTCACGACCGCGAGCGCGAGTGCGATTTCGATCGTACCGGTATGATGGGGGCTCATGTCTCCTTTCGCACCTCTGACCACAGTTCCGCGAGCCGTTCGTCTGCCGTCCGGGCTGGCCGTTCGATCTGGACTGCCAATGTCCGATCCTCGTCTAACGTGAGCGTAATCTCGTCGAATGCGACGGCGTACTTGCTCGCATGGTGCCCGTCCTGTCGAATCTCGGTCGACTCCTCGAGCAACGTCGAATCAGTCAACAGTTCCAGTTTCCGATACAACGTCGATTGCGGGATTTCACACTCTTTTGTCAGCTCAGAGGCCGTCATGGGTTCCTCGAGATTCCGGATAATCTCTCGGCAGTCGGGGTCATCGAGCGCAGAGCAAATCTCCTCTGCTGACGGCGACGACTCCGAAGCGATCGGGTCCCGGACCATTCGTATAGTCGTTACGACGCACGTGGTTTATCGGCATCGATGCGTAGGCTGGGATCCGCCCGCTGACAGTCGCAGAACCGAATCTGTTCGGTCCGAACGCGACAGGTCGTAGAACGATCGTGGTGGAACGCGCCCACACGAAGCTTTCTTGCGCGTGCGCACTCGAGTACGACCCACGCGGGTCTCATTCGGTCCGACCGCGTCTGCGAGGACGGGATGACTGGCCGACCTCCGCCCGCGTGATATTCTGTCCAGGAACTCGTCTCGATCAGTTGGCCGCTCAGGACCGTTTGTATTGTCGGACAACGATATCACGCTCCCGGTCGCATGTCAACAGCTGCTTCGACGATAGATTTATCCCTGTTCTCCTACCGACAGATGGGAGAAAACTGTCCACTGGTATCGGGTTACGAGGAGGGATTGATCCGACGTCCTTATATGTTCACCCCCACTTCGATACTAATGCGAACGACGTGGCGCAGGCCGCCACGTCCCCTCCGGCCGTGTCCCGGCACGGAGGCAGGCACTCATCCACCCCGTACTTCCGATCGGACTGCTCCGATCGTCTGCATATACGGGCATCGTCGCGGTTTGTCCGCGCTCACCGTCTCTAGTTGCGGTGAGCCGATGCCCTTATATGTGGCTGGCCGTTCGGATTTGTTCGTAACTGCCTCGCCGGATGTGGTTTCCGGCGCCGTTACGATCCGACGGCCTTATATGTGTACGGGGCCTCGGATGGATTGCAAAGAAGATGTGATCGACGGGACGTTCAACTCGTTCCGTCATCTCGGATCACTCGAGTTCCGAAGGGGTTAAGTACCCGTCGGA
>NZ_JAVDDV010000040.1 GCF_030848565.1 Natronolimnohabitans sp. A-GB9
TAACTGTACCTGACCGTATTTTAATCGATGGAACTCGCAACGATACTCCTGTTTACCGTCGCCGCGCTCTCGAGTCTGTTTATGGCCTGGGTCATCGGTGCCGGCTCGAGCGGTGCGACCCCGTTTGCGCCTGCCGTCGGGGCGAACGCCATCGGAACGATGCGAGCCGCGTTTCTCGTCGGGATCCTTGGTTTCGCCGGAGCAGTGACCCAGGGCGCGAGTGTCTCGGAAGCCGTCGGCCGGGATCTCGTTCACGGCGTTTCGCTGCCCGCCACGAGCGTCATCGTCGTCCTCCTGATCGGCGCCGGGCTAATGGCGATCGGGATCTCCACTGGCTACCCGATCGCGACGGCGTTTACGGTCACTGGGGCGGTGGTCGGCGTCGGCATCGCACTCGGTGGCGATCCCGCCTGGGCGAAGTACGCTGAAGTCGGCGCTGTGTGGCTCTTCACGCCGTTCGTCGGTGGAGGCCTCGCGTACGCGATCGCGGCGCTGCTTCCCCGGTCGGACGTCCCCGAACGAAACAGCGTGCCGCTACTCGCCGGGCTCGTCGGTGCCGTCGTCGCGAACCTCGAGTTCGTGTTTCTCGAGTCGGTCGGCGGCACGCCCGCCGCTGCCGGCGCCCAGTTTCTACCACTCGACGGGACGGCCGCTGTGGGTGTCGTGACACTCGCCGTTGGGTCGGTCGCCGCGCTGGCTGTTCGGTGGGACGTCGACCGCGATCAGGCCGGCGGTCTGCGGCGGTTTCTGCTCGTTCTCGGCGGACTCGTGGCGTTCTCCGCGGGTGCGAGTCAGGTCGGCCTCGCCGTCGGCCCGTTGCTCCCGTTGTTCGATGACGTGTCGATGGTCTCGCCGATCGCGGTGTTGCTCGGCGGTGGGCTCGGCATTCTCGTCGGTTCCTGGACCGGCGCTCCGCGGATGATCAAAGCGGTCTCACAGGAGTACGCCTCGCTCGGTCCGCGCCGATCTATCGCAACGTTGGTGCCGTCGTTTCTCATCGCCCAGGCTGCGGTCCTGCTCGGCGTCCCGGTCTCGTTCAACGAGATCATCGTCAGCGCCGTCATCGGGGCCGGGCTGGCCGTCGGCGGCGGTGCCGGCGTCAGTCCTCGTAAACTCGGGATCACGGTGGTCGCCTGGATCGGATCGTTCGTTCTGTCCTTCGGGCTCGGCTACGGAACGATGTTCGTCCTCGAGTTCTGAGAGGGGGTAGCTATAGTAACAACTGTTTGTACACCGATCACCAGCGGTCGTTGGGATCGGTGTGTGACTCGTTTTAGCCGGAACCTATGATCCGTTCGATCCAACACAGGTAAGAACGTTGACTGAAGAACTGATAACTGGTGTTGTTTCTATTTCACAACACTAGTGCCTCGATGTCCCCTTTTCCTGTCACAGACCGTGGATAAACTGGAATCTATCATGTCTGCGCTTCTCTCGAATGCCATCGATCAGTCGTCGAGTAGCCGACTGTACTACGCTCGACAAAATCATACAACTGGTGGCGACGGACACTCCCTCGAGTATCGGACACGAACATATTTGTTTGCTATTTACACTATCGTCTAGTACACCCACTTGATTGGTCTAAACACGAACACTAATATTGGGATACCAAATTAGACGGTGTCTATAAACACTTATTTACAGAAATATGGTTGTAAGCCTCCGTATGTAGGGATTGGTTTTAAGTTGAAATAGATACATAATGGTACACTTCATTTGCCAGTTATTTAATCTCGCCTCGAGTGGACTGTGGTCCGACGGTCCGACGTCACTGCCCGCCTTTCGACCTCGCGTCGAAATTCGCCGACTGTTTCATAACTATTAGGCTCTCGTACCCCGAATCGACGCCTATGAAGGATCTGTTCCTCCGGGCGGCTCGTGGTGAATCGACCGATCGGCCACCGGTATGGATGATGCGACAGGCAGGCCGATACCTCCCGGAGTATCGCGAACTGCGACAGGATTACTCGTTTCTCGAGGCGATTTCGACGCCGGAGATCGCGACCGAGATAACGCTACAACCCTGGGAACGGTTCCAGCCGGACGGCGTCGTCATGTACTCCGACATTCTCACCGTTCTCGAGCCGCTTGGCTTCTCGTATCACCTCGAGTCCGGCGTCGGTCCAGTCGTCGAGAACCCGGTCGAGTCGCCGGCTGACACCCACCGCGAACGCGAGGACGTCGAGGACCAGCTCTGGTACGTCGGCGAACTGCTCGAGCGCCTCTCTGCGGAACTCGGCTCCAAGGCGGCGGTGCTTGGCTTTACTGGCGGACCGTTTACGCTCGCGGCGTACGTCTGTGAGGGAACCCCATCGCGGTCGTTCATGAGCGTTCGTCGGCTCCGCGCGGAACATCCAGCAGCCTTCGAACGGTTGCTCGAGGCGTTTACCGACGTCATCCTCGACTACGTCACCTATCAGGTCGAGTCGGGTGCGGACGCGATTCAGCTGTTCGACACCTACGCCGGACTGCTCTCGCCGGCGGACTACCGACAGTTCCTCCTGCCGCTCCATCGGAAGATCGTCGACGCGATCGACGTGCCGACGATCGTCTTCGTCCGCAACGTCAGCGGCAACCTCGACCTGCTCGCGGACAGCGGCGCCGACGTGGTCGGACTCGACTGGACGGTCGACCTCGAGGCCGCACGCGAGGAACTCGGCGACGTGGCGATCCAGGGGAACCTCGACCCTGCCTTGCTGTACGGCGATCCCGAGACCGTCCGGGAACGGACTCGTGACATCATCGCAGCCGCTGGCGACTCGGGACACATCCTCAACCTGGGCCACGGCGTCGATCGGAACGTCCCCGTCGAGAACGTCGAGGCCTTCTTCGAGACGGCGAAAACGGCGACGCGGTAGTCGAACGCGACCCGTTAGGGAGCGTTTCCGTTACTGCGGTGGGAGTCCGGCGTTGTAACAGTACGTCCCCGGCTCGGACCGACACTCACACTGGCGAAGCTGGTAGTACGACGGCTCGAAGCCCGAGAGGAACGGCTCGACGGTGTCGGCGAGCAGCGTCGGGAACCGCGAGTCGTCGTGGGGGACCGGCACCCGGTAGAGATCGAGGCCGACCGCTTCGGCGTCCTCGCGGAGGTCGATGTCGAGCTCGACGAGCGTCTCGGACTGTTCGTGCATGAAACTCATCGGCTCGACGACGACGCGTTCGGCCTCCCCCTCGAGTCCTTCGACGACGGCTTCGGTGTCGGGCTCGGTCCACTCGATCCCGCGGTTCGCGTGGTTCTGGTAGCCGATCTCGTAGTCGTCGATGCCAAGCATGCTGGCGATCGTCGCCGCGTGCTCCTCGACGTACTGGTCGTATCGGCTCCCCTCCTCCAGGTACTTCTTCGGCGTTCCGTGGGCGGAGAAGACGAACGCCGTATCGGGATCCTGTAGGTCGACTCCGTTTTCGTCGACGAACGCTTGGATTCCCTCGGCTCGGAGCTGGTTGTACGCCGGAACCCGATGCCAGCCGGTGATCGCGGTGAAATCCGGCTCGTAGCCGTCGGTCTCCTCGATTGCGGACTCGAGTGAGTCGATCGACGAGATCGTCGTCGAGGGGCCACACAGCGGATAGATCGGGACGGCGATGACGGACTCGATCTCGTCCGCTGCGAGTTCAGCCGCGACGTCCGGGATCAACGGTTCCATGAACTGCATCGCGTGGTAGACCTCGACCTCGTGGCCGCGGTCGGTCAGTGACTCCTCGAGGGCGTTTGCCTGTTCGGTCGCCTGTTCTTGCAGCGGCGAGCCGCCGATCTCCTCGTACTCCTCCATCAGGCTCGGCAGCCGTTTGCGGGCCAGCTCGCGGGACCGCTCCCACGCTGCGTCCTCGGATTCTGCCTCCTCTAAGTCGGCGTTGTCGAAGAAGATCCGAGTGAGGTACTCGAGGACGACGTCACGGTCCGGTACGGCCGGCTCGCCGAAGTTTAACAGGACAACTCCTGTCTTCATAGCCGGCCGTTAGGAAGCGACCGGTATAGGTACTTCGAAGCCGGTAGTCGCCACTGGCGCCCGGATCGTACGGACCTGTCCGTCTCACTCGTCGGCGAGTTCGCGGGCGAGTCGCGTAGCGGTCCGGATGCGGCCCGGAATGCCGGGCCGATCGACGAAGTTCGTACAGAGATGGACGCCCGCTGGCAGCTCCAGGTCGTCCATCGCCGTCCACGATCGGTCGTACGCCGGCATGCCCGGCTCCCAGCGGTGGACATGGATCGGCGCCGCCGCTGTGCCGGTGATCCGCTCGAACTCGGCCGCACCGACCCGGCCCAGTTCCTCGTCCGAGGCGTCGGAAAGTGGCGGGTAACTCAGCGGGTCGATATAGCAGGTGAACAGGCCGTCACGATCGAGGAAACTCGCGTTCCAGGTGAGGCCGCTGATCTGAACGTCCGACCCCGGTGGTACGAGCGTTCCGATCCCGGTCCCGTCGAAGTCGGACTCGAGAAACACCATTCCGATCGGGTTGTAGTTGAACCGGCGTAACGTCGCCTCGAGCCCGGAATCGACCGGTGCTAACAACTCGGCACACGTTTCCGCTGGCGTCGTCAGAACGACTTCGTCGACGTATTCGACGGTATCCGCCGTGACGAGTTCGAACCCGTCGTCCCGTTTGCGAATCGTCTCGACCGGCGTCCCGAGTTCGATCGCGTCCGCGTAGGCGTCGTACAGTCCCTGGGTCAGTTCGCCGAGTCCGCCTTCGAACGTACAGATCGGAGGCGTCTCGCGTCCGGAGAGCAGCTTCCGAACGACCCATAGGAGGACGCTTCGATCGATGCCGGCTTTCTCGAGGACACGGCCAAGCGAGTACTCGACGAGCATGTTCCGCGGATCCGTCCCGTACAGGCCGCTGTACAGCGGTCCGAGGTACCGCCGTGACGCTTGTTTGCCGAACTTCCGGACGAGAAACTCGTCGACGGTTTCGTTCGGCCGTGGTGGTCCGAACAGCGGCTCCAACAGCATTCGAAGTTTGCCGGCAGGACCCAGTAGGTCGGTCGTCAGTGCCTCCCGCACGGAGAGGGGTGCGACCTTCAGTTCACCGTCGTGGTAGACGTAGATCGGTTGTTCGTCGTCGCCCGTCTGCAACCGATCTCGGAGCCCCAACTCCTCGATCATCGACTCGAGACCCGGCGTTAGCCGGAGCCGCTGTGGTCCTAACTCGACGACGTGTCCGTCGACGTGTCGACTCTGTACGACGCCTCCGGGTTCTTCGCGCGCTTCGAACGCGACGACGTCTACGTCCTGCTCGGCGAGCGAACGGACCAGCGTGAGTCCCGAGATCCCGGCCCCGACGACACCGACTTTCATTTGCCGTCATCTTTCGAGTGCAGCCTTTTCGTTGTATCGTCACGAAGCCGGTGTTGCAGACGGTTTATTTCACGATCCTCAGTTGGGTCGCCTGAGATCGAGACAGGGACCGTACGACGATACAGCAGTCCGTCTCAACTGTGTTGTTCGATCAGGTTCTCCAGTGTCGCGCGGTTCTGGGCTCCGACCATCCGTTCGACGGGTTCACCGTCAGCGTAGAGGACCAGCGTCGGGACGCCACGGGCGCCCAGTTGCTGGGCCAGGCGCTGATGGCGGTCGACGTCGACTTTCGCGACTGCAGCGTCGGTCTCGGCGGCCAGCGCCTCGATCGTCGGCTCGAGCATCTGACAGGGCCCACACCAGTCGGCGTAACAGTCGACGAGGACGACCGAGTGTGAGTCGACGACCGACTCGAGGTGGTCCTGGCCCTCGATCGCGATCGGCTCACTGGGTGTCGATTCAGCGTTGGTACCGTCGTCCGATCCGGGCACGTCCCCGTTTTCGAGGCGTTCCTGTAGCTCCTGTTTTTTCTGTTCGCGAATGCGTTGGCGCTCGTCGTCTAGATCACTCATACGCGATACCACGTGCTCGTCCGATATAACAGTTATGTATGTCACACACAATACCGGGTTCGATCGTCGAACGGGTTTCTTCCAGACGACCGTCGGGACCGGGATTGTTCCCCGGAGAATAGACACATTCTTACAATTTTGACCCGAACTATCGGCATGGGATTTCACACGTTCCCGACCGATCGTGCCGACGCGCTCGAGGACCCATCGCGGTATCGGTTCTGCTCGCGTGAGGAACTCGTCGAGATGCTCGCCCTCGAGTCCGACGACGTCGTCGCCGATCTGGGGTCGGGTACGGGCTTTTATTCGCGGGAGGTCGCGCCGTTCGTCGAGACGCTGTACGCGGTCGACGTCCAGGAAGAGATGCACGAGCGCCACCGCGAGGAGGGTGTCTCCGAGTCCGTCGAACTGGTCGCGGCCGGCGTCGGCTCGCTGCCCTTCGCCGACGACGAACTCGACGCTGCCTTCTCTATCATGACACACCACGAGTACGCCGACGACGAGACGATGGCGGAACTCGCCCGCGTGATTCGACCGGGCGGCCGGCTCGTCACTGTCGACTGGTCGGCGACGGGGTCCGGTGAGGACGGACCGTCGGTCGACGAGCGGTTCGGCCCCGACGACGTCACGAATCACCTCGAGGCGGCCGATTTCACCGTCGAGCGCGTCCACGATCGGCCGGAGACGCTGGCTGTCGTCGCTCGACGGTAAGTACGGCGACTCGAGTCATCGAGACTGCGCTTCCGACGGGGTTTCCCTCGAGTGTCGTATGCGGGCTCTTTCTCTCTCGAGACCGTGATCTACTGGGACACCGTGTGGTGATCACTGTCCTGGTTCGATCAACGAATTTAACACACGCTATTCTGTAGTATTGGAATAGATGAGCAATACAGAAGTAGATCCTGCGGAAGTCGATCGACGTCTCCACGAGGACAATGCGCAAGCGCCCTTCGTTCTCGACGTGCGAAGCGAGGACGCCTACGAGGAGTGGCGGATCGACGGGAGCACGAACCTCCCGGTTTACGACGAATTGCTCGAGCACGACTTCTCCACGCTCGAGAACCACCTCGACGAACTGCCGACGGACACGGAGATCGCGATCATGTGTGGCGCCGGCGTCACGTCCGCACGGGCCGCGTCGTTCCTCCGCGAGCAGGGGCTCGACGCGAAATCGATCACGGACGGAATGAACGGCTGGGGTCGCCTCCATCGGACGGACGACGTCGAGGACGTAGACGGCGTCGTCCAGGTCGTCCGACCCGGAACCGGCTGTATCTCGTATCTCGTTCACGATGGCGAGGCGGCCGTCGTCGTCGATCCGAGTCAGTACGTCGATCGATACCTGGCTGCGGCCGACGAGCGAGATCTCTCGATCGTCGCCGTCGCAGACACGCACGCCCACGCCGACCACGTCTCAGGAGCGCCCCAACTTGCCGACGAACTCGACGTCCCCTACTACCTGCACGGTGACGACACCGGGGCCCGCGAGAACGTCACGGAACTCGAGGACGGCGAGACGATCGCAGTCGGCGAGCGTGCTCTCGAGGTGATCCACACGCCGGGTCACACGCCTGGAAGCGCTTCGTTCCGATTCGGTGATGCGTTGCTCTCTGGTGACACGCTGTTCCTTCGCAGCGTCGGCCGCCCCGACCTCGAGGATAGTGCCGAAGACGCCGTCCGAACGGCTGCGGGTCAGTTGTTCGACAGCCTCGAGCAGCTCATGGACCTCGCGGACGACACCGTCGTACTCCCCGGTCACTTCAGCGATGAATCGATTCGCCCGCTCGCGACCGAACTCGGCTCGCTTCGAACGGAGACGACGAACGAACTCCTGAGTTACGTCGCGGACGACGACGAGGAGTCGTTCGTCGAGACCATCGTCGAGAGCCTCGCGGACGAACCGGCGAACTACAACGAGATCAAACGGATCAACTGGGGCGAAACACAGCCAGGCAGTGACGCCGAGGAACTCGAGCTCGGCCCGAACAACTGCGCCGCGAACTGATCGGCGATCCGTTCCGTCTCGCTTCCGAACGGTCCCGAATACATATATGTCGCTCGCCGTTACTCGAGTGTATGAACTCGGAGACGGCGTCGAGACGGTCGCTGTTCGGCCTCGCGGGTGCGGCGAGTCTCTGTTGTCTCGCTCCCGCTGGGGCTGCCGTTGCCGGCGGCGGTGCCGCGGTCGGACTGGGGACCGGTCTCGGCCAGCTTTTGGTCACCGTACTCACGCTCGCGTTGGTCGGAGTCGTCGTCAGATGGCGGACCGACTGCTCCGAGACGAACGCGTGACCGGGGGTGTCTTTGCAGGGCAGACCACTATCGGATGGCCCGACTAGTTGGTATTGGGAGGCAATTCCAATGGTAAACCAGATCTCTGCGAACGAACTCGCGGAACTGCTCGATTCCGGCGAGTCGTTCACACTCGTCGATACACGCCCGGAAGACAGTTACGAGGGGTGGCGAATCCACGCCGCGGAAAACGTGCCGTTCGGTCCCGACGATGAACTCACTGACGAGCAACTCGAGGGAATCGTCGAGGATGGCGAATCGGTCGTCACGATCTGTGGGAAGGGACTCACGTCGACGCCGTTTGCGTTCAGGCTCCAGCAACAGGGGTACGACGACGTCACGGTCGTCAAAGGCGGGATGGAAGACTGGAGCAAGGTGTACGAGGTCGTCCCGCTCGAGACTGAGAACGACGACCTCGTCGTCGTCCAGTTACAGCGGCGGGCGAAGGGCTGTCTCAGCTACGTCGTCGGCTCGAAGTCGTCGGGGAAAGCGGTCGTCGTCGACCCGACTCGGCAGACGGACCAGTTCAAGATCGTCGCCGGGGAGGCTGGAATGACGATCGAGCGAGTTCTCGACACCCACGTCCACGCCGACCACATCTCGGGCGGCCGGCAGTTGGCGGACGAACTCGACGTGCCCTACCACCTCGGCGAGCACGCGACCGATCGGGAGGTCGAGTACGAGTACGAACCGCTCGCCGACGGCGAAACGGTCGAGGTCGGTGATATCGAACTCGAGACGCTGCACGCCCCGGGACACACGACGGAGATGGTAAACTACCTCGTCGACGGTGAGGCGTTGCTGACCGGCGACACCCTGTTCGTCGAGTCCGTCGGTCGCACGGAGCTCCAGTTTGGCGACGAGGACGCCTCTGAGGGGGCCGAACTGCTCTACGAAACGC
Source organism: Natronolimnohabitans sp. A-GB9 (assembly GCF_030848565.1). Classification (GTDB taxonomy): domain Archaea; phylum Halobacteriota; class Halobacteria; order Halobacteriales; family Natrialbaceae; genus Natronolimnohabitans. The sequence continues at coordinate 9,069 of NZ_JAVDDV010000040.1, forward strand.
TCCACGAGACGATCCTCGAACGTCCCGACGAGACGCTGATCTGCCCCGGACACGTCTCGGTTTCGGCGGACAACCGCTACGAAGTCGACTCACCCGGCGAGGCGATCGACGCACAGCTTGGAACGCTGCGCGAGGAACTCGATCTCCTCGGGCTGAGCGAGGACGAGTTCGTCGCTCACCTGACCGAGAACGCGCCCGAGAAGCCGCCGAACTACGAACGGGTCATCGAAATCAACAGGGGGGCAGATCCTGTCGACGACGAGTCCGAGGCGACGGAGCTCGAACTCGGACCGAACAACTGTGCAGCCTGAGACGGCCCCCTGTCGACCAGTTCCGACACACCAACGATCCGACTGTCCGGCAGTATGACCGAATGAACTCTCGACTGTAGTTCGTCCCGACTCCAATCGGTCGGAACAACGTGTCGACTCCGAACGGTCGAACGACTACGAAACGTCGGGTTCACTTGGTGTTTATAGTATTGAGGGGTGAACACACAAACGATGTCAGCACAGGACACGGAAGTCGAACAACTCGGTATCGTCCTCGAGACGGCCGATCCCGAACGGGCCTGGAACGCGCTTCGGCTCGGACTCACGGCGCTCGAGGAGGGCCACGAGGTTTCGGTCTTCCTCCTCGGGGAAGGTGTCGAAGCCGAAGCGATCACCGACGAGCAGTTCGACGTCCGCGATCGGATGGACGCGTTCATCGACGCCGGCGGCGACCTCCAGGCGTGTGGCACGTGCCTCGAGATCGTGACGACAGCCGACCGAGTACTGACGATCGGGTAGTCCGGTCACGCCCCGCGGGTCATTCGTCCCGTTTCAGCCGTTCACGGCGCTGTTCGTACTCTTCGTCGGTGAGGTCGCCGCGAGCGTAGGCGAGCCGGAGTTCCTCGAGTGCGGCGTCCTCTCCGCTACCACCGGCGCGATCGACTGCCTTGTACAGCAGATAGCTCCCGCCGAGGAGGACCAACAGTAGGGGAAGCCAGCCGATCATCCACATCCACGTCCCACCAGTTCCGTTCCACATTCCGTCGTTCCACATGTGTCCGCCACCCCACAGACCCATCATCGGCCAGGCGACGAGCATCATCAACAGCGGTATGAGGACGATAAGGGCAATGACGAGCAGGATCGCCCGGAGGACGTCAGACTCGTTTGTCATAGCCGAACGTCCGACTCACACACTGATAAAAACCAGTCACGATTACGAATTCGATCCAAGTCAGAGCAGCCATCACAGACGGCTGAACGGACCGTCACAGTCAGGCCGGCGGCACGAGCATCACGTTCCCGTTCGCTCGAGCGACGAGGTCCTCGGAGACGCTGCCCAGCAGCAGTCGTCGGAGTCGGCTGTGGCCACGCGAACCGACGAGAATCGTCGTCGGATCGTACGCGTCTTCTGCGCCGAGGATCTCCTCGGCGGGATCGCCTTGTCGGACCTCGATACGGGTCTCGATGTCCCACTTCTCGAGTTGATCGGCCAACTCCGCGAGTCGCGATTCGGGATCGTCGTCGGAAGGCCCAGGGTCCTTCGGAGTCTCGACGTGGACGAGCGTCGCCTCCTGGGTCGCGTGCCGGAGGTAGGAAAACGACTCGAACGCGTGCTCGGCGTTCTCTGAGAAGTCCGTCGCGTACAGCATCCGCTGGAAGAGGTGTTTTCTGACGACGGCCGGATCGTCGGCTCCCCGTTCGATTCGGTTGACGAGCAGCGGCGTCTCGGTCGTCCGTGCGAGATTTCGTACCGTCGATCCGATGACGCGGTTCTCGAGCGGGCTCTTTCCTCGTGAGCCAACGACGGTGAGACTCGCACCGATCGTTTCGGCGATACCGGTGATCCGTCGGTGGGGAGTACCGCGGACGACGTGCATCTCGACGTCGAAGCCGGCGTCCTTGATGACCCGTTGGTAGCTCGTGATCGCTTTCCGGCGGCGTTTCTCGAAATCGATGCCGGGCATTCCCGCGTGAACGTTGGACGGAACGACCGTCACTAGATGGATCTCTTCGATACCGATCCGTCCGAGACACTCGAGGCAGGTTTCGTTCTCGATGGTCGCCTCGCTGGCGGCCGAGAGGTCGGTGGCGAGTACCGCTTTCATACCGACCGTACGAACTGCCAGTATAATATTGTTTGGGTTGCCCAATATTGTGTGGGGTTCAAACGGCCTATCGACGGCGCTATCGGCAGATAACGAGGGTTTTCTACCGAACTCAGAGTATACGTACTCCGCTTCAGTCGAACTCTTCCAGTCGCTCGGCCAACGTATCTTGTCAGAATATATGTTTTGCGCATGATATGACGCGCCAGCTCCGTACCACCGGTCGTTCCGACCCGCTATATTTGGAAAACCTATGGGAATATTTCCGTTGGATAGCCGTGAGATATCCTGCAGTAATATTGTACGACAGTCCCAAAAGCGTTATACGGGTACTTCGGTTAGTGAGTAGTGAGTAGCAATCCATGATCCGTACACAACCGGTCCCGAACGAGGGTCGATACGCATGATCGACCTCGCGGCGGTCTCCGCGCCCGTACAGGCAACGCTCCTCGTCGGCGCCGTCTTCCTCCAGGCGGTCGTCCTCTACGTCGGCTACGGCGCCCTCGAGCGAGTTGCAACACCACTGATCGAAGCGATCACGGACGCATAATCGATGGAGATACTCGGACTCAGCCTGCCGCTGCTCGTGTTGTTCGTGAGCTTTGGCTTCATGGTCGGGGTGTTGTTCGGCTTCTTCGGGATGGGTGGG
>NZ_JAVDDV010000041.1 GCF_030848565.1 Natronolimnohabitans sp. A-GB9
CGGTATGTTAAAACGCTTGAGGAACTCGGTTTCATAAAATTTGACGGGAACAGACTTTATCCACAAGACCCCCTTGAGAAGTACGACTTGGGCGAAGTTGAAGGTAAAGAATTCAACCAGGCTATCCTCGGTGAAGTCATAGAACAAGGGTTTAAACGACTAAGCCAGGACCTAGGACTTCGTATTTTAGTTCATCTTCCAAAATTTGCCAATGGGTATTATCTTGATGCCATTGAGCGGAGTGATCCGGATTTGCACCTTGATAAGGAAAAAATTCAGGAAAATATGATCGAGTGGTACGGATATTCTGCAAAAGTACATCCATTTGAACTTCAGGATAAACTAAATCTACTTTCGTCGCTAGATATACTAGAAAAGGACGGTGAATATTTCACCGCGCACAGCGATACATTCAATCAGATGAACTCGTTCGCCCCGGTCTAATTATTTCGTGGACGAAGAAAGATAGCTACCTACCACAGTTAACTTCTATTGGCGCTAATTCTGCTGATTCGAAAAAAGGACGGATCTCTTCTTGTGGACAGTCGATCACTGTGAGCTCTCGCTCGGGAGTCTCACTCTCCACGATGTCGATATAGATCTGTCTGATCTCTTTAACATATGGCTCGTTGAATTTGGTTTCACTAGCGATGCGCTCATGCATTAGCGAAGGATCATGATTAAGCTCTATCGACAATTCTGCAAAGGCAATAAGCATACGACGCGTAATCACAGGGTCAGCCATTGCACAGTCTTCTACTGCTGGTATTATCTCAAGATGCAAGTCATTGAGGAGGTTATGTTTGACGGCATTGGCATCTTGGTATTCTTCATCCTCCAACTGATCAAAACAACTTCCGAGCGTGCTATTGAGTTGGTTTAATGTGGTTTCTGTAAATCTACGGCGCTTTGACTGATCCATATCGCTTTGGACCACTTTTTTGATGTGTTCGATCCGCTGCGCTAAGATTGCCGAGAGAATTTCACGATAGCTACCTTCAAGAGATGCATTATTTTCATCTGAGAAACCGAGTATTTTGCTACATATGGTTGATAGTTCCTTCTCTATTTGTGTAGGTATCGAATCAGCGTTTGCCTCAAGACTAGCTGTGAAAATGTCGTCATAGGCCTCAAGGAGTGATGTGTTAATCTGCCGATCATTATATGCTGCTATGCATACTACCGTTATGCCAGAAAGATTATTTTGTACAGTCTGCTCCTTTCTCTGGTTAAGGAGTGTGAGAAGTAACTTTTGATGAGTTTGGATAACTAACGTGCGTCTTCGCGGAGGGCCTTCTTTCCCTTTCTCAATGCACGTGTTCCAGCGTTCAAATATAATATCCAACTCAAAATTGGTAGTGTGTGTGGTACTTGATTCATTTATCTCTGTAGAATGGAAAACGTCAGGCTCAGTCACTATATCTTGGATTGCAGAGTGCATTTCATAGATCGCCTGTTGCACCGTATATTCATCGTCCCGTCTATCCGCACTTATGAGAATCCGTTCGATAGTGAGTAAAGGAGTTCGCTGAGGTCGCAAATTGTCGTCGTTGTTTGAAGTCGGCGTGAGGTTTGATGGATTAACGCTAGCTGCTGTTTGTTGTAACAGATGTTCCGGTGACGTGAGTTTAACTAATAATTGGCGCGCGATTAACAATGACAGCAATGAAATTGTTGCAAGCCCAGTTCCGATACCGACCATAAGATTCCAATCTTCAGGTATCAGTGGAACAGCGATGTCCAGATGATCAATTTGGATGAAATAGACGTTAGTCAGAATTGCAAAAGTATAATATAGCAGTAGTCCCGCAAACGTCCGTGATTTGCTTAGCTGTTCCAGTGTTAGCGGGCTAAACTCGGTCGCACTCACTTGAGATGCAAGCACAAAAATGGAGAAAACGATTCCAACAAAAGCGCCTTGAACGGTCGCAAGCGCAGCAAACGTACGCACCTCATGAGGTGACCCTGCAGTCAAGTAAGAAAAAACTGTGCCGACTAGGGTGCCCACCAGCAGTACACCTAAAATAGTTATTCTGCTAGATGTCATTGTCCAATACTTCTTATACTCGTCAGTAAGGTTACCGCTTTTGAGTTCCGATATGAGTGGGGTAGTTCGACTTTGTTGAAACTGTTCCTATTCATTATCGAGAAGTTATCGAAACCAGTAATGTCTCAGACTCTGTCTTTTCGATATAATGCCGGAAACGTTCGTCTTCGAATTTTTGAACCTCTACATTCCGGAGGACGAGGTGTACGACAGCGACGAGTTCCCGATTCGGATCGAGGCGATAGAGGGCGTTGAGGAATTTGAGGACAATCGGAGGGAGAACGGGAGTGAGTACGGTACCGGTTACTGGAGGACTGCACTCTGCTTCATAGAGGCGAATGAGGAGCGGGCACAAGAGCTAGCCGAGTGGCTGACCTACGTCTACTCTTTCTTCCAGATGCGAGACGTGCGCTGGGAAGCTTATTACCCAGAGGACTCGCCGCAGGAAGCCCGTTACGTGAACACATATCGGATGCCAATCGACAACACGAAAATGCGGTTCGTGCGAGCAATTCACGAGAGTGGGGTCTTCTACAGCAAGAACATCGGTAGGCTAGTGGACGTGGCCCTGACGACGATTGACGAAGCTGATGAACGTCTTGAAACCGATCTTCGAACGAATATCTCGCTCTTTATGCACGCCGAAGGAACTCAACTGATGATTCCGAAGTTCCTGTTGCTGTGGCTTGTGTTAGAGGCAAACGCAGATAGGAACTACCACAGGTATATGAAGAGCCAACGGGAGTATCTGTTTGACGATGACGAGAAGGAGCAAGTACGGGAGTACATATTGGAAGAATTTGAGGACGAGTTTAGCGAGGGGCAGCTGAATCGGTTGAATTACAACCTTGACAAGGACTTCCTATTCGAGCCGAGTACGCTGGTGAAGATAAAAAAATACGCTGAGCAGATCGAATTAGGATTCAACTCGGATGAGGTTGAGGAGATCGTCAAAGAGGCGAGGGAAATTCGCAATGAGATTGTACACTCGGCTAATTCAGCGGGTTTGCGGGAGAATACCAATCTGTTCGTGGCCTTGAGGAAGATGGTGATGTTCCTGATACTGAGAGAGTTGGGTGTGGAGCCGGAGTGGCATGCCAAACTGGTGACGCCGAACGTGCTTGGCCCAGACAGCGAGCATGAGTGGGGTTCATGAATCGTACTAGAGACATTGAAGAACTAGTCGATAGAAGGCATCATGCAGAGTCTGGGAATTCATAGAGACAGTTTCCATACCCTCACCCTCGTGTGTAGTGTTTTCTATGATGCCCTCAGAGATACTGGAAAAGCAGACTCACACCCTCAAAGCCAGGGAATATCTGAATCACCAATCTCCTGTAAACGCTACCTCAACCTCAGACTTCTCAGCCAACCGACGCAGATGGTTCTTCTTGTTTTTCGCGCTCATGTGCGTATCAAGGTAATAGTTTCCGCTCAATTCACGGTAGTTTTTCATCGCCTCCTCGTTATGTGGAGAGGTGGGCTCATCGTTTATGATAGCCTTCTCTCTCCCAGGAATGTACGGTAACGGTTCTATCTCAGAGATGAGGTCGGAGTTCTCAATCAAGTAGCCCACAGCCTCGGCCATCACGTCACTCTGTACGTCACCGCTGAACGTAGCGAGTTTCTCCCCTTCGTTCTGTAGTTCGACGATGTACCCCTCTTGCTCGTCGGGTTCGTCTTCCTCAACCGTTGGCTCATCGACTGCTTCGACATGTGACCGACTTCCATCTGTATCAATCTCCTCGTCAATCTCTCGAACGAGATCGTCGATCATCTCTTTGGCTTTCGACTCGGCCAGAGTCGAGAGCGTTTCTGAGACGTTCTCGGTCAAGACAGAAGCGATATCTGCCGAAAGATCATCCTTGTCTTCTTCCAGCGTCGTCCGAGCGGTTTTCAGCTCATCGATACGGTTAGCTATCTTCTCCGAGTCACCCGCTTCTATCGCATCTTTCGTGAACGCCCGAAGTATCGTGAGTTGCTCAGGCAGCTGCTGGAGGTCGGCTTCTGTGAGAACCTCCACGCTCACGTTCGTATCAACCACCTCTCGACGGAGAAACTGATATTCCTTCCCGTTCGAAAGGATGCCCCAATTCACGTTCTCATTTTTCATGTATGTGGCAAGTTGCTCACGGTGGTCGTTGCTTAGAGCCGTATCCACGCCTTTCGCTTCGAAGAATGCGACCGGAGCACCTTCGAGAAGAAGTGCATAGTCAACCTTGTACGACCGTGTGCCGACCTTGACGGAGTACTCAAGTTGAGTATTGGTCGGGATATCCCAGCCGAGAAGATCCAGGAAATCACGCAAGACAGCTGCCTTCGTATTGGCTTCGTCCATCTGCGGAGCATCGTCAATAACCGACTGAGCATGCTCAACGTAGTCCTTCACCTCCGTTTCATCCATCTCTATGTGACAGATGCTCAGGGATCCCTTATCAAAGTGACTTATTTGGTGTCCACATACTGGTCGTAGTAACAATCATATTGTTCAGTCCATTGCTATCGGATGTCTCTCTTCGTCGTCATAGGTTATCGTTGAATCCGTGAAGCCGTCGGTGTTCTTCAAGGAATATCGGGTGAGGCTGTGCTTCCTCTTCCTCAGGAAGTCGTATCTGCCTACCTTCGAGTTGCTTGAACTCGTGGTAGCCGTCTCGATCGGGAGCGTCTTTCACGAGTATCTCGTGATTATCGGTGAGCGAGAACCACCCTGAGTCAAAGGCCCAATGGTGGAGTTTGCAGAGCGCAATCCCGTTTCTCATGTCATCGTTACCTCCCTCTCGCTTCGGATAGATATGTGCTGCTTCGACTTCCGGGTTACCATCGGGTGACTCCCTTGCCCTTCCACAGATAGCACACTGCTCGTCGTAAGCTTCTCTGACCAACTGTGTGAAGGCTGCATCCCTTGCCCGTCGTCGGCTTTCGGTGTACTCTTCAGTGTTGTCTGTGAGTTGTGGGTCGGAGTCGGTGGCTTGCTGGAGTTCGGTACGCTCTGCCTCGACTTCCTCTTTCGACGGCTCTGACTCTTCCGACTGCTCACTGTGCTCTAACGTGAAAACGAGTACCCTCCTTTCGTCTTGCTCTCTGAATTCGTAGTAAACTACATCGACAAGCCCCTGATACTCCCAGTCTTCATCCTCTGTCCGTTGTAGAAGAAGTGAATCGGTATATCCGAAGAGCGTGCATCGATGAGCGCAGAGTTGCCCGGCGAGTCTTCGCTCTGGTCTCCACTCAGACCTTCACCGATATACTCGAAACGGCCTTGCTTCACCGAATCATTGTAGGGGCCTTCCTCATTGGCGAAAAGCAGGATATACCGTCGGTCCTGATCGTCACGACGCGGGTTGATACCGGAAATGCGATAGCCGAAACCGGTATTGAATGCTTCCTCGATTTCCTCTTGAGTGAGTGAGTCACCAACTGAAAGCTTGGAAGAACCATGTGGTGTCGGTTCACCTTCTTCGAGTCCGGCCATCTCGCGGCCTTTCGAAGTAAGCCGATTAACCCCGTTCTTTCGTTCGACAAATTCGAGCACCTGTAACTATTCCCGGTGTCGAATTGCGGGCCCAGGTTTCGTCATCTCGGCCTCATCGAACTCACTGACGAGAAGGTCCATAATTTCCTCGTCAGTCATCGGCTCTTCCTGTAGTGTATGCAGGATAGTCTCGAATCCTTTCACCCCGGACGACAGAGCATCATAGAGAGTCTTGGCGCTCTGGTCTCCCAGCCATTGGTCTCCATATTTGTCCAACTCACAGCCGTTTTCGGATAACTCGATGAGTTCGATTGATTCGAGAAAAGTGAGATGATGACTCACAGCATCTTCACTACCTGCTGATGTATTCGAGAGAACCCAGCTATTGAGTTGAGAGCGTGAAGGGTTAGAATCGCGGACATACGCAAGCATGGCACGGAGATTCTGTAGACGGTTGGAGACACCACCGTAGAAGCGGTCTGTCGTCATACGACGGTTATCCGTCATTGCCTCCCGCTTGAATTACCAGCCTTGTAATTCTACCTTGGTGTAACGGACAGCCGCAGTTTCATATCGATGTGTCCCAAGATCGGCGACGTATAGAGGACAGGCTGGATCGTTTGTACCGTGAGCTTTAGAAAAAGAAGCCCCAGTATTAGCAGAATATCCAGGATTTGGACGGGAGAAACGCGAGTTAGTGAAGAGAGCCGAGAAAGTACACCCGTTCCCCGTCAGGCCCATCCAGAAACTGCACCGTTCTGAGCCAACAGAATATCAGGATACAGGGGTTGTACCCCTTAGTTTCGAAATTCCGCCGGTGATCGAACCGTGATTCGCGTTTGGAGTTCATACATCTGTTAGACGCGGGTTGCTGCCGTCGTGCCTTCTCTGATAACCGATGTACTGTGGACAGTTAATCAATCAGTGGTTGAGTCCTATTCGGAAGTCGTGCGTGGCGAAGAGAAACTGCAAGAACAGTTCGACACTACGCCGGAGATGTGCGAAGTGATCGCCAGTGGATCAACGAAGATTGTTATGCATTTCTGATATATTCGATGTATTAATATGATGGGGTTCTAACTGTTGTTCTGCAATTGATGCTCAACGACATGGAGTTTGATGGTAGCAAAGGGACTCCAAATCCTACGGTCAAAACTGCCGAACCAACGGGGCAATCGGAGTACCGATACTGGCTTACAAGGAAGTGGGATAATGAGAAGCCACTAGCAGGATTTGTTGGAATAAACCCGTCCACTGCAGACGAGAAGGAACCCGACCAAACGCTAAACAATTGTAAGTCAATTGCCTATAAATTTGGATTTGGTGGTGTTGTTTTAGTAAACCTATTCGCAGTACGTGATCAACGTCCAAGTATAGTTAAGGATCAGTCAGATCCAGTCGGACCAAATAATGATGAATACTTACAGCGATTTGGAGATGAGGTCGATTGTGCTATTGCTGCATGGGGAACTGATGGGGAAAAATACCCAGATCGTGTTCAGGAGGTAAAGGAAAAAGTCAACCGTAACCTTTGGGCGATTTATCTCACTGATAACGGTTGTCCGAAGCACCTCTCTCGATATGAGAAGAAAAAGGTAGACCCAGTTATATACTACTCTAATTAGTTATTTAACATAATAATGTATGGCTCTAAGCATAGATATTCATCTATATCCTTTTAACGCTCTATTCAGGTTTTCTTTCTCTCTTTCCTTCTTTGACTTTTTATTTTCTAATTTTTTATCTTCTGATCGAAATTTCTTAGGAGTGCTTTTGCCTGAGGACTGGCTATTTAATTTAGACTTTTTACCCTCTAACTGTTCCTCTCTCTCTTTTTCCTGTCTTCGGTGTTCCTTAACAAATTCATAAAATTCATCTAACGATATTACAACCATCTCATAGAACGTTTCAGATGGAATGTTGAGATGCTCAGGTACGCCCTCTACCTTCACTGCCTGTAGATTTCCATTATTCCCCGTGATTTTCACAACTACCTCCTCGCCTACTTCTCCATTTTTGACAAATATATCGCCATTTCTGGGTGTAAGTGCGATTGCATTTCCGCTATTGGAAATTCTATCAACCTTAACTTTCACGAAGTCTCCAACCTCCAATAAGGGCCACTCTGAAGGCTGAAATTCATTATTTTCAATTGGAGAGTTCATACTACATGAGTTTCTTTCTTATGCCTTGAAGTTTGTCCCGTTATTTGTCTATATACCAGAACAAGATCCAGACTGACCGCAGATCTTCCGGTGAAAACGGCCGAAGGTATGATAGAACGTCGTTGTATGGGAATTACGGTCCGCGATGGCGGCTCCCGCTCCTACTTTCTTCTTGTGGCGTCCATTCTGATCAACCAATGTCCCAAGCCTACTATGACGAACAGGGCCGCCAGCAGCGGGATGTCGCTCAGTTCACCGCCGACCGACTCCATCGTACGGCGAGCGATGGTAAACCCGCCGAGGCCGATAGCGAGTGTGGCAATGACGATTGCGATGTCGGCGTCTAAGCCGCCAGCCCCATCAACTAATGGTACAGCCGCATTTGGGACGTTGCTCGCTCCAGAACTGAACGCCATATAACACCCGATGATTAGAACAACCGTTGTGGTCATGAGTTCTGACCGAGTCGTATTCGGGCCGAGTGCCGGTATCGGAATCGGTTTACTCCGGTCGAGAACGAGCAAGGGCCGTCGGACTTCTCGATCAGGACCCGCTGGTTGACCTCGGGATAAATGTAGCGTCCGATAACCGCGCCGATCCAGAACCCGATGATCGGCGTGGCGAACCACCATGTCATAATTTCTGCCATTGTCGCTTAGTTGAGGGTACCAGTCGCCAGTCCGAGTCCAGCAATTGCACCGACGGTCGTCATCGACGTTGGGACAGGGACGCCGAAGATATTGGCGACGAGAATGCCTAACCCGATGAAGAAGAGGACGGCAACGCCTGCGGTCAGGGAGAGATCAATCGTGATGATTCCTGTACTGGCCGATCACTCCCTTCGCAGACCAAGTCATATTTCGTGTGATATGCGCCCTGTATACAGCAAACTCGCTGAAACCTATCACCAACAGAGGGTTTCAACGGGGCTAGCGACTTCAGAGATCGTTTAGGTATTCACGACGCTGTTCCATTTTCACCTCCTCTGAGCGAGAATCGTAGTGCATCGAGAGCACCTTTTCCGAGACATTCGCACGGCCCTCAACCGCCTTCATCGGCCAATCGTTCGAGAGCGCGTGCGTAATGCCGCCCCGTCTGAGAGCATGAGGACTCACAGAGGAAGGGCATTCAGAAGCCCCGTCATAGCCGGCCGCTGAACACTCCTCAATCTCGCGCCCATGCGGGCACTCCCTCGTCAGTATGCACGGACGAGTGTACCGATAGCAGTCGCCCCGAAGAGTCGTTGTGTGAGCGCGCCCTGCCGGCGTTGTCACGAGTGCTTCGCGGCCGTGTTCGTCGGTAACTCACAGTGCAGCGTCAGTTAACTCCGGATGGTTTGTGAGGTACTGAGGCTTCCACTGCTTTTCTGTTCAGGTTATTTGCTATTGTCGGCGAGGATGGTTCGTACAGTAGATGAAAGGTCCACTATCACAGCGATCGTTGCGATGATGATTGCGATCCAAAGTGCTGTTTCCGACAGAATTCCAGCAATGACTGCACTAGCAACGAGTATTGTACCGCAGAGGGCTATCATCGTGACGTGCGGTGGAACACCCATACCTAATATTCAGTATAGTTTGACATAAGCGTTCGTGGCCCTGAAGAAACCATGATACAAGCCATCGCTCTCGTGAAAATGAATTTAGATCAACTTGTAGAGGAAACCCCATACAGGACAAAAACCGGCAACTCATCATAGACAAAGTCTTAGGAGGACCGTTTCATGAAATGGTAGAACTGATTGATGAGTCCCCGGCCACCACGCTTCAATATCTTTGGATGCTCTGGGACCCGCTTTTGTTTTCCTTGCAGCAACCATTCCCCCCTTCTAAATTTATATTTCGGTGATCGCTGAGGGAACGTACCAACAGGTTTTAAACACTTGGAATTTGATAAATATGCCATGTCAAAAGACTCTGATTCGAATACTACTCCTTGTTTGAGAAGGAGAGTATTGCAAGCCTCCGCTGCTGGGTTGCTTACAGGAACGGCGATCAGTGTTGGTTCGACACCAATCTCAGCTCAGGAAAACGAGACCGACGCAGATGATGAAGCTGCAGGTAATGAGACTGAGACTAACGACGAAGAGGAGAAAGAAGCCGACGAAGGGGAGGAAGAAGCTGACGAAGAGGAGGAAGAGTCAACGACGTGTGATGGATCACCCAGTATGAGTCGGACGAGCGTGACCACACCAAATAGTCGGATCACGACTGAGGATCCAGCTGTGGTCGAGGCCAATTTCCGACCGGATCAGATGATTCCCGATGAATGTACTATCATGGTTGACCTTGAATTCAGCTTTACTGACGCAGGCTTCCAGTGGGGTGGCGGTGCAGAATGGGATCAAGCGACTTCAGATCTCGTGGTTGGCACATTCGAGGTACGACCTGGCGAGATCCGCGACATCCGAGCCGAACTCCACACTCAGGGTGCTGAAGCCGGTGACAGTGTAACTGTTGTCGCAGACTACGAGCTTTGGTTTGAGGGCAATCCTGAAGAATCAGTTCAACAGAGCGGTATCAGACATACCGTCGAAGTTGAGGACCCGAACCCAGCTCCAGAAGAACAAGAGGATGATGACGAGATTACAGCTGAAAGTGTCCCCGGATTCGGCGTTCCAGGTGCCCTTGCAGGGATTGGCGGGGCTGCTTACGTTCTCAAATCTAGATTGATTGGCGGCAGTGAGTAGTCGCGCTCAATTTTTCAGATATGGTATGTGGAAATTCCCAAACAATGAGGCTGGCAGATAGTATCGGACTTCGATACAGTGTACGCATTTTATTGCTTGTTTTCCTGCTGGTGACTCTCACTCTGACTCTTTCCGTTGGTGTTGTCGCCTTGGGTACTTCCGAAAACGCTACCACACAGTCATCCCCGACAGCAGAGTTTGAGATCACACCGTCTGATCCTGGCCCTGATGAAGAGTTTGAGTTGGATGCTTCAATGTCGGAAGCCCCAGCTGGAGAAATCACGGAATATGACTGGAGTGTAGATGAGAGTTACAGTACTGGTGATTGGGAAGGTGACAGCTCTCTTTCTGGCGAGACCATCACCGGAGAGTACAGCAGCTACGGAGATTACAATATTGAATTAGAAATCACTGATAATAGTGGTGAAACTGACACTATCACGAAGACAGTTACTGTAGATGAGGAGAGGCCGACAGCGGAGTTTGAGGTAACGCCGTCCGATCCCGGTCCTGATGAAGAGTTTGAGCTGGATGCTTCGATGTCAGAAGCACCGGCCGGCGAAATCACGGAATATGACTGGAGTGTAGATGAGAGTTACAGTACTGGTGACTGGGAAGGTGACAGCTCTCTTTCTGGTGAGACCATCACCGGAGAGTACAGCAGCTACGGTGATTACGATATTG
>NZ_JAVDDV010000042.1 GCF_030848565.1 Natronolimnohabitans sp. A-GB9
AACCGTATTACAAACCACCGTTAGCGGTACTTCTCAATGAGCGATCGGAGATCGTCTGCTGCCTGCTCATTCTCGCGCCGCTCGTAGTGCGCTGCCAGCGCCGTCAGGTCAGCAATGGGTATGTAGCCATCGGGGACTTCGGACGGCTCCTCGGTCGTCTGCTGGCCTTCTCGCTCTAATACCTTTTCGTCCGAGAAGTCGGCGGGATCAAGATTAAGGTCGAACTTGTCACTGACATCCTCGATGCGCTGCTCGTCGAGATCGGGGCCAACAGGAATACGAATGCCAGCAGTCTCGAGATCGGCATCCTTCGGATGCACGCTGTCATCCACACGTGACAGGTGAACGGAGAGACCGTGCGTGCCTTTGAATTTCTCACCACAGTATTTGCAGAGCAGCAGCTCATGATCGTACTCTTTCGAGGTTGGAACGTTGAGTGTCAGCTCTTTTTGTCCGACCACTTCGAGGTCCTGCTTGTCCTGTTCCCACGTTTCTGGGACATCTTTGTGACCGCCGTGAGCTTCGTCACTCGATCGGTAGACGTGGAGGTAGAGGCCTCGAGAACGCTTCTCTTCGCCGCAGTACGGGCATTTGACGAGATCCTCGTCGTGTGTATGCTGTTGGTATTTGGCCTTCTCGCTCTGGTTCCCGCTCATTATACGTGTGTCTTCACTCTACGATATGATAAGCGTTTCTTAGAAAGTTTTCCTTATGACTTAGGAATTACATTATAGGAAACACTTATTATGACCTCAGCGAATTGTATTGGGGAGAGAGGAAAACTGGCTCTCTCGCCTTTCGGGGTCGGAATCCCCGGCGGAATCCCACCGCATAACGTCCGCACTAACACTCTCTACAACTTCTGTTAAGACGACAACTGGTCCACGAGTGGTTCGATTCCACTATGTCGCTTCCGAGCCTTAGCGCTCGGAGTGCCAGCGTAAGGCACACACCGTAGTTACCGCTTGGTTTGGGGAAACCACGCGCTCGTGGGGGTCGGCCACTCGCCATCCCCACTTTCTGAAATGAGGATTATGACCAGCCATGGCTACCAGAACATATATCAGATGGTAGCTCAGTATTGTTGATATGAACCGGCGAAAGTTCATTCTTGGGAGTGGTGCCGTGCTTACAACAACTCTGGCTGGCTGTAGCGGTGACGAGTCAGACTATGAAGAGGGGAACGGCGGAGACAATGGTAACGATGAGAACGGTGGTGACAATGGTGATGACGCAGAACCCACCGAGGATGATATCGTGATTACTGAACATGAGATGATCATCGAAGAAGGGGACTTCATGGACGATATCACGGTTGAAGGCGTCGTTGAGAACAACGGCGAAGAGATGGCGAATTACCTCGAGGTCACTGCCCGTGTCTACGACGAAGATGGGAACCAGCTTGACAGCTATATTGACAACACGAACGATCTTGATGCCGGTGGCTCTTGGGCGTTCGAGATTATGGTGCTTGAAGATGCCGAAGACGTCGACGATTACGATATCGCAGTTGAAGACATTACCTGGTAACACGCGAAAAGAAACTGTTTATTGTGGGAACGATCTATTCGTAATAACATAACACACCTATTTAGAGTGAGAAGTATATTCTAAATGTATTTATCAGTTCGAATCTCAATACATACGAATTATTGTAATCAGTACAGATTTTGACCTAATGGCTTTTCGAAGTAATCAGTTTCCGCCTCGTGGGTTTTAGGCCTAATGCCGGTTCAATTCCGGCTCGAGGTCTGAGCGTGGTGACACAAAATAGAGACACACCACCCTGTCCGCATAGTCCATAAGAAAAACAACATAAGAAAAATATAGAGAGAAACTTCATTACATGAACTCGAAATATTCCAGCTACCAGTCCAGCACCAGCACTACCAGCACCAACACCACCAGCAGCGGCAGCGACGACGGTTACGACCGCGATGCGCAGCTCAAGTGGAAGCCGAACGCCAGCTTCCGAGGCGTTCTCGACTCGGTGTACGCAGGTGACAACAAATGGGGACAGTCGCTCGGTATCAAATTCACTGACGGCAAGCTCGTCGACGGTGTGCTGATGGAGCGGTTGGACGAGAGCGGCGAAGCGGACGGTACGCTGAAGTTGTTTGCCTGGGAGCAGATGCCTGTCATCCTTGACGAGAGCCTGTCTGCTGACGATGCTCCTGACGTCTTCACGGAGGAGATCGTGGGTAAGACCTACAAGTACCAGCTCGTGGGTGCTCGAGTCGAGGGCGAAGAAAGCAGCGACCCAGAAGACACCATTGACTTTGGCGACTTCATCATGTGGGAAGATGGTGGCAAGAAGCCGTCGTCCACTGCAAAAGTGCTCGCTCAGATGCTAACGAACCTCGGTCGTGATTCGATCGTTGACCGCAACGACATCATGAACTGGTTGGCTGTCAACCGGATCGAGGCACGCGAGGATCTGCTTGGCCGAGAGCTTGAGGTGTTCAAAGTCGTCAAACAGGGCGACAAGCACGACTTCCACAGTCCAGTGGTGATTGACACCAAGACCGGTGAACAGGTTCGGATCGGGAACGGGGGCAGCTCGCCTGCTTCTTCTGAGTCTCAGAGCAACTCCCCAGAACCCGCCACAAAGGAGTCGTCTGTAGACACGAGTGATTTGGTGTCCGACCTTCCCGAACCAGTTGCTGACTTCATTGAGTTCTGCCAAGACTTCGGTCTCAGCGATGAGGATCAGATTCGGACGAACCTCACCGAGATGGCAGAAGAGGATGGAAACTCGCTGACCGGTGAAATGGTCGACGAAGTTGGCGAAGACGAGATCGTGGCGACGATCCTCGGATAGAAGCGACCCCTTCCCAGTTTGAAAATGCATGAAAGCGGTGGGAGAGAGACAGCGAGCGGCACACTTCATGAAATTAAAAGAACACACAGTTAGCTACGGTCGCAAAGTCATGCTCCAGCAGTACGAGCCGATTGATGTCCACGAGAGCGTTACCGTCCAGTTAGAGGAGGGCGATGATCTCGAAGGAGTGAGCGCTGAACTTGACACAGTAATCCGCGAGAACGTGGAGCGTCGGGTCCTGAAGCGCGTCCTTCAGAAGAAGATGGAAGACGAGAAGGACGATGACTGAAACTGAGAAACCAGAACTCTTCCAAGTACTTCAGGCAGCGCAGGACGGCGGATTAGTTGGCGAAGAAGAGACTGCATTGACAGTCTTCACGGCAATGATCCGTGGCGGCATGGTCATCATGAACGGCCCCTCGCGGGTCGGAAAGACCTTCACCGTCACGCGAATGAGTCGGGCAATTCCAGACAGCGATGTGTACGAAATGTCGACTACAATGTCGCCTACGGCATTGTACTACGCCGCTGATGAGATCAACGCCTGTCGGGTCCATATCTATCAGGACCTGGCGAGCCTTCCTGACCACATCGAAGGCGTCCTAAAGGCGAACGCCGAGGGGCTACCGGCCTCTCGAGAAGTCACCGACATTACGTCCGGCGACACGGTTCGCATGACGATCAATCCCCCAGACTGTATCATCGTGGGGATTGCGAGCGATAACGAGAAGATCGATCTCAACGACTACCCCGAGCTGCGAAATAGGGGCCTGATCGTCTCGTGTGACGCCAGCCAGGAACAGACCGAGCGTATTCTCGACAGTCAGGCTGACACGCTCAGTGGACTGAAGAAAATGCATCTGACTCCTGAGCAGCTGGCTGGTATTCACGAGTACGTCAAGGACATACCCATTTCGCGGTATGCTCGAGACGACTCTCTGGGAACCATTCTAAATATCCCTGGTGGTCGCCCACTTCGCGAACAGGACCCAGTTCCGACGCACTTCACGGAGGCGCGTGACGACTACATGAGGCTGAACGACTTCATTGAGTCCGTCACGCTGTTCCACTACGCCGATCGCATGGAGATCCTGCATGACGGTCAGCCTGCGTTGTTGGTTACACCAGCCGACGTCTGGCACGGGATGCGGATCTTCGGGAATCAGATGATTATGTCGGCACTCAACCTCAAGGAGATCGACAAGGTGATTCTCGAGTTCCTTCGCGAAGAGAAGTCGGCGTTCACGGTCTCGAAGATTCAGGCGAAGATCCGTGCTGACGGGTACAACGTGACCGATCGAGATGTCCACGGTGCGCTGAAATCGATGAAAGGGAAGGCGTACGTCGACGTGAATCAGGCAGATAACCCACAGACGTGGTACGCAACGGGATTCGCTTCTGTTGTTGACCACCCGGCTGCTGTGGACTACCAGGCACTCGTCGGTCAGACTGAAAAGATTGCTCGAGAGGTTCTCCCTGCCGGAGAAGCGGAAGAGTACATCTACCGGTTCTGTCGCGGCGAGGGGCTGATCGTCACCGATCCGATCAACGGCGAACAGGTGAACATCGTTGAGGATACCAGCTTCGCCGAGCAGCTTGAAGAAGCCGAAGAAGAACTCGATGATGTATTGAACACGCCTCTGTGGGGCACTGATGAGTCCGAGAAGGCGGATGACGAAGAAGAAAGGGAGGAAAATGAGATCGAACTTAGCGGCGACAGACCCCGGAGTGCCGATGTAACAGAGGCGACTGCTTTCGAGACGGTTGAAGGCAGCGAATCCGGGCAGGGAACACTGCTGTGAGCATGGATGAGCAAAGAATTGACGTCAGCAATTGGCGTCTGGTGTTCGACGTATCCACGCCGAGTAACAGCTCACCAGCGCGAATGCGATTCACCGGTTAAGATAGCAGCACAGTTGAAGAACGCAGAAGGAACAGACATCCCCCCGTTTGTGAGCGTGTATGGCTTCCCGGACGGACATACGACGGACGGCGCGATACCAGCCATTGATACGCTGTTCATTGACTTCGACATACCGAGCGGCGGCGAGTACCGCAGTTCGGACCCAGACCCACAAGCGTGGTATCGGGATATGTCGGCGCTCCTAACCCGTGTGAGGGAGGTCTGCCGCCTTCTCGAAACAGAAGGTTCGGCGAAACACTTCCGAGGTGCACTGTCGGGACACAAAGGCGTCCACCTGTACTTGGACTTCCCCGCACTCGATTCCCAGGAAGGGACAATGCGGCAGTTCAAGAGCGGCATGAGAACGTACTCTGACGAGCTAATCTCCTATCTCGAGTCAGAGACGTATCTTGATCTGGAGCCGTGGGTGGACGTTGACAGTAGCGACTTGGCCCGGCTCTGCCGGATGCCAAATACGCTGCATCTTGGGGCAACTCGATCCTTCAATGAAGATCGGTACTGCGTTCCCGTATCGATCAGAGAACTTGCCAATATCACACCTAATGAGTACGTGAAGCTCACTCGTTCACCGAGAGTTGTACCGGAAGACTGCCACCGTAATCCGTCCGAGAAGGCGGCCTCGATTCTTACTCAATATATTCGAGAGGCAAGCAGCGGACACTCGTTCAGCTCGAGTAACTATGATCCGAAGGCAGTCAAGCGGTACGAGAAGGAACAGAACGAGAACATCACGATCGACGACTTGCCCTTCCTGATGCACGGAAAGCCGTGTATCAGTGGATACAGAGACCGAGCTGATAAATTCAGCTACGGGGCGGCAAGTCACGCGATGGAATTAAACGTCATCGCCCATCTCACTGCGAAGAACGTCCCGATCGACGTGATCGTGGAGTTGTTTAGCGGCGACGATGAGTTCGATGAAGTATATACCCGAGAGCAGATCAAGAAGGTCATCGCACACAATTACAGCGAGTTCAATTGTGAGACGATCAAGGAGCAGGCTCCGATGTTCTGCGGGGAATGCGATTGTGAATATAGTAGCGAACCCGAGATAGAAGTCACTCGCGAATAGCGCCCTTCTCGCACATCTTCGCTATCACTACCTACACCTACATGAGTTACAACTTAACACCAGCACAGAGATCCGTCTACGAGCTACTCCCCGCGACCACCGCAGAGGTGGCCGACGGGTTGGGGATCTCCGAATCGACGGTGAGAGACCACTTGCGGGCTATCAACGCAGAGATTCCACTTGTGAATCGTGACAGTGTTAGATACCCAGCGACTGAGCTTCGAACGCTCGAGTCGCATCCGACTAACTACAACCGTCCAGCGAATCACGCTTCGAAGTCCGCACAGTCCAAAGCAGCAAATGCTCACCTTGGTGAGCTGAACGACCGCCTCGTCCGGTTGCTCAACCAAAGCCTCCCAGCAATTGCTGACGGTGGCCTCGAGTACAATCCCAGCAACGAAGATGTCGTAATTCACCGATCTGACGACCACATTGGTGCTGTCGTTGAAGACGAGTTCGGCAACGTAGTGTTCAACAAGGACATTGCTGCTGAGAGAATCCGGTCGGTCACTGATTCGGTGATGAACCTGATCGATCGGGAAGAGAAAGCCGATCGGAAGTTCGATACCGCTCATCTATTACTGGGTGGGGATACGGTGACTGGAGAAAACATCTACAGCCACCAGCCCCACGAGATCGATCTCACGCTCGACGAGCAGATCGACTTGGCCTGTGAGCTGTATCTCGAGCAGATCCGTCGTCTTTCCGCCCGGTTCCCGAGCGTTCAGGTGGTCTGTCAGCCTGGAAATCACGGCGAACTTCGTGCAAACGGGATGAGCCAGATGGCTAACGCTGACCAGATCGTCTACATGATGCTCGATCTCCTGGTCCGCGAAAGCGATATGGAGAACGTTACGTTCATTCGATCCGGCCCGACTGGATTCGTGAACTTCGAGATGCGCAACGGCAAGCATCGTGGACACCTGCGCCACGGACAGAACTGCCCGGCCCACATCGGAACGCCCAGTGCTCAGAACAAATGGCGCGGATGGCAGATGCAGCACCAGTACGATGTAGCCTACCGGGGTCACTACCACGAGTTCAAACTCGAGCACGTCATGAACCGTCCTGTTCTGATGTCTGGTTCGATCTGCCCACCGGGTGAGTATGAAGAGAGCCTGAGTGTGTGGAGCGAACCGGCGGCAACGATCCACGGCGTGACCGACGAGTACTCGCTGGCATGGCTGTACCCAGTACAGTTTGGACACGAACAACACAGCAAGACCGTAGATACAGAACTTCTGACTGCTGACCTCTAAGACTCACTACATAAGAGCTATTATCTACCACGACATGAAGACTATCAGTGAATCCGGTAACTCAGGAATCGAAGCAGGAAAAATCACCACGGGGTCGGCACTATGAAGACCGACAACGTGGCCGTTCGGGAAGCGGACGGAGTGTTCTACGCCTACTACATTGGCGAGGATGCCCCGCTTCTCGATACGGTAAGCGCCACTCGAGAGGGGGCAATCAGTGCTCTCTACAAAGAGTGGAAGCAATTCCGTCGTGTGGTCGACGGATCGGTCGAGACACACGGGGTGTCTCATGGGTGCTGACAACCACTCGACCTCTATTCCCACTAATTTCGAGGAGGTTGAAGGCACGCAGGCCAGAGAAATTGAGACGAACACCGGGGACCAGCGGGTCTACCATATGTGGATCGCCGAGGTTCCCGGTGCTGATCTAACGCCCACGTACATCTACATTCGGGCAGATTCACTGTCCGAGGCGTGGCTGAGAGCGCAGCACATTGGAATGGCGTTCGGTGTAGTTCATCCTGCCCAAGTTGAGCTGCACCCCGTCGAGCTGTACGTCTGAGAATAACCCCTGAGAGAAATCTACCTAACCCTACCCCTAAATCGAAAATGCACGTTGACCGACGCAACACCCGAGCGGACCACTTCGCAGTTACCGATGTTGACCTTCGCGGCGATGGAAGCCCCATCATGCTGTCGCTACCCGGTGGCACGGTCGTCTCAAAGACGATCGAGTACACGACCACGATGTGTCCAGAGTGCGAAGACCACGAGGGAGAGAACACGATTGCGGCCTGGACTGACGATCTTGGAGATGAAATTTGCCCGATCTGCGGATTCATCTGCAACGGGAACCGCAAGCAGATGTGGCCAGAAGACTTCAACTTCGGATCTCGAGGCGGATTTGAGGGAATCGATGCGCCCGCTCTGAACGATGCAGCACCGATGTACCCATCTGCTATCCCAAACAGAGATGGCGAATCTGAGGGAACGCTCGGCCCAGAATACGGACACAACTAATCTAAGACTCACTATGTTTGAAAGGCTTCAAGGTCTACTCGGAAAGGAATCGGTTGAAGAAAGCGTCTCCCCGGCAGACATTGCCCGAGATATCAACGCACTCCATCAGTCGATGGATGAAATGAAACAGTACTCGCTGGACACAATGACCTGGCTTGCAGATGAGCAAGAACGTCTCGAAGAAGAAGGTGAGACCGAGATCGCCGAAGAGCTTGACGATCTCATGCTGTACGTCCAGACCGTATTCCTTCGGATCGAGTACGGGGATCAGTCCGTTCGGCCAGACGCAGAAGAGAAAATCGAAGAGGCTGGTGAAAGCGTCGACGACGTTCTCGAGGCTGCCAACGATTCCGAGGGGAGCGAATGACTCGATACGTTCGGGAGACTCACCGTTACGACGGCGATGGTTTCGACGTTGATGGTCACATTATCGAGGTGCTCAGTCATTCGGAACTACACAGCCGCCTCACGGTACTGGTCGAGAAGGCGGACCCACAATTCGTTGTTGAAGAGACCGCCCCGCTTCCCGAACGAGTAAGTGACGACACTCAGGAGTCTCCTCAGAAGCTGATCTTCTTCTGTAACGCAGAAACGTCAGACGGAGAGCAGTGTACCAGAGAAGTTGAAGAGTGCGGAGATCGCTGCTGGCAGCATCTTGAGGGCGAAGAATGAACATCATCGTTCTTTCGTTCCTTGCAGCACTGTCTGTCGGCCTCCTCGTCGGTGCACTGTTCACCGTCCTTGACTTCCCAATTCCCGCGCCACCAACGTTTGCTGGCGTCATGGGCGTCATGGGGACTGTTCTCGGACTGTTCCTTGGACACCAGATATTGCTCCGGGTGATCGGATGACAACCTCGATTCCGTGGAGCGATGTGAAGACACTCAACGTTGACTTCGACCACACGATCACGGATAGGACAACTGACGAGTACCTGCCACCCTGTGAGCAAGAGCCGAACACTGATCTGATCGAGAAGCTGCACGACGCCTACTACGACGGGAAGACGATCATCGTCTGGACGGCCAGACCGTGGTCAGACGCCTCCCAAGTCGCCGGTATGCTGACTCTGTGGGACGTTCCATTCCACGGTCTCATGATGGCGAAGGGTGGCTCTGACTGCTATGTCGATGATAAGGCCATGCGACCGTACGAGTTCGTCGATCAGCCGTCAGAGCGTGATGAAGATCAGTGCCGGTTAGATGAGCTGTAACTGCTGAAACTCCCCGTAGCGCATGAAATAGGTGATGAAAGAGGGAGTCCCAACCATGCCAATACAAGAGATACACGAACCAGAGCCAACGCCAGATACAACGTGGGCCATTTGGATTCTCTACCCCGGTGTAGATGAAGACGATAAGCCGACGAAGTACACTGGCGTTGTAGACGTACTGAAACTCCCGAACGGGACAATCAAAATCGCACACCACGACGGCGTGGTGTCAGAACGCGGAGGAGAGATCATACGAATGCGCCAAGAGCACCTTGACTGACAGAAACATGAGTGACAACCACAAGACGGTAACTGAAATTCTGGAAGAAAGCGCAGAAACCTACAAGCTGAAAAACGCCGACTATGGCCGTTCCTGGCAGAACATCGGTCACGTCCTTCACACGCTTGCTAACGAGCAGCCAGTCGTTCTCGAGACACCAGAAGACTGGATTGCAGTTGGGCTATTCACCCGACGCCTGGACAAGATCGCTCGCAGCTTCAACATGGATCTACTCGATCATGATCCGAACTTCGAGAGAGCCGTGGACGCCGACGAAGACGAGTCAGTCTACGCGGCCATGCAAGCAGAGAACAAGTACGACAAGCAGCGCTTGGTAAAGAAGGCTGAGAAACACGTCTATGTCGTCGATCCCGAGCGCACGGAATCTGATCCGACTACTGAGTACGAAGAGGAGGACGAGTCATGAGCGCCGATCTCGATCAGATGATCGCTCGCGTCGACGAGCAAATCGGTGCGAACATGGCTGTTCTCTCTGTCTACAACCGATCAAAAGCCGATCGTGATTACCGAGCGTTGACGTTCGAGAAGGCGACCGGCGAGGCATTGCTGTGACCTTCTCGAACCGAGAGGTGCTAATTGAGGTACTGACACACGCTCGAGCGCAGCCACGTTGCATCATCGAGTTTACCACCGACGAGGATGGTGAGACGACGGTAGCCGACATCACGAATCACGTAAAGCAATTAGAGGAAATGAGCTGATGCACTGGATTACGTTTGACCATCCAATTGAAGGATCGCCCGTAGGATTCCGAACGTGGATCTACGACGATGAGACCGTGGCAGTGAACCCAGACGACTTGATGCTCGAGTGGGCGGTGGATGCCCCTGAGTATCTGGATGAGATCATAGAAGCACAAGGCGATGAGTCTTGGAAGGAGACAGCAGATGCCCGATCAGAGTGACGTGCTCGGGGATCTGCGCGAGAACGCCGCCGATGGCGAGTTGCCGTACATATCGAAGTCGCGTGTAACGACATACAAGACGTGCCCCCGGAAGTTCTACTATCAGTATGTGCTGGGGCTTCGGACCCCGGATAACTACTACACGAAGCGCGGTCGGCAGGTCCACAAAGCGTACGAGTTGTACTACGAGAACCTTCTCGAGCACTACGCCGACACCGGGGAGATCCCCGAGGATCTCACTGAGCTGTTGCCCGAAGACGTGTCGTTGTGGGCTGACTGGATCGAGCCGTACATCTCGAACTTCATAATGTTCGAAGAGGCACGGCGCGAAGCAGCTCCCGACGCCGAGTCATTCCTGCCAGTTGGAGTGGAAGCGGAGGGGTGGGACTGGGAACAGGCACCGCCGCTCATGGGTTACGCTGATGTAATCCTGAA
>NZ_JAVDDV010000043.1 GCF_030848565.1 Natronolimnohabitans sp. A-GB9
ATCAGATGGTGAGTCGATTGCACCTAGGTCAGTGAGACGATCTAATAAGAACGTCCGGGTTGAATAGATTTCATCAACTTCATCTGCTCCGTAGATGATATATTTCCCCGTTCGATAGACCGTAATTGTAGGTCTGTCTTCAAATCGAAGATACATCCCCGGATAGTTCTCGGGATCGTATTCTGCTTCTTCCCCAATTTCAGAACAGAGTTCCCTTAAATCAAATTCATAGTTAACAGCGCCTGAACCGACAACATTCACAATAGTTATATTACTCATCCAAAGTCGAACCTTGTTTAGAAGACTTCGAGATAGTCCTCTATGACTTCTCGCTCATCGTCAGTAAGATCGAATAAGTCATACACCGTTTGGTCAATTTCATCTTCGATGTCTTCGATACTCGTCTGCTCGACCGTCTGCCGGTCGTCTTCCACCGCTTCGATGAGTTGTTCTACACCCTCCTGAGATTGTGGAATCGGTATCGTCTGTTCTTCTCCTTTCTTCATGTTCCTGCCATCCACAGCGGCGTGAACATACTTCGCTCGAAGTTTCTGTTCATTGCGGTTGCCCCTGTCCATGAGAGGGTCGGTGATCTCGTCGGACCGGCCAGCAGTTACAGCGAAGCGCCCATCGGACTTCTGCTGGATATTAGCGTTAACAGGGTATCGACGTGTCTGCCACTCGTAGTCAATATATCCAAGATCAGCCTCGAAATCTTCTAAATATGCGTTCGGGAAGTTCTCGACTTTCTCGGCTAATTGATTTGCTTTAACTATTTGTTCTGTTTTCTCCGCAACCTCGTATTCCTCAACATCTTCGGGAATTACCAGAGGCAGAGGCTCTATGTGCTGTTGGTAGTAGCGATAATACCGTTGTTGATAGACACTCGCACTTTGTTTGAAAATTATCTCTACTGGACGTGAGTTGAGAATCCCGAGAACGTGGTATCGAGTCTTCTTATCGTCATAGTAGTCATCAAGCAAAATCGACATAACCGTATCTACGTGAGCAACCCCACGACCATCATAAGCAAAGGAATTTCGCGTAGAGAACGATGGAGAAATAAGTTTTTGACGGTCGAATATCTCAGCGGAGACGGGCTGTTCAATTTCCCACCACTCCATATCATCTCGTGACTTGAACTGCTCTCGATCTCGGAGTTCACCCTCAAATTGGCTGATAAATTCGAGAGCATTATTGTGTTTATTCGGGTCAACTTCAGGAGTGTAAATCACTTTACGGTCTGTGTGGGGGAGGTGGAATGGCTCTACGTCCTTTCCTTTGATGCACTCTCTGAGGACTTCTTGCTCAACATCGTGTTCCTCGGCAGTTTCCTCGTCAATGATAAAAGCATCATTCATACCGGGACGCATCCCCATAACAACACGACCTACATCGTCAACTTGGTGAGTAGCGTTGTTCCGAATCTTATCCGATATTTGATGTATGTGTTCAGGTATAAACCTCCACTCCTCTGACCCGATTCTGGATTGCCGAACGTCAAATGACCAGATGTATTCGGTCGTCTTACCAATATTGCTAAAGACATAATCTACTGCATCATCGATCTCCTCAATACTGGAATCAATCGTACAGACAGAGAACTGATTGTCACTCCGCGGTTCTCTATTTTCAGCGACGAAGATCATAGCATACGCAGTAGCGTCCTCAAAGACCTCCGCATCAGCGAAATCAAGAACATCCTCGATCTCAAGATTCTCGGAAAGGTACTTTCGAGTTCCCTCGCCGTAGCCGAGCTTAGTAAATTTATTAGGGACAATCAAGCCGACATTGCCATTCTCAGAGAGAAGTTGTGCGCTCCTTCTTAGGAAGTAGATAGATAAGTCACCACGTCCGCTGTAAATATCTGGATACAGCTCTTCCAACATCGACTTCGTTTCTTGGGGAATGTTCTCTTGGCGCACATATGGCGGATTCCCAACCACGTAATCGTACCCCATATAGTTCTTCACGACGAGAGCAAGAACGCTGTCCTCGAACATCTTGAACAAGCGTCCGTCACCGTGGTCTTCCCGAAGGTAACGGACCGTGGAAAGAATGTCATTGACGTATGGCTCGAAGAAGTCTTCTACACCGTCATACTCACGGGTTGTGTAGCGGTGGATGCCTTCTTCGAGGCCGCCGCCGTACTCCCACCAGTTTTCATGCATATGGAACTTCACTACGTCAAGAACACCTTGGAGGGCAGCGTAATACTCCCCGAAGTTCCGAACTCCAGCGTTCATCTTCGCCGTATCGTACTTCGGCATCCGAACCCGCTGAACGAGGAATCCATCTTCTGTTTCCCCGTCATCTACTTCATCTTCATCCACTTCGATGGGGAGAGGGACAGGAATCTTAACGTCCTGATTGTCTTCAGTGATAGAATCTAAAGTCATCTGCGTTTGTCCCTCGTTACCGAGATCGACTCCGGTTAACTCACGCTCATTCCGCAAAGTATCGGTTCGGAAGATTGGAAGTCTACGAATGGTAAAATCGTCCCTCTCTCGTTTTGCTTCTCGGTATTCGGGAAGGATTGTAACCATAAACCGAATTTGTGCCATTAGCACCGCGAAAGGGTGAATATCCAGCCCGACAATATGAGGGGTCGTACAGAGTTCCGTAAGGTGTTTTGCCCAATCGGGGTCATCATTATACCGACGAACATCATCGAGGTAACGGTTGACAGCTTCTACAAGAAATGTACCGGAACCACAAGAGGGGTCTATGAGGCGTTCCTGTGAGACACCCACATCGTAATCAACCCCGTCCATAATATAGTCGATTACTGGTTGGGGTGTGTAGAACTCTCCGAGAGCCTTCCTCGTCTCCGGGTCGAAGTACCGCTGATAGAGATTACCGAGTGGGTCGCCTTCGATACGGGAGAAATCGAACTTCAATACAGCAAAGGAGACGTGAGCGATAGCGCGACTGAACCGCTCGCGGGTTGCGGGACTGACACGGCTCACATCGCTTCCTTCCTTAGCTATGTCACGGAATCGGTTGTATGGATTCTTGTGTTGGCTGGCAGTCTCTTTTCCGAAGCCATCCGTCCACCAGATGAAAATGTCGTCCTCGAATAGACTCTGAACGAGCTGATTCCGCATATCTTCAATCATACCGTTTGCCGCAATCGGGTATGCGTCAAGATCGATATTCCCGCTAAAACCCCCGAGTTCATCGAAGTACCGTCGAAGGCCCTTACTATTCGGGAAGAAGTCATGGTCGTCAGTCGCTTTCGCTAGCAGGAGGCGAGAGAGAAGTGCATGACCGGACTCCAGACAAAACATGAAATCGTTAAGAGATTGGTTCCCATTGATGAAAGGCTCCCAAGAATCTGGAATTTCCTCCGGCGTGCTGGCGTAGCTTGCCTCCCAAAAATCATAGGCTCCCTTAACAAACTTCGCTTCCTGCTCATCTCGTAGTTCTTCGAGCAAGTCCATCATCGCCGTCACGAGGTCGGCAAATGGACTGTCCTCCTCCAAGCGGAATGTCTCGAAGAAGTGTTCCCGACCGAGTTGGCCGTCAAGTTCCACTTCATCAAGCGTATCAAGGAACTCGGTAACACTCTCAGGGTCAGTAATATCCCACTCCGGCTTCCTAAGTGCCGCTTCGAGATCGGCGGCATCACCCTCCGTAGCTTCTTCGAGTGATATAGTCAGAAGCCGCGAATGACTCTCTCGCCGATAGAGACGGAACTCTTGCCCGTTAGTCAGCACACCGTAATCAGCTTTCAGCTCATCAACGTAGTGGAACAGCTGGTCTTCGTGGGGAGTGAGATCGCGTCCGGTGGTCTTGAACTCGTAAACGACTGTGACTGACTCATTGTTATCGAGGGTAACGTAGTCGGGTCGCCGGTCGTCGGGGAGCGTCCACTCACTTCGCAGGTCGTGTCCTGTTCCTTTATACCCAAGATGAGTGTAAAAGTTCTCGTTGAGGAATGCGTTCTCAACGTCTTTTTCACTCATGTCCTCATCGAGACGTGATGCAATTCCATGGAGGGCTTCAAGGAAGGACGACGTATCGGTCATATCCCATCCGATACAGTCATCCAATAAAAATGTTGTAGCCATAGAATAGCTCCTTTGTTAGCAAGACGCATACTGAAGTCGATAAACAAATATGCTGATCGGTTGTTATATATGACAATAGAGACACGATGATTTTTGGAATCATAGCCAAAACTGCTCCTCAACTCAAAAGGGTGTGGTAAGATGGCAGGTCGAATGAATATTAATGCCGACGAAAAGAAGATAGACCGATTTCTTCAGCGTCCACGATCACGATTCAACGTTCCCGATTATCAGCGGCGGTACTCATGGGGAGAAGACCAGTGGGAGGAGTTCTGGAGTGATCTGACCTCCATAGTCAATACTGAACAGCAGCACTTTCTAGGCTCAATCGTTGTCATTGAACGCGAAGAACAGGGGATGGACCTATACGAGCTGGTTGATGGCCAGCAACGGCTTGCCACGGTTTCAATACTTCTTCGGGTAATTGAGGAGGCTTACGAGGAGAACGACGAATCAGGTAAAGCGGAGAACGTCAGTGCGAATCTCCGGTTCAGTTACAACGGTGAAGAGTATCGACGACTTGCGCTCAATAAATTCGATGACAGTGACTATAAGCACCTCCTCAACGGCGAATGGGTCCTTCTTGAAGACCGTGAAAGCAAACTCATTGACGCCTACGATTACTTCTATGAAAAGATCGAAGAGGCTGAGGCTAGTGAGATCGACGAAATCAGGAGCGCTCTTCTCTCCTCAATGAGTCTTGTCGAAATCACGTGTGAAGGCGAATTATCTGCGATGAGGCTATTTGAGACACTAAATAACAGAGGACTTGACCTCTCTCCAGTTGATTTAATGAAGAATCACCTCATTCATATTGCGAGTGAAGACGAAAATATCGACGTTGAAACGGTTAAGGAATACTGGACCAAGATACTAGAGAATCTAATTGCGGAAATTAGCCGACTGGAGCGTTTCTTCCAGCATCATCTGATGAGTTCTCCAATTGTCGATATTGAAGAGAGTATTAGCCGGAATACGTTGTATCGATACTTCCGTGAGGCTCTCGCGGAGGTACGGGAACGAGAGGATATTACTGTTGAAGAATACGTAGAAGACATGGTTCGTAAGTCGAACCTCTATGCATCCATTGTCAACTGTAATTTAGATGGTTCTGACATCAGTCTATATGCACCCCACATTGACGAGATCAATGCGAAACTTGTTGACTTTGAGGCACTCAGCGCTCGATCTGTCCGTATTCTTCTGATGCGAGCGCTCTATGAGTACGACAATAAAGAGGACATCATGGCTACGATTCGGATGATTGAAACCTTCATCACTCGTCGGCGAATCGTCGGAAAAGCCAGCGGAACTGACGAAAACAAAGCCTTTAGCAAAGCATGCTCAGAAGCCTTCCTTAGCAGCAATCCTCTCGAAGCCACTAAGCGAATCCTTTCTGCAGAAACGCCTAGCGATAGTGAGTTCAGGAGTGCGATGGCCAATGAGTCATTCGCAAACAGTGATAAAACGAAGTACATTCTCGATATGCTGGAGCGCCACCATTTTGCTCCGTCCACTGGAAAAGGAATGAATCGCTACAACGTAGATATAGAGCATATCGCGCCCCGCAATATTACGGCTGATAAGTATACAAACTGGGTCCGCTACCTGAATATCGACGGTGAGACATTCGAGCGAGAATACTGCGATAGGTTAGGGAATCTGACGTTATTGGAAGATAGCCCGAATGCCCGCGCTCAGGATGATCCCTTCGAGCAAAAGAAGGCAGAGTACGAAAAATCCGCCTTTGAGATGACGAAGGAATTGACGGCATTAGATAGTTGGTCTGTAGATCGCATTGAAGAACGTTCTACCGATTTGGCTGAGATCGCAGTGAGTATTTGGAGCTATGAATCTGCGTACTGATCGGCTGTCTGTTTGTTGAATACGGCTTATTTCACCGTTGGCCCACTGTTATATTTCTTTGGCTTAACTATCAGGAAGATCAAGAGTCTCAAACATTGTTTCCACTTCTTGAGTGATTTGCCACTCGTCTACAGCCCATTCGTGTGGTGCATCACATTCCACGCAGAGTCGCGGAACCGCATGCTGAAGGACCTCATCTACCGTTTGATGGCCATCCTCGTAGTAGAGAGTGAGATAGTATTGGACGCGCTGAACTAACCCTGAATCTTTGCTATTGACAATCCCACGACGGTAGATCGTCACTGCGACCTCGTTTGTCTGTTCTAAGTGCTTCCGTGTCCCGTATCCTGCTGACAGATGTTGATCTGCACCGGGATGTTTGCCTATACACTCTTTCAAGTGTTCTCTCGTCTGCTCATTGATCTTTTGGAACCACCTATTACAGTGAGGGCATCGGTGAAGATTAGGATAGTATTCAGGCCCTTGCTGATCTTCGAGCCGTTGATTCCCATACCAGAGATCGCCCTCAATGATCTGTATTTTCGACGGATCAACTCGATGAGGAAGGTAGTAAATTCTCGCACCGGATTCCTTCATTGTTTCAACGCGCATGATGCTATTCTCCGTCAGCTCCACGAGTTGAGGTAGTTTGGTTTGAGCGTAGTCATGATCAACGTGGCATGGACGGACGATAGGTGGTTTACGAGATGCGAGATCAGCTAGAAGATTCCAGAGGGAGCCTTTCCGCATGTCTTCATCATGCAAATAACGGTGACATCCTTCACAGAGCGTGACCACGATTCTAACATCGTGTCGTCCATCATCACTATTGAGCGCAATTCTGAGTATATATTCTCCAAGGGGAGTGTCATCTGATTGTTTCTCAAGTGTTACGAGCTGCCCACGGAATTTTCCTCGCTCTGCGGCGACTCGTCTGAGGAGCGCTATTGAGGGTGGTGTCTGGCCTTTGATGTGCTTTTCTTGAACGCAGTGGTGCCCCTCAAATTGCGTTTCGCAGTGCTGGCACTCGAAACCAGCGTCCCGCAATTTTTTGAAAGAGAATCGGTACGATTGCGGACTCTTTCCGAGGTCTGGTTTCATACAATCACTGCACAGGACCTTCCAGTTCTCGTCCTTAGAGAGCCGGGTGACGTGGAGGAGAAGGCCGCAGATGAGGCATGTACAGCGATCTCGGGTTCGTGCATCGAAGATTGCTCTTCGTTCAAGGGTGCTTTCTGCAACCATATGTCCCAGTGTCGACAATATTCGTATTAAGTGGCTGCCCCACGGTGAAAGTGAAATATAATAATTAATACATTAATTAGCACTAACCGGGTCCTCCGAACAGAACCCATCACTCTTCTATACAGAAATGAAACCGAATAGCAGATGAGTTCAGACTAACTGAAATAGAGACTCTTTCAGAGTGGGTGTTTTACTTCCACCTCGGTTTGGCTGCATTTTAGGTGTTGGTCGTCATGGTCCACGTCTATGCTCAATCGCGAAAACGACCGGGACAATATTGCATGGGATATTGAGACGACGGGATTCAGTGCAGCTGATGAAATTACGGTTTCAGGATTCTGGTTCCCAGATCGGCGTGCGCACGTGATTCTCAATGCAAAGCAAAGCATCAGTGAAATCGAAACAGTTCGACGAGTTAAACAAGAAACAGACCCAGACCTCGATCTCGAACTAACTGTCACCAATTCTGAAGCAGAACTCCTTCAGGAGATGCAGGAGATCGTATTCCATTCTATCGATAAAGACTACAACCGTCTCATTGCATATAACGGCGAAATCTGGCGTGGGGGATTCGATTTACCTTTCCTTCGACGACGATGTATACATCACGAGATTGGGTGGATTTTCAAAGGGTTACAGTATGCTGATCTATATGAAACCATCAAAAAGCGGATCAACACTACTGTATTCAGTAGTGATGGTGAGCGGACGGATAACAACGATCTTGTTGGCTCTTACGAAGTACTATTTGACGCTGACGAGTGGGACCCATATCAAGATAGCGAACAAGCCGTTAAAGACTACGAACGCGGTCGATTTACTCTTCTCTTAGCACATAATATAGCCGACATCCGCCGAACATGGGAGTTAGGCGAGGTCGTCAGAAAATACGTTTCCCCCAAGGATATTAAGACAAAGAAGCTCTGAGGGCGGTATTAATATTGGTCAAGGAACGTATCTATTGAGTGAATATCTAAGCAACAACTTTCATCATACCGTTGTTTGATAGCATCATTAATACGTTCAGGAGCGGGTCGGGAATCGCCAGAAAGAAACCCCTCAAAACTATCAGACAAGCCACCATTCTCCTCTGATGCCTCCTCAGTAGTGTCACTATCAGATAACATGTCATCCACGTCAGATGTTATGAAAATCCCTGATCCACTATCTCGAACCCATTCAACCGCGTCACAAAGAATACGAGCATCAGCATCATTTTCTATAACACCCGATAAACTTCCAAGAAGGCTAGCATCACGAGAAGGAATTTGGACAAGAATAACATGGGGGGTGTCAAGTTCAAACAATTCTCGATAACCTTGTTTCAGTTGACGGTTCCGTTCCTGAACGCGGCGAGCTGCTTCAGCAGGTCCTAATTCCGTGAGTGTAGATTGGAAATTACGGATGTACCCCCAATCATTTGAAGTTAGTTCCTCTGAATTATCAGGCTCGAACTCACCAATCTCATCACGTTTAATGTACGGTAGTAGCTGAGTATGTATCTGTTGCCGGCGTTCCATTACTTTCTCGAACTCCCTTTTGACAGTATCACTGGCAACGATACTGCATTCATGGTGCCGAAGTAGTTCATCAGCGCGTTGCTGACGAACATCGAGCGCGAAATTAAAAAGGACAGAGGTATCAGTAAAAGCCTCTATTTTGCCAGAATTAGAGTCTGATTCACTATCACTCATCCATTTGATCGACTGATTTCATCATCCCGCTAATAGCCGATGCAACTTCGTCATCATGCGATGGATAATCGTGTGCCTTTGGTAGGAGTCCTGCTTCTGCACAAAGCCGTCGCTGATCTTCGAGATCAGTAGTATATTCCTCACGCAGGGTATCTAATTTCTGTTCTGCTTGGTTAACCACCCAGTCACTGTTTGGTCCTTCCGCAGTATCTCGCATGATGATAGCCGCAGGGTATTCCCATGCTTGGTCGTTGTAGAATGTTTCAAGGGAATCAATGGCTGTTCTGTGACGTGCCTTCAGATTGGATTGCTCAATCTTAGCGAGTTCCATCAGAACGTCTTCGAGAAGATCAGTGAACTCGCGGACAGGCTCTAACGCTTCTTCTAATTCAGGAATGGTTGCAAGTTCCATATGAAGGCGCGCTGCAGTTCGCCCTGCCCGCTTGTAGTAATCCACTGATCTGCTACTGCCGAAATCACTCAGGGAAGTACCTGAACCACTTTGGCTCTCACGGAGACTACTGATTTCGTGTGTGGTATCCTCGAATACACGACGTAGTTCGATGTTCTGAAGGTAGAGTTCTTTATATTTCTCAGGAGCATGGATAGTATAGAATTTCTCAAGAAACTCTAACGTAGGCATATACCAGTGCTGTGCATCGAGACGCGGTTCATCAGCCTCGTGAGCGAAGAAATGCTCTATCTCGGCAGGAGATGCATCAAAGATTTCGCTTTCTCGGATATGAGGGCTTGGGAATTGGCCGTTCCCAACATTTGCACCAGAAGGGGCTGCTGGATAGGTTTTACCGAACTTGTACCATGAGGATGTAAGAACAGGTTCCTCATCGTGCTGGGTGAAATGATCGACCGCTTGCTCTGTATATTTCTGACGCCGTATTCGGGTCCCTTCTTCCATCCAATCAAGGTCAGGATCGTTTTCGACAGCCTGCTTTAGACCAGTCTCAACCTTTGAGAGAATCGGTCGTTCAGCAGGTGGATGGTCGAGGGTCATAGGCGGTATTGGTGTTTGGAACGAGTTTTTCTCGTGGCTTCTCGGTACTTCTATCTTGATACCCCGACTGCATAAATCGTGGGTATCCATGCTGAAAGTGAAACTGGCCGACCACCCCAACAGGTTATTCACACCATCGATAAATGAGAAATAGGATGGTGGTATCTACTGAAATCTATTCCGCGGTCGTAGTCCAAACCACGTCTACTGATGCATTATTATCCAGTTCAACGTCTTTTGGTGAAATCACAACTGCTCCTTCTGTTCCAACGAGTACTGGGGCTGGAGTACAGTCGAAAAAAGCATAATTCTCACTGTTATACGGGGTTCCATCTGTAAGCGCTCGTAATGCAGAAACAGCTCGATCTGCAGGTATAACAAACTGAAAA
>NZ_JAVDDV010000044.1 GCF_030848565.1 Natronolimnohabitans sp. A-GB9
GAATCCTGTCTCGTCACTGCGTTTATCTCGTACCATGTATTTCAATAACGTTCTGTGATCGCTGATCGGTTCGCTGGGTCGCGTTCAGTGGGCATGACCATCGGGACCGTGTGGCGTCTCGAGGAATTCCGAGAAGATGCGACTGTCCTGTTCAGCCAGTGCCTCGAGTCCTGTCACGTCGGCACGGAGGCTGAACTGTTTCTTCGGCGCCTCGATACACAGCTGCTTCCCGGTGGCCGTCTGGATGACTCGAACGACTACATCGGCATACTCGTTGCTGATGGTGAATGTGGCAACAGTTTCGTCGGACTCCGAACTCGGCGCGAGGTCGTAGTCGTAGCCGAGAAAGTCGGAGAACACGTCCTGGTCCTGCCACGAGAGGCTCTCGAGGCCAATCGCGTCGATCCTGATAGCGTCAGTCGCAGACCGTATCTCCAGTCGTTCGCCTTTCGGAGTCTTGATATGACGGACGGTGACTGACGATGTACCGTCGCTCAATACCCTTTCGTCGGCGACGTCGATATACTGATTTTCCGTCGTCGGATCAGTCATAAGAAGATCGAAACGTTATCCGTGCTCAGGATCGTCTGGTTGATCAGGATCTTCCGGTCAGCGATCTCGAACGAGTCGCCATGTCGGCGGAGCGTATCCTCTCGTTTCGCTGAATAGAAGTCGTGATCTTCACTATCACCACGGCTCAGGTAAACCAAGAGATTGTTTTCGACCTCGACTTCCTCGTCGTCGTAGTCAGTGACGACGACGTTCGTCACGTAGCGTTCGGTCCGCGTCGGGGGTCGCTCAGCCCAAGCGTACTCCGAGTCAAAGCGCATGACGCGGGCCTTTAGCGAACCATAGTCCTCATCGAAGTGATAGCTATCCCCGCTGAACACCTCCGCCGTGTTCTCTCGCATCAGTCGACGAGGCATGTGGTAGCTGATATCCTCAGCGATGAGGTCAAACCACTCGTGGAGTTCTCGAGCATCGAGCAGTTCCGCTTCGTGATTGAGAAACTGCCTGACCTCCCGTTCGACGAGCAGTTCCTCGAGTTCGTCCTCTCGTCCGCTAAGTTTCATGATTCCACCTCCACGTTCATCGACGTGCCAATACCGTCTTCCCGGTCATTACCGACGAGCATCTCGTACCACTGTTCGTGGAACAGACGCATCCCGCCTTCCTCTAAGTTCTCGGTGTAGGCGAACCCAGGGCCGTCCCACTCCTCGTCGAGGGACATCTCGCTCATCCAGTCCATGCCCATCTGGTAGTTCAACTGGAGGTTTTGGCTGCGAGCGAACTGGCCACCGGCCGCTTCAGTAATACTCTTCCAGATAGGGACGTCGTCCTGTTCGAAGTTTCCAGTCGGGCCGAAGTTCGACGTGTACATCTTGTACATCCGCTCTTTGAACGAATCGGGTGCGTTTTTCGGGACCAGACCCCAACTCCAGAGTTCCATCTGCTCGGGCCCGAGGGGACGCCACTTTCGAATGGTAAAGAAGGGTGCGACGTCTTTGTTCGGATCATCCGTGGTGTCTCCGAAGTGTAAGAATCCGAAGTTAGGGAATATCGCCCCAGTAAACGAGAGTGCCTGCCGAGCGACCTGCCACTGTGCTTCCGATAGTCCGTCCTTAGTAAACAGGTCGTCGACGACCTCATCAGGATACGTGAGGAAGACATCCTCGTCCTCGAAGCCACGAATACTTGTCGTATGCCCATCACAGTGGATGTGACGGTCCATACTCTCGCCGGTCCCAGCGTGGCCGACGGTCTCTTCACCCCCGAGTTCGAGATCGACCACGGAGCCGTGGGCCCACGCTGTGTGATAGCTGTCGCCGTTGAAGTTGTCCGCGATGGTTTTCCAGTTGGCGTCGATTACCCATCGATGTGGTTCGCCGATGACTTCCATCCCTCCCTCCGGAAGCTTCAACTGGATATCCAGGTACCACTTGAAGTCACCCAGCCATTCTTCGAGCGACGGTCCGTCTTCGGCCAGTGATGCGAATACGAGCCCCTCGTAGGACTCGAGTCGAGGGACGTGAGCGAGACCGTACTCTTCGCGGTCGAGTTCCTGAAAGGCCTTGGTCTTCTGTGGAATTCCAGCGGCCTCTCCGTTGTTCTTGTACGTCCACCCGTGGTAAGGACATCTGAAGTGCGACGTATTGCCCTGTTCAGCTCGGCAAACCTGTGTCCCGCGGTGCCGACAGCTATCGAACAGAAGATTGATTTCACCGCTCTCGTCGCGTACGAAGATGAACGGATCATCCCCGATATATCGACGTGCATAGTCGCCCGATTCCGGGATCTCGGATTCGTGCCCGATCAGCACCCAGGACTGTCCGAAGATTCGTTCGACCTCTAACTCGTGAAGGTCCTCGTCCTGAAAGAGCTTCAGCGGAAAGAAGCCATCGTCTAACGCATCCCTGGCCTCTCGTAAGGTTTCGGCTGTTTCCTCTGGCATGTCATCTGTCATCATATACACATCGACGTTCGGGGGTGAAGTACTTAAATGTAGGGGCTATTAGACACGTTTGTAATATAGAAGTTAGAAATCTAGTCGGTTGTATTCTGATTGGCCAAGATATATTACGCAAGTAGTGTAACTAGCGTGTGTTGAGCCCACATGATACACAGGTTCGAATCGTTGTTACTGCCAACAGAGGAGGTAACGAATGCGTGAAATAACGGCAGCAGTCGTCCACCAGCCGGAGACACACACCATCGAATCCGTCACTCTCGCCGATCCAAAGCCGAACGAAGTACTCGTAGACATACGCGCGACCGGTGTGTGTCACACGGACTATCACGCGTATACGAGTGATCGATCCGATTTCCCGGTTGTTCTCGGTCACGAAGGCGCCGGGGTTGTCGAAACAGTCGGTGACGACGTCTCCACGGTGAGTCCCGGAGACCACGTCGTCCTTTGGGTACTTCCATCGTGTGGCACGTGTCAATACTGTCGACGAGGCCACTCGTATCTCTGTCAAGCACGGACGGAAGTTCGCGGCCGAATGATGGATGGAACGCGACGTCTCAGTCACGACGGGACGCCACTTAATCACTTCTACGCCCAGTCATCGTTTGCGAGTATGGCCGTTGTTCCTGAACGGCAGGTCGTTCCGATCGACGACGACGTCCCTCTCGAAATCGGTGCACTTCTCGGCTGTGGTGTCACAACGGGACTCGGGGCAGTCACGAACATCACGGAGGTCGCGAGCGGAGACACTATTGCCGTCTTCGGCTGTGGGGGAGTCGGTGCCGGGGTCGTTCTCGCTGCGAATGCGGTTAGTGCTGGCGAGATCATCGCTGTCGATCTCGATGCGGACACGTTAGCGACGATGCGAGAACTCGGCGCGACGCATACAGTCGATGCGTCTACCACGGATCCCGTCGCTGCTATCGGAGACTACGCAGGTGGCGTCGACTACGCGTTCGAGTGCATTGGGTCACCAACGACAGTCGAACAATCAGTTCAGACACTCGGCCCTGGGGGAACAGCTGTTGTCACTGGAACGAGTGATTCTGATCCCGTCGAACTCGACCTCGGTCTGTTCACTAGCGGTATCGAGATCGTCGGCAACATCGTAGGCTTCACGCGGCCACACGTCGATATCCCGCGATACATAACGATGTACCAGAACGGAGATCTCGATCTAGACGCGATCCTTACCGCCCAGTACGAACTCGAGGATCTTGACACCGCCTTCGGCGCACTCGAGACAGGAGAAGGGATTCGTAACGTCGTTCGCTTTGATCCGGGTCCGTAGGATCAGTTTCCAGGCTGTCGGGGAGGATGTTACGGGATCGTTCGGAAGTCGACGATTTTCGAACGACTCGACTCGGGGCGGTTTACAGCTACTGCATCCAAGCAGCCGACACGCCGATTTCACTTCCTTCTCCAGTATACATCAATGATCATACATCATATGTAGAATCGTAATAAAGGAGTGTTACTGCAGTTTTCATATCAATTATTGTACCGTCGTGTATCTGTGCGATGAGTGTCTCGAGTGGTTCCGTTCGAACTCGAATTTGCTCATCCACGTCGGGATCCCGAGTGCCTGTCGGTTGACATCCTTCGGCTACGAAGAGGTGAATGGTCGTATTAAGCAGGCTATTGAGTGGTTCGAACGATTGCATCGGAATCAGTCGGTCGGCCTCATAGCCCGTTTCTTCACGGAGTTCTCGAGAGGCAGCCTCCGCTGGATCGGCATCATCCGCTTCGAGTTGGCCGCCTGGAAGCCCAATGTCGAACCGGTCGACACTTTGTCGCCACTCTTCGACGACGAGAACGCGATCGTCCGGTGTGAATGCAATCACGGTAACCGCATCGTCGGTATCGAGATATTCGACCGCAAACTCCTCGTGGTCGCCAGCCACGATCTCTCGGCATACGTCGAAGCTCTCACCCGAATACGGAACCGTCGTTTCCTGTTTGTCAGGAGGTGTGGTATCGTCAGCCATGGATATCGCCCTTTGGAGGTATAGCGTGACGGGATATAAGTCCTCGACAGAGAAAGAGACGAAAAGTGAATTGTAGTTCGAAGCCAGCAGCTGTTAGCGATCGTAGTACTAGCGGCTTTTTACCTTCGTAGCGAGTACATCCGAAGACGAGTATGGGTGACGAATCCGACGATATAAAACCGCGCGACATTGCTCTGCTTCAAGCTCGAGTTGCAAATCCGACCGCCTCGAGTCGAGAACTCAGCGATCTCCTCGATGAGGAGTACGACATCCACCTCTCACATAACCACGTCAACACGCTCCTACGGGAGATGCAGTCCGACGATCTCTTTCGGAAAACCGTTATTCCGCGGCGAACACTCTTTCAGCACTATATTTTCCGTATCGGGTTTCACTATCCGAACTTCAAGGAGAACTGGGAAGACTGCCACGAGATGCTCGTTGAGGATCCTCACGTACTAATGTTCTTCAATGCAGATAGTAAATATCGTTGGCAGTTGATCACACAGTTTCGGACAAACGAGCAGATGGACAACTGGGTGACAGCATTTTTCGAGGAACACGGCGAACTCATCGATGAGTTCGAGACGACGTCCATTCACCATCTCCATAAGTTCAAGACAGATGCTGCAATCTTCGACGACATGCTCTCCGAAACTGAAGAAGGGAGAGGCTATCTCGAAAATCGAAACGGACCAAGCAGTGACGGAAAATCAGTTCTAGATACGGCTGATAGGAGCAAAGGCGAACAATCGTAACAGAGGACGGCACGGACCACCCCTCCCCCCTACCCCTCGTTTCCGACGTGTCCGCCGAGTGGCTCTCGTCGTGGGCTTTGGAATCGTCCGCTTCTATGGTTCTCGTACACCCCACCCTACGTTTCCGTCGTTTCCGACGTACACGGGGTTTCCATCAGTTGCGTATCTATTTCTGCCGAAATCCAGACCCCCCTCATTTCCGTCGTTTCCGCACACCCCCACCCCCCGGGCTTCCGTCGTTTCTGCGCACATCACCCCCCACGGTTCCGTCGTCTCCGACGTACTCCAAAATCGTTTCCCACTTATCGTACATCATATATCTTCGTCGATATCCGGACCCCCCTCGTTTCCGTCGTTTCCACACACCCCACCCCGGATTTCCGTCGTATACTACGTCTTCGATAGTCCGGACGTCTAGTCTTGATCCCAATTTTGCATACGGGTATCCTCGAGGATAGTTTCACGGACGACATGAGGATCTTCGATCAGCCGATTCTGTAAGTGAATACCGCCTGCGCTCCCCTTATTGATTTTCTCGATCTCGACGATCCCAAGAAACGCCTGTTCCTTCAGAATATCACGGAAGCGGCGAACGGAGAGAACGTCCATATCGAGGAATTCGCAGATCTGTTCGTACTGGTCGTAAACACGGCTCGTAAGGAACGCATCGTCCTCGGAGTTCACACTGAGTTCTGTCAATGCAAGGAGCGCAGCCTTCGCCTGTGTGGGCGCGCCGTTGATGAGTTCCCGAAACCGGTCCTTTTCGGCGTGTTGTTGTGCTTGGCGGACGTGTTCCTCTTGGACCTTGTCAGCACCGTCCTCGTAGGCCACCTCACCCGCGTGACGAAGAATATCGATCGCTTTTCGAGCGTCACCGTGTTCTTGGGCGGCAAACGCAGCGGACAGTGGTATGACGTCGTCGGAAAGAACGCCGTCTTGGAACGCATCCGCTCGGTTACGCATAATTTCTCGGAGTTGATTCGCGTCGTAAGGCTTGAAGAACAATTCCTTGTGCTGGAAGCTACTTTTGACGCGCTCGTTCGTGTTATCAACGTACTGGATTTTATTGCTGATAGCGATGATACCGATACTACAGTCGATCTTTCCTGCTTCCTCGGCTCGAGAGAGTTTCATCAGCAGACTATCGTCGTTCATCAGATCGATCTCATCGAGAATGATGATAGCCGAGTCGAACTGCGCATCGAGTATTTTCCAGAGGAATTTGTAATACTTCGATGTACTGAGTCCCGTGTGAGGGACAGTGATATCCGTGATAGATTCGTCGTTTAGTTTTGCGCCAAGAGAGGAAATAGCCTGTGTTTCCGTATTGTCTTCTGCACAGTCGATGTACGCTGTGCCGATCGAAACGCCATCCTGTGCTGCGTTTTGCGCGCGTTGACAGACGTGTCTCGAGACGAGCGATTTTCCCGTTCCAGTCTTTCCGTAGATCATCACGTTTTCCGGAGAGTACCCGTGAACCGCACCGTTGAGTCGTTTCGCTAACTTCGATATCTCCTCGTCGCGACCGACGATACGGTCGGCTTCAGGAACGTGTCCGATTTTCAGGAGATCCTTGTTCGAGAAGATACGATGGCCCGCCTCGAAAAGCGGATCATCGACGGTATTGGATGGAGAGCCAGATGTCATTCAATATGACGTGTGTGAGCGGGAAGAGCATAAAACTAGTGGGTGTGACACCACCTCGTTTCCGACGTTATTCTCGAGGATTCGAACGGTTTAGAGCTATAACAGCAGGAATAGATTTTCTAACATGACAGCCGGATTTCCGACGTAAGTCGTAATTAACGCCGATATCGGGCGAATGAGAGAGATAGGAGGAATTTTCTGATCTACCCCCACACCCCACGTTTCCGTCGTAACTCAGGAAGATGGGAGACGTGGAGTTGAAGGAGACGTTCAAAAGAAAGTTACTGTTGAGAGAGACGCTTTCCACCACGATAGCTGCTAAGTAGATAATCCAGTCTGATCTTCGTTTCAACTGATAAAACGAAGAAATCTTCGTTTTATCTCTAAATGAATTTCACTTAGTGGACTATACTCAGTGTGACTACTTCAACCTAGCGGTTAGAACCATGGCATCTAGTATTAGAGTAACCGCACAATGTTAAATTAGACTCCCTAACATAATCAAAAATTAACTCTGTGTGTGTTCAGTATCCTTCCGCAAGAAACGACGGAAACGCGGGGTGTGGGTCCTCTCATTTCTTCTGGTACCCATCCACGTCTTGTCTCGATACGACGGAAACGTGGGGTGGGGGTGGTACGGACAGACAACGAATGTCCTTACCGCAGAACTCGATGAGTTCTCTGGATTGCCGGTCGGTGCCGCAGTCACAGCGATGTTCGTCAGTATGCTTCAGAAAATAGATAGGACGTATTATGACATACTCAACTCTATCGAGTGGAGTCCCCGTCCTCAAGGAGTCGTTCGAGAATCGAAGATTCTCGTGACCACGAGAGACTGCGTCTCTCGGACGACAACGCAACGAGCAAAGCGAGTGAGTAGCGTTAACGAGAGCGGAGCTCTCGTTCGCACATCAGAACGCTTCGCGTTCTGAGGACGCAGTAGGGCGGGGAGGAAACGACAACTCGCAATATTAACTAACTGTCGGACGACGACTACCACCGCCGAACCGCCATCACGCGGCTCGCCGTATCCCCACCGACGAGTCACTCCTCCGAGATGCCATCGAGGAGTGGAAACAGGGATGCCAGATTGCCGTGGACAAGACGTGGGAGCGGTGTCACTCCACGTCCGACGTACAAAACCTCGCCTACGACGACGTACGCGAGAACACGAGTCTCGGCAGCCAACACGCCATTCTCGCGTGCCACCAAGCAGCCGAGAACATCAAATCCTGCATTTCCCGTCGTCAAGACGGGAAGAAAGCCAGCAAGCCCACGTACACGAGTCCGACCGTCACCTACGACGGTCGGACGATGACCGTCTTCCACGACAAAGAGCAAGTGTCGCTCACCACGTACGGCAACCACACTCGCGTTCGAGCCGACCTCGTACTACCTGACGACGAGGACGGCTACCAGCACCAATACCTCGACAGCGACGAATGGGGGCCGACGGAATCCACGCTCCACTATCGAGACGGGGAATGGTACTTGCATCTCGGCTTCCGCAAGCCCGAGACTGCCGACGAAGCGACCGAGAACGGAACGGTTCTCGGTGTTGACCTCGGCGTCAACGAAATCGCCGTCACCAGCACGGCCCGCTTTTTCTCGGCTGGTGAACTCAACCACAAGCGACGGGAGTTCGAGCGCGTGCGTGGATCTCCGACGCGAGCAACAGTCCTCGCGTGGGAGGGGCGTCAGTCAATACGCCCTGAAGTCTGGGACGGTGACGCCGAATCGGGGATACACCCCGTACTCTGACGAGTCAGAGGCCGAGTCCACGGACAAGCCCCACCCTCAACGAGCGAACCCGTCAGGGTGAGCGAAGTAGGGTGGGGTCGTTGACTGACACGCTGTCTGCTGAGTGACTCTCGAGTGAACAGCCGGTCGTGTGAGGATGGGCGGTGAACACCTTGACGGGCGTCGTCGTCCGCTTATACGCTGAACAGGCGCAATACCACGTCGTCGAAAGTTCGTCTCGGTGCCCGTCGGTCGAGCGAGCTCGATGATACCTCCGAGTCCGTCGACGTGTCAGCGACCCCTGCTGGCAAAACCAACAGATGGGGGTCGATGACGCCGAGGATAGGAGTAACGGCCATTTGGAATGGCCGACAGCTACCGACCACGACGGCTGGATTAAACGGATTCCCGTGAAGTGGCGGCGTCCGTGGTTGCACAGCTATCATGCGACCGGGTGTGCCTTGACTTTCAGTAGCTACTATCGTTCGTCTGCCAACGACAGAATATCTCCCTCGAGAAAATAGCGGGAAGTAGATTTGAACTACTGATCTGCGGGTTATGAGCCCGCCGGAATCTCCTGGCTATCCCATCCCGCTGTTCATCCCTCTTTGCC
Organism: Natronolimnohabitans sp. A-GB9; assembly: GCF_030848565.1. Classification (GTDB taxonomy): domain Archaea; phylum Halobacteriota; class Halobacteria; order Halobacteriales; family Natrialbaceae; genus Natronolimnohabitans. Next base: position 9,214 of record NZ_JAVDDV010000044.1, read on the forward strand.
GAGCACGATTAAGAGTTGCTATTCGTATTCGTCCGTCTATGAATCACGCCAATATGTTTCATATGGTGCTAACTACCTTCCGAGTTCCAGTTCGGAGGCCTTAAGTAGTACCCAGCGATTATCCAGTTAATGGAAGGAGATGAGGACCCTACCCCTGCGGTCCGCCGTACAGATGGGGTCTGATGTGAGCCTTGGTAGTTCGGTGACGCCCGATCGGTTCTCGATCGCAGTCACCGAACGTGGACCCATGTGTGAGTGTGTACTAACATTCACCGCCATACCCTCCCTATTAGGGGAGTTATAGCATTCCGGTTGATCCTGCCGGAGGTCATTGCTATTGGAGTCCGATTTA
>NZ_JAVDDV010000045.1 GCF_030848565.1 Natronolimnohabitans sp. A-GB9
AAGATGTACTTCTAACCATAGGCAGTTTGTAGTAGATCCGCAACAGACAGTCACGAGTATGGGAGATATCAATGATCCGCAAGACTTCGCCGGTGGCCTCAAACGTCAACACCGCCTCCTCGAGCAGTCCGACGACGTTCATGATTCCGACCGTCCCCAGATCGAGCGCTGGCTCCGAAAGAAGGACGGCTCCGTCGCGATCTCCACTCTGAAGACGTACCTCCGACGCGTCCGAGCAGCGAGCGAACGCTCCGACACACCGCTCGTCGATATGGACGAGCCCGACTATCATGAACTCGTCTTCGACCTTCGCCACGAGCACGACCTCGCGGACTCGACGGTCCAGAGCTACGAGAACGCCGTCCTGCTGTTCCTCAGCGATATGACCGACGCCGACTGGACCGACGACGTCGACCGAACGAAAGTCGAACGAAGCGGTCCCGACGTCGACAACATGCTGACGCCGAAGGATATTCAGGCGCTGACGACGACGGCACGCCACCAGCGAGACGTCGCGTTCATCGAGTTCCTCGCCGACACCGGCGCTCGACTCACGATGGCACTCTCCCTTCGTGTCCGTGACGTCGACCTCGAGGAGCCGCCGACGTACAAACCGAACGGAGACGCGGTTGGGCTGAAGGGTGCACCGATCACGGAGTATCCGCTGATCGACTCCGCAGCGGCGATCCGCTCCTATCTGCGGACCGCACACCCGAGACCGAATGAACCCGACGCGGCGCTGTTCCACAAAATCAAGCCCCACTCCCGCGGCGAAGACGGTGAGCGCTGGATCGACGACGGTGCCGTCGTCGCGAACGCCGCTCGCCAGCAACTGTCGCGAATCGCCAACCGTGCCGACATCGACAAGCCGGTCAAGCCCCACGCGTTCCGCCACGCTGCGATCACGCGCATGGTCCGTGAAGGCTACTCGCGGTCGCAGATCGAACATCGCGTTCACTGGACGCTCGATACCAACATGTGGGAAACCTACGAGCACATCACCTCGGAGGAACACAACGAGGACATCTTCCGCGAGGCTGGCATCCTCGATCCCGACGACGGGCCGGATCGCATCCGGAAAGACTGTGGAAACTGCCAGCAACCGCTGGCTCCCCACCACGACTGGTGTCCGAACTGCGGTCAGCCCGCTGCTCCCGGAGCCTCGGACCAACACACCGAAGCGAAGGATACCGTCCTCGAGGCGCTCGTCGACGAGACGAACCCGGCGACCCGTCGCGAACTTCGTGCCCTCCTGGACGAACTCGACGAGCGGCCCGACACTGCTCGCGACGTCGATCATGACGATCCCTCCTGACGACGCTTCAATGCACGGCGAGCCATCGCCGTGATCTCCGGATCGATGTCCTTGCGGACTAGTGCCTTCAGCTTCTCCTCACGCGTGCGGGTCGTATCGATATCCTGTTCCTGGGTCTCGCTCATCAGTCGCTCACCTCGAGCTGGTCGCGGATGTAGCACTGTTCGTCTCGCGGGCGGTCCTCCAGTGGAATGCAAGTCACAAGCCGGCCGTTGGGCTCGGCGAGCAGGATCGTCTCCGTGACCTCGTGGAAACGAGCACACTCTGCTGGCGGCTTCGCGCTGGGGTAGTCGATCGGGATCGCCTCGAGCCACGCGATCTTCGGGTTCAGCTGCGATCGGTCCGATCGTTCGGACCAGCGCTGTGGGAAGTGCTCGTCGACAACGATGTCCTCGTAGCGCGGCGTCGGCGTGACGTCGACGTCACGGGGGTTGTTCTCGACGATGCTCATAGCATCCCTCCGGTCCCGATCATGAACGCGACGAAGAGCGTGATCGACCACGCGGCCAACAACGCAAACCACCCCTTCGCTGTCAGCTGACCGCGGTCAGTCTCTGTGTCTTGTGTACGGCGGACGTGTCCGAACGCGGCTTCCTCTGGCGACAGGTCTCCGGGTTCCTTTCGCTCGTCAACAGCATCGTAGTCGAAGCAGTGGGGGCAGAGACCATCGTCATCAAGTCGGCCACCGCAATCCTCGCACGTACCGCAGTTCTCGATCTGCTGTTCAGTATCGTCCGGAGATTGGTCGATTCCGCCATCGGTGGCGAGTTCGCTGGCCCGTTCGAAGGTGGCGTCGTCGGGGACTGTCTCGGACCTCGTGCCTTCGAGGGCGACGACACAGCCGCGACACACTGGCGTGTCGTCGTACCGATCGGGAGCGTAACGGAGGTCTTCGGTCGACCACTCGAGGGGCGTCTCGACGTCGCCGCCGCAGAGACAGGTGTGGGTCTGACCGTCGAACTCGACAGCGGCGTGCCAGAGGTCCCGATCGTCGCCAAGCACCCAGCGCTCGACGTCCTGGTCGGCGGGGGTGCCGTGACGATCCTCGAGCGCTTCCATTTGGCACTTCTCGCAGAGGTAGTCGCGGTTCCCGCAGGTCGGGCAGTTAGTCATCGCCGTCGTCACCTCGCGCTGCGGGTTGAGCGATCAGGAGCTCTTCATCCCCGTCGTCGACGAGGATCAAGTCGTCCGCAGTCTCGAGGACACCGGCCGTCGATCGGTCGACGGCGCCAACGACTTCGTAACGCGCGGTCATGCCTCCACCCCGCTGTCCTCGAAGGTCTGTTGTTCGACCTGGTCTTCGTCGACTTCGGGATCGTCGTCGAACGTCGCGATCGGGACGATCTCTTCGTCGAGGAACCTACCGAGCAGTTCCGGCTGCATCTCCTCTGGTTCCCAGATCGCGAGGTATCCGCTCTGGTAGATGACCAGCCGAACATGGACGTCGTTCCAAAATGTCGTCAGTGCGACGCCGACGTCGGCGTTGACGGCTTTGGACTTGAGCGCTCCGTGACCCCACTCGATCGAGACGTCATCGAGATTGTGCTCACTCGTAGCCATCTCGACTGTGAACGTTCTGTCCTCATCGCGCTGGTTGCGCACGAACTCCCAGGGCTTGAGTCGGACCGGCGCGATCTCCTGACCGACCTGCGTCGAGATGTCGTTAAACGGCCAGTCCGGTTCGTGTTCAAGTTCGCTCGTGTGCGTTCGCTCGGCAAGGATCCAACCGCCACTGTCGACGTCGGCGACAAACTCAGAAGCCACCTTCCGCCGGACGTCTCGAGTCTCGGTCTCGATCGTGGTGCCGTCGATGATGACACGTTCGTCCTGCTTGACGACCTCGCCGGCGACGGTACCCGACTGGATGACGAGTTCGTCGTTGAGGTAAGTCTGGGTCTCTTCGACCTCGATCGCGCGGGTGTTGCCCTGGTGGGTGCTCTCGAGGGGTTCGTCGGCGGGATCAGCGAGAAAGGCCAGTTGGCCGGCGATCATCGGTCGTCCCCTCCGTTCTCGCGTTCGTCGATGATCTCGAAGATCTCCTCACCGTGCGACGGCGTCCCGAGTGCCATGTAGCCAGCTGCGAGTTCCGGATTGTAGTCGCCGTCATCGTCTGGGTAGACGGCGATCGGGCCATCGTAGAAGTCGTCCGTCGGCATACCGGCGTCGATCGTCTGGAATGAACCAGTGATGTCCGCCGTCTTGAGGGTGAATTCGCCGACGTGTCCTTTCAGAAACTCCGGCATCTCGAGTCCATCGTCGGTCAGCCGAAGCTGACCGTCCGCTTCGACGCCGGCGTTCATCGAACCACCTCGACGTCGATCGTCTGGCGAGACCAAAGGTAGGCCTCGTCATTGGCCGGGTCCTGGAGCCAGAAGCGCCCGGTCTCGTCTACACGGGCTTGACACTGGTAGTCCTCATCGTCATCCTCCTCGAGGCGATCGAGGAGTGCACGGATGGCACCAATCGTCTCGGCGCGCGTAGGATTGGTACTATTCGATCCGTTACCGTCTTCTGTATGGTTGTCGTCTGAATACATGGTTTCAGTCGTAGCCGGGGCGGGTATCTGCCCCGGCATGGTTGTCGTCTGGAACCCGCGGACGGCCGGAGCGCGATCTGCTTGGTACCCAGGGCGCGCTCCGGTGATGGCCGCGAGTGGTCGGTTTGCTGTTGGTCACGAATTCCTACTAAAGTAACCCGCGCCGTTTCGAAACGGCTACGCTCGAGTAAACGCTGATTAGCGGCCACGCCAACCACTGTACTGTCAGCGTAATATCCGAGCATCGCGTTCGTGACCTGCATTTGGTGGTTTTATTGGGTGCCTCCAGCACCCGGCTTGCTATTGATCAGTAACCTCGCAGTTACGGCGGATTTCGATAGTCTCTCCGCCGATGTCGGCCTCAAGGATCGTCTTATCACCCTCTGAGATTCCTGCGGACTGCAGGATCTCCGGCGGAATCGAGACAACGTAGCTGTTGCCTGATTTCCGGATGCTTCGCTCGGCGCGTGTTTTGTTTTCATTCGGATCGACATCGACCGACATACACGTGTCTTATTCTTAGTCTCACTAAAGTCTTCCTATGAGTACATACCGACGATAGCTTTTTGTGTCCATACATTATCGTCTTACACGAGTAAGACCTATGTCGCTTGCACAAAAATCCGGAGTTATGGGGAACAGCGTTGAAATCGACTGGGAACAAGGAACAGTGACTGCCGAGCGGAAGCTCCGCTCTTCCGGAAACAGCACTGTGTTGACTATCCCGGAAGAAGTGTACCAATCAATTGGGTTGCAGGAAGGGCACCAAGTGGAAATTGTGGCCGATAAGAACGACGATGTGATTAGAATTCAGTCGGTGGATGAATCCACTGGTAGTGATTAACCCCTTGTTCCTGGCCGTTCTGATACACCAATATTCTCTTCGGGGTCAAACTCAACAGGCGCCTCTAACTCCGGATCTACCGTCTTGTATTGCTTCGAGTTCGTCGAGCCACTTGCTTTGATCAGGTCGTAGTCCTCGAGTTTGCTCAGATAGTCCCATGCACGGCGCCAGCTGACGGGATCGCGCCCGCGGCCTTCGAAGATTTCTTCCTGGTGCTCGAGATACGCCCGCTTCATATCTCCACCGTTAACCGGTCCGATCTTGCGAACCAACTCGTACAACCGGAGATAGGGAACTGGCAGCGAGCGTAGGTTGTCCCGTCGGATCATCCGCATTGCTCGGTCAAACGAATCGCGGACATCGCATTCCTGGAAATAGTCGTGACCACGCTCGTCGGCCAACTCCGCAGCAGCCAGGACTGATTTAATCGCCCACCGGGCCACTCCACCGGTCTCGTCGGCGATCCGCTCGAGTTGATCGACGTCGACGGGGCGGCCAATCAGCCCGCGTTCGACACGCGGCTCGAGGATGTCCACCAACTCTGGCACGTGGTATTTGCGGAACTCGACCTGGGACTCACCCCGGAAGTGGGGCCGGACGTTGCGATCGACACGGTTGAGCCACTCGTTGTCGGCGTGGGTGATCGCAATGACAGAGACTGCGCTGATTGAGAAGAGATCGCCGAGGACGTCCAAGTCGGGGATGACATCGGCCTCGTCGAGGACGAGCACGTAGGGACGGCCGTCGGTGGCAGCCTCGAGGGCTTCGAGGAGTTTCTCGCGCGGATCGTTGCGGTGGACGACGGCGGCTTTCGAGTGGCGGGTGACGGCATCGTAGATGATTCCGTTGCGGGTCTTCCCGGAGCACTCGAGTAGCGACCACTCGAGTCCGAAGCGTTGGCGGAGATCGCGAAGGATGTACCGCGCTGAGGCTGTCTTCCCGACGCCGCTGGGACCGTGGATGAGGATGTCCTCGGCGCGCTGGCCGTGCTCTGTCGGGGCGAGGAGCCTCGAGAGCGACTGGAGCTCGTCGTGTCGATGGAGGATGTCGGCTTCGTACTCGTCGTCGAAGACCCACCGGTTTTTAATCATAGACGACTGTTTTAGTTACTGTCATAATATGGGTGGCGGGCATCGTTTCGAAACAAACGGCTCTGGTGAATCACTAGACGGCGTCGAGTTGATCCGTTACAACTAGGGAGTTGAAGCGGGAAACGGCGGATGGTCTATGTCCAAAGTTTCCCGCTTCACTGGAAAAGTGGTGACGTTGGCTAAAAGTGCTGTTGGTGGCCGAGGCGAATCCGCCGCCCCGCAGGGCGGCGGCGGATTCGCCGACTACGCCGTCGTTTCGCTGCATTGTCTGCGGATTTATTTGGAGAAATCCTACCGCGAAGCGCTCGATCTCTTGAGCGAGATGCCGCAAATACTCGCCAAAATAGGCCTTGACGCGGCTGATCTTCCCGATCATTCGACGCTAGTGAAGGCATTTGACACAATCAAGATGGCGATCTGGCGAGTGCTGCTGCGCCTGTCGGCGCAGCTGCACGAGCCATCTGGTCACGCTGCGATGGACGCGACATTCTTCGACCGCGAGAACGCCAGCAAACACTACTGCCGTCGCACGAATTACCGTGTTCAGACGCTCAAAACGACCGCACTCGTCGATACAGCGTCACAAGCTATCCTCGACGTTCACTGCACAACCAAGAAACGTCACGACACGCAGATCGGCTGGCAACTCGCCCGCCGCAACGCGGGCGAGTTGCACAGCCTCGCCGCCGACAAAGGCTACGACTGGCAACGGTTACGTGATAAACTGCGGGAAGAGGGTGTAAGACCGCTGATCAAGCATCGAGAGTTCTGTCCCATCGATCACGCGCATAACGCGCGGATCGATGGGACTCTCTATGGTCAAAGAGCACTATCTGAGACCGTCTTCTCGGTGATCAAGCGCACGCTCGGCGACGCCGTGCGTGCGCGAAGCTGGTATCGAGAGTTCCGTGAAATTGTCCTGATGTGTATCGTCTATAACATCAAACGTGCTGTGAGCTAGGCAAATCCAATGCCGTATGGCGATTCACCACGGCCAAACAAACCCAAACGACTCTGGTCAACTGCCCCGCGCACGGTGGCGCGGGGCTTGTGAGTGAACTCGGCCTCTGCCGACTGTGGTTAGTCGGACGGGACAAATCTCCGGTTCGGCGTTGACGAGACGCGTCGCGTCTCGTTCGCACATCAGGTTTCGACGAAACCTGAGGACGTCACCGTTCCTGACTTCAGGGCGAGCTGACTGTCACCCGTCCGTCGAGACGACTGTAAGCCCCGACGGACGTACCGCCCACCCAACCCTTTCGTTGGACGCTCGAGAGGCAGGACAATTCGCCTTTAATTCGACTCTTAACCATATGCATAGATAAAAGTAAATTTACAAAATTTGATAGGCAGAACAAATATAACTCTATAGACATAGGTTCGAACAAATGAAGGAGAGCAGATGCTCTTTTTATAATAGCGAAACAATATCCATATGTGTTGAAAGAAAAGAGCAGGAGACTATAGTCGAAACAATCATTAGAGCGATAACTGATTATGGGAGCAAATCAATTGAAGAAGTTGGCATCATGTACGATACTATCGAGCCAGATGCTCTAAGTAGCCTTTTAAATCATGCAAAAGAAAAGGATTCGGAAGTGGAATTAGTGTTTGAATTTTCTGGATATAAAGTTAGGGTGTATCAATGTCCATCTGACTGTACTGTTTGTATTATTCCTGTAGATGTAGAAAATGAGGTTCACTAATCGAAATTTCAACCTTTTTGAAACAGTCTGTCCTCTAACAACGACCGATACTTCGAGAGAGGGTCGCTACCGCTACACAACTGAGGGCTGAGGCTTAGCAAGACCAATGGAGGCGGGACATACCTCCGAGTGCGACCTGTGCGACGAATCTGTGCTACTCGAGAAAGCTGCCCCGAACCGCGGGACAAGCTCGCACATCGTCGTTGCTACGGCGAGTCGGAGTGGCTAAAGAACTACTGAAGTCAGCACTCGTACGGGGTCTCGCGACACCATTCCTGCTTCAATTCGGCATAGCTGTCGTAGTCGTCGCTTCGTTCCAGTTCCTCGTCGCCGTCAAGGTTCGAGCGGTCATAGAGGGGGTTGCCTTGCTCCCAGAGCTGGATGCCGGCCCTGGAACTGGTCCGGGGAGCGTGCCATCGGATATTGCCCCTAATTCCATCGACATCGTTGAAGACCGACCACTGGCTGGCGGTGTCCAGAATATATTCCGCGTAGGTCGTAGCGTTCCGCCACGTTTCTGTTCGACCTCCGACCTTACTGACGTCGATGAGGACTA
>NZ_JAVDDV010000046.1 GCF_030848565.1 Natronolimnohabitans sp. A-GB9
TTTTCGTATGCAGCTTGCCATGCACCTGATAGCCCTTCCTCTTCGATTAGCTCTTCAGCTTGGGTATCAGTATCTTCAGTATTCTCTTCCGAAGAGTGTCCTAGCTCTTCCGTCTCAATTCCCCATTTTTCGGCCCTATCAGGACTGATAGCAATACCATGGCTTCCGTTATCAAGGCCATGCTCTGGTTTGACTTCTTTCTTTAACTCTTCGACCTTTTCTTGACAATATTGGTTAACTTCCCAACTATCATCAAGATTTTCTAACTCTTCTAAAACCTCTTCGGCAGAATTGCCCTTAATCGTCCGATTCAGATTGCCACCGTAACTTTGCTCTTTAACGACAGTAATTTTATAACTCATAATAAGATCACTCAATAATTTCAGTATCTACAATATCTAGCTCACTACGTAGGTATTCCTCGTAGGATTGTCCCTTACTACACCGCATTTTCAGGGAATCACGCAAATCCTTCGAAACTTGGATGGTTGTTTTCTCTTCCATCGTCCTATTTAATTATAGGAGCTATAGATTAATAAAAGTTTCGGACGAATGTTTAGATATGAGCCACAAAATGCAACATACTACTACCAATAGAGAGTAATAGCCAAGATAAAGAAAGTAAAATGCTTGAGAAATCCATATCTGATAACACCATTGAATAGAGGATCGCCAAGCCAATAGTAGTAAACCCTACTCCAATGCCAAACAGCAAAGCCATTCCAATAGAGACTAACATATATCCACTAATAGGTGAAATAAGTTAACAGTTTCGCCAAAATACGATTTCAAAACTTATCATAGCAATTTCGATTCAGATTTTTCTAAGTTTGAAAGTCACTTCAGTCAATTTTGGGTATTAGTGTCTCTATCTATCGAATTGAGGGGAATAGCATTTGAGGATTGTATGTGCGATTTCAAAAGGTGAAAATTAGAGAGAAAGCAAACGGTCGAATGCTCGAGATTCTGATAAGAAAATCGCTCTTGGAGAATCAAAGACCATTAAAAATAGAACCTAAGAAAAATTCTTGACTCGATTTTGAATCAATTTCTCTTCTCTTCGATCACTTTATTTTCTCTTCTATTTCTCTGTGAATCTTCTCTGTTCTATTTCTGTTCTTGAATCGATCTTGAGCCATTTCTATTTCGTCAATACAGACTCTCTATCTATGATTCTCAATCCAGACTTTCCACAGAAACCCGTAAAATCGATCTTAGTGTGTCTAACCCCTACACTCCAAGCAACCAGATACCCTATCCAGAGGATTTGATCGATTCGACCGGAAATCAAGGGGTTGAGTCGCATATCATTACTCAAGTATGAGTGAATCCTTGCCCCTACCTTTCGATGATTACGCCGATTCATCATGGTCTGTAATGGTGGATAGGCCATATCCTTTGTACCAGATATATGATAAAGGCAAGTATTGCTGGTAGTGTGCTGAATTCGTAGGTCTATAGTTTCGGTATTGATTTAGATCTTGCTGCCTTACTGCGATTATGATGATATAGCTCTTGGCCTATAGTTTGATCTTAGCAACGTAAGATTGAGCTTTGGGTCTAGACGGTGTTGTGTCCTTCCTCAAGAGACACAAGCGATATTCGGTTTAGGATAATTGGAAACCGACCATGTATTCTGATACGAGGGATGCAAGATCGGCACGAGGGTGACGTCGAGTCGGTCACAGCGGACCGGCGTCAGGACACTGTCGACGAACCCTTCGAGCTTGCGGTCCTCGGCCGCGAGGACGGTCTTTGTCGCGTGTTTTCCGGTCGCGAGGACGACGTCGGGATCGACGGTCTCGAGTTCGGTCAGCAGGTGACTGCGGCAGTTCGCTCGCTCTTCGGACGTCGGCTCACGGTTCGTCTCCGGCTCCTCGGGATCGGCCGGGAAACACTTCACCGCGTTCGTATAGTAGGCCTCGTCGTCGTAGCCGATCCGTGCGAGCAGCCGCCGGATCCGACGGCCGGAGTGGCGTGAGGTGTAGGCCTTCCCGGTCCAGTTGCCGCCCCTCCAGCGGTCGGCGTCGGGGTTGCCGTAGCCAGGCGCTTCCCCGACGACCACGACGGACGCCTCGAGCGATCCGGTTCCCCACGAGATACACTCGCGGGCGTCGGTGAGCGCTGGGCAGCGCTCGCAGTCGGACTCGAGGACGTTTCTCGTGGTCGGATAGGTGAGATCCGGCTCAGCGTCGGCGTCGTCCGCGGCGTTCGTCTCCGGATCGGTACCTGTGGGGGACACGGGTCGACCATCGGGCGTGACGGAGTTATGTGATACGGATTCGCGTCCCGCATGTGGGGACAGATTTACCTTTGCCGGTCGACTCTCCAAGAACAATGGGATCGGCTACCCCCGAACTACTCGCAGAACTGCTTCCGCTGGCTGTCTATACGATTCTCGCCGGCGTGTTGACCGCTGGCGGTATCGCCGCCGAATACGCGAGCTTCCAGCATCTGAACTCGGGCGAGGCGACGGTCGCCCTGTGGCTGGCGGCGATCGGCGCGATTCTACTGTATGCTGGCGTGTACGGAATCGGGTACCAGAAGCTGGCCGCCCGGGTCCGCGACTGAGGTCGGTCGAACGATGTCGAATTCTGCGCCCGATTCGAGCGACAAGCTCGCGCCAGTTCCCGACCCCGGCGTCGACGCACACGTCCACGTGATGCCCGACGGGCTGATGCAGGCCATCCGCGGGGCGCTCGACGACGCCGCCGGGTGGACGTTCGACCACCCGACCGCTCCGGACGCGATCGAGGATCGGCTCGCTGCGGCCGGCGTCGAACGCTTTTTCGCGCTCCCCTACGCCCACAAACCGGGGATCGCGACCGAGTTGAACGAGTGGGTCCTCGAGCAGGCAGCCGACTCCGAGCGGGCGATTCCCTTCGCGACCGTTCACGGCGACGACGACGTCGAAGCCGTCGTTTCAACGGCTGTCGACGCCGGCGCGCGGGGCCTCAAGTTCCAGTGTCCCGTCCAGGGGTGTGGCCCGGCCGACCCTCGACTCGATCCGGCGTTCGAACTCGCCACAGCCCACGACCTGCCGATCGTCTTCCACGCGGGGACGGCGCCCATGTTCGAGGAGAGTCCCCACGTCGGCGCCGACCAGTTCGAGTCCTTCCTCGAGTCCTACCCCGACGTCCGGGTCTGTGCCGCCCACATGGGCGCCTACGAAGTAGACGCGTTTCTCGCCTTTGCCCGCGACTACGAGAACGTCTACCTCGATACGACGGTCGCGATGGCCTCGGTCGCGCCCGCGGTCATCGACTTCGATCCCGCGACGATCAGTGACGACGTCCTCGAGGAGCTTTCGGCGTCGATCATGTACGGCTCCGACTATCCGAACATTCCCTATCCGTACGCACGCGAACGGGAACACCTCCTTTCACGGTCGCTTTCCCCAGAGACGCGACGGGACCTGTTCGGTCGAACGGCCGAGCGGTTCCTCGGCGAGTGATAATATAGTAGCTACTGATACGGACTGCTGTAACTAGTTATTGCTGATCGCCAGCACGGGATCAGTGATCGGCGGGAAGCGACGACAGCAGACCGTATGAAGGTGACACCGAACGGGTGAAACAGGCCGGGGAAAAGCACCACCTACTCCACAGTTACCGATCGAGGCGGAGTCGCTACCTCTGTCTGTATACGATGCCATCCTCCGTCGTGTACGAGATCCACAGTTTTCTTCGGGGATGTCTGTCGGTGTTCGGACTTGTAGGGATATTCACGATGCCGTGATCGCCGCTGCTCAGTTCGTATTCAACGGTTCGCACGACGTCGTCAAACGGTTCCGTCTGGTGACCCTTTCCCGCCTCGACGAGAAATAGAGCATCGTACAGGACTTCCTTGTTCGGTCCGCGGACAGTGATATCGAACTGTACGTCTTTATCAGTGAGATTATTTATCACAAGAACGGCGGTGTCCTCGTATTCGTCCCCGTGACCGGGAAGTAACTCAACACAACCCTGTAAAAATATGAGAAAGGCGGCAACGATAGTCTGGAGAACTCCCCTTCGAAAGACTGGTCCAACGGTAGACATATACATAGACTACATTACCTCTTCTGCTTTAATGTGGAAGGTATCTCCATCCAGGGTGTGTTGGAAGTCTTCCGAGTCTTCGTACTCATTTGATTTGAATGAAATCGATGCGGGATAAGAGACTGACACTTCCGGTTCAGTTCCTTCCCAAGCGTATTCATATATTCCTTTGAAAGACGTCTCGGGCCTGAAATCGGCATCTTCAACGAGAAAGACTCCCGCCGTAACCAGTTGGCTCCAATCCGTTTCATCGCGACCAGTCAATCCCGAATCGACCGATGCTTGATAACCATCCACTAAAATTCCGAGACCGGAACCAGTCCAACTTCCCTCATCAAATTTCGTATAGTCGTCAGTGATCACTGATTTGTGAACCCTCCGATGATCCCTCAGTTCCACCTGATCTTTTTGCCATGAAAGTCCGAGTGTATCTACCGGATCTTCGGGCCCAGCATAGATGGTGCGCCACGGATAAAACTCGTCCCGCGCAAACCCATAGCGGAATTTAATGAAGTAAGAATAATGGAACTCACTGGGATCGGCCCGTGGTTCGTAAGTTAATGAGAATTGGACGTCAATATCGGCATCACAGTCTAGAGGATTAACACAAATTGGTGCCTCCTGAGTTTTAACTTCGTCGTCGTCCGTCTTTGGCACGGATAACTGAACGTTCTCTTCTTTATGAGAAATCTCTTTTTCATCGAGATAATTTTGACGTTCTTCTAATCCTTCACGTTTTGCAATTCTATTTGCTTTTATAATCTCTCTAGTGAATTTTTCACTTGGGTCCTTCTTATCATTCGCAACAACAGTATCCGCTGCTGAAAGTCCAATTAACGCCGTACCTGTCGTCTTCAGCACCGATCTTCTATTCGGCATTACATTCTATTATTCTAATCTATTGTATATATACATTTTTGCTTTAGTATGATATATAATACCACCTGGGAGCGAATTATTGGTTGAACGAAACTGTCTCTGTGAATGCGTAGCAGGAAAGCTGAGACATCACCCAACTATATTATCAGTTAAAGTGTTTTGCTCAGAGGTGAGTCCGTAAACCTGCTTCAGCCGGCTTGCTGACGCGAGGGGATTCAGTGCAACAGTGTGTGCATTGTTTATCCGGCAGTATTAGTACTCTCTCATCTATTTACATTATTTTCTAAACCCAATTATAGTTTTGAATGGTGAATTTAAACGCTGAGCGCAGCAGTCGTGGGGTCGGGTATATGATGACGTTCATACTGTCGGACAGCAGTCAGTGACCCGTCGGTCGCGAACTCGCGGCCGTCTCCGACGGTGACGACCGCAGTAATGCGACCGACGGTGAATAGTTCTGTCCGACAGTACCAGTGGCTACTATACCTTTCTCGAAATATCGAATCGAGCCACCCAGGATAGAAGAATGAGCGTAGCCTCCTAACACCCGCCATACGGTCTACTGTAGTCAATTACCGCCGATCGCCAGGGCGGAGGCGGCGATCGGCAGTAATAGTTACAGCAGTCCGTATCAGTGGGTGAACGGAAGTTCCAAGGCTTCCCCATGGCGGTACGAGGGGACCTCGCCGTTCACGGCGAGGTGGATGTCACATCCCTCGGACCGATTCCCCTTTAATGTCTGAGCGAATCACGTCACGTATGAGCAGGTTCGGCGAGGTCGACGACCAGTACGATCCCCACGAACTCGAGCAACGGGTGTTCGACTACTGGGACGAGGTCGACGCCTACGAACAGACGGTCGAGCACCGATCGGACGGCGAATCGTTCTTCTTCGTCGACGGCCCGCCGTACACGTCGGGGTCGGCGCACATGGGGACGACCTGGAACAAGTCCCTGAAAGACGTCTACCTCCGATTCTTCCGAATGCAGGGGTACGACGTCACCGACCGGCCGGGCTATGACATGCACGGGCTCCCGATCGAGACCCGCGTCGAAGAGCGACTCGGCTTCGAGAACAAGAAAGACATCGAGGAGTTCGGCGAGGAGAACTTCATTCAGGAATGTAAGGACTACGCCGACGAACAACTCGAGGGCCTCCAGGCGGATTTCCAGGATTTCGGCGTCTGGATGGACTGGTCGGATCCATACCGAACGGTCGAACCGGAGTACATGGAAGCCGCCTGGTGGGGCTTTGCAAAGGCCGCCGAGCGCGGCTTAGTCGAGAAGGGTCATCGATCGATCTCGCAGTGTCCCCGCTGTGAGACCGCCATCGCGAACAACGAGGTCGAGTACGAGGACGTCGAAGACCCCTCGATCTACGTCAAATTCGATCTCGACGATCAGGACGGCAAGCTCGTCATCTGGACGACCACGCCCTGGACGATCCCGGCGAACACCTTCGTCGCCGTCGACGAAGCGGGCGACTACGTCGGCGTCCGCGCAACAAACGACGGCCAGGAGGAACTACTCTACATCGCCGAACCGAAGTTCGAGGAGGTCCTCAAAACGGGCCGCTACGACGACTACGAGGTCGTCGAGGAACTGACCGGCGAGGACTTGATCGGCTGGTCGTACGAACACCCGCTGGCCGAGGAAGTTCCTGAACACCCCGACCACGAGGGCGCCTGCGAGGTTTACGCCGCCGACTACGTCGATACGGGCGGCGACGGTACTGGACTCGTCCACTCCGCGCCCGGCCACGGTGAAGAGGACTTCGAACGCGGCCGCGAACTCGAGTTCCCGATCTTCTGTCCCGTCGGCGGCGACGGCGTCTACACCGACGAAGCCGGCGAGTACGAGGGCCAACTCGTCAAAGAGGCCAACGACGAGATCATCTCGGACCTCGAGGCAAAGGGGTCGCTGCTGGCCGAGGAGACGATCTCTCACAGCTACGGCCACTGTTGGCGCTGTGATACGGGTATCGTCCAGATCGTCACCGACCAGTGGTTCATTACGATCACCGACGTCAAAGACGAACTCCTCGACAACATCGAGGACAGCCAGTGGCACCCCGACTGGGCCCGTGACAGTCGCTTCCGCGATTTCGTCGAGGACGCGCCGGACTGGAACGTCTCGCGACAGCGCTACTGGGGCATTCCGCTGCCGGTCTGGACCCCAGAAGATCGAGACGACGACGAGGACCGCATCGTCGTCGGCGACCGCGAGGAACTCGCCGAACGCGTCGACCAGGATATCGACCCGGAGGACGTCGACCTCCACAAAGACACCGTCGACGACCTCACCATCACCGAGGCCGGGACGACCTACACCCGCGTTCCGGACGTCTTCGACGTCTGGCTCGACTCCTCGGTCGCCTCGTGGGGTACGCTTGACTTCCCCGAAGACGACAGCCGGTTCGACGAACTCTGGCCCGCCGACTTCATCCTCGAGGCCCACGACCAGACCCGTGGCTGGTTCTGGTCCCAGCTCGGGATGGGAACCGCCGCTATCGGCGAGATCCCCTACGAAGAGGTCCTGATGCACGGCCACGCGCTGATGCCCGACGGCCGCGCGATGTCCAAGTCCAAGGACATCCTCATCGATCCCCACGAGGCCATCGACCGCCACGGCCGAGACGTCATGCGTATGTTCTTGCTG
>NZ_JAVDDV010000047.1 GCF_030848565.1 Natronolimnohabitans sp. A-GB9
TTTCTGGGTAGTAACAACCGTCAAACGGCGGGGAGACAGATTGCCATTGTCACCCAACACCTCACTGACACACCACCCTCGCCACCGCGACTGGGGATTGCCACATCCCTTCGCCTGACTCAGCACAATACGCACCACCGCTACGGAGGCATCGATTTCCCAAGCGGTGGTCTCGTGCCATCCAATATCGAATCAGACGCGCTCCTCAGCCTGTGACGTCCGGTCACGGATCTCTTGAATCGCCTCTCGGACAGTCTGGCCCTGCCCCAACCGAAGCATCGTCCGTGTCGGATCGCTGTCGATCTCGCGGGTTTGCCAGTGGCCATCTCCAGGCAACGCGTTGATGTTGACAGCCTCAACGATCGACCATCCGACGTCATCATGAGGAACCACGACCTCCGCCTCGACGATTGACCGGCCAGTCTCCTCAACGAGATAGAGCGCGACCTGCTCGCACATTTGCTGGGTGGCAAGCGCTGGGATATCCTCGATAACCGTCCGGGCCTCTGCCGGATCGACGACGTCAGCCTGGACGTGCTCACCTCGAGGCTTGACGTCGGCGTCGATCCGCACCGTCTGCCGGTCTTCGAGATCGCCGTCCTCGAGTGCACGCAGTCGCGGCTGCCCATCTTCGGTCGTGTAGCGAATCTGATAGTCGTCCGCACGCGAGTACTCCGTGTCGCCCTCGTAGACAGTCTCGCGTCCCTCGACGAGCCGCGCGTCGCTGAACGGCAGGTCGATCCACTCGCCGATCTCGACATCGATCGGCTGGCGCGAGACGCGTTGGGCGCCGCCGTAGATGATCGCCCGTTCGACGACGTCCTCAGTCTGCTTATCGACGCTGTAGCTTGCGAGGTCCGGATCGGCGTCGGTCGCCCGCTGCTCGAGTTGGGTCCAGTGCACGACGAGATCGTCGTTGTCGTCGGTCCGGACTTCGAAGACGAAGTTACCGATGTCGGCGAGCTTGCGCAGGACGTCGATCAGTTTGCCATCGAACGACCGGTTAGTCACGACCGGCGTCGAGTCGAGTGTCGCGTCCAGAGATAGCGCGTCGAGACCCTGGGGCTCATACCCGAGCCGCGGCGTCTGCTCTCGGGGCTCGAGCCCTCTGCGATGGGCGAGACTGATTCGGGGTTGAGCCGTCGTCGACAACACGTCATAGTCGATCGTATGCGTGGTTACCTCGGCTGCCTCGTCGAACTCGTCGGTGCCGTCGATCCCGAGCCCAAGAGAAATGGCAGGTTCGCCGTCGTCCATCTCCACTTCGAGCGTGAGATCCGAGATCGGGAGCGGCGTCGCGATCGGCTCGAGGTCGAGATCGAGGCGCTCGGGGTAGAGTGGCGGATCGTCGAGGTACCCGTCGGGCTCGTGCACCTCGTTATCCCACTTGTTGGGGTCGTGATATCGCGCGTCGAAAATAGCGATGATGTCGGCGGTATACTCCGAGTCGCCGGTGATGGTCCAATTAAAACCCTCGACATCCTCGTTGTAGTGATTTTGGAGCCAGCCCGACACCTCATACCACTCGATCGAGTCTCTGCCAGACAGCGACCAGGAAAGGAACTCGTTGCTGTTGAATGTGTACTCGATATCGTCCGTCTCGTCGTATTTTCCTTCGCGGATCGCGTACCCAATATGCTCGACGGGTACCGTGTAATCGAAGCTCCCCGAGCCCCACATTGACGGATTCCCAGCCCGACCACCGGAGTACTCTTCGTCGAAGTCGCCGTCGTCCTGGTCGAACACGTGGCAGGTTTGCAGCGGCACGATCCGTCCGTCGTCCGTGATCTCGAGCGGGATCGTCTCGTTGGTGATCTGCTCGAGGATTGCCTCGACAAGAGCCATCTCGAGTTCGACGGCTTCGTCGGCAGTCTGTAGCGTCACGCTCTCTTCGTCGATGATCGGTTCGTCGACGACGTAGTCGTAGTCGGTGTACTCGTTGAGCAACCGCTTGACGAGCTCGTGTGTCGGCTCGAGATCGACGTCCTCGACGACGCGATGCTCGAGTTGCGTGCCGCCCTTCCCTTCGAGGACGGTTTGTTTGTCGCTTCCCCCTTCCTCGAGCGAGCGATGTTCGAGGCGCTCGATAGGTTGGCGATCGCCGTCATGCCAGACGCGCATATCGGCGTCGTTGAGCGCGTCGGAGTGCCAACTATCGTCGTATGGCGTCGGGATCTCGACGCGGGGATAGCCGTTGATCGTAGGATTTCGGCCCGCCTCACTGAGAATCTGCGGCATGAGTGTCTGTCCGTTGGGGTGGATTACTTCAGCGTACCACCCGCGTGGAGGGACAGGAGACTGCTCGAGGCCGGCGCTGTCGGTCGTCGTCTCGACGTCGGCATCGGCATGAGTGTATGCCGTTTGAGCACGGGTCGTATAGTGATAGTCGCGATCAGGCTGGACGTCGTCGGTGAACGACTCGGTGTCGGCCTCGAGCGTGGCGATTAACTCGCCTTTCGGATCGTCGTAATCGTAGTCGTTGCGTGCTCGCCAGATTTCCTGGACACCGTCGAAATTCGAGATGGTCGTCCAGTCGATCTCGACGGTTGTCGGCTCAGTTGAAGTGACGCCGAGGTTGATGTTCGGCTCGAGCAGCGAGACCACAGTCTCATCCAGCCAGTCGCCGATAACGTCCTCTGTCTCTGGGCGAACCTCGACATCGTACTCTTCGCCGTTAAGAAGTCCAGTGATGATGATCTCGTCGTCATAGGCGTAGGTCGCCTCATTCCAGTCCTCATCAGTTGCCGTACGGGTCCACCGAACTCGATACTCGCCGTTGTCGATTCTCGGCTCGAGGTTAACGACCGTCAGTTGGTTTAGGTCAGTCGCATCGAGATCGTAGCTCTCGGGATTGGGGAGATCGGTCGTCGTATACAGCGTGTCGCTGGTAGCTTCGCGCGTTTCCGCCCCACTGTTCGCGATGACGCGGATCCGGCCGGTGTACACTCGGCCGTCGAGTGCGCCGTCCCATGACGCTGTCTTGGCAGAGCCGTCGACAGTGGCGACCACGTCCCATGACTCGCCGTCCAGAGAGACCTCAAGTTTGTGTTCGTCGCCGGCGTCGCTTTCGACGGCCCACTCGGCGACGAGATCGTCGTTCGACTGTGCCTCGAGTGACTCAAACGTTGGCGGGTGGACATCGGTCAGTACTGACGCCTCGTTGGATGGATCTGTCTCGCCGACCTCGACGACGGCCGTGACGACGTAGTGGTACTCGGTGTAGTCGTCAACGGTGTCGTCGACGGCTGTCGTCTCGGAGGCGTCGACTGTTTTGACGAGGTGTTCGTCGTCGATCGGGACCGGCGATGTCTCGGATCGGTAGATGCGGATCGCTTCGTGATCGTCGACGTCGCTGTCATCCCACGAGAGGGTGACCGTGTCGTCGGTCCAGTCGGTGACCCCGAGGTCCGCTGGCGGGTCGCTCGTGACGAACTCGACGGAAACTGTCCCGTCGCCGTCATTGTCGGCAGATTCCCCGCGTTCGTTGGCGAGGGCGTCTCCAGCGTCCAGGAGGTAGTTAGACCCCCCGCCACCGCCGCCGTTAACACCATCGACAATACCACCACCGCCACCGCCGTACCAGCCGCCACCCCCAGCGCCGGCACTGCTGGCGCCGTCATCGAAGGAGGCGCTGTCACCGTCACCACCGACCCCGAACTCTCCGGGGTTGTCGCCACCTTCGCCAGGGGCGCCGCCGCTTGTCTGAGACCCTCCCTCACCACCGACGTCCCATGACAGTGAGTGCCTACCCGTCTCACCGACCTCAGCACCCCCATCTCCGCCATCCCTTCCGCCACCGGCGCCGCCTGCTCCACCGGCAGCAACGAGGACGCGATCCTCGAGCGTCTCGCCACCGATGCGGATGTCCGATGCTCCACCACCACCGCCACTCATTGAATCGTCGGCGGATGACCCGTCACCGCCGCCGTTATAACCTCCACTCGTCCCATCGGCACCGCCAGCGACGGTCACGTTGATGTGCTCGCCGGGGTCGACTGGGACCAGTGCGTCGATGTATCCGGCGTCCCCGCCATCCGAACTGAAGCTGTCATCGTAACCGCCGGCACCGTCACCACCCCACGCTTCGATATGGGCGTAGACGGCGTTGTCGGGCGCCTCGAGTTGGTACTCGCCGGGCGTGTCGTACGTCTCTACCATGCTTTGAGTTGAAATACTGAAAGACTGCTACTGCGAACGATGAAAGTATCAGAAATCCTGACTACTTTCAGTGAGCTATGCAGTGTGGAGCGATGGATATCGCTACTCAGAGTCCAGATAACTGGTCAACCCGCGGGCAATTGCCTTGGGAATTTCTTCAACGTACTCGTCCTGCCTGGTCTCCCAGGGTTGTTCGATCTGGATCCCACTTTGTCCGTTCTCAGTCATCCGGTTGATATAGTTGTCCTCAGAGTGAGCGTTGAACAATTCCCACTCATCTTCTGAAGGGGCAGTTACCTCAATGTCGTCCCCCTGAGCATCAATCACATCTTCCACTTCTGAGACGATTTCTTCTCGAAGCCCCATCGGCGCGAGACCACCAACAAGGAACGTGTCATATGAGAAGCCATGTATAGAGATAGCCCAGTCCCAGTCGTGATCTTCTACCATACCGAATCCTGGGAAGCACTCTCCTTGGACATCGACAGATGTGATATGCCACCGGTCAAACGAGCCACCGCCATCGTTGTTCCCTTCAAAGTTCCATAGCGAACAGTCATCAAGTAGGTTATACAGAATCCTCGTCTGTTCGCTTGTCCCTGGTTCGATCCAACCACCGTGTGGGGCAGTGACGATAATATCGTTCTCTGAGTGATGCTCAACCTCTGTAAAGGATGTGTCGAGTTCGTTCCCACTCTCTGAGTCAGCGATACGGTGGTTTGGAGCGAATTGGGTGATCTCGACAGCAAACCTATCTGGTGTGTTAACTTCCTCGTCACTCTTGTCTTTGTGGAGGCGGTTCCGTCCGCCCCAGCCCATTCGGATCGAATGAGCATCTTCGTCTTCGTGTGTTTGGAGTATGGTATAGGGTGCGGACTGGTTAGGGATGTCCGGATTACGGAGCATGATGTTATCGCCAATCTCGAGGTCTAAGTTGTCAAGAAGCCCGTCCCAGACGGAGATACGCTCGTCGGCAACTTGACGACCGCTGTGGGAGATCAGGTCGTCCCAGTCAGCATAGGCTTGATCCACGGTCGCCATGTCGATCACATGCTGATCCTCGTGGCGCATGACTTCGCAGGAGAAGTCATCTGGAGCCCCGTCTTCTTCGTCAGGATACAGTCGATCACGTGCAGGTCCACCCATCCGAACAGAGTCATTTCCATACTCCGTATGAAGTCGTTGGGCTCGGTAAGGGCGTGTGACTCCCGTTTCTTCTGCTTTGACGCGGATTAGATCACCGACCTCGAGGCCGAGATTAGCGGCTAAATCCTCATGGACTGCGCAGTTAGCGTCATATCCAATAACATCGTCCCATTCAGATTGTGCCTGCCGAACTTGCGCGTATCTCATTATTCCAGCCTGACAATGTTATCCGAATCGTGTTTGAAAGTCAGCCCCTCATCCTGGTGGATGTACAGCGAATTGTCGGGTGCTTCGCTGTCCTCCTGAAAGAGCGGCCAGCCCGTATTCTCGCTCCCACCGAAGTCGACTGCTTTGTCGGTTTGGACACCGTCTTCGTCTACCGAAAGGGCTGATTCGAACTCACCGTCTTTGACGGTTCCAATATTTAGCTTCCCATCGGTAACGGTGAGTGATACACCGTTTTCCTCATCTCCGCCCAGGAACAGCTCCGACAAAGCATCCTCAGAAAGGAGTTGAAGCAACGAGACACCACCATCAACAGTGATGGTTAGCCCGCCAGTGAGAGTATCGCCGTGAGACTTGACGAAGTCGTCAGGTGAGTAGCCTTCTATCTCCGATGCCTCTGTCTGTAATCGGAGGAAAGCCTCATCATTGTGGTCATAAACATACGGCCCACGAGCCATTGTAGATGTGCCATCGACGAGATCGACGACACCAGATCCGTCGTGACGAAAAATATGGCCATGGTCGTCTTCTCCCAGATCGTCGATTAGAACATCTAGGTTTCGCTGTTCGATATCAACACGGCCTGCGTTGATCCCTTCATAGTGGCTGGTGCCCGGGATCGGGGCATCAGGTGTTCCAGTATTCAGCGGTTTCCAGTCCTCTGAATCGCCGTCCCATTGGAAGACGACATTCATGTCCTTCGCCTCCGCTCGAGCGCCGTCAAACGGGCCCTCGGCGGGAAAGTCGTCGTAGGTCTCGAACGGGACGATAATCTGCTCTTGAAGCGTCGTCCAGTTCTCGATATCCTTGACAGCGCCGTGAATGTTCTCGTAGTCGAATGGGTCTTCCGCGGCACTCAGGATCGCGAACTCACCCCACTCCGTGTGGGGCGGCTCGGTGTAATCCATCTCTCTAACCTCGTCGTAATCCGGAGGAATATCGTAACTCATGTGCGGTAGTCGTCGGTGGTTAGTTTTCCGGGGTTGCTACGCTCAGCGTGGTGGGGCCGAGTCTTCGGTGGTGGCGGTGGAGGCGATAATGAGATCACCGGCAGTGTCACCTCCGCACATCACTTCTCGAGACGACGGTTTTGGCCGCGTGCGTGTCGACAATTGTCTCGGCGGCGATCGGCTCGAGCCAGTCGTGTATGGCGTCGGGAATCGGGCCAATCTCGTTGTCGGGGATCGAAAACAGGACGTCGTCAGCACCACGCTCGAGGATCGCATCAAGCGAA
>NZ_JAVDDV010000048.1 GCF_030848565.1 Natronolimnohabitans sp. A-GB9
TAGACTACTTATCCTAGATAAGGGACTGTATAGCGACCTAATAGGTCACTTATCAAGAGAGTAAATGTTCTTACGCGCGTCTAGGAGACAGGTTTTGGAGGAGACCGCGCCGACGTCTTCCAGATCAGCCAGTGCACCCCGTACTGTTCGTCGTGGGAGCATGGTTCGGTCCGCGATCTCCGCCTGGTCAAGCGGATCATCGGCGTGCTCGAGCACCTTGTACACCAACTTCGCGCTGGGGGTGAGATCTTCAACCGCCTCGAGGGTCAGGTCAGCGTTACTCATCACCATCAGTCTCCGTATAGAGTGAGTGTCCCTCATGGAGCGCATGAGCGCGTATCGCCCTGTCGAAATATGCCGCGACGTGCATCCTCGACGACGGGCTGTCCGACACTGCTCCGGCCGAACTCGACTCGCTCCGATCGTCAGGATGGTCAAGCGGGTTCGGATCGGAAAGATGGCTGAGAACCGACCGAATTCGGCCAGTAACACGCTCTGCTATCTCGCCATCTTCAACCTCTACTGGACGCGCTTCTTTGACGCGCTTCTCAGCCTCGTCCTTAGAATATCCGTGATCTCGTTGGAGGTGTTCAACCAACTCCTTTCGTTGACTCATTTTGATACAGAAATCCTCCGGACAGTCGAGCAGTTCAGTGCTGTCCTCAGACATTACGAATCCCCACCGTTTCGAAGACGCTGTCGACGATCAGCAACCGACGCGAGGAGTATCTCGTTCGATCTATCTACGCGCTCGAGGCGTTCTGTAAGCAATTCTAAGACGTCGAGGTCGTCGATAGCGTCGATGGCGATGAGTCGATCCGAGTTGCCCGGATGGCGCATCAGATCACCATCAGCACAGGCCATCGTAATCGCTCGAGAGGCATCATTAAGCGATGTGCACTCGTGAGCGAGTGTTCGGAGTACTTCGCTTCGGGTTGCATAGTGGCGGTCGTTACGATTCGCGTGTATCTTTGCTGCCCGGATCGCTGACTGTGCGAGTGTTGTCTGGTCGCTCGAGTCTTCTCGTTGCGTTTCACTCATCGTGACCACCGTCCGTGAAAGCCGTGGGTGTAGTGTCAGCATCAGTGTCTGGGTGCCAGTCTCCGGTGATCTGCTCAACCTGCGTCTCGTTGAATCGATCGCGAAGCCGTGCGAGTGCGACCTGTTGTTCTCGATAAGTGTATCCAGAGAGATGGTGTTTTGCCCAGTACTTTGCGGCCCGGAAGTCATCTAGCGGAAGGACTGTGACGGGGACTTCCTCGAGGCCGGCGACGTAGCTGGCCCAGAGTCGCTTATGGCCGTTGCAGATCTCGTAGCCGTCAGCGACCGGACGGACGGTCGGCAGTGGATCCGGGCGACCGCGATCGCGGATCGACGCGATGTACTGGCGGTTCTCCGCTGCGGAGAAGTTGCGAGCATGGAAGGGTGACGGGTCGATGTCCGCGAGTGGGACAACGGGTTGCTCGAGTTCGCCGACGGGCTCGAGGCGGCTCTCCGGGAAGGCGTAATAGGGGACGCCGTCGGCGTTGATCTGGGCCATCGGGATCCCCTCGTAGCCGGTGTACTCAGGATAGTGCTCCTCGAGTGTGTTTTCAAAGAGGACGACAGCCGTACGATCATCCTCTGGGTAATCAGGATTGTCTTCTGCGAGCGTGCCGCGGCCATGGACCTGCCAGTCGTGAGCAGGGATCGGCGGATAGTTGACCACGACTCCGCGCGATGAGGTCCCGTCGCGGTCCTCGACGATCGAGCCGACGGTGACGTCAGTTTCACTCGACATCAGGGGTCCCCCCGTCGTACCAGAGTGGATCGTAGCGCCGATCCGGGTGTTCGGTCGTATGGTGCTCGACGATCGCGTCGATCAGAACGGTTGCCCCGCAGTGGACACACTCGACGTCCCGGTGTTCGCCCCTTTCGAGATCGTCAGGATCCGCGCGGAGGTGCTCCGGGAGATCAACGTGATCATCCAGGTCGTCGACCCCGAGCTCGCGCTCTAAGCGGACTCGGACGTCGGTCGGCATATCCTCGAGCGTCAGCTCGTCGCAGTAGTCCCTAGTGCCGGTGTGTTCGATATCTGACCGCGTCCAGCCGACGACGGTTCGGTCCTCGATCGCGAACTGCCACTGATAACGGTCGATGTAGCGGTCATCGACGAAACGATCGATGACGATCGAGTGCGTATTCGTTTCGACGCGAGGGCGTGGGTCGGCCTCGACGTCGTCCTGGTCGGCATCGTCCTCGTCCAAGTGGGATATGTCAGGGTCGTACTTCGTCATGACTGGTCATCCCGGAGGTGCTCCACACGACGGTTCGCGATCTGCAGGCAGATTGCCCCGTTGCAGGTCGTTCGATTCGAGCGCTCGTGGTACTCTCGGATCTTGCGCTCGAGTGAGTCAGCGTTGTCGATCCCGAGATAGGGCCGCTCCTGCTCATCCGAGTTGTCGACGTAGCGGAAGAGATCTCCACGCGAGGTCGCCGCTGCGATCGCTGACCGGACTCGCGAGGGATGCTCATCGGGGTAGCTCCACGAGACGCTACAGACTACCGGCGCTTCGCGGATCAGCGGCGGTTGGACGCCACCCGTGTTGTGCTCGACGTAGCTGACGACCGAGTCGTAGATCTCCTTCGAGGAGGCTTCGGCTTTGGACATGGTTACGTTAGCCGCACCTCCTTGCCCGAGGTCGGCTCGTACGCCTTCCCCTTCTGCTTGAGTTTCTCGATCTCGTGTTCGGCCTTATCCCTCGAGATCCCCGTCTCTTCGAGTTTCTCGAAGATCTCCTCGTAGGGAACTCCGCCGGATCTGCCCTTCTGTAGCTCCTTGATGACGGCTTCGACGTTCTTGATCCGGTCGCGCTGAGGTTTCGACGTGTTTGCCTCGACGATGTCGGCGTCGAACTCTCCGTCCTCGTTCATCCCGTAGTCCTGGAGGGATTCTCCGACCAACCGCTTCGCCCGCTTGATGTCCTCCTCTTCGATCCATTCCGAGAGTCGAGCTCGAGCACTCGCCTCGGCCAGCCGGTGCATGTCCTGGAGCTTCCGCAGCGTGATCGGGACCGGCGCGTCTTCGTCGTAGCCGTGGGTACCGCGCATTCGAACGTACGCGTCGCGAAGCTTATTCCGCATCTCTTTATCACGGAACCTCGGATCGGGAAGTTGCCGCGCGTAGGCGACGTACTTCCGCAGGAGGTCGTGATCGATGATGCGATCGTCGTCATCGACATCGGTCGCTTCGCCAGCCCGTTTCGCTTTTGCCGCCTCTTTCGTATCGAGAACGTGTTCTGCCTTCTCTCGATCCGTCTCTTTATCTGGAATGTCCTGCAACTTCCAGATCAGGGCGAACCGTGAGAGGAGCGTCTCGCTCAGTTCGATCTGCTCGCTGTCGGCGACGTAGTCATCCCAGCGCGAGTGTTTCGGGTTCCCGCCAGCGAACACCGACGTCTCCGCGGGGAGGGTCGTGTTGATCCCGCCCTTGTTGATGTCGACCTTCATGTCCGCCATCGCGCCGTGCATCGAGTCCTGGACATCTTCGCGAACCTTGTCGATCTCGTCGACGCACGCGAGCCCGTTATTCGCCTGGACTAACGCACCGGCGTCGAGCGTCCACTCGCCGTCAGCCCAGTCATCCTGTTTTGCGGTGGCGGTCATCCCGGCTTCAGTCGCGCCCTTGCCGTTCGCGAAGACTGACCGCGGCGCAATCGCCTTCGCCTCGCGCAGCAGCGTCGACTTCCCGGTTGACGCGTCACCGATCAGCAGCATGTGGAAGACTCCGCGAACCTCCCGCCCGTTCTCGAGTTCAACGGTCGCACCGCCGATCAGCATCAGGAAGATGCACTCCTTGATCGTCACGTACTTCTCGCCAGTGAGGTCCGGCGCGATGCTGCCGGTGACGACCTCAAACAGCGGCCCGTACTCGCCGTTCGCGATCGCCTCGATCTTCCGCTTGTCTTCCTCCGAGATCTGGAGATCCTCGAAGTCCGTATCCGAGACTTCGATGTGGTGCCCCTCGAGGTAGGGCTTGAACCGAGCGCTCTTGTTGTTGTTCGATCCGTCCTGCTTGAGTCGGAGGCGGCCAGTGACATCGACGCGATCGCCAGGCTCGACAACGTCGGTGAGGTCGTCCTCAAGCGTGACGTCCATCTTCGTTCCATCGCCGCCGGCGACGACTTCCGGCGGTTCGGCAAGCCGGAGCAGTTGGGCGTCAACGAACTCGGACTGGTCGAAGTTGATCTGGAACGGTCCCTGCCGTTCACAGCCCTGGCACTCGTGGGGCTCCTGGAAGTCGTCACCGGTGTTGGACTGAGGAACCCGCGTGATCGACCCGCAGAGCTGACACTCGAAGGCAGCTTCTTCGACCTTCGGATCGACATCGGTTGCCTTCTCGATCTGCCCCTCGAGTGTAAGGTACGGCGTGTTGTCGTGACGGTCCGTCGGCGAGAACCAGCCCGGGTAGAACGAATCCTCCGCGTTCAGATTGTACACGCGGACGTGCGCGTTCCCGAGGCTGACATCAATCGGGAGGTCGTACAGCCGGAGCGCCTCTTCAGCGTACCGCTGGAGCTGGTCCGGCTGATTGAGGTAGTCGTCCGCGAGGTCGGGATCGTACCGGAAGATGTCCTCCCAGTCGACCTCAAGGGACCGCTGCTCGTTCGGATAGTGTTGAGCGAGTTCCCTGATCTCCTCGTCGTAGTAGTTGCGGAAGAACTCCTGGAACTCGTCCACGAGTTCTGCCGTTCCAGCGGGTTTCGCGGCCGACATTACGCGATCCTCCTCCGTTGACCGCTTGTGCAGGGGGTGTGTAGTCTATACAACACCGAATGAGAGGTGTTGCGGCGTTCGAATGCGAGCGATGCGAGCGATGTGCGAGCGGACTTACAGCTAATCATTCCTTGCTTACTTGTTTTATCCTTCGAGATTTTCTCCCAGTTCAACCGTCCTTGTTCTCAGAACGGTCCTGGAGGCGGCACCCCCCTCATGAGGTGTTGTGTAACCGCAACACCTCCGCAACAGGTGTTCACTCGGACAACACCCCCTCGTGGATCCGGACGCCAGCCAGAGTCTCCGGGAGGTCAGTCGGGGACTTGACGATCAGCCGCGTGTTCTTCGAACTCGATCGCGGTTCCTTCTGGAAGCGACAGAGATCGCGATTGTCGACCAACTCTTCCGCCTTCTCCATCACTGCGTAGGTGTTTGTCCGATGGATCGTTTCGTTAGCTGCCTCGAGTACGTCCTGAATTCGGCTGCCGTCGTACTCCTGTCGACCGGCGCCGCTGGCAGTGACGTTCGCTGCGTGCTTGAGGACGATCGCTGCCTGCCGGTCTCGCTTCGCTGCGCTCTTCCGAGCGACGTCCTGGTAGAACTCCGCTGCCCGGTTCATCTTCTCGACCTGATCGCGGAGTTCGACGACGCGCTGGCGGAGCTGTTCGTTCTCTTCCTCGAGACGTTCGACGCGGTCGACGCTACGCTGTGCCGCCTCGACGGGGCCGCACTCGGTCGGGTCGATCTCGTCGCCGGCGAGGCCGTAGATGAGCTTCCGGAACGCGATTTCCTGGGCAGCATCCTCGTCAAGCGATTGGTCGGCGTGACGGGCGTCAGCGTAGTCGTCCGTCATCGCTGCTCACCTCCGTCAGGATCGTAGATGATCTCTCCAACGCGACCGATCCGGAAATCCGGGCCTGCGACGAGCCCTTGGACGCGTTCCTTGAGTGTGCCGTCGTCTCGAATGTCTGTGTGGCGACGGTAGAGTTTGCGGAGTCGTGAGATCTTGACTGTCTCACCTGACTCGAGGTGCTCGATCACGGCCGCGTCGCGATCATCGTAGTCCACGGTTTCGTCGGCTGTGGTGTCATCTCCACCCTCACATTCATCGATCCGTTCCTCGAGGTCGGCAGTTCGATCCTCGAGTTCGTTGCACTTCTGTAGTGCCCGCTGGGCGACCTGGAGGGCGTCCTCGGGGCGGACATCCAGCTCCTCAGACATCGCGAACCACCTCGTGACCCTCCGCACAGTCGTCACAGGCGTACACGTCGCCATGCTCGGAATGGCGGATGACGACGTCGGCGTCTGATCGACACCCCAGAGTGCCGCAGAACGGACCGAACCCGTCAGTGGCGGAGCTCACGCTGCAACACCTCCTAAAGAAGTCGCTAAATCACATGTCCATTTATCAAAGAAGTTGGTGCTTACCCGCCCGCTCCGCGTCCGCTTATCTCCTGATTTCGGGCCGCTAAAGCTCTCTTCCACCAGTTCTGAGGAAATGA
>NZ_JAVDDV010000049.1 GCF_030848565.1 Natronolimnohabitans sp. A-GB9
TTGAGCAAGCAGATTTCATTACCCAAAGAATTGAAAAACTGGAAAGAGCAGAGGACGACCTCGATCCCTTTTCTTGCCTTGTTCAGGTCGCAGAAGCGATGAGAAAAGCGATTGACACCTATGCTAATCAAGTTGATTCCAGTGAAGGAAGCTCGATCACAGACCCCTTCGACACCGCTAGTTCACAGGCAACCGCTGATGGAGACATCTTATCCACCCCGTTTGGTCGTGCAACCATCGAACGGTATCAACAATGGGTAGAAGAAGATGGGCACTATACTGACTCTCCTGAACTTAGTACGCTTGGGCGATTCATGGATGGGTGGCACGAATTGGATTCAATTCGTCATATCCGAATCGGTGAACTGAATTGGGATTGGGACCTGCGAAGCGAACAGGCTATAGAAAAGTGGTCTCCTAACGAAAAGTCGGCATGGCAGGCAGCGTACCGGGTAACTCTCAACGTAGCTAACTGCGTTCCTGAAAAGCGTATTCACAATGAACTCGCAGATTTTGGGGGAGGAATTGTGATGAGTGCTACTCTCGAACCGATGGATGTCTTTCGTGAAGTGACTGGATTAGACGATTTAGAGGGAGATCGTCCCATCGTTGAGGCCCGATATACGGACCCCGGATACCCATCCGAAAACCGCGCTACGTTCATTGTTGATTCGGATTGGTTCGTCCAGAGCAGTCGGGGCAACATGACACAGGATCGTTCTAAGATGACCAGCACACGGGAGGAGTTTGCTGATATTATCGAGGTCGTTGCAAGGACTCACGGAAATATACTCATCGTGATGCCGAATTACGATGAAGCAGAGTGGGCGAGTACCCTCCTCAACGAGTCTTCTCTCGTTACAAAGGACGTATTGCTGGACCAATCCTCAACAAACAAAGAAACAGAGGAACTCAAACAGTCCTTTTTCCGTGGTGGAAGCAAAGTCCTTGTGACAAGCTCTCATGGGACGCTCATCGAGGGAGTAGATTATGATGGTGAGAAATTGAATACGGTCCTTGTTTGTGGAATACCTATCAGAGGAGGTCTAAGGACACGAGCAGTACGACGGGCGTATGACCACGCTTTCAATGACAATGGGTTCGAGTATGGACTCTTAGTTCCAGCAGTCCGTCAAACAAGACAGGCACTTGGCCGTGTGATCAGAGGGCCTGATGATGTTGGTACACGAATTTTAGCCGATGGTCGATACTCTGGAGGGACCCGTTCTTCCGCGTATGAATATCTCTCTGAACGTGAGCAGGAGGAGGCGACGATAATTTCGCCACAGTCGCTTTTCGATTCGTTAGATATGTTCTGGCGGTCTCATGAGAGGCATTGAAAAGCCGGTCTGTCGGCCTCTTCGGCTTCATTATTGGTACAGAAATAAGAATGATTAGTGCTTTCTGTTAATAGAGAGATGGTTTCTGAAACCCAACTCGGTGAGCATATCGTTGGAGCATATCACAAACTCATCACCGACTGTGAGATCGTCAGTTACAATCAGCGATCCAAAACAGACGGTGAACAAACTGAGATCGATGTTATTGGTATAAATTCCACAAATGGCGAGCAGGTCATCTATACGTGCGAAGTCATCACTCATCTCCACGGAACCCTCTACCCCGGCAAACCAACTACTGACCGCTGGGAGGAATTTGGGAATAGTGACTACCAATACACTCTCGAAAAACTCTGGAAGAAATTTACTTCCGACCACAGGTATGTGACGGATGTCTTTGATGATGCTGACCGCTACGTTTTCCAGCTCTGGTCTCCGGTTGTTCCGCGAGGGTACGTTACTGACGGTCTCGATCAACTCACCAACGATTTTGAGAACGAATACAACCACGAGATCGAGATGGTGATCAACGAAGATTACACAGCACGAGTCGAAGAACTCCGTGAACTTGCTGCGAATGAAAGGAAAGACTACGGTGAACCTGCTTTCAGGTTCCTTCAGATTCTTGAACACCTCCGATAAAACAGTGGATTTCTATGTAGATCACTGGCAAGATGGCCGAAGGTCCCGCCAGCGGAAGTCCATAGTCGATCCATCTCTGAACTCAACACGATACAAAACATCATTTCGCTCATCTCCAGTTACGGCCCCAGCATCATCCGATAACACATCCACAATTTTGCCGTGTTGGCCATGGAACTCATCGAAATCTGGGTCCGTCTCGTCAGGGATGTCAATTCTCACTTCGTCACCTATACCAAACCGTTGCATTACGTGAGAAACCTACGTGATGTCTCTTGAACTCTGCGAAGACAGCGTTTCCACCCCCCTAAGTTGATCAGTGAGTAACAAAACCATCTCCACTCATATTCTTCACAGTAAATATTGAAGAAAGTGCTGCATCAGGCTACCCTTTTTATTTATCTCTTGGATACCGCTGAGATGCGATGAGCCAAGAACAAGAAGCGATGAAAGAAGAGTACCGACAGCGTGTTGACGATCTCGTTACTACGCTGGAAGAATTATCCGAAGTCGATGTCCCAGAAGTATCACCCAACGATATTGATGATGATACGAGATGGGATGACGCTTCGATCCCGGCAGCAAATGCATGGCAAGAGGCTGTGGAGATAGTCGAGGAACATATTGGTGGAGTAGGTGACTTCTCGTCTGGAGTGAAAATGCCCACTTCTACAAAAGAGAATCAACCTGTGACACAGTGTGTGGCTCCCGAGTGGCTAGGTGACTATATCCATATCGGGGTTCTCTACTATCCTACTGGAGAACTTGGTGTGAGAAGTTCCGTGATTCTCTACAAAGGAGGATGCGATGTTGGTGAATTAACGTTTTTTGATGGTCGGTTACACCATCTTGATTCCGAAACGCTCAACGAACTGCGAGAAGTGGCTTACAAGCGAGGACCCTTTGCTGATATAGAGTAGTGTTTCTGTAGGCTTTTGCTTCGGGTCTTTCGTAGAAGACGCCGGTCTGGTTCGTTTAGAGGGTCAGCAAATTTCGTCGTTAGAAGTATCGCTTTCGCAAGTGCAGGAACTCGTAAATCCATTTCGTGGTTCACCATAGATACCGGGATCGTACTCGTCAGTGATCCATTGTAGAAGGTCGTCTAGGTATTTGGTCGGCTTTTTCCGACCAGGTCGACTTGAACTCTTATACCCCTTGATAACCTTCTCACGGAGATTTGCTGGAAGTTCTGGGCCTTGATCTCCAAAGTACCAGAAGCGGTCTGCTACAAGTACACTATTTGATTTTAGGTCTTTTTCACGACATTCGTCATTATCGTGGGCTGGCGGATTCTCGACCTGAACTAAATCACCTTTTTTGTTACGATAATATATGTTATCTCCAATTGGATCATTCTCTGGTTTCTTGAAATCGAAACGGCCACAGTTATAGTATTGATCGTATGTTAACTTCTCTCCTACCTCCATGAAGTACGTAATACGTTCTTCGCCAGCCTCCTTTGGATTCGTGCCAAGTACCCAGTCACCTTCCTTTGCTTCTTCACGGATCACTTGTTTACAGGTTGCTAAGGTACAAACTCCATTTGTAACGTTTGGGGCGAACCCAGTATCTACTGACACTACATAAGAATGGAGTTCAGAACTATCGCTTTTTGTTGACATTATACTTATTCAAAGGCTAGGACATGTATATAATTATTGGCAACACCAATCCCTTGCTCTAATCGATAGTCTCAGAGATCACACTTCTTTATTCACTATTTGTAAATTCTATTGAATTAGATTTTCCTCTAGATGGTCAAAAGCAGCAGAAGCAGTATTGTAATCACTACAGCCTGTGATCACTACTTTTCCACTTCCAAAAACCAAGAGTACACAATCATGGTTTTGGGGTCGGTAAATAAGTCCGGGGAACTGTTCTGGTTCGTATTCTATTCGATCCAATCCTAACTGGATAGCTACTGCATTGAGGTTTTGTTCAGTGTTTAGTTCACCTGTACAAACAACATTTTGAATGGAAAACCCTGAATCAGATG